>DATKCD010000094.1:0-26431 GCA_035544735.1 Thermoanaerobaculia bacterium
CGCTCCGCGGAATGGGGCGCGGTGGCGGATCGTTGTTCACCGTTGCGGTCATTGACAATATGGGGGCGAAACGGCTTCGACGGGGACCCGTCGGTGCTGCAGTCGCATGCCGAGCTGGACTGAGCTCGTAAAACCGGTCCACCAAAAGCAACCGCGAACGACAACCTCGCACTGGCTGCTTAATTGACAGTCACGTCCCCCGCGGAACGCTCACGTCCGCGGGTCAGACGTCATGCGGTGAGCTGAGGATCTCCGGGTGTCTCGACGGGGATCACGAAAATCGATCGGGGCTGGCCTGATTCCGTTCCGCGCTTTCCAGGGAGGGATCGGGCGAGATTCAAGGGAAAGCTAAGCATGTAGTGGCTCGGTTCCACGATCTTCGGACGCGGGTTCAACTCCCGCCGCCTCCACCAATGTAGCGCAACAATGTAGCGCACCAACGTAGCGCACCAACGCGGCGGCCTCGACGGCCGCCGTTCGTCCGTTCAGCGCGACCGCAGCGCTTTCCGGCGCTCGAGGAGCCAGCGCTCCATCCGGTCGGCCACCAGCTCCGCGCGGAACTGCGCGGCCACCTCGCGCCCCCGCGAGGCGACCGCGCGCCGCAGCTCCGGCTCCCCCAGCAGGCGCATGATCTGCTCGCCGAGCCCCACCGCGTCGTCCTCCTCCGCCCAGAGCGCGTAATCGGTCCGCCCCCGATCGAACGCCAGAAACGACGGGATCCGCGTCAGCACGCACGCCAGCCCCGCCGCCATCCCCTCCGCCGCCGGCAGCCCGAATCCCTCTTCCTTCCGAGACGGCGCGAGAAGGACCTCACAGCTCCCCACCAGCTCGACCATCCCCCGCGAATCGAGCGCCACGTGGAACTCCGCGGCGGTCTCCCTCGGCTCCTCCCGCGATGGGGCCCAGGGAGAGACACGCACCAGATCGAAGTCGGCCCCCTGCGCCCGGGCGTGGAGCGCCGCACCGTATCCGACGTCGATCCCCTTGACGTCGATCTGCGCCGGTCCCGGAAGCAGCACCCGAACCGCCCCCTCCGTCGTTCCGGCGGAGGGCCGGAAGAACGGCTCGTCGACGACCTGGCCGATCACGACCGTCTCCTGGCCGAATCTCGCCAGCGGCGCCTCGAGATGCGGCCCGACCACGAGCTTCGGGATCGGCAGGCGGTAGGTCTGCTCGATCCGCGGACGGATCTCCTGATACGCGGTGAAGGTGAACTCCAGCCCCTGGCAGAGATGGAGCGCGCGCTCGCCCGCCCCCTCCCACGCCGGACCGACCGTGGTCCAGAACGTTCCGATCACGAAGTCGAACCCCTCCCAGCTCTCCCCGCGGAACGTGTCGACGTACTCCCACTCCGCCTCGCTCGTCCGCCACGTCAGCGGCATCCCCTTCGTGAAGATCGTGACGCGGTGCCCGCGGCCGATCAGCGCGTCGGCCTGCGCGAGCTGCACGCGCACGCCCCCCGAGAGATCGGTGTCCTCCATCAGATACGCGATCCGCAGCGGCTCGTCCATCCGGATGCGGAGTGTACAATCGGTCGCCGAGTGACGAGTAATGAGCGGTGAGTCCGGCGGCGAGGATCTCGAATCGGGCGTCCGGGCCCGGATGCCGTCGGGAATCGAGCCTCGGTTCGCGAATCGCCGCCGCGGCGGCGATTCTCTCCGCCCGCTGCTCCCGGCCCTCGCCCTGATCGTCCTCACCTTCGCCGCCCACCTCCCGGCGCTCGACGGCTGGTGGACGACCGACGACCCCCAGATCCTGCTCCAGGCGATCCGCAACTCTCCCGCCGAGACCCTCGTTTCGCCTGCTGCGTGGCGGAGCCTCTCGACCGCGAGCTTCACCCCGCTGGTGACGCTCTCGTTCGAGCTCGATCTGGCGCTGTTCGGCCTCCGCCCGCTCTTTTTCCATCAGCACCAGATCGTGTCGATCGCCGTGGTCGCTCTCCTTCTGCACGTCCTCCTCCAGCCGATCTGCCGGCCGGTGGAAGCGTGGCTGATCGCGGCCGCCGTCGCCGTCGGTCCTCCGATGGCGCTCGTCTCCGAGTCGCTGATGATCCGCCACTACGTCGAGGGGATGGCGCTCGCCCTCGGCGCGCTCGTCCTCTGGCGCTCCGGCGATCCGCGGCGCACGCGCCCCCTCCGCGACTCCGGCGCCGCGCTTCTCTATCTCCTCGCGATGCTCGCGAAGGAAGTCTTCGCCCCCCTCGCGCTCCTCTTTCTGGCGGACGCAGCCATTCGGCGCGCTCCGTTGCGGGTCCTCGCGCTGCGGATCGTGCCCGCCACCCTCGCCGCCGCGGTCTGGCTCGCCTGGCGCACCGCGATGCTCGGAAGCGCCGGCGGCTACGCTGCCGGCGAGGTCGCGCTCGGCTCGGGGATGGTCCGAGAGCTCGCCGAAAGCCTCTGGGCGAGTTCCCCGGCCTGGGCCCTCGCCGGAGCATGCCTCCTGATGCTGCTCGGCTGGGCGGTCGGCCTCCTTCGCGCTCCCCGCGAGGCACTCCTGCTCGGAGCCGCCGCGCTCGTCGTGGCGCTCCTCCCGCTCGCTGCGGTCGCGGGCCTTCCGGAAGCGAGGTATGCGGTCGTTCCGGGAATGATCGCGCTCGTCCTGGCGGGACTCGGCTTTTCCCGGCTGCGGGGGCGCGAGGCGGTCGCGGCGACGGCCGCCCTGCTGATCGTCCACGCCGTGGCGGGATGGGCGCTCCACCGGAGCCTCGACCGCTCGGGGGCGGAAATGACGGCCGAGGGACGGTACGTGTGGGAGCTTCCGTCGGGCGCCCCCCCTCTGCTGGCGGGATCGCCCGGCTGGTACCTCGGGGGTCTGGCCGAGCTGAGACGGATCGCGGGCGGGGGGGAGGCGCCGGCGTTCTTCCTCTCGCGAGACGCTCTGGTGGTCGGCGCGGTGGAGCCGGAAGAGGTCGTCCGGATGGAGGGGGAGGAGCCGGTTCCGGCGCGTCTCGACCCGGCGGCCCTGGTGTACCTGCTGGACGAGCGCCGCCGGCGGGACGACTCGATCCCGCTCCGGATCGCGGTCGAGCGGCGCGACCACGTCGTTCGCTGGAATCTCGGGCCGGAGCCGGGCGAGCTCCGATGGCTGACCCTGCCGGAATACGACGAGTACGAGGTCGCGCCGGAAGGGTCGCGGCGGGTCCCGGCGGCGGAAGGGGCGCAGGGGTTCCGGGTTCGGAGGGTCCTTCCTGACGGGCGATGGACGGTGTCGCCTCCGCTCGAGCTTCCGCTGGAGGGGGAGGTGAGCTGGACCTCGCCGGGGGACGACGGCCCCTCCCGCGGATGAGACCGAAGAGGTCGCATCCCCGCCGATCGGTTGTGGTATAAAAATCACTCACGCATTCGTTGGAGCTCGAAGCGGTTGGGCGACTCGTTTCGCGGGGCGCGAAACGCTTCGAAAAGGAGTCCGGTCATGGCGACGCGAAAGAGAAAAGCAAAGAAGAGCTCGAAGAAGGCGAAGAAGTCGGCTTCCCGGAAGAAGGGGACCAGGCGCGCAGCGTCGAAGCGAGCCGGCGCGAAGCGGAAGGCCGCGAAGCGGAAGCCGGCGAAGCGGAAAGCCGCGAAGCGGAAGCCGGTGAAGCGGAAGGCCGCGAAGCGGAAGGCCGCGAAGCGGAAAAGCGCGAAGAAGGCCGCCTCGAGACGGCCGGCCCGGAAGGCCGCCGCCCGGAAGACGGCGAAGAAGAGCGCTCCGAAGAAGAAGGCCGCTCCGAAGGCTGCGCCTTCGAAGGCTCCCGCGGCGGCGAAGCCGGCTCCGGCACGTCCGGCGGCTCCCGCTCCAGCCTGGAAGAGTCCCGCGGCTCCCGCTCCCGCGTGGAAGGCTCCGTCGGCTCCGGCTCCCGCGCGTTCGGGGCCTCCGCCGCGTCCAGGCGGCTCCGCGACCACGCCTGCGGTCACCCCTCCCTCGAGCTCCGGCTACGAAGAGCCGGGTCTTCTCTCCGAGCGCGACTGGGAAGATGACGGCGACGACGACGAGGAGGAGCCCCGCACCACGTTCAAGCCGCGCACTCCCGCCACGCAGGGCGAAGAGGAAGAGGAGTACGAGGAAGAGGAGACCGAGTCCTACGATCGCGAGCAGCCCGGCTCCGATTCGGACGAGGACGAGTACTGAGCCGCGGTCGATCGAGTCTCGTGAAAGCGGCGAGCCCGAGGGCTCGCAAGCTTTTTGTGTTCGGGCGCGCCGGTCGGTGAACCGTTTCGATCGATCCCGCGCCCCTGACGGGGCGCGTTCGGTGAAGATGCGCGTCCGGTCCGGGGGCTTCGCGCTTCGCGCTCGCCCCCGGCTACATTCCGGCGCCCTCCGGGCGCGTGGGGCGCGGCATTCGGGCGCGTCGACGTCCTTTTGGGCGAATGTGCCGGGTTCCGGGGCTTCGCGCTTCGCCGCTCGCCCCCGGCCGATTCCGGCGCCCTCCGGGCGCGTGGGGCGTGCGCGCTTCCGGGGGCGTCGGGGAGGGCCCTACGACGTCGCCTTCATCTGGTCGGGGTCGACGCCCATTCCGCGGCACCAGTCGACGTACGCGAAGGGCGAGATCTCCGAGGGCTTGATCTCGCTGCGGCCGCCCCAGAAGACGTTCGTGTAGCTGATGGGGATCCCGACCGCCTCGAGGTGCTCGTCGATCGCCTTCTTGTGCGCGAGCACCGCCGGCTTCTCGGTGCCGTGCGCCACCGCCATCACGTTCACGTGGTTGAACTCGGCTCCACCCTCGCGCCAGTAGCAGTGGGTGAGGATGTGGTGACGGCCGATCTCCCTTCCCGCCTCGATCTCACGTCCCGGGGGAACCGCCCAGTGGAACAGTGCATTGAAGCGCGTGACGCGCTCTCCCGAGCTGAGCGGCTTGACGTGCTCGAGAAACGTCGAGAAGCGGCCGATCACTCCGCGCCGGTTGAGATCCTCCGCGATCTCGAAAAACTCGTCGAGCGGAATCCCTCCCTCTTCCGCCCGCCCCTTCCAGACGTTCGCGCGGATCTCCTCCGGCTCGAGCTCCCGCTTGAGCGCGACCAGCACACGCCACTCTAGATCGCTCAGCTCGACCTTCTCCGTGTCCTTCACCTGCGCGAGCTCTTCGCTCTTCGACCCCGGCTCCATTCCCCTGCGCCGCACGTGGCCGACGCCGAGGGCGAAGATGCGCCGGGCCGGCATCACGCGGAACCGTTCGGCGCCGGTGAGCCGGCGCAGCAGCTCGCAATGCTTCTCGATCGAGTATCCCTGCGGTACCTTGACCGTGGTCCAGAGGCGGTAGCTCGATCCGGGCGTCGCGACGTCGGTCGAGCGGACGACGACGTGCCCGGAGAAGGGGTCCTTCTGAAACATGAAATCGAAGGTCTCGTCGAGCCGCTCGTTCGCCACCTGCCAGGCGACGAGTGCTCCCTCGGCCAGGTTCGTCGCCATCAGCGTCTGGCGCACGCGCCGGATCGTCCCCCCTTCGAGCATCGCGCGGATCCTTTCGAGGACGACCGGAAGCTCGACCCCGGCGCGCCTCGCGATCTCCTCGAACGGATACCGCTGGAATCCTTCGATCTGATCTTCAGAGACGGCGAGGATCCTGGCGTTGGTCGGCTCGGTGTGGGCGACGGGAGTGGTGTAGGCGGTCATGCGGGGACCAACATATCGCAGCGGAGGGGGATTCTGGAGGGTGATGCGTGGAGGAGATCCGGCGCGCCAATCGCATGGATCGGACGCGGATGAGCAGAGTGCGCGAACAGTCGGGCGGGCCGGTCGATCCGGCGGTGCGGGGATCGTGGAAGCGGCCCGTGGGGCTTGTCGTCCTGGTCGGCCTGATCATTCTCGCCTTCCGCTTCTCGGGGGCGCACGGCTGGGTCGATCTCGCGACGATCACGGCATGGCTCGACTCGATCGCCGCGGTGTGGTGGGCGCCGATCGCCCTGGTGCTGCTGTTCGTCCTGTTCAATCTCGTCGGCCTGCCGGGGAGCGTCCTGACTCTGGCCGCCGGCGTGGTGTGGGGATGGCTGCTCGGCGGGATCTGGGCCCTCGTCGGATCGACCGCGGGAACGATCCTCCCGTACGTCCTGGCGAGGATGCACGCACCGTTCATCGAGGAGCGGATGGGGCCGCGCGTCGCCTGGATGCACGAGCGTCTCCGGCGCGAGAGCTTCTCGGCTCTGCTGATGTTCCGTCTCGTCCCCGCCGTCCCCTACGCCCTCATCAATTATGCCGCCGGATTCGCCGGCATCCCCCCGCTGCACTACTTCCTGGCGACGCTGGTCGGAACGATCCCGGGGGTGTTCATCTACACCTGGCTCGCCGACTCGATCTTCTCCGGAGAGATGTCGATCGGCGGGGCATTCGGAAGGATCGCGGTGGCGGGGCTGCTGCTGGCGAGCCTGGTGCTGGCCTCGCGGATTCTGGCGCGGCGGCTGGCGCGGGCGGCGTGATCCGGCGCCCTGCGGGCCCCATCATTGACGCTTCTCCCGCCCCTCGGCTAGAGTGAGCATCGCTGGATTGATTTGGGGCCGCTTGCAACCAGCCTAAAAAAAGCTAAAGTCGCTGTGGAAGAACGTCTTCTGCGATGAGCGCCCCACGCCTGGCCGTGGGGTTTTTTCGTCTCGGCCGGACGCGCTCCCGGCGCAAAGGACGACGATGACTCCGACCCGCCGCACCGAAGAGCTTCACGCCCTGCTGCGACGCCGCATCGCGATCCTCGACGGCGCGATGGGGACGATGATCCAGCGATACGGCCTCGACGAGGCGGGCTACCGCGGCGAGGCGTTCCGCGACCACCCGAAGGACCTGCGCGGCGCGAACGACGTCCTCGTGCTCTCGCAGCCGCACATCATCGACCAGATCCACCGGCAGTATCTCGAAGCGGGGGCCGACGTCATCGAGACGAACACCTTCAACGCCACGTCGGTCTCGCTGGCGGAGTACGGGCTCGAGGCGAAGGTGTACGAGATCAACCTCGCGGCGGCGCGGATCGCGCGCGCGGCGGCCGATGCGGCCGAGGCGCAGGACCCGGCGCGGCCGCGCTTCGTCGCCGGCTCGCTCGGGCCGACCAGTCGCACCGCCTCCCTCTCGCCCGACGTCAACGACCCCGCCTTCCGCGCCGTCACCTTCGACGACCTCCGCGCCGCCTACTACGAGCAGGCGCGCGGGCTCGTCGACGGCGGCGCCGACATCCTCCTCCCCGAGACCACCTTCGACACGCTCAACCTCAAGGCGGCTCTGTTCGCGATCGAGCAGCTCTTCCACGAGCGCGGAATCCGTCTTCCCGTCATGGTCTCGTTCACCATCACCGATCTGTCGGGACGGACCCTCTCCGGCCAGACCGTCGAGGCGGTCTGGGCCTCGGTCTCTCACGCCCCCATGCTGAGCGTCGGCATCAACTGCGCGCTCGGGGCGAAAGAGATGCGTCCCTACGTCGAGGAGCTCTCGAAGCTCGCGACGGTCTCGCTGAGCTGCTATCCGAACGCCGGGCTGCCGAACGAGCTCGGTGGATACGACGAGACGCCCGACTCGCTGGCCGCCGTGCTGCGCGAGTTCGCGCGCGAGGGATGGCTCAACCTGGTCGGCGGCTGCTGCGGCACCACGCCCGACCACGTCCGGGCGATCGCGGAGGCGGTGAGGGAGTTTCCGCCGCGGAAGCCGGCGGAGCCGGCGCCGTGGCTCCGGCTTTCGGGGCTCGAGGCGCTGACCATCCGGGACGACTCGAATTTCATCGTCGTCGGCGAGCGGACCAACGTCACCGGCTCGCCGAAGTTCAAGAAGCTGATCTTCGAGCGCGACTACGAGGGAGCGGTCGCCATCGCGCGCCAGCAGGTCGAGGGAGGGGCGAACATCCTCGACGTCAACATGGACGAGGGGTTGCTCGAATCGGAAAAGGTGATGGTCGAGTTCCTCAACCTCCTCGCGTCCGAGCCGGAGATCGCGAAGCTGCCGATCATGGTCGATTCCTCTCGATGGAGCGTCATCGAGGAGGGGCTCAAACGCCTCCAGGGTAAATCGGTCGTCAATTCGATCTCGCTCAAGGAAGGCGAAGACGCGTTCCGCGAGCACGCACGCCTCGTGCGGCGCTACGGCGCGGCCGTCGTCGTCATGGCGTTCGACGAGAAGGGACAGGCCGACACGGTCGAGCGGAAGGTCGAGATCCTTTCGCGCTCCCATCGGATCCTGACCGAGGAGATCGGCTTCGACCCGCAGGACGTCATCTTCGATCCGAACGTGCTGACGGTCGGAACGGGCATCGAGGAGCACGCCGGCTACGGGCTGGCGTTCATCGAGGCGGTCCGCGAGCTGAAGAAGCGATTCCCGCTCGCGAAAACCTCGGGCGGCATCAGCAACGTCTCGTTCTCCTTCCGCGGGAACAACGTCGTCCGCGAAGCGATGCACGCGGCTTTTCTCTATCACGCCATCGGCGCCGGGCTCGACATGGGGATCGTCAATGCCGGCCAGCTCGCCATCTACGAGGAGATCGAGCCGGGGCTGCGCGATCTCGTCGAGGACGTCCTGCTCGACCGCCGGCCCGACGCGACCGAGCGCCTTCTCGTATTCGCCGACACGGTGAAGGGGAAGGAGAAGGGCGCCGAGGCGAAGGACGAGGCGTGGAGGCACGGCTCGCTCGAGGAGCGCCTCTCCCACGCGCTGGTCAAGGGTATCGTCGATCACCTCGAGCCCGACCTGATCGAGGCGCGCGCGAAGTATCCGAGCGCCCTCTCGATCATCGAAGGGCCGCTCATGGACGGGATGAACGTCGTCGGCGACCTGTTCGGCAGCGGGAAGATGTTCCTGCCGCAGGTCGTCAAGAGCGCGCGCGTGATGAAAAAGGCGGTCGCCTGGCTCCTCCCGTTCATGGAGGAGGAGAAGGCGAAGGCGGGCGATCTCTCCGCGCAGGGAAAGATCCTCCTCGCGACGGTCAAGGGAGACGTCCACGACATCGGCAAGAACATCGTCGGCGTGGTTCTCGGCTGCAACAACTACGAGGTGATCGATCTCGGCGTCATGGTCTCGGCGGAGAAGATCCTGCAGACCGCGACCGAGCGCGGAGTCGACGCGATCGGTCTGTCGGGCCTCATCACCCCCTCGCTCGACGAGATGGTGCACGTCGCGGCCGAGATGACGCGTCTCGGCTTCGAACGCCCGCTCCTCATCGGCGGCGCCACGACCTCGAAGCTTCACACCGCGCTCCGCATCGCCCCCGCCTACCACGGGCCGACCGTCCACGTGCTCGACGCCTCCCGCGCCGTCACCGTCGTCTCCACGCTCCTCGGCGATTCCAGGAACGGCTTCGTCGAAAAACAGCGCGCCGAGCAGGAAGTCCTCCGCCGCCGGCACGCGAGCGCCGCCGGAGACCGCCCTCTCGTCTCGATCGAGAAGGCCCGCGCGAACAAGGCCCGCCTCGACTTCGCCGACCTCGCCGCGCCTTCGTTCACCGGGGCGAAGATCGTCTCGCGCGTTCCCCTCGGGACTCTCGCCGAATACATCGACTGGAGCCCTTTTTTCCATGCGTGGGAGATGAAGGGAACCTATCCGCGGATCTTCGAGCACGAGGTCTCGGGCGCGCGCGCGAGAGAGCTGTGGGACGACGCCCGGCGGCTCCTCGACGAGATCGTGAGCGGGCAGCTGCTCACAGCCGAGGGCGTCTGGGGACTTTTTCCCGCGAACGCCGTCGGCGACGACGTCGAGGTCTACTCCGACTCCGATCGGACGCGCGTGCTCGCCACCTTCCACACGCTGCGGCAGCAGCAGGAGAAGGCGAAGGGGGAGCCGCACCTCGCCCTCGCCGACTTCGTCGCGCCGAAGGACGGCCGGAAGATCGACTCGATCGGTGCCTTCGCCGTCACCTCGGGAGGGGGGCTGCAGGAGCTCGTCGAGCGCTTCGAGAAGGACCACGACGACTACGGCGCGATCATGGTGAAGGCGCTGGCCGACCGCCTCGCCGAGGCCTTCGCCGAATGGGCTCACCGGGAGGCGCGCCTCGCATGGGGCTTCGGGAGGAACGAAGACCTCGCCACCGAACAGCTCATCCGCGAGGAGTATCGCGGCATCCGTCCGGCTCCCGGCTACCCCGCACAGCCCGACCATACCGAGAAGCGGATCATCTTCGATCTGCTCGGAGTCGAGCGGAGCACCCGGATGCAGCTCACCGAGACCTTCGCCGTCTGGCCGCCTTCGTCGGTCTCGGGACTCTACTTCGCACACCCCGAGGCGAAGTACTTTTCGGTCGGGCGACTGGGAAAGGATCAGGTGTTCGACTATCACCTTCGCAAGAACCTCCCGCTGCAGGCGGTCGAGCGCTGGCTCGCCCCGAACCTCGGCTACGAACCGGAGCGCATCGCGCCGGAGGCGCCCTGCCCCTGCGGCAAAGACCACTCCGGAGTGAGAGTGTGAGACGCCGTTTCAGTCGGCGAAGAGGCTGAGGCGGTTGCGCTCGAGGTAGTCGAGCTTCTCCCGGAGGCGGGTCTGCTGCGGGTTCGGGTGGACCGAGTAGAGCGTCCGGGCGTTGCAGGTCTCGATGTCCCTCGTTGCGAGGTAGCAGGCGCGCCACCGGCGCGCCCGATCGCTCCGGTCCGCCGCCGGATGTCCGCTGCCGATCCCGACCGGCAACGAGCCGAGGACGACGCCGGCGATCAGAATCGCCGTCCAGATCCTCCGCGACGACTGCAGGGAGGCGAAGTAGAGCGCGAGGAACGCGGGGATCAGAAGCGTCATGTAGCGCGACGACTCGCCGGTCATCGGGGAGAGGCAGACGCGCCCCCACGCCGCCGCCGTCACGAACAGGAGCGAGAAGCCGAGCAGGATCAGGTTCGCGTCGCGCACGCGGTCGTCCGGCGCCCCCTTCCATTCGTCGCGCAGCGACCGGGCGAAGAGGGCGAATGCCGCGGCCGCCACCAGCAGGCCGGCGGCGGATGCGAGAAGTCCGAATCGCTGGAATCCCACGCCGACGAAGCGGGCGAACGCGATGCAGACGAATGCGGGGATCATGAACACGTCGCCGCTGATCCATTCGAAGCAGTCGGCCGAGGAGAAGAAGTCGAATCCGGCGAGGAAGACGCCGATGGAGACGAGGGCGGCCGCGATTCCGGCGGCGGCTCCGGCGCGGATCGCGCGGCGACCCGGCTCCGGCGCGCGCCGGAGGTGCAGCGCCAGCACTCCGGCGACGACCGGCGGAAGGAGCTGCCCGAAGCCGGTATGTACCGCCGCGAACAGCAGGAGGGCGATCGCCGCGGTGCGCCACGGCTCGCGCAGCGACACCAGCGCCAGTACGGTCAGCAGAACCAGCAGCAGCGGCAGCGCCGAGTGCGCCGGGTTCGGAACGACGACGAGCGTCTGGTACTGAGCGGTCGTCAGCACGATGAGAGGAATCGCGAAGTCGCTCGCGTGCAGCCGCCCGAACAGCTTCCATTTGAGGACGCAGGCGGCCAGGCAGCAGAGCACGAGAATGCCGGCGATGGCGAACGAGTGAGCGCGCGCGTTCCAGCGCGTGAGCCGGTTGGCTGCATCGAGCACCCACATCCCGACTCCCTGACGGACGGGCGGATGCTGCCATCGGAACAGCTCCCAGGCGTCGTGCGGCTCCATGAACGCCGCGTAGAGGTCCCACTGGTCGGCGGCCGGCAGGTCGACCGCGTGGCGGTCGACGAGCGCGAACAGACGGAGCGAGAGCAGGACGAGGGCCGATGCGAGAAGGAGGAGGGAAAGAGCTCCGCGGCCGCGGGCCGGACCGTTTCCCGCGCTCCGATCACTCCCCACGCCCGGGATGATACGCCGCTCGCGGTGAAGAATCACCTCGTCGGGTCGACGATGCGCAGCCTCCTGCGGTCGTAACGACGTCGCAACCTGGCGCACTCGTGCACATACGCCCCCAGCTCGCGAACGTCGAACGGCTTGACGAAAACCGCGTTCACGATCTCCGGATCGAGCTCGGAGAAGACGACCCGATCGGCGGCCGTGCAGACGATCACGGTCCGCGGCCGGCTCTCGGGATTCGCCCGCAGCCACCCGATGACCTCCCAGCCGCTCAGCTTCGGCATCATCAGGTCGAGCACGAGGACCCGGTAACTGCGCGAGCCGAGGCGTTCGATCGCGGTCTCTCCGTCCGGCACCGTGTCGGTCACCAGACCCTCACGCCGCGTGACCGCGGCGACCAGCTCGCGGATCGCGCGGTCGTCGTCTACCACCAGGACCGCCCCTGCCTCTTCCCGGCGCCGTCTCGACCGCACCGCCCCAGCTTCGCGCAATCGCCTGAGCGTGATCTCGCCTCCGACGGCGAGGATGCCGCGGATCGTCTGGCGCAGGATCTCCCGCACGTTCTCCTCGATCAGGGGCCGGCGGATCAGGAGCGTCACCACGCGGGGATCGAGCTTTTTCGGGAGATCGAGCGCGTCGTCGAACAGAACGAACAGAAGGGGTCGGCGGATGCGCGGAATCCGTCGGATCGCCGTAATGACCGGTTTGGCGTACGCCGGGTCGACCGCATCGAGGACGACGATCGCATATCGGCCGCTCTCGAGCCGCCCGATCGCTTCATCGGACTCCTCGACCGCGTCGCATTGCGCTTCGGGGCCGAGAACGTCTCTCAGCGCCCCGAGGGTCGCCTCCTCCCGCCCGATCACCAGAATTCGCTTCGGCCCATCGTCCGCCATGGCGACCATTCTGATTTCAAGTCGGATACCAACGCGATGCAGTCGTAACTGATCCGCTCAGAATGGGTTAGGGCCACCGCTCCGGGCTCCTCACCCGAAGGGAGCGGTCACTTCTTTTTCGAGGGCTTCGACGACTTTTTCGATCGTTTGGAGCTCGATTTCCTCGATGAGGACTTCTTCGCCCTTCCCGACTTCTTCGATTTCGTCCGCCCTTCCTTCGAGCGCTCCTTGTTGACCGTCGCTGCGGCGATCTCCTTCGCGCGACGCGTCGAGCGACCCTTCTTTTTCGCGCTCTTCTTGATGTGCTCGTATTGACGCTCGTCCTTGTTGCTCCATGCTTTCGGCATTTTGCGCTCGGCTCCTACCGTGCTCAGGCCGCCACTGGATCGTGGCGCGTCCCTCGACGCCGCGGCGAGTGCAAGGGTCGCGCACGGTCCGGGAAGGGAGGCTCAGCTCCGCGCCGTCGTGAAGATCGTCCGTCGGTCGACGAAGCAGAGCGGGTTACCGAAGGGATCGGAGGCGTAGAACGAGCGCTCCCCCCACGGCCGGACGGCGATCCGGCCCATCGGTCCCTCCGGCCCTCCCTCGGCAGTCGCGAGCGTCCCGCCGCCGGAGACGACCGCCGCATGGACGCTCTCGAGATCGGCGACCGCGAAGTAGAGATGGTCGGGGTTCGGCCGGGCGTCGAAGGCGTCGCCGTCGGCTCGCGGATCGAAGCACGCGAGAATCGTTCCCTCGCAGTCGAAGTAGTGCCTGCCGGGGGAGACCCGTTCTCCCTCCATTCCGAGGACTTCCGAGTAGAAGGCGGCGGCACGCTCGATGTCGCCGACCGGGAGAATCACGCGAAACAGTCTGGGTGCCATGGAAGCCTCCCGCATCACACAGCTCGGAACAACCGCAGCGGACGCCGCGACTCCGACCGCTTTCAGGAGCTCACGCCGGTTCACTCTGGTCTTCCCACCCCGCAGAATATCGCAGGCGCCGGGGAGGGCGTCACGGAGACGTGATCCGTCCGTCACCCTCCTGCCATACTTCGGAGGCTCGGAAGTTTCATGTTGGGTACGGGCCGGCCGGACTGAGGGATGTCCGCGCCCGGTCGGGAGGATTCGATGCGGAACGAGACCCGATTCCGGTTCGCTCTGCCCGGCGCGATGCTGATCGCCGCAACGGCGGCGGGGCAGTCGACGTTGTTTCTGAACATCAACCCTTCCTGGTCTCCCGACGGGCGGCAGCTCGTCTATCAGAGCGAGCGTCACGGCCGGGCCGAGTTGTGGGTGATCGGTGCCGACGGATCGGGGCAGCGGCGCCTGACGTGGAACGACGCGCACGACACGCATCCGGCATGGTCACCCAGCGGCGAGTGGATCGTGTTCGATTCGAACCGCGACGGCGTCTGGAACCTCTATCGGATCCGGCCGGACGGGACGGAGGAGCGGCGGCTCACGCATCGCGGCGCCGCCGGGGGAACGGCATTCGCGCGCCACCCCGCATGGTCACCCGACGGGCTCCGGATCGCCTTCGACTCCGATCGCGACGGCGACGAGGAGATCTACCTCATGGACCGCGATGGGGGCAACCTCACCCGTCTGACCTCGAGCCCCGGGAGCGACGGTCACGCCTCGTTCACGCCGGACGGAAAGCAGATCGTCTTCAGCGCGACGCGGGACGGGAATCAGGACGTCTGGATCATGAACGCCGACGGGAGCGGTCAGCGGCGGCTGACCGACCATCCCGCCGGGGATGGGGGAGCGAAGGTCGCGCCCGACGGGCGGACGATCGCGTTCTTCAGCGATCGTGACGGCAGTTCCGCGCTTTGGGCCATGGATCGCGACGGATCGAACCCGCGCAGGCTCACGAGCGGCACCGCCACTCATTACGAGCTCTCGTGGTCGCCGAGCGGGCGCGAGATCGCCTACTACTCCGACGCTCCCGGCCGGTTCGAGCTGTTCGTCATGGATGCGTCCGGCGGGAACCGGCGTCAGCTCACCAGGAGCGAATACCACGACGCCTGGCCTCAGTGGTCGCCGGACGGCCGGGACATCGTCTTCAGCTCGACGCGCGACGGCGACTGGGAGGTTTACGTGATAGCGGCCGATGGAAGCGGCGCGCGGCGTCTCACCTTCAGCTCCGGCCGCGACGCGCATCCCTTCTACATGCCGGACGGAGAGCGGATCGTCTTCCAGTCGCCGCGCGACTGGGAGGAGCCGGTCGAAGTCGATCTCTGGATCATGAATGCCGATGGAACGCGCCCCCGGCGCATCGTCGCCGAGGCGGGGTTCGACGGGGTCGCCGTTCCCTCGCCCGACGGACGCTCGATCGCGTTCCAGCGCGGCGTCCGCGAAGGCGACGGCTTTCACTGGGAGCTCCATCTCGTCGACCCCTCGGGAGCGAATCCGCGCCAGCTCACCTCCAATCGCTGGAGCAGCCAGGTCCCGGGATGGAGTCCCGACGGAGCCCGGCTCGCGTTCTATGCCGACCCCGAAGGACGCGATCAGCTTTTTCTCATGGACCTCGCCTCGGGGGCCGCCATCCCTCTCGCACCGAGCGGAGGAGAAGACACTGCACCGTCGTTCGCGCCCGATGGACGTTCGGTCGCCTTCAACTCGACGCGCGGAGGGGGGAGGGACCTCTACCGAGTCGAGCTCGCGAGCGGCACGGTCACTCGCCTGACCGAGGGCCTCGGCGTTCAGGCCCAGCCGTCGTGGTCGCCCGACGGCAGACGGATCCTCGTCTCCGCGAACGGAACCGGAGTCAACGAGATCTACGTCGTGAACGCCGACGGCTCCGGCCTCACGAGACTCACCACGGGCAACGAGGGCACCCGCTGAGCCGCGCCCACGCGGCCGGGGATTTCATGTGGCCGGGGATTTCATCCCCGGCGGGCGGGTGGTCGCGCGTTACTCTTTCGCCCCGGGGAGCTCGTCGTTCACGGTCGTCGCCGGACCACCACCCGCCGGGGATGAAATCCCCGGCCACATGGGGATGAAATTCCCGGCCACTTGGGCGGGCCGGGATCGGTTCCGGCGTATCACTGAAGGTAGCCGAGCGCACGGAGCTTCTCCACCGCTTCGGCGTCGAGAGCGGCCGGAAGCTCGGTGGCGCTTCTCAGTCCGTCGTGAACCCGGTCGAGCCATGCGCTCAGCGCCCCCGACGGCCCGTCCGATCCGTTGGCGAGGTTGCGATGCTCTCCCGGATCGCGGCTCAGGTCGAAGGAGCGAATCCTCCCCCCTCCCGGCCGGTAGGAGTTCTTGATCTGGTCCTCGATGACCGCGACTTCCAGAAGTCCCTTCTCGCGCGCCTCGTCGTGATCGCGTCCCGGAAGGACCGCCCCGCGATGCGCCTGTATGAGCGTCCGGAGGACCGGAGGCGCCTCTCCCGATCGGAGCACTCCGCTCCAGTCGTGCCCTCCGAAGGCCTCGGGGCTCTCGATGTCGAGAATTCCGAGGATCGTGGGGGCGATGTCGATGCTGCGAGCCGGCGCGTCGATGACCGCGGGCGGCAGCCGCCCCGGCCAGACGAAGGCGAGAGGGATCCGGACCGCCTCCTCCCACAGCGTTCGCCCGTGTCCCCACGCTCCATGCTCCCCGAAGCTCTCGCCGTGATCGCTGGTGAAGACCACGAGCGTATCGCGCAGGAGCGGGTCGCGCCTCAGCGCCTCGAGGATCTCACCGATGGCATGGTCGACGGCCGCGATCTCCGTGTCGTAGCGCTCGCTGGCCGATGCGCGCGAGGGAGACCGCGGGATCCGCAGGCGGCCGGCGAACCTGGACCGGTGGAGGTATGGCGCATGAGGATCGGTGTAGTGAGCCCACATGAAAAACGGCTCTTTCCCCTGCTCGCGCCATTCCTCAAGCCATTCGAGGGCCGCCTCGGTAACGTCCTCCGCGATCGATTCCTCCTTGAAGAGCCCGAGCCACCGCTTCCTCAGCAGCACTTCCTCGTATTCGTGGAAATGCTCGTCGAGGCCGGAGACCGAGCTCTTCAGCGTCCAGTTCGAGACGAAGGCGACGGTGGTGTAGCGCTCGCGGCGGAGGATCCTGGCGACCGAGCTCAGGCCGGGGCGGATCCGGAGCGCATTGCGAGTGGCGCCGTGCTCGTGCGGGTGGCGCGAGGTCAGGATCGAGGCTATGGCGGGCCCGGTGAGCGGCTCGACGGTTCGGGCCTGGGTGAACCGGACTCCCTGGTCGATGAGGCGGTCGATGTGGGGGGAGGTCGGCCGATGATAGCCGTAGCTGGATAGGCGGTCGGCGCGCAGCGTGTCGACGGTGATGAGCAGGACGTTGGGACTGCGCGGCGGATCGGCGCTCAGGCCGGCCGCGCCGAGCAGGAGAATCGCCACCGCCACTCTCGCGGCCGGACGCCCTCGCGAGCCTCCCGGCATCGGGCCGGCCTCGAATCTCGTCGAACGCTTCCCCATCGCCCGGCCACGCATTGTAGCGTTGCGGGGAAGTCGAGGCGAGCCTCGCCGAGGTCGTGGATGAGCTCCCTTCACGGCCGGAGCGACCTACGGGCGAACCGTCTTGTCGAGCGGACGTCCGAGCTTTTCGTAGAGGTTCCGCCGTCCGGCCTTGTCGTTGTCGAGGATCGTGCGGGCCGCCCGCGCCACCGCGACGGCATGCTCGCGGGGGACGACGACGACCCCGTCGCCATCGGCGACGACCACGTCGCCCGGCCTCACGAGCGCGCCGCCGATCTGCACGGGCTGGTTCACCGATTCGATCATGTTCCGACCGGGGCGGATTCCGCGGCCGCGCTGGAGCGGGTCGACGTAGAGCGGGATCTTCTGCTTGATGATCTCGTCGGTGTCGCGCACGCTCCCGCTGGTGACGATGCCGATCGCTCCGCGCGAGAACCAGTCGAGCGAGTTGTACGATCCGATCGATCCCGTGTCGCCGTCTCCGCTCGCGTCGATCACGATCACCGTCCCCGGCCGGATCAGCGGCACGAAAGGCTCGGTCGAGATCTCGCCGTACCACTTGCCCTCCCACTCCGCGAACTCCTCGGGCGTCATCGGATTGGGGACCACGAGGTTGTGCGGCACGTAGCGGGCGGTGACCGCGATGCCGCGGATCTGATGGGCCATCTCGTCGATGTCCTTCCAGAGCGCCTGGATCGTGGTGTCGACCAGCCCGACGTTCCGCAGCCCCGCGATGTCCATACCGTCGGCGACGTCGGCCACGCGAAGCCCCTCGTACAGCTTCAGGATCTGCGCGTCGTCGGGAGCGGGAGGTGGCTGCTGAGCGAGCGATGAGCCGGCGATGGCGATCGATCCGATCGTTGCCAGGATGCCTCTGATCTTCGACATGGTCGAGCCTCCGGTTCGATGATCGGCGAATCGTATCCCAACGGCCGGAGGACCCCGTGACGGTCGGAGCTCCTCCCGCGGCTGGTCCTCTGGCGGCCCGGCGGTCACTCCTCCGAGCGCGCGATCTCGCTGAGCTCCTCGATGGTCCGCACCACGCCGCCGCGGACGACCATGCGGATCGCGCGCAGATTCGCTACGTCCGCGGCCGGATCGGCGGCGACCAGCAGAAGGTCGGCGATCCGGTCCTTCTCGATCGATCCGATCTCGTGCTCGCGGCCCATCGCGGCGGCGCCGCCCCGGGTGGCGGCTTCGAGCACGGCGAGGGGTGTCATTCCCGCCTGCTGCATTGCCTCCATCTCGGCGTGGACCGACGGGCCGTGCAGGGTGAGCGGATTGCCCGCATCGGTGCCCATCGCGACCGGAATGCCGGCGCGGTGGAGCCGGGCGAGGTTGGCTGCGCCGACGCGCTCGCGCGCGGCCAGACCCTCGCGTCTCCGCGGCAGCGACGCGGAATCGACCAGAGAAGGATCGACGGTCGCGGTCGACTCGATCTTCGCCCGCGTCTGCGGATCGACGCAGCGATTCGGATCGTCGATCGCCGGAGCGGTGCGCGAGGCCACCCCCTCCGCCATCTGGAGATAGCCGCGCGCCACGGTGAGCGTCGGCGTGTAGATCGTCCCGCTCGCTCGCAGCAGCGACACCAGCTCGTCATCGACCGGGCGATCCCCTACGCCATGCACCAGAAGGTGCGATCCCGCCCGGGCAGCCACCTTCGCTTCTTCCAGACCCGTCGCGTGCACGATCAGAGGTAGCCCGGCCTTCGCCGCTTCCTCGCCGGCCGCGAGCACGAGAGGGGCGAGATCGGCGGCATCTCGATCCCGGGTCACGATGTACCAGACCTTCACCGCATCGCTTCCCGCAGCCGCCAGATACCGGACCCCTTCCCGCACGCTCGGTTCGTCCTTCATGAAGATGAACTGCCTCGCGGCCGGGAGGTTCAGCCAGAAATCGATCGTGGAGAGCAGAGGGCCCGCCGCAACGACGTGCGGGGCGCGCCGGTTCTCCGGAGAATCGTGGGCCATGGCGAGGGTCCACGGATAGCCGCCGACGTCGAAGACGGCGGTGACGCCGGAGCAGAGCCACGATCGGTGAAACCGCTCGGGGCGCGCCTGGAGCTCCGCCTGAACGGCGGAATAGTCGTGTCGCTCGCGCAGATCGAGCGCATCGGGACGGCCGTCCGCCCATCCCGTCTGCGAGTAATGAACGTGCGCGTCGACCAGGCCCGGCGTGATCCAGAGACCGCGCGCATCGACGCGGTCGATTCCGGGCGGAACCTCGCATGCGGCGCGCGACCCCGCGCAGTCGATCCTCCCGTTGCGGACCACGATCACCGCGTCGCGGACCGGATCCCGCCCCGGAGTGACCATCGTGCCGCCGACGATCGCGACCGGCGGCGGAGGCGTGCCGGCCGGCGAGTCGAACGCGCTCGTCATCGCGATCTTCCAGCCGCCGTCCGTTCTGACGAACAACCGCTCGGACAGCCCGGCGTGCTCGTCCGCGCCGTAGCGCACGCGATACCGGTAGGTTCCATAGACCACCCCCGGCTGCACGCGGACCAGCCGGAGATCGCGCGCTTCGAACGTGTCGGGCCACGCCGACCCCGCGCCCTCCGCCAGCCCCTCCCAGCCGAGCGAGAAGCCCTCCGGGCCGGTTCGCGCGAGACTTTTCGATCGGAGATACGTGGCGAGATACGCGTCGCGATCGCGATCGCGGATCGCACCGAGGTTCGCTTCGAACAGAGCTCGGGCCGCGCGAAGCTCGTCGGTCTCCGATTGCGCCGTTGCGGGAAGGGCGAAGAGCGCGGCCAGAACGATCGTCAGTGCCGGATGCATGGCGGGAGCATATCGCCGAATCAGGCGAAGCGCCCCCCCGCCCGCCGAGGCGACGTGAAATCGCCGGCTCGGATCGGGCTCAGAGCGTCCAGGCGTAGCCGATCTTGAAGAAGAACGTCCGGTCGCGCTGGGTGAGATCGATCGGTCCGCCCCCCTCGCGGTTCTCGGTGTAGCCGGCGAACAAAACCGTCTGCGGGTTGATCTTGTAGGCGAACAGGACCTGCGGGAAGAGGCGTTTCGACTCGACGGGAACGGGGGAGAGATAGAGCGAAGCGTCGCGGTCGATGTCGGTGTACTGGATGATCGTGCGCAGGAAGGTCCGGATGTTGAACTGATAGACGATTCGCGCCTGGGAGAGATTCGCCGTGTAGAGACGTCCCCCCTCGACGTCGAGCGTCTCGAACGCATGGCCGAGCTCGAGTCTGGTGCGGCGCCCGGCGTTCCATCGGACGAACGGAGAGAGCCTGAGGCGCTCGCCCGGGCGGGTATTGGCGAAGTCGATCTCGTCGCCGGCGTTGACCTCGAGATTGAGATAGAGCGAGCCGCTGGGATTGATCTCGAACAAAGCATTGACGAAGGTCTCGTCGAACGTCCTGCCGTTGAAGTAACGATCGCGCCGCCCGACGTCGACGAACACGAACGACTGCCTCGGGCCCGCCACGCCGAACCAGCTCTCGATCTCGTGCTCGAGCTCGATCCCTCCCTGCGACTCGGTTCGATCCCACTCACCGCCGATGAAGATCCGGTTGTACCAGGTCCGGTCGTTTCCCCAGATCACGCGCTCGAGCACGGCGGCGCCCTTCCTGACGTCGACCTGCGGGAGAAAGCCGGAGTCGGCCCGGAACTCCGTCCCGATGTCCTCCCAGCTCGCGATCCAGAACCATTCCTTCGTCCCGTGACGGTACTGGATCTGAAACGCATCGTCGTCGAGGCTCCCGTGCGGCTGGCCGAAGGCGTCGGCCATCGAATCGGGATACTCGGTCTGCGACCGGAGGTATTGCGCCGTGATGGTGTCGCTCTTCGCGACGCGGAAGTAGCCGTCGATCCCGGCGACGGCATTGTCGTACTCGCCCACATTCCTCGCCGTCGCGATCAGGCCGAGAGTCGAAGCCTCTCCGATGTCGTATCGGTACCTGAGGGCGGCGTTGAGCCCGCCCTCGGCCAGTGAGGTGAACCGCGATCCCTGGTTGCCCGGAATCAGGACGTTGGTCAGAGAGTCCTGGGCGACGAACAGACCGAGGGCGCTCTTCCCCTCCTTGCCGCTGACCTTCGCCCCCCAGTCGGGGTCGGCGACCGTCCGCGTGTAGACCACGCTCAGCGGCGTGTTGAAGAAGTCGGCTCCCTCGAGGAAGAACGGCCGCTTCTCCTCGAAGAAGAGGGCGAACTGGGTATTGACGTCGAGCTGAGCCGAGTCGGCCTCGACCTGGGAGAAGTCGGGATTGACGGCGGCGTTGAGCGTGAGGTTTGAGGTGAAGCCCCAGCTCGCGGAAACGCCGGCGTCGAAGTCCGCGTCGCCTCCTTCCAGTGCTCCACCGGGGAAGTCGTTCCGGACGTCGGTGCGCTGCGTCGTGATCGTGGGAGCGATCTCGAGGTTCCGGCCGGGCGTGATCCCCTCGAGCCCGGTCAGCTTGGCGAACTGGCAGACGTAACAGTTGCGGTCGCGGTCGAGATTGTTGAGTCCGAAGCGCCGCCGCTGGTCGCGCGGCCAGATCCGGAGAACGTCGACCCCCCACGTGCGCGGTCCCTCCGCCGCCTCGAAGCGGAGAGAGCTGAACGGGATCGCGATCTCGACCACGTATCCCTCGGCCGTGATCCGTCCCGCCGAGCTCCAGATCGCGTCCCACGACGAGTCCTCGCCCCCGCCGACGTCGTTCATGAACAGATCCATCTGAACGCCCAGCGGATTGACGAAGAACTCGAACGCGCGCCGGCCGTCGTTGGAAGTGTCGAGAACGATGCCGGCGAAATCGTCGTTGAACGCGCTGTCGCGATCCGACAGGTGGGCCCGGATCTTCGCGGGGTCGGGGTCGAACGCGCGAATCGCCACGTAGAAGTTCGAGTCGTCGTAGGCGAGGAGCGCCTCGGTCCGCACGGGGGCGGGAACGTTGTCGGAGGGGAAGGTCTCGACCAGGAGCGGCATGGGGGTCGCGGCGGCCCATCCGGCGTCGTCGAGCACTCCGTCGATCTCGATCGGACCGGCCGCCCGCTCGATCCGGTAGGAGTCGGTGGTCTCGATCCGCGCGCCGGCGGCGGGCTCCTGGCCGGACGCCTCGCCCGCCAGGAGCCCGGCCAGGAAGACCATGATCAATCCGAGTCTCTGCATCGGTGCGTTCCCCCTCGTTTCTGGTCGAATCCCCGCGCCGCGCCGTTTCAGGAAAGACCGCGGCACACGTCCGGCGTCGCTGATGAATTACGGATGGCGGAGCCGGGAGTTTGCCGGCCGGCGATCAGATCTGCTCGACCTTCGCCGCCTTCCTCTCGGCCTCGCTCCGGCGCTTCTTCTCCGCGACACGGCGCGCGAGAGCGTCGAATCGCGGGTTCCCGTGCAGGCTCTCGAGGTCCTCGTCGTCCCACATGTACGAGTGGAGGTCGAATCCCGCCTGCTCGCTCCGTTCCAGCCAGTCGATGGCCTCGTCGGATCGGCCGAGCATGGCGTAGCCGCACGCGACGTTGTAGGTGGAGGTCGGTGCCCGGTAGTCGAGACGGCGGGCCCGGTCGAACGCATCGATCGCACGCTCGAACCGGCTCGAATAGTGGAGCGACCACCCGAGGTTGTACCAGGCGCGCCCGCTCGCGGGCCGGGTCTGCACGAGGTTTTCGAAGTGCGCCGCCGCCGGTCCCCACTTCCGGCGCGAGTACTCGGTCTTTCCGTCGCTCCTCCCGGCGTGAGCGTGGAGCGACAGGTCGTCGGCGAGACGGACCAGCTCGACCCATCGCGGGCTCCGGCGTAGTGAAGCGAGGTCGGGATCGCGCCGGATCTTCTCCGGGTCGTCGAACCCCGCTTCGATCGAGCGCTCGAGCCGGTCGAGCGCCTGCTGCTCGTCGCCTCGGAGCGCGTGGGCGCAGGCGAGGTTGTACGTCGCCGTGGCGCCGCCGTATCCGAGGTTCTCGACCGCTCTCTCCAGGGCGAACACGGCGTCGTCGAGCGCGCGAAGACCGAGCAGATCGAGACCCACCTTGCTCCAGGCCTCTCCGTCGGTGGATCGCTCCTGGCGGAGCGAGGCGAACCGATCGGCGGTCCGCGTCACCTTGTCGCCTTTCTTTCGTGACGATCCCGCTTCGCCGTCGAAGCGGGCGAGGAGCGCACCGAACCGCGGGTCGGTCCGGATCGGATCGAGATCCGAGTCCTCACGGGCGTGGGCGATCCCGTCGAATCCCGCTTCGAGCGAGCGTTCGAGCCAGTCGAGCGCCTGCTCGCGATCGTTCTGCAGCGCGTACCCGCACGCGATGTTGTACAGCGAGTCCGCCGTCCGGTATCCGGCCGCTGCCGCGTTGCCGAACGCCGTCATCGCCTCCGCGTATCGATCCTGGCGGTGCAGCCTCGAGCCCCGCTCGTACCACTCCCGGCCGTTGCGCGGAGCGTCCCGGTCTGTTTTCTCTTCACCGGCCCACGCTTCGGGCTCGTCACCCGGGTCGTGGTCGCCCTCGAACGGCTCCGGCGATTCCTGAAGACCGTCGGAGTCGGCCTGATCGAGAGGAGTCAGCGATGCGAGCTGAACGCTCGCCTCCGGCAGGACCCCGCTCACCGTCAGCCGCGCCGCGGAGAGCGGAGCGAACACGAGGGCGGCGGCGATCGTCGCGATCGCGACCGCGCGGCCGTCGATCGTGCCGCGGCGCACCGTCGGATGGAGAATTGCGAGGAGGCGTCCTTCGAGCTGCGAGCGGCGCGACATGCCGAGCGTGACGGCGCCGAGGCTCTCGATCTCGGGCATCAGCCGCACCATCGAAAGAAGATGTCCCGCGTACTCGGACGGTCGCGTGCCCGCCGTCAGCACCAGATCGTCACAGGCGCGCTCGCACTCGCGACGCGCCGTCGCCGAGGCGATCCAGACCTGCGGATGAAACCAGTACAGCGCCGTGACCACGTGAGTGAGCACCAGGGTGAGTGCATCCCACCGCTTGAGGTGGCCGAGCTCGTGAAGCAGAACGACTTCGCGCAGATCCCCGGGCCACGCTTCCGCACTCGCGGGAAGGAGAAGGACCGGACGTCCGACGCCGCCGATCATCGGGACGTGAACGAACTCGCTCGCGAGCAGGCGCACTTCGCGATCGAGCCCCAGCCGCGCCCGCGCCTCCGCCGCCGCAGCCGCGATCTCCGCGCTCACCGGCTCCGCAGTCCGCACGATCCACCACACGCGCAGGAACCCGATCGCCAGACGCGAAAGGAGCAGCAGCGCCACCGTCATCCACGCGTACGCGGCGATTGCGCCCCACGGCAGACTTCCCGGTGCGGGCGGTGGCGGAGCCGGATCGGCGGGAGCCGGCGCCAGGTCCGGCATCACTCCGAGCCGCGGCGCCGTGACCGTCATGACGTTCGGCGCCGCCGGATCGCGAGCTCCCTGGAAATCGGGATCTTCGATCGACGTGAAAGCCGCCACCTCCGCGCGCGGCAGCACGGGAAGCTCCCATGCGGGAAGGAAGAAAGAGAACGTCGGGAACAGGAGGAACCCCGCCAGCGACGCGACCAGCAGAAGGTGCCGGGTGGCCGCCGGGACGCGCGGCGAGGCCGCGAGCGCCAACTGGACGATCCCCAGAACGATCGTCGCCTTCACCACGGCGAGGGCGATGGGAGGGAGCGAATTCAGTATCGTCGTGATCATTTCCATCTCAACGGCCCTCCTTCCGGGCTCGCTCGATCAGCTCCGAAAGATTTTCCAGCTCTTCCTCCGACAGCGAGCCCGAGTGCTGGTCGAGCAGGGTCGACACCACGCTCGACGCCGAGCCGTCGAAGAACGTCGTCAGGAGATTGTCGAGCGCCGAGCGCCTCGCCTTCTCGCGATCGATCGTCGGCTTGTACACGTAGCGCGGCCCCTCACTCTGATGCCGGAGATGACCTTTCTGCTCGAGGATGCGGAGCATCGCCCGGATCGCCGAATAGCTCGGCGGCGACGCCATCCGCTCGATCACCTCGGCGGCCGTCGCCGCGCCGCGCTCGTAGATGATGCTCATGATCTCCCGCTCGCGGCGGGAGTAGGGATCGGTTTTCCGTCTCATTGGGCCACGCCTCCGTTGCTAATTTTCCAGCAGAGTGCTAAAAAATTAGCTTCCCGCGACCATCGTGTCAATGCCCGACACCATTTTGTTGCACCGAGGTCGTCAGACGCCCGGGACGTAGAGAATCTGGCGCATGGCGGACTCCTTCATCTCCGGGTTCTCGGGAGGGGATCCGCGCAGCGTGCTCCGCAGCCGCCGTCCCGGCGACTCTCGGTCCGCCTGACGGCGCTGCGAGGAGGACGGGAGGTCCGATTTCACCGTACGGCTGACCGAAGCGCCGATCCGTTAGCGCATCGCGCCTCCTTCGGCGTCCCGGCTCCTCCGGCACGATCTTCGAAAGCGCCCGCGGGAATGAATGAGGATCTCATCCGGAAGCTCGAGGACGTCGTGCGCCAGGAGCTCCTCCTGATGGGATACGACTATCCGGCGGTGGTCGGGTCGATCGAGCGGTCGCCGGCGAGTGAAGGGGTCGTCATCCGGCTGCACCCCCCGTACGAGGACGTCGAGGTCGAGACGCCGGAGCCCGATCTGCCCGACGACGTTTTCGCGGCCCGGCTGAGCCGCCGGCTGCGCGTGGCGCTCGAGGCTCCCGAGCGGCCGCCTCGCGCCGACGAGGACTAGTGGACTGTAACCGACAGAATCAGTAGTAGATGGCGCCGGTATCGGCGGCGTGAGCGAGGCGCGGCGACGCAGGCATGGCGGGACTATGCTGAGGAGCCGCAACGAAGCTCACGGCGTCGAGACCAAGCCAGGTGCTACTGATTCTGTCGTTACAGTCCACTAGCCCGCCGCAACCACCTTCCGATCGAATGTTTTCCGAGATAATCCTTGCAATCCCTCCTCGGACAAGTGATCTTTACTGCGCCCGCCGCAGGGCTCGCCCCGGGGCGCAGCGGGTTTCCCGGCCACCAAATTCGTCGAGGGAGGACGCACCATGACCGTCGGATCCGAATCTCGCGGTGCCACCTGGTTCGGCCATCCGCGCGGGCTTTCCACTCTCTTCTTCACGGAGATGTGGGAGCGCTTCAGCTACTACGGGATGCGCGCGCTGCTGATGCTGTTCATGACGGCGTCGATGAGTGCGCGCAATCCCGGGCTCGAGATGCCGATCGAGCGTGCGGCGGCGATCTACGGGCTCTACACCGCGCTCGTCTATCTGCTCGCGCTTCCCGGCGGCTGGGTCGCCGACAAGCTCTGGGGGCAGAAGAAGGCGGTCTTCGTCGGCGGCTGCATCATCGCGGCCGGGCATTTCAGCATGGCCGTTCCGACGATGGGAACGTTTTACTTCGGGCTGATCCTGATCGTGATCGGGACCGGGCTGCTCAAGCCGAACGTGAGCACGATCGTGGGCGACATCTACCCGGAGGGGGGAGCGCGGCGCGACGCCGGGTTCTCGATCTTCTACATGGGGATCAACGTCGGCGCTT
>DATKCD010000095.1:0-6276 GCA_035544735.1 Thermoanaerobaculia bacterium
CGCGTCTGCATGGACGCGACGCGAGCTCCGCGCTTCGGGTGGCGGTGTTCGCGGCTGCACGCTGCGGCCCCTCACCCTGACCCTCTCCCCGAATCTCACTCGCAGCCGTTTCAGCGACATCCCGGCGGGGAGAGGGAAACGTCTCCCTCTCCCCGTCCGGAATCGCGCAGGTTTCTTTGCGCGAGCGCTTCTTCGGGGAGAGGGTCGGGGTGAGGGGCTGCCGTGAGCCTTCTCGATCCAGGAGCCACGGAGCGGGGCTCGTGCCGCGGATCGTGCAGAACGGAGGGTCCGCGCAGCGGCTCCGCCATCATCACGATCTCCGGCTCGCGGCTTCGTTCTCGCGTCTGCACGGGCGCGACGCGAGCTCCGCGCTTCGGGTGGCGGCGTTCGCGGCTGCACGCTGCGGCCCCTCACCCTGACCCTCTCCCCGAATCTCACTCGTACCCGTTTCAGAGACATCCCGGCGGGGAGAGGGAATGCCGTTCAGTCTTCGTCCGCGGTCGATGGGGGGCGTCTTCGTCCCGCGAGGATGATGAGCTCTCCGAGCAGATCCGCGATCCCGACGAGGAGAAAGCAGATCGTGAAAAAGCCGACGAGAGCGGCTTCGGCGACTTTCTCCTCCGCAACCAGAAAATAGCCGATGGCACCGCCGATGAAAACGATCGCGAGCATCAGCGGTCCGACGTACTTTGCGGGAGTCACCCAGGAAAGGCTTCGCGGTTCCTGACCCATCCGTACCTCCATCTCGACAGATTCGCCCCGATTCTACCTGACCCGAAGGTCGCACGACTCCCCGGGTCGGGCGCTCCTCATCCCCCGCCCTGGAGGCGGCGTAGGGCGGCCTGCTTCAGCGCCATGCTCGTGGCGGCGCGGGCGATGGTCCGGACTTCGGAGTCGGGGAGCGTCGGGAGGATGCGGAGGGCGAAGGGCTGCGGGGTCTTCGCGTTGCGGATGAGCGCGAGACGGACCTCGAGGCTCGCCATCCATTGCCCCGTCTTCATGATGACGTCGGCGATCTGATAGGTGAGGAAGGGGGACTTCGCCAGCCGCACGACTTCCTCGATCGTCAGGCGGGGGTTCCGGAGAAGCGAGAGGAGCACCCTCGGGTCGTTGTCCTGGAGCAGAAGGGCGCGCTCGGTCCGATCGGCCTTCACGCCGAGGAGGATCTTCTCCATCTGAGAGAGCGCGCGGACGCGGTCCCACGGGTTCCGACTCTCGCCGGGCGATTCGGGATCGCCGGCCGGAAGGTCCGCCGACGCCTCGGCCGACGCCTCGGAGGCGAGGAGGGCGGCGAGCATCCCGGCGGGATCTGCTTCGATCGCGAGCGCGATTCCGTCGGGGAGCGCGGCGACGACCGTGGCGCTCACGACGATCTCTCCCCCCCGCGGGCCGCGAAGCGTGATCTGCAGCTCGCTGTGCAGCGGGATGCTCTCTTCAGTTGCGAGGCGGAGCGCGCCGAAGGAGAGATTCGCGGCGTGCTCGTCGCGGGCCTCCTGCTCGGTCTCGAATTCGGCGGTGAACGCGGCTTCGCCGGTGCGGGTGACGTTCATGGGCGAGAGGGTACACCAGGGACGGACGGCGGGCTTTCGGGGGGGGGGAGCAGGGGGAGGGAGGGAGGGGCGGGCGGGACGCCCGCACCACACCACACCACACCACACCACACCACCGGGTAGAATCGTTCTCGATGGAGTCGGCGCGAGAAGGGCTCGAGAGGCTGCGCGAGGGGAATCTGCGGTTCGCGGCGAGCGTGCGGGGAGCCGACGCGATCCCGATGCATCTGCGGCGGGCGGAGCTGGCGGGGGGACAGAGTCCGTTCGCGATCATCCTCGGATGCTCGGACTCGCGCGTGCCGGCCGAGATCGTGTTCGATCAGGGGCTGGGCGATCTGTTCGTGATCCGCGTCGCGGGGAACATCGTCGCCCCTTCGCAGGTCGGCAGCGTCGAGTTCGCCGCCGAGCGCTTCGGCACGCGACTCGTCGTCGTCCTCGGGCACTCGACGTGCGGCGCGATCCTCGCGACGCTCGACGAGCTCCGCAGCCCGGGGGGGAAGCAGTCGCGCAACCTCCGCTCGATCGTCGACCGCATCCGCCCCTCCGTCGAGGGGCTCTTCGCCACCGATCTCCGCGACGACCCGGAGGCGCTGGTGAGGGCGGCCGTCCGCGCCAACATCCGCGCGTCGGTCGACCATCTGCGCCACGGCTCGGAGGTGCTCGAGCGGCTCATCGCGCACGACGGGCTGCTCGTGGCCGGCGCGGAGTACTCGCTCGAGAGCGGGCTGGTCGAGGTTTTCGACGATCCGGCCGGCGGCGCCTGACGCCCCGGGCGTGTCCCAACCGCTCGCGCCGTTCTAAGATGGCGCGAGGAAGGAACGATCCGCGTGCCCCACGACCTGAGCCTCATCACGACGATCGCCGCCGGGCTCGGGCTGGCGGCGATCATGGGCTTCCTGGTCTCGCGCCTCAGGATCCCCCCTCTGGTCGGCTATCTGCTGGCTGGGATCATCGTCGGTCCGCACTTCCCGGGGTTCGTGGTCGACCTCGAGCTCGCGGCGCAGCTCGCCGAGATCGGCGTGATGCTGCTGATGTTCGGCGTGGGGCTGCACTTCTCGATCGAGGACCTGGTATCGGTGAGGCGGATCGCCCTGCCCGGGGCGGTCTTCCAGATCGCGGTCGCGACGGCGATGGGGACCGCGGTGGCGATGCTGTTCTGGGACTGGAGGCTCGGATCGGCGCTGCTGTTCGGCCTCTCGCTCTCGGTCGCGAGCACGGTGGTGCTGCTGCGCGCGCTCGAGTCGCGGCGCGCGCTGACTTCGGTCAACGGACAGATCGCCGTCGGCTGGCTGATCGTCGAGGACCTCGTCATGGTCCTGGTGCTCGTCCTCCTCCCGCCGCTCGCGGCGATGATGGGGGGCGCCGAGACCTTCGCCGCGGGCGACCCAGGGCTCGGGATGAGGGTCGTGATCACCTTCGGGAAGGTGGCGGCGTTCATCATCCTGATGCTGGTGGTGGGGCGGCGCCTCTTTCCGCGCCTGCTCTGGATGGTGGCGAGCTCGGGCTCGCGCGAGCTCTTCACGCTATTCGTCATCGCCGCGGCGGTCGGCGTGGCGTTCGCCGCCGCGAAGCTGTTCGGCGTGTCGTTCGCCCTCGGCGCGTTCTTCGCCGGGATGATGATGCGCGAGTCGGAGCTGAGCCATCGCGCGGCGCAGGAGTCCCTCCCCCTCCAGGACGCCTTCTCGGTGCTCTTCTTCGTCTCGGTCGGGATGCTGTTCGATCCGATGGTCGTGATCCGCCATCCGTTCGAGATCCTCGTCGTCGTGGCGATCATCATGTTCGGGAAGACCTTCGCGGCGATCGCGCTCGTCCTGGCGTTCCGCTATCCGCTGAACACGGCGCTGACGGTCGGGGCGAGCCTCGCGCAGATCGGCGAGTTCTCGTTCATCCTCGCCGGGCTCGGCGTGGCCTACGGCCTGCTGACGGCCGAGGCGCAGAACCTGATTCTGGCGGGGGCGCTGATCACGATCGCGATGAATCCTCTGATGTTCGCGGCGATCGAGCCGGCGCAGCGATGGATCCGCGAGCGCTCGAGCCTGGCCCGCCGCCTCGAGCGGAGCGCCGATCCGCTCGCCGAGCTCCCGATGACGGTCGACCTGATGCTGCTGAGCGGTCACGTGGTGCTGGTCGGCTACGGCCGCGTCGGTCGCCGGATCGCCGAGGCGCTGATCGAGAACCGCATCTCCCTGGTCGTCGCCGAGGCGAATCGCGAGCTCGTCGAACGGCTCCGCGCGCGGAACATTCCGGCGGTCTCGGGCGACGCCTCCGATCCGGCGGTGCTGATCCAGGCGCACGTCGCCCGCGCGAACATGCTGGTGATCGCCACCCCCGACACGGTCGACGTCCGCCGCATGGTCGAGGTCGCACGCATGCTCAACCCGCCGATCGACATCGTCGTGCGCACGCACAGCGACGAGGAGGCCGAGCTCCTTCGCGAAGAGAACCTCGGGCAGGTCTTCATGGGAGAGCACGAGCTCGCGCTCGGCATCACCCGCTACATCCTCGGAAGAATGCGGGACCCGTCCGCCCCGGCCGTCGAGAGCGGCCGGGGGAGATGAAGCCCCCGCAGGCGCGGATTGTGCGCTTCGCGGTCCGGTGGTGGCGCGCGCGCGTGGTGGGGCGCCCCCGGGGTTCTCTCCGGCACCCCTCCGGGGTGCGCATCGTCGCGCGCTTCGCGGTCCGGTGGTGGCGCGCGCAGACGGGTCGCCGTAGATCGTTCGGCCGGAGAGCGCGACACCGGCGGCGCGGATCGGACGGTTTCCGCGGCGCGCGCAACCACCGGCTACCCTCTCGCACGCCTCCGGCGTGCACGTCATCGCGCGCGGTCAGGCGTGCACGTCATCGCGCGTTTCGCGGCCCGGCGTGCACGGCATCGCGCGCCTCGCGGTCCGGAGTGCACGGCATCGGGTCCCCGTCGCCGGAGGCGACGCAGAGGGTAGCCGGTGGTTGCGTGCGCCTCCGCAACCGCCCACCCCGCGTCAACCGTGCCACATCCCGCAGCCCACCGCCCCACGCAAACCGTCTGCGCACGCCACCACCGGACCCGGAACGCCCAAATGAAATCCGTCCTTTCATTCACGCCCGCACCCCGGAGGGGTGCGGGAGACGCGCGCACCCCGGAGGGGTGCGGGAGACGCGCGCGTCTCCGCGAGCGCGCCGGTTGCGCAAGCGCCACCCACCCTATTGCACGCCTCCGGCGTGCACGTCATCGGCGCGGTCAGGCGTGCACGTCATTGCGCGCCTTGCGGTCAGGCATGCACGGCATCGGGTCCCCGTCGCCGGAGGCGACGCAGAGGGTAGCCGGTGGTTGCGTGCGCTTCCGCAACCGCCTGCCCCACGCCGCCCGCGCCAGACCCCGCATCCGCACGCCCCACGCACACCGTCTGCGCACGCCACCACCGGACCCGGGACGCACAAATCAAATCCGTCCTTCCATTCACGCGCGCACCCCGGAGGGGTGCCGGAGACGATCGCCACAACCGGACCCGGCGCGTCTCACCAGACGAACCGTTCGTCGTATTCCAACTGATGGCTTTTCAGGAGCTCGAGGTACTCCTCCTGGAAGCTGAGATGGCGGTGATGCTCCTCCTGGCGCTCGATGTAGGCTCGAACTTCGTCGACCTTCGAGCGGCTCACGGTGAATCCGCCATATCCTTCCTGCCACGCGAAATGCCGAATCCCGACGTGGTCGTGAACCCAGACGGATGACGATTTCTTCAGATCGCGCAGCACGTCCGAAACGCAGTGCGTCGGCTTGAGGCCGGCGAGAACGTGAACGTGGTCGTCGACTCCGCCGACGCTGAGCCCGGCTCCTCCGAGACCGCGGACGATTCCCCCCATGTAGCGGTGGAGGTCATCACGCCATTTCGGATCGATCGACCGGTCGCGCCCCTTGGTGCTGAAGACGAAATGATAATGAAGGCTCGTGTGCGTCGACGGCATGATCGTCTCCTGCACCCCTCCGGGGTGCGTACATTGTACGCACGCGCGTCCGGTGGTGGCGCGCGCAGACGGGTCGCCGTAGATCGTTCGGCCGGGACACGCGACACCGGCGGCGCGGGTCGGGCGGTTTCCGCGGCGCGCGCAACCACCGGCTACCCTCTCGCACGCCTCCGGCGTGCACGGCATCGCGCGCTTCGCGCGTCCGGTGGTGGCGCGCGCAGGCGGGTCGCCGTAGATCGTTCGGCCGGGACACGCGACACCGGCGGCGCGGGGCGGGCGGTTTCCGCGGCGCGCGTAACCACCGGCTACCCTCTCGCACGCCTCCGGCGTGCACGTCATCGCGCGCTTCGCGTCAGGCGTGCACGGCATCGCGCGCTTCGCGGTCCGGCGTGCACGGCATCGGCTCCCCGTCGCCGGAGGCGACGCATAGGGTAGCCGGTGGTTGCGTGCGCTTCCGCAACCGCCCGCCCCGCGTCAACCGTGCCACATCCCGCAACCGCACGATCCACCGGAACCGTCTGCGCACGCCACCACCGGACCCGGGCGCACAATCAAAGGCATCCTTCCATTCACGCGCGCACCCCGGAGGGGTGCCGGAGACAATCGCGTCTCCGCGACCGCGTCACGGCGCGTTTTTCTTTTTCGCCGCGCGGGCGCGGATGAGCGCATCGATCGAGAAGCGCCCCGCGCCGGTGAACGTCAGCGCGAGGAAGACGATCAGGAAGAGGAGGGCCGGCTCGCGGCTCGCCCACGACTCTCCCTCCCCCGTCATGAAGAGCCTCGC
>DATKCD010000096.1:0-55393 GCA_035544735.1 Thermoanaerobaculia bacterium
CACCCCTCCGGGGTGCGCTTCCGAATCGAGGACGGTCCTTGAATCGCGCGCCCCCGTCCGGTGGTGGCGTGCGCAGACGGTTCGGGTGGAGCGTGTGTTTGCGGGGTCTGGCGCGGGCGGCGTGGGCTGGGCGGTTGCGGCTGGCGCACGCAACCACCGGCTACCCTATGCGTCGCCTCCGGCGACGGGGAGCCGATGACGTGCACGCCTGAAGCGAAGCGCGCGACGACATGCACGCCTGACGCGAAGCGCAGCGACGTGCACACCTGAGTGAAGCGCGCGATGACCTGCACGCCGGAGGCGTGCGAGAGGGTAGCCGGTGGTTGCGCGCGCGCGGAAGCCGTCCGACCCGCGCCGCAGGTATCGGGCGTTCCGGCCGAATCGATCTGCGGCGAACCGTCTGCGCGCGCCACCACCGGACGGCGAACGCGAACGATTGAGAATCCTTCAATTCATGCCCGCACCCCGGAGGGGTGCCGGAGAGGAAATCGGCCGCGAGGGCTGACGCTTCCGGCACCCCTACCGGGGTGCGCGCGTGAGGGGAGGAGTCAGCCGATCAAAACGAGTCACCCGCCCGCGGACCCCTTTTTGGATTTTGCATGGTCCGCCAGGCCCGGCCACATGAAATCTCCGGCCATATCTGCGTTCAGGTGCCTTCAAGCGACCGCTGCCGCACTGCTTCGGCGAGGCGATCGAATGCATCGAGGTCGAGCGTCTCGGCGCGGGCGGCCGGGTCGATGCCGGCAGCGCGGATCGCGGCGGCGGCCGCCTCGCGGTCGAGCCCGCCGTAACCGGCGAGATTGTTGAGCAGGGTCTTGCGGCGCATCCGGAAGGCGGCCGAGGCGAGGGCCTCGACCTGATCGACGGAGGTGCGTAGCCGGCGCTCCGCCGGCTCGAGGACGACGACCGTGCTGCGTACCTTCGGCGCGGGACGGAACGAGCCGGGGCCGAGGGTCATCAGCGTGCGCGCCTCGGCGCGCAGACCGACCGTGACGGTGAGGAATCCGTACTCCGGATCGCCGGCTGCCGCGGTGATCTTGTCGCCGACCTCCTTCTGGAACATGAAGACCGCCCTGCGCCAGCCTGCGGACGCGACGACGCGCCGTACGATGGGGGTGGCGACGTTGTACGGGAGATTGCCGACGGCCCAGAAGGGAGCTTCGGGGAGCGGCTCGTCGGTGGCGTCGCCGGGGCGGACTTCGACGGGCGTGCCGCGGAAGCGTCCCTGAAGGGATGCGGCGAGCGAGGGGTCGATCTCGAGGGCGAGAACGGGGTTGCCGAGCCTGGCGAGCCGGTCGGTGAGCATCCCTTCGCCGGGGCCGATCTCGAGGATCAGCCCTCCCGGGGGCGGCTGCAGCGCCTCGACGATCCGGTCGGCCGCGCCGCCGTTTCTGAGAAAATTCTGTCCCCACTTCTTCTGTGGTCGATGGGCCATGCGAAATTAAGGGGGCGCGCGGGCCGATTAGAGAGCACAGCCCGCATACGGGCGGGCCGCTCCGCAGTTCCGACCCGGAGCCTCAGAGGGAAAGGATATGCACGAATGAAGCAGATCGGGGAACAGGAGTTCGATTCGGCGGTCCGGAACGGGGCGGTCCTGGTGGATTTCAGCGCCGAGTGGTGCGGACCGTGTAAGGTGATCGCGCCGATCGTAGAGAAGCTGTCGCGGGAGTACGACGGGAGACTGGCGGTCTATTCGGTCGACATCGACAGCGATCCGAACCTGGCGGCTCGCAACGGGGTGATGAGCGTGCCGACCCTGCTCGTGCTCAAGGACGGCCGGCAGGTCGAGCGGATCGTCGGGGCCGTCTCGGAGAAGGACCTGCGGAAGAAGATCGAGCCCCATCTGGAGGCGTGAGCGATGGCGGTCGAACCGGATACGACCCGGGACAAGATGGTCGCCGGGCACGAGTCGCTCGGGCGGCTGCGACGCGAGATCGCGAAGGCGGTCGTCGGGCAGCAGCAGGTCGTCGACAGGCTGCTCGCGGCGCTGATGATCCGCGGCCACGTTCTGATCGAAGGCCTGCCGGGGCTCGCGAAGACGTTGATCGTGAAGACGCTTGCCTCGTCGGTGGACGGGAGCTTCAAGCGCGTCCAGTTCACGCCCGATCTGCTGCCGGCCGACATCACCGGAACGCAGATCTTCGACCCGAGGGGCGGCACCTTCACCCCGCGCTTCGGGCCCATCTTCGCGAACTTCCTGCTCGCCGACGAGATCAACCGTGCGCCGGCGAAGGTCCAGAGCGCACTGCTCGAGGCGATGCAGGAGCGGCAGGTGACGATCGGCGAGACCTCGCATCCGCTTCCGGAGCCGTTCGTGGTGGTGGCGACGCAGAATCCGATCGAGCAGGAGGGGACCTTCGCGCTCCCGGAGGCGCAGCTCGACCGGTTCGTGATGAAGCTGAAGGTGTCGTATCCGACTCCGGAGCAGGAGCGCCGGATGCTCGCGCTCTATCTCGATCCGGTGGCCGCGCGGCCCGCGATCGAGCCGGCGATCTCGCTCGAAGGGGTGCGGCGTCTCTCGCGGCTGGTGAGCGCGGTGCACGTCGACGATCGGATCTCGCGATATCTGGTCGAGCTGGTGGGGGCGACGCGGGCGCCCGAGCGGCACGGTCTGGGACAGCTCGCTCCGATGATCGAGTTCGGAGCCTCGCCGCGCGCGACCCTGGCCCTGGCCCACGTGGCGAAGGCGCAGGCGTTCCTCGAGGAGCGCGCGTTCGTCATCCCGGAGGACGTGAAGGAGGTCGCCCGCGACGTGCTGCGCCACCGTCTGATCCTGACGTACGAGGCGGCGGCCGAACAGATCGACGCCGACGACATCCTCCAGCGCATCCTGGGGTCCGTCGCGGTCCCATGATCTCCCTGTTCCGCAGGCGGGCTCCGCATCGCGCGGAGATCTCCACGCGGCGGCGCGTGCGCGAGCTCGAGATCGTCACCGCCCGCCTGATGAAGGCGGGCTTCGCGGGGCAGTACCACGCCGCCTTCCACGGGCGCGGGCTCGAGTTCGCCCAGGTCCGCGAGTACATCCCGGGGGACGACGTCCGCATCATCGACTGGAACGTGACGGCCCGCACCGGGATCCCGCACGTCAAGGAGTTCGTCGAGGAGCGCGATCTCACGGTGCTCATCGCGATCGACCTGTCGGGCTCGATGGCGTTCGGATCGATCGACCGCCGCAAGTCCGACCTCGCGGCGGAGCTGACCGCCGTCCTCGCCTTCGCCGCGAATCAGAACTCGGACCGCGTCGGGCTCGTCACCTTCGACGAGAAGGTGCGGAGCTACCTTCCGCCCCGGCGCGGCGCGCGCCAGATCGAGCGGATCGTGCGCCAGGTGCTGATCGACTCCGAGCGGCCCGCCCGCGCGGCGGACTTCTCGCTCGCCACCCGCTTCATCCAGCGCGTCACGATCAAGCGCGCCGTGATCCTCCTGCTGTCCGACTTCTTCGACCCGGCGGCCCCGACGATGGTCCGCCGCCTGGTCCCGCGACACGACGTGGTCGCGCTCATGCTCGGCGACCCTCGCGAGGCGCGCCTGCCACGGAAGGCCCTGGTCGATCTGCTCGACAGCGAGACGGGAACGCTGGCGCGCGTCGAGCTGCCCGCCGCCGAGGCGCGGGGGGCAGCCGTGCGCGCCGCGGCGGGCGCCGATCTCCGCCGCAGAGGCATCGACGCGGTCGCCCTCTCGACCGCCGAGCCGTACGAGCTCGCGCTCATCCGCTTCTTCGACTCGCGCGTGCGGAGGCGGCGATGACGATCGGCGCCCTCGCCCTCCTCGCCGCCGTCTCCATGCCGGTGCACGTGACCCCCGCGGTCCCGACCGTCGGCGATCCGATCGCCATCGAGTTCCCCCGGGTGCCCGAAGGGAGCGTGAGGCTCGCGGAGTCCGACGCGTACGAGCTCGTCGAGGCGGCGGGAAACCGGGCCGTGATCCGCTCGTTCCGCCCCGGCCCTCTCGAGGTCCGCGGTGAGCTCGTCGGAGACGGCCGCCGTTTCGTCTTCCGGAGCCTCGAGATCGAGATCCGTTCGGTGCTCGACGAGGACGATACGATGGAGCCGGCGCCGCTGCGGCCCCCGCGCGAGCTGCCGCCGAACCGCGCGGCCTGGCTCGCGCTCGCAGTGGCGGTTCTCGGAGCTGCGCTCGCGTGGTGGATGCTCTTCCGGGCTCCGGCGACCGCCCCGCCGGCCCCGCTTCTGGAGGCCGGCCCTGCGATTCCGGCGGGAGAGGAGCTGCTGCGGGCGATCGATCGGGCGCGCTCGCTCGAGCGCGCGGAGGCGATGCTGCTGCTCGGCGCGGCGGCGCGGCGGTTTCTCAGCCGCGTCGAGCCGGCGTGGAGCCTCGACCTGTCGAGCCGCGAGCTGCGCCGAGCCCTCGCCGACGCGGGCGTCCCGGCCGCCGAGCAGGAGACGATCGAGACCATCCTGATGGAGGCCGACCTCGAGAAGTTCTCGCCCTGGGGAGCCCCCGAGATCGACCGCGACGCCCTGCTGGCGAAGGCGCGGCTGCTGGCCGAGCTCGATCGAAGGGAGGACGCGTGAAGTTCGCTTCGCCCCTCTGGTTCGCGGCGCTCGCGGTGATCGCGGCGCGCATCGCGCTCGTGGTGATCGACCGGAAGCGGCGCGAAGGGGCGTTCCGCTTCTCGTCGCTGGCGATCCTCGATCTCGCGCGGACCGTGCGGGTGCGCACCTCCTGGCTCCCGTTCGCGCTCGAGGTGGCGGGTCTGGTCCTGCTGGTCGTCGCCCTGGCGCGGCCCCAGCACGTCGAGCGGATGAACGAGGACCGTCGCGGCATCGACATCGTCGTCGCGCTCGACGCCTCGGGCAGCATGGCCGCCGAGGACTTCCAGCCGCGGAACCGTTTCGAGGTGGCGAAGGAGCTGATCGGGCGGTTCATCTCGCAGCGTGAAAGCGACCGGATCGGGATCGTGACCTTCGGGCATCGGGCGGCCACGCGCGTGCCGGTGACCTTCGACCGCGCGATCGCCCGCGAAGTCCTCAGCCGGGCGGAGGTGGGGGAGAACGGCGACGGGACCGCCATCGGCACCGCCATCGCGACGGCCGTGAACCGTCTGCGGACCTCGCCCGCACGCAGCCGCGTCATCGTGCTGCTGACCGACGGAGTCAACAACGCCGGATCGATCGAACCGGCGACCGCGGCCGACATCGCCCGTCAGCTCGGCATCCGGCTCTACGCGATCGGCGTCGGCAGCTACGGTCCGGTCCCCGTTCCGATCCGCATGCAGAACCGCGTTACCGGCCAGATCGAGACGGTCTATCAGAACATCCGGGCCGATCTCGACGACGAAATGCTCCGAGGGATCGCCCGGGCCACCGGAGGAGAGTACTTCCGGGCGACCGACGAGCGGGCATTGAAGGAGATCCTCGCGACGATCGACACGCTGGAGAAGAGCCGTCTCGCCGCTCCCCCCGACCTGGTGGTCGAGGAGCTGTACCGTCCTCCTCTGCTCGCCGGACTGCTGCTGCTGGCGCTCGCTCTGGTTTCGGGAGAAACGCTATGGATGCGTTTGACGGCCTGAGATTCGGAGAGGCGAGGATGCTGACGCTGCTCGCGGCGATCCCGCTGGCGGCGTGGTTCTTCATCGCGCGGGAGCGGACGCGGCGTCTCCGCTCCGAGGCGCTCGTCTCCGAGCGGATCCGCGGCGTGAGGTTCCCGGCGCGGATCCTCCGCCCCGCTCTGCTCGTCGCAGGGCTCGGATGCGCGGCCCTGGCCCTCGCCACGCCGCGTCTGGGCTGGCAGCTCGTTCCTTCTCTTCACGACCAGGGCGCCATGGCCATCACGATCGACGTCTCCTCGAGCATGGCTGCAAAGGACCTCGGCGTCTCACGCCTCGCAGCCGCGCAGGCCGTGGCGAAACGCATCGTGCAGAACGAGCGCGGACGCGTCGCGCTCGTCGCCTTCGAGTCGCTCGGCGAGCTGATCTCTCCGCTCACCACCGACACCGCCGCGGTCTCCGACCTCATCGATTCGCTCACCGCCGGCGAGCTCTCGGTTCCGGGCTCCGATCTCGGCGCCGCGATCCTGGTCGCGCTCGAGTATCTCCGGAAGAGCGGCGGGCGAGCCTCCGAGATCGTCCTGATCAGCGACGGCGAAGATCAGGGAGCGCTTCTCGATCAGGCGCTCGAGCGCGCCAGCGAGCTCGGGATCGCGATCTCGACGATCACCGCAGGGAGCGGCGAGCCGGCGACGATCCCGCTCGGACCGCGCGGGAGCGACCTGCGCGACGTCTCGGGGGAGATCGTCCGCACCCGTGCCGACCCCTCCGTGATGGAGAGGATCGCGGAGCAGACCGGGGGAACGGCGATCGCGAATCCGTTCGATGGAGACGCGCTCGCGGCCCTCGGCGTGCCGCGCTCCGGCGCGGAGCTCGAGATCTCCGAGGGGCGGATGCGGCGGATTCCCGTCGAGCGATACCAATGGCCCCTCGGTACGGCCCTGCTGCTGCTCCTGGCGGGATCGTTCCTCAACCGGGGGGCCGAATGAAGACGCTCGGACTGCTCATCGCTTCGGGCCTGCTCTCGGCGGCAACCGCTCTGATCCCCGATGCGCTCTCGGCTCTTCCCCCCTTCCGCCCGAGCAACTCGGAGCGGTTGACCGAGAAGGGAAGGAAATCGTTCGCCGAAGGGAGGTTCGCAGAGGCGGTCGAGCGCTTCGCCGCCGCGGCGGAGCGGCGGGACGACCCGGTCGCCATTTACAACGCCGGGACGGCGGAGATCGCGGCGGGAAGGATCGACGAGGGATCGGCCCGACTCGGGACGCTCGGCGGACTCGATTCGGCGGCGGCGCTCGACGCCCTGTTCAACACCGGCAACGGCGCGCTGATGCGGCAGCAGTGGGACGATGCGATCGCGAGCTACGCCGAGGTGCTTCGGAGGAGCCCGGGCGACTTCGATGCGAAGCGGAACCTCGAGATCGCACTGCAGCGGCGGCTCTCCTCGCAGCAGCAGCGGTCTCAGGATGGGGAGAGCCGTCCGCAGCCGATGCCGTCCGCGGGAGAAGAGGATCAGCCTTCGCCGCCTCCTCCGGGCAGCGGAGAAGGGCGAGAGGAGATGACCCCGGAGGAGATTCTGCGGTCGATCGCGCAACAGGAGAAGGAAGAGCTGCAACGGATGCGGCGCGAGCGGGCGCGCGATCGCCGGGTCGTCGGATGGTGATTCGGCCTGTGCTGCTGCGAGGAATCGCGCTGGCGGCCGGCGTTCTCTTCGCAGCGCCGGCAGCGGCGGCCAACTCGATCTCGGTCGATCCGCCGAGCGTCCGCGTCGGTGAAAGCTTCACCGTCACGATCGCTCTCGAAGGTGCGGCGGCGTCCGCCGAGCGGTTCGAGATTCCGCTGGCCCGGGTCGAGCTGCGCGGGGCTCCTTCGGTTCAATACGAGTTCAGGCGGATCGACGGACGCAGCTCGCGCTCCAAGCTCCTTCGTTACGAGGCGGTCGCGCTGGAAGAGGGGACCGGATCGATCGGCCCGATCCGCATCGAAGCCGACGGGGCCGGCGTGCTGCTGCCGGCAGCGCTGATTCGAATCCATCCCGCCGCGCCCCGCGAATCGGGCGACGCGGCGTCGGCTCTGCGGACGATGGAGGAAGGAGCGCGCGAGGCGGTCGTGCTCGACGTCGAGGCCGACCGCCGCCGCGTCGTGGTCGGCGAGGAGGTCGTCGTCACCTGGATCCTCTACGCCAGGGACTCGGTCACCTCGCCGACGATCACCGACCTTCCGGACCTTCCCGACTTCTGGGTCGAAGAGTTTCCGACGACGACCGATCGGGAGACGACGGTCTTTCTCGACGGCGGGATCGTCCAGCGCGTGGTCGTGCGGAAGGTCGCGATCTTTCCGCTGCGAAGCGGCGAGCTCGAGATCGGCCCGCTCGAAGTGAGGATCGGCGTGGTTCGCCCTTACGAACCATTCAGGTTCGGCCGGCCGACGAGCTCGAGCGTGGTCAACGTGCTCCGGGGCTCCCCGGTCATGCGTCTCGGCGTCGATCCCGTTCCCGCCGGCGTGCAGGTCGTCGGAGACTTCGCCATGACGTGCGGCGATCCGGTGGCGCGCCCCGGCGGGCCGGTGTCGTTCTCCGTGAGGCTGGAGGGCGACGGGAGCCTCCGGGCGGCGCCGCCGCCCGCGTTCGAGCGGGCGCCCGCGGCGGAGGTCGAGATGGAAGAGAGCAGGGTGACGGTCGACCGCGGACGGAGAATCCGGATGACGAAGCGTTGGAACGTGCTGCTGATCCCGGAGGGAGGGGGGAAGGTGGAGACGCTCGAGATTCCCCCGCTCTCGATCCGCACCTGGAACCCTTCGAAGGGGCGGATCGAGGTGCTTCGCTGCGATCCGGGGAGGGTGACGGTGGATCGCGGGTTCGGAGCGACGCCGGTCGGTCGTGCCTGGCGGGCGGAGCGGGATGCCGGGCCGGAGCGGCGCGGGTCGTCGCTGGCGGCGCCGGTCTTCGCGGGGGCGCTCGTTCTCGCCGGGGGCGCCGCATGGCTGATGGTGGCGCGGCGGCGCGACCGCCTCCGGCCCCTCGAGCGGCGGATTCTCGCACGGTCCGATGCGCCGCGCGCGATGAGGGAAGAGATGCGCGCGATCCTGCGCGAGCGCTCCATCGATCCCGATTCGCTCTATCGCGCCGACTCGCCGCTCGCCGACGCTCATCGCGCCCTCTCCTCCCTGCTCGACGTCCTCGAGAAGGAGCCGTGGGAAAAGGAGCGCTCCGGCGAAGACCTCGGAAAGCGAGTGCGCGAGTTCGTCCGGAGGTTGTGACGGGGGGGGGGCTCATCGAGAGGAGCAGGGTGGCGGCCACCCGCCCGGGGGGGGCGGGCGGGACGCCCGCACCACACGGCACTACACGGCACCACACCATACCGGGGGCTCAGCTTCCGGCGGCGCGCATCGCGATCGCGTAGACCTCGCGGAGCGGCATCTTCCGCTCCCGTGCGATCGCCGCGCACGATTCGTACTCCGGCGCCAGCAGCGTCGAGCCCTTCCAGCGGCTCCGCTTGAACCGGATCGGCCCGAGCTCGGTCTCGATCGTCACCGCTTCCCGCTCGAGCTCGATCCGCTCCATCGCATGGAAGCGGATTCCGATCGTCGGCGTCTCGCGGAAGATCGTCCCGGCCACCGCGTCCTTCTCCGACGGGCGGCATAGAACGCGCACCAGCGTTCCCGGACGGTTCTTCTTCATCTGCACCGGCTGGAACGTCACCTCGAGCGCTCCCGCCTCGTAGAGCCGCTCCATCGTCCATCCGAGGATCTCGGCGGTCGTGTCGTCGAGATGGAACTCGATCGACAGGACGTCGGCGCGCGCCGGCGCCGGATCGGTCCCCCAGAGCGCGCGGAGAGTGTTCGGGAATCGCGCGACCTCGCGCGTGCCGAGTCCGTATCCCGTCTTTTCGAGACGCATCGGAGGGATCGGACCGAACTCCTCGACGTACTCGCGAAGGATGAGCGCTCCGGTCGGCGTGCAGAACTCGCCCGGAAGGTCGAGCTGGAAGATCGGAACACCTTCGAGCAGGAGCGCCGTCGCGGGGGCGGGAATGGGGATCGAGCCGTGGCGGCTGCCGACGCGTCCGCTGCCGACGTGGACCGCCGAGGCGAGGATGCGCGAGGGAGCGAGGGAGTGGATGGCGATGGCGGTGCCGACGACGTCGACGATCGAGTCGATGGCGCCGACCTCGTGGAGGTGAACGTTCTCGAGCGGCTGCGCGTGGATCTTCGCTTCCGCCTCGCAGATGCGGCGGAGCATCGAGAGCGAGCGCCGTTCGACTTCGGCGTCGAGACCACGCCCCTGCACGATCTTCTCGAGATCGTGCAGATTGCGGTGCGCGCGCGCCTCGTCGGGATGGATCGTCACGTTGAAGCGCGTGCCGGACACGCCGGCGCGGACGTCGCGGAAGATCTCGATCCTGTATCCGTCGAAGGGAAGCTTCGACAGCTCGCGTCGGATCACCTCCGGCTCGACCCCGAGGTCGATGAGCGCGGCGATCGTCATGTCGCCCGCGATTCCCGCCGTGCAGTCGAGGTAGAGAACGCTCATCGGGGCGGATTGTAGACCAGAGGTTCGCGGGGCGTGGTCCGCCGCGTCGCCCGGAAGCGAAACGGGTACCATTCACCGCGTGCGGTCCGACCGGAGCGAGGCGATCATCCTCTACACGCATCCTTCGCGGGAGCGCGACAAGCTGGTCGTCTTCTTCACCCCCGAGCACGGCAAGCTGAAAGGGTGGGCCTACGGAGCGCGGAGCCTGCGGAGCCGCTTCGGCGCCTCGCTCGAGCCGCTCGCGAAGGTCAGGATCGGCTGGTTCGAGAAGGAGACCGAGGAGGTGGTCCGGATCGAGTCGGTCGACCTGATCCGGTCGCTCTTTCCCGCGCAGCAGCATCTGCTCCCGAGCCTCGCCGCGACCTACCTCGCCGAGCACGTCGACACGTTCGCCCAGCCGAACGATCCGTCCGCGATCCTCTACCGCCTGCTCGACCGGACGAGCGCGGCGCTTCTCGCGGGTCTTCCGGTCGAGCCGGTCGTCGCCTACTTCGAGATCTGGCTCCTCCGGATCGCCGGCGTCTTTCCCTCCATCCGCGAATGCGGAGGCTGCGGGCGCCCGCTCTCGACTCCCCTCCGTTACGACGAAGGGGCCGGAGTGTTCGTCTGCGGCGACTGCGGCGCGAGCGCGGGACGCATCGTCCCCAACGAGGTGTCCGAAGCGCTGGGGGCGATCCTGCGCGAGCCGGTGGAAGAGTTCGCCGGGCGCCCCCTTCCGCGCCCACTCCTGTTCGAGCTGCGGGCGTTCGCGCGATGGCTCCGGCGCAACTTCCTCCAGCACGAGCTCAAGTCGCACGATCTGCTCCAGGCGATGTTCTGACTCGCGAGCCGATCCGCGCGCGGGAGTGCAACTGGCGAGCGGCGCGCGGACGCTGCTACCATCCGTCCCTCGAAGGAATCGCCGCCACGCATGTCTTCCGAGTCCCTCTACATTCATCCGGCGGAAGCGAGGCGGCGGTTCGAGGAGTTCGCCGCGGGCGAGATCAACGAGGCGAATCTTGCGCCCGGGGCGCTGCTGGTCGCCCTCGAAGAGTATCCGCGGATCGAGGTCGACGCCTACGTCCGGCAGCTCGATGAGATCGCCGCGAAGGTGCGGCGGCGGATGACTCCCGGAGAGCCCGAAGTCTTCGCCCTCGGACACATCCACTACGAGCTGTTCGACGAGGCGGGCTTCTCCGGCAACGAGCGCGACTATTACGACGTGCGCAACTCCTATCTGAACGAGGTCATCGATCGGCGCGTCGGCATCCCGATCACGCTCTCGGTCGTCTTCATTCACGTCGCGCGGCGCGTCGGGCTGAAGGCCCACGGGGTCGGGCTGCCGGGACATTTCGTCGTCAAGGTCGAGTTTCCGCTCAGCGAGGTCTACATCGATCCCTTTCACGCCGGCCAGACGCTGACGCTGGGCGAGATCGACCTGATGCTCGGCGAGATGAGCGGAGGGGAGATCCGGCTCCAGCCGCACTTCCTGCGTCGATGGAGCGGGCGGGAGACGCTGATCCGCATCCTGGCGAACCTGCAGAACGGCTACTCGCGGGTGGGTGAGAAGAAGAAAGCCTTGAGCGCCGAGGAGCGAATCGCCATACTGAGCCGCTACGCGCCGACGATGCCGCCCGAGCCGGTCTGAACGCCTCCAGGAGGTCGATCGATGGGAACCCGAACCCCGAGTCCGAAGCGGAAATCCGCCCGCGCGAAAGGGGCGACCCGCTCCGCCGAGAAACACCCCGAAGGGCATTCGACCTATCTGAAGGGAGCGAGGATCGATCCGCGACCGATCGCGAAGGGCGACAAAGTCGCCGACCTGATCGACAACGCGTTCACTTCCTACAACGCCGGCCGGCTGCGCGAGGCATGCCGGCTGTTCACCGAGAAGATGCTCGGGGACGACTGCACGGTCGGCATCTCGCTCAGCGGCGCCCTCACTCCCACGGGCCTCGGCAAGTCGGTGCTGATCCCGCTCATCGAGGCGGGCTTCATCGACTGGATCGTCTCCACCGGCGCCAATCTCTACCACGACGCCCACTTCGGCATCGGACTCAAGCTCCACTACGGATCTCCCTTCCTCGACGACCGCAGGCTCCGCGAGGAAGGCGTCGTCCGCATCTACGACATCCTGTTCGACTACCACGTGCTGCTCGATACCGACCGTTTCTTCCGCACCGTCCTCTCGCAGCCGGAGTTCAGCGGCTCGATGTCGACGGCCGAGTTCCACAACCGGATCGGAAAGTACGTCCGCGAGACCGAAAAGAAGCTCGGCATCGGGACCGTCTCGCTCCTCTCGGCCGCCCACCAGTACGACGTTCCGATCTACACCTCCTCGCCCGGCGACTCGTCGATCGGGATGAACGTCGCGGGACTTCAGCTCGCCGGGTCGACCCTCGCGATCGACGTCTCGGCGGACGTCAACGAGACCGCCTCGATCGTCCTCGACGCCAAGCGGGGAGGGGGGAAGTCGGCCGTCGTGCTCATCGGCGGGGGGAGCCCGAAGAACTTCATGCTGCAGACCGAGCCGCAGATCCAGGAAGTGCTGATGATCGACGAGGAGGGACACGACTACTTTCTCCAGGTCACCGATGCGAGGCCCGACACCGGGGGGCTTTCGGGTGCCACGCCGGGAGAGGCGGTCTCGTGGGGTAAGGTCCGTCCCGACACCCTTCCCGACGCCGTCGTCTGCTATTCCGACTCGACGATCGCCCTTCCCCTGATCGCCGCCTACGCCCTCGACCGTCACCGGAAGCGCAAGCCGCGGCGCCTCTACCGCCGCCGCGGCGAGATGCTCGCCGCGCTCCGCGATGCCTTCGAGCAGGCGCGCCGCCGCCCCGGCCAGCGCGCCTGGGTCGTCGAGGAGGCAGGGGGGGAGATGCGCGGCGGCACGATGAACCGATAGCGTCTTGGGCGTCTGGAGCGTCTTGGGCGTCTTGGGCGTCTTGAGCGTCGGCCAGGGCGACCTGGTCGTCCGCCCTCCAGCGTCTCGAGCTCCGGCCGCCACCTTCGACGTCACCTGCGAGCGCCCATCCGACCGGCGATCCGCGAGCAGCCGCCGACGCCCCAGACGCTCCAGACGCCCAAGACGCTCAAGACGCTCCAGACGCCCCAGACGCCCCGTTGACTTTCCTTTCGGGGCGTCTTACCCTGAGCGTCCGATGAACGCCGGCAGCGCGACCTCGTACTTCAGCTTCGGCTGGTGGTATCTCCACTCGTAGGGGACGCTGTCGACGCGCCCCCGACCGACGGAAGGGGCGCAAATCGCCGAGCCAGTTCGCAATCCGAAAAGGCCCCTTCCCGAAGCGGGAAGGGGCCTTTTGTTCAGGAGCGGACGGACGGAATGGCGAGAGTGGTCCTGACGATCTGGGAGGCGAGCGCCGCGAAGGCGCTCGAGCTCGCCGCGCGCCTCGGTACGGATGCCGACGCGGTCGAGATCCGCGTGGATCGCTTCAGCGCGCCCGGCGAGCCGGTCGATTTCGGCGCATTCCGGCGAGCGACCGCGCGGCCGCTGATTCTGACGCGGCGGGCGCCGCGTGGGCGAGCCGGAGCCCCGCACCCAATCGACGTGGCCGAGGTCCGGCGGGCGCTCGAGGCGGGCTTCGATCTGGTCGACATCGAGCTCGCCCCCGACCTCGATCCCCGCTTCCTCGCCCCCTTCCTCGACCGCACCATCCTCTCCCATCACGATTTCGACGGCGTTCCCGACCTCGGCCCGCTGCTGCGCCGCATGCAGGGATTCGGCGCCGCGGAGATCAAGATCGCCGCGACCCCCCGCAGCTTCGGCGACAATCTCCGGCTGCTCGCGCTTCTCGACGGGCGCCGGGGGGAGCTGACGGTGATCGGGATGGGGGAGATGGGACTGTACGCGCGGATCCTGGCGCCGTTTTTCGGGAGCTCCCTCGCGTTCGTCGGGGCGAGCGCCGAGAGGGCCGCCGCGCCGGGTCAGTTCGATCTCGATCGGGCACGCGCGATCTGGGGGGACGCGAAGGAGCTGCGGCGTCCCGAAGCGATCTTCGCGGTGGTCGGACGGCCGGCGGCGCACTCCGAATCGCCGCGGATCCACAACCGGCGGTTCCGCGAGGGGGGCCTCTCCGCAGCCTACGCGATCGCCGAGGTGGAGAGCTTCGGCGAGATCGCTGAGACGATGCTGCGGGGTGAGCGGCTGGCGCCGCGAGGGGTGAGCATCACCGCGCCGTTCAAGCAGGAGGCGTATCGGATCGCGAAGGAGCAGGGGGCGCGCGTGAGGGATCGGGCGGAGGCCTGCGGGGCGATCAACACGCTGGTGCGGATGCCGGACGGCGGGCTGGTCGCCGACAATACCGACGTGGAGGGGATCGGAGCGGTGGTGGACGGGGCGGGGCGGGGGGCGCGGCGGGCGGCGGTGGTGGGGTCGGGGGGGACGGCGCGTGCCGCGATCGTCGCTCTGCGCGCGCGTGAGATCGAGGTCGAAGTGTTCGCGCGCTCGCCGGACGCGCTCGACGGGTTCCGCGAGCGCTTCGCCGTGAGCGTCGCGCCGCTCGAGGCGCTGCCCCGCTTCGACGGAGATCTGCTGGTCGATGCCACCAGCGCGGATGCCATGGTGGCGTATCCTCCGTCGGTCCTCCGCGAAGGGGGAGTCGTGATCGATGCGGCTTACACGCCGGAGCGCCGCCGCCGTCTCGATCAGGCGCGGGCGGCGGGGGCGGCGGTGACGGGAGGGCTCGAGCTGCTCGAGGCACAGGCGATCCCGCAGTCGGAGCTGTTCTTCGCGGCGATGGCCGGGAAGGTGAAGGATCAGGAGTGAGTCGGACGATGACCAAGCACACGGCGCTGCCGGGATTCCGAGATTTCTATCCGGAAGAGATGTCCCGTCGCCAGCAGATCTTCGAGGCGTGGCACGAGGTGGCTCGCAGGTTCGGGTTCGATCTGTACGACGGCCCTCCTCTCGAGGCGCTCGAGCTCTACGTCGAGAAATCGGGCCCGGAGATCGTGAATCAGCTCTTCAACTTCACCGACAAGGGAGGACGGGAAGTCGCCCTCCGCCCCGAGATGACGCCGACGCTGGTGCGCATGGTCGGCGCGCGGATCAAAGGGATGCCGCGGCCGGTCCGCTGGGCCTCGATGCCGCAGCTTTTCCGTTACGAGAAGCAGCAGCGCGGCCGCCTGCGCGAGCACTTCCAGCTCAACCTGGACATCATCGGCGAGGAGTCGGTCCTCGCCGACGCCGATCTGCTCGCCGCCGCCCTCGATGTCCTCCGGCTGCTCGGCCTCGGGCCGGGCGACGTGGTCGCGCGCGTGTCCGACCGGCGCCTGCTGCACGGCACCCTCGTGCAGGAGGGAGTGAAGGAGGCCGATCTTCCGCTCGCCCTCAGCGTGATCGACAAGATCGAGCGCGAGCCCCGCCCCGAGCTGCTCGAGCGGCTCGCACGGCTCGGGATCGATCGCGCGAGAGGGGAGAAAATCCTCGATCTCACCGCGCTCGACCGCGCGGAGCTGCGCCGGCGTTACGGCTCGAGTCCGGCAGTCGTCGAAGCCCTCGACCGCCTCGACGACTATTTCGAAGCGCTGGCGGCCCTCGGCTTCGCCGACTGGGTCGTCTTCGACATGAAGATCGTCCGCGGGCTCGCCTATTACACCGGCATCGTCTTCGAGATCTTCGACCGGAAGGGAGAGCTCCGCGCGATCTGCGGCGGAGGGAGATACGACGGTCTGTTCTCCTCGCTCGCCGGCATCGACGTTCCGGCGCTCGGCTTCGGATTCGGAGACGTCGTTCTCGGCGAGCTGTTGAAGGAGCGGAAGCTGGCGCGGACCGAGGCGCGTCCGGCCGACCTCGCGATCGTGGCGGTCGACGAATCGGTGCGCGCGGAGGCGCTCCGCACGGTCTCGCGCCTCCGAGCCGCCGGGCTCGGCGTAGTCTTCCCCTACCGCGCCGCGGGGGTCGGAAAGGCGCTCAAAGCGGCCGGAGCGGCCGGCATCCGCGAGGCGATCGTCTTCGGACCCGACGAGGCGGCGAGCGGCGAGCTCGTCGTGCGCGACCTCGCCGCCGGCACCGAGCGCAGGACCACTCTCGAACAGTACCTGAAGGAGGCGGGCGACCGCACGGGCCGCTGACACGATCATGCAGACTACCGACACGTCCCGTCCCGCGATCGACCCCGCGATGCTCGATCAGCTCCGCCGCGAGTACGACATCATCCCGATCGTTCGGATGCTGAGCGGCGACACGATCACGCCGGTGGCCGCCTTCGCTGCGCTGGCCGATCCGGAGGACGAGGCCTGCCTGCTCGAGTCGGTCGAGCGGGGCGAGGCGATCGGCCGCTACTCCTTCCTGGGCGTCCGGCCGCGGCGGAAGCTCGGGTTCCGTCGCGGCGATGCCGATCCGGCGAAGGTCCTCCGCGACGAGCTGGTCCCCCTGCGCGTCTGGAAGGAGGAAGGGCTGCCGCCGCTGTTCGGCGGCGCCTTCGGCTGGTTCGGCTACGGCGTGTCGCGCTGGACCGAGCGGCTACCCGACCGCCACGGCGCCGAAGGCGACCTCGACGCCGAGCTGCTCTTTTTCGACCACGTCGTCGCGTTCGATCATCTGACGCAGAAGCTCTACGTCTGCGCGAATCTGTTCGCCTCCGATCCGCTTTCGAGCGAGGAGCTGCTGGCGGTGACGGCCATGCGACTCGACTCGATGGTGCAGCGGCTCGCGCGTGCCCGCGTCGATCTCGCTCCCCTCGACCACGAGGAGCCGCTCGAGCTCGAGCCTCGGACCTCGCGCGAGGAGTTCATCGACGCCGTGCGGAAGGCCAAGGAGGAGATCGTCGCGGGCGAGATCTTCCAGATCGTGCTCTCGCAGCGATGGGTCGCCCCGTTTCCGACGCGCGAAGCGCTGACGCTCTACCGGGCGCTCCGCTCGGTCAATCCATCGCCGTACATGTTCCTTCTGCGGACGAGCGAGAGAGTGCTGGTCGGAGCCTCTCCCGAAATGCTCGTACGCGTGCAGCACGGCGCGATCGAGACGCGGCCGATCGCCGGCACCCGTCCGCGGGGGGCGACTCCGGCCGAGGATCACGCGCTCGCCGACGAGCTCCTCGCCGACGTCAAGGAGAACGCCGAGCACCTGATGCTCGTCGACCTCGGGCGGAACGACGTCGGACGCGTCGCCGCGCCCGCCTCGGTCGAGGTCCCGGAGTTCCGCCGCATCGAGCGCTACAGCCACGTCATGCATCTGGTGAGCAGCGTCATCGGGCGGCTTCGCGAGGGGAAGACGCCGGTCGATGCGTTCCTCTCGGCATTCCCGGCGGGGACGGTCAGCGGCGCGCCGAAGATCCGCGCGATGGAGCTGATCGATCAGCTCGAGCCGCTCCGCCGCGACGTCTACGCCGGAGCCGTGATGTACGCCGGCTTCTCGGGCAACCTCGATTCCTGCATCGCGATCCGGACGATCGTGCTGGCCGGCGACGAGGCGCTCATCCAGGCGGGGGCTGGAATCGTCCACGACTCGGTGCCGGAGAAGGAGTACGAGGAGACGGTGAACAAGGCGGCGGCGCTGGCGAAGGCGGTCCGCCTGGCGGCCGGAGCCTCGCACCGGCTCGTCTCCGCGGCGAGCGTGACCTCGTTCTCCCGAGGATCGAGTCCGGAGGGGGGCGGATGATCGTCCTGATCGACAACTACGACTCGTTCACCTTCAACCTGGCGCAGCTTCTCGAGGTGGTCGGAGGCGACGAAGTCGAAGTCGTGCGGAACGACGCATACGAGCCGGAGGCGCTGCTCGCCTCGCGGCCGCGGGCGATCGTCGTCTCGCCCGGCCCGGGCATCCCGGCGCGCGCGGGACGCATCGTCGAGACGATCCGCGCCGATCGTTCGGTCCCGCTTCTCGGCGTCTGTCTGGGGCACCAGGCGATCGCCGAGGCGTTCGGCGGGCGGGTGGTGCGGGCGAAGGAGCCGGTTCACGGGAAGGTCGATGCGATCGAGCACTCCGGCAGGCGGCTGTTCGAAGGATGCGAACGGCCGCTCCGCATCGCCCGCTACCACTCGCTCGTCGCCGATCCCGCCTCCCTCCCCGCGGAGCTCGAAGTCGATGCGACCGCCGGCGACGGATCGATCATGGCGCTCGCGCATCGCGAGCGCCCGATCCACGGCCTCCAGTTCCATCCCGAGTCGTACGGCACTCCGGAGGGCCACCGCATGATCGCCAACTTCCTTTCCATCGGAGGCCCGAAATGATCGACGCGGCCATTCGAAGCATCGTCGACGGCTACTCCCTTTCGCGAACCGAAATGCACGAGGTCTTCTGCCAGGTGATGGACGGGAAGGCGAGCGACGTTCAGAAGACGGCGCTGCTCGTCGCGCTCCGGATGCGGGGCGAGACGGCGGACGAGATCACCGGCGCCGCCGAGGCGATGCGGGAGAGGGTGATTCCTCTCGAGGTCGACGGCGCGAACCTGGTTGACACCTGCGGCACGGGGGGCGACGGCAAGGGGACGATCAACGTCTCGACCATCGCTGCGATCGTCGCCGCGGGAGCCGGGATCCGCGTCGCCAAACACGGCAACCGCGCCGTCTCCTCCTCCTGCGGCAGCGCCGACGTCCTCGCGGCCCTCGGCACGCGCATCGATCTCGACGCTCCCGCGATGGCGCAGGTCCTCCGGAGCGTCGGCATCTCGTTTCTCTTCGCTCCGAAGCTCCATCCCGCGATGGCGGCGGTCGCCGGCGTTCGGAAGGAGCTCGGCGTCCGCACGATCTTCAATCTCCTCGGTCCCCTCACGAATCCCGCGCGCGCACGGCGTCAGGTCCTGGGCGTCTATTCGCCGCGCCTGGTCCCGCTCATCGGAGAGGTGCTCCGGGCGCTCGGCGCCGAGCACGCCCTGGTCGTGCACAGCGACGACGGAATGGACGAGATCTCTCCCGCGGCCGCCACCGCGGTGTGCGAGGTGAGCGAGAGAGCCGGGGTCCGGCAGTACAGGATCGAGCCGGAGGAGCTCGGGATCTCCCGCGCGCGCGCCGATGCGCTGAAGGGAGGCGATGCGGCGGCGAACGCGAAGAGCGCACGCCGGATCCTCGAGGGTGAGAAGGGGGCGGCGCGGGATGCGGTCGTGATCAATGCGGGAGCGGCGATCTACGTCGCCGGCGGGGCCGGATCGATCCGCGAGGGAGCGAGCCTCGCCGCCGAGTCGATCGACACCGGTCGGGCGCTGAGCAAGCTCGCCGAGCTCGTCGCCGCGACGAACCGGATCGGAGCAGGCGCGTGAGCGACCTTCTCTCGCAGATCGCCGCGGCGGCTCGGGAGCGCCTCGCCGCGGACCTCCGCCCGGCGGAGGCGCTGCGCCGCGAGGCGGTGGAGGCCGCCTCCCGACGGCGGCCGCATCGGTTCCGCGACGCCCTTCGCGGCGGAGGCGCCTCGCCCCGCGTCATCGCCGAGATCAAGGCCGCATCCCCCTCCGCCGGCACGATCGTGAACGATCCCGACGTCGCGGCGATCGCGAGCGAGTACCGGCGCGGAGGCGCCGCCGCGATCTCGATCGTCGCCGAGGAAGATCATTTCCGCGGTTCGCGCGAGTGGATCACGGTCGCCGCGGAGGCCTCCGGTCTTCCCGTCCTGATGAAGCACTTCGTGACCGATCCGCGCCTGATCGATGCCGGCGTCGCGGCCGGTGCGGACGCAATCCTGCTGATCGCATCCCTGCTCGGCGAGGAAGAGCTCCGCTCGATGATCGCGCGCGTCGAGCAGTTCGGGCGCGATGCGCTCGTCGAGGTCCACGACGAGCGCGAGCTCGACGCCGCCATCGCCGCCGGCGCTTCGATCATCGGTGTGAACAACCGCGACCTCCGCACGTTCGAAGTCGATCTCCGGACCTCCGAGCGGCTCGCTCCGCGCATTCCGGCGGGAGCGCTGCGGATCGCCGAGAGCGGCATCCGGTCGGCCGAAGACGCTCGGCGCATGGGGCGCGCCCGGTTCGACGCGGTCCTGGTCGGCGAACACCTGTTGCGACGGAGCGATCGGGCCGGCGGGGTCCGCGAGCTCGGCGGTCCGCCGGCCGCGAAGGTCTGCGGCATCACGCGGATCGAGGACGCAATGGCCGCGGCCGAGGCGGGGGCTTCGTTCGTCGGCTTCGTTTTCGCGGCCGGCTCGCCGCGCCGGATTGATCCGGCGAAGGCGAAGGAGATCGGCGCCGCGCTCCGCTCGGCCGGCGCGACCGTGAGGCTCGTCGGCGTGTTTCGCGATCAGGACGCGGCGACGATCGCCCGAGTCGCGGCGGAGGCCGATCTCGATTTCGTGCAGCTCCACGGAGCGGAGCCGGCCGGACTGATGCGCGAGCTGAGCCTTCCGGCGATCCGCGCCGTCCGCGTCGACGGCTCAGTTCCCGATCTCGCGGGGCTCGGGCTCGAGGACGCCGCCTGGACGATGTTCGACGCCGCGAGCCCCGGATCGGGGACGGTCTTCGACTGGTCGCTGCTCGAGCGGATCGACGCGAAGGGGCGCGTGATGCTCGCGGGGGGGCTGACTCCCGAGAACGTCGGGGAGGCGATCGCGCGGGTCCGACCGGCGGGAGTCGACGTCTCGAGCGGAGTCGAAGAACGACCCGGCATCAAGAGCGCCGCGAAGATCCGCGCATTCCTCGAGGAGGTCGGCCGGTCATGAAGAGGTCTCGCTCGCTTCCGGATCGCAAGGGCTACTTCGGCGCCTACGGCGGAAAGTACGTCCCGGAGACGCTGATGGCCCCGCTCGCGGAGCTCGAGTCGGCGCACCGCGATGCGATGCGCGACCGCTCGTTCGGTCGCGAGCTCGACGAGCTGCTCCGCGATTTCGTCGGCCGACCCACCCCGCTCACCGAGGCTCGAAGCTTCGCCGCCCGCTGCGGCGAGTTTCGGCTCTTCCTCAAGCGGGAGGACCTGAACCACACCGGAGCGCACAAGATCAACAACGCACTCGGTCAGGTGTTGCTGGCCCGCCGCATGGGGAAGAGCAGGATCATCGCCGAGACGGGCGCGGGACAGCACGGGGTCGCGACCGCGACCGCCTGCGCGCTGCTCGGGCTCGAGTGCGTCGTCTACATGGGCGAGGTCGACATGGCCCGCCAGGAGCTCAACGTCTTCCGCATGCAGCTCCTCGGCGCGCGCGTGGTGCCGGTCGCCGGCGGTAGCCGAACCCTCAAGGACGCCATCAACGAGGCCCTTCGCGACTGGGTCACCAACGTCGGCGACACCCACTACGTCATCGGCTCGGTCCTCGGGCCGCATCCCTATCCGAAGATCGTCCGCGACTTCCAGTCGGTCATCGGCCGGGAGGCGGCGGTCCAGATGAAGAAGCGGGTCGGACGGCTTCCGGACCTCGCCGTCGCCTGCGTCGGCGGCGGGTCGAACTCGATGGGGCTGTTCCACGAGCTGATTCCGCACGCGAAAGTGCGGCTCGTCGGGGTCGAGGCGGGGGGACGCGGATCCGCTCCGGGCGAGCATGCAGCGCGATTTCTCGGCGGCGCTCCGGGCGTGCTTCACGGGACGCGCTCGATCGTGCTGCAGGACGCGTGGGGACAGATCGGACGGACGCACTCGATCTCGGCGGGCCTCGACTATCCCTCGATCGGTCCCGAGCACGCCTACTTCGCCGAGCAGGGGCGGATCGAGTTCACGGTCTGCGGCGACGATCTCGCGCTCGAAGCGTTCCGGCTGTTGAGCCGGACCGAGGGGATCATTCCGGCGCTCGAATCGGCGCACGCGCTCGGATACCTGATCGCGCACGGACGCGAGATCGAGCCGGGGTCGCTGGTGCTGGTCAATCTCTCGGGGCGCGGCGACAAGGACGTTCCGCAGGTGGCGGAGATGGACCGGAAGGCGGAAGCGGAGCGCGAGCCGGCGGCGGGAGGGGAGCGATGAACCGGGTCGTGCGGCAGTTCCGATCGCTCGGGAAGAGCGGGCGCTGCGGTCTGGTGGCGTACTTCACCTGCGGCGATCCGGGAGTGCAGGAGAGCGTGGAGATTGCGCTGGCGCTCGAGCGGGCGGGGGCCGACGTGCTGGAGCTCGGCGTGCCGTTCTCCGATCCGATCGCCGACGGGCCGGTGATCCAGGCGGCGGCGCAGCGGGCGCTCGAGCGGGGGACGACGATGGCCGACGTGCTCCGGATCGCACGGGCGATCCGCGAGCGGAGTGAGATTCCGCTCGTCGCCTTCTCCTACCTCAACCCGGTGCTGCGCTACGGCGCTTCGCGCTTCGCCGCCGACGCGCGCATGGCCGGCTTCGATTCGGTCCTGCTGACCGACCTCCCGCCCGAGGCGGCCGCCGAGATCCGCGGGCCGATCCGCGACGCAGGACTCGGGACGGTGTTCCTCCTCGCTCCGACGTCGACGGCCGAGCGGATCCGTCTCGCCGACCGCGCCTCGGATGGCTTCGTCTACTACGTCTCGACGACCGGCGTCACCGGCGCCCGCCGCGAGCTCGATCCGCGCCTGCTCGATCGCCTCGGCGAGATACGACCGAAGGTGAAGAACCCGCTCGCCGTCGGCTTCGGCATTTCGAAGCGCGAGCACTGGGAAGCGCTCGCCGGCCGCTGCGACGCCGTCGTCGTCGGAAGCGCGATCGTCCGCGCCGCCGCGGACGGCGAGCCCGCCGGCGCCGCCGGCCGCGCCGCGAGCGTCGTACGCGAAATTCTCGGAACGAACGGATCCGATCTCGGAGGACGCCGATGAGGAAGCCGATGAAGAGCTGGCTCGCGATGCTTTCCCTCTGCGCCGTGGCGGTCGGCGCGGCGGAGATTCCCGGATTCCTCCGGCTGAGGGGCGCCGATCTGAGCGCGCGATTCGAGGCGATGCCGCTCGGGCAGGAGAACTTCGCGGTGTCGCTCGCGGGAGACTTCGGATCGGACCTCGTCGTTCTGGTCCGGCGGATGGGAGCGGGGGAGGCGGAATGGCACGAGAAGCACGCCGACGTCTTCTTCGTCCGGCAGGGGAAGGGGACGCTTGTGATCGGCGGCACGCTGGTGGATGCGCGGGAGACGGGGCCGGGAGAGAGGCGCGCGGACGGAATCGCCGGCGGGGAGCGCGTACCGCTGGAAGAGGGAGACTTCGTGCGGATTCCGGCGGGGATTTCTCATCAGGTGATTCCGGCGGAAGGACCCTTCGATTACGTGGTGCTCAAGATCGTGGTGGAGTGAGAGAGGCGGAGCCATGGCGGACACGACGGTGCGTTCAGGAAGAAAGGCGGCGAGACCGCTGCCTCTGTTCGGGGAGACCCCGGAGGGGGAGCTGGCGCGGTTGCGCGAGGCGATCGATCGCGTGGACGAGGTGCTGGTGAAGCTGATCAACCAGCGCGTCAGATACGCGATCGAGATCGGTGCGATGAAGAGGGTGACCCGGCAGGCGATCCATTCACCGGAGCGCGAGCGGGAGGTTCTGGCGAACGTATCGCGGTGGAGCGGCGGACCGCTCGACGCCGATGCGATCCGGCGCGTGTTCGAGCTGCTCATCTCCGAGTCGCGCCGCATCGAGGCCGAGCTGGCCGCCGAAGAGGGATGACCGGATGGTGATCGTCATGGAGAAGGGGGCATCGCAGGCGCAGGTCTCCGCGGTCGCCGCCGAGCTCGAGCGCCGGGGACTCGGCATCCACCGCTCCGACGGCGCCGAGCACACCATCCTCGGCGTGGTCGGGAACGTCGGCGAGATCGACACCCGCGAGATTCAGGTCCTCGCAGGCGTCCAGGAGGTCCTCCGGATCAGCGAGCCCTACAAGCTCGCCAGCCGCAACTTCCGCCGCGAACGGACCGTCGTCCGCGTCCGAGACGTCGAGGTCGGAGGCCCCGAGGTCGTCGTCATGGCGGGACCGTGCACGATCGAAGGGGAAGATCAGCTCTACCAGAGTGCGGCCGCCGTCCGGAAGGCGGGAGCGAAGATCCTTCGCGGAGGCGCCTTCAAGCCGCGGACCTCGCCCTACTCGTTCCAGGGGATGGGAATCGAGGGGCTGAGGCTTCTGCAGGGGATCGCCGAAGAGCTCGACATGGCAACGGTCTCGGAAGTGATGGAGACGAGCCAGATCGAGGCGATGCTGCCGTTCGTCGACATCCTCCAGGTCGGCGCGCGCAACATGCAGAACTTCAACCTCCTCGCAGCCCTCGGGCAGACGCGCAAGCCGATCCTGCTCAAGCGCGGCATGTCCGCCACCGTTCAGGAGTGGCTCCTCGCCGCCGAGTACATCATGGCGGGCGGCAACTATCAGGTCATTCTCTGCGAGCGCGGGATCCGGACGTTCGAGACCTATCTCCGGAACACGCTCGACATCTCGGCGATCCCGGTCGTGCAGAAGCTCTCCCACCTGCCGATCGTGGCGGATCCCTCGCATGCGACCGGGCGGAGGGACAAGGTCAAGCCGCTCGCGCGAGCCGCCATCGCGGCCGGTGCGGACGGGCTTCTGATCGAGGTGCATCACGATCCCGACAGCGCGCTCTGCGACGGCCCGCAGTCGCTCTATCCCCAGCAGTTCGCGAGCCTCATGGACGAGCTTCGGATCATCGTTCCGGCCGTCGGGAGAGTGCTGTAGGGGAACCTCTTGTGCAGAGGTTCCCCAGGGGCTCGAGGCGGCGATTTCGATCGCGCCGGGAAGCGCCCGGCCGTTTCCAGAATTCACGCCATTCGCGGTACACGCTCCGCTCCATGCTCCGTCCAATGGTCTAATTGGACTGTAGCGATCCGGAAGGAGGGTGAGCGATGGCGTCGATCGTCTGGGACCGGCGGGCCGCGGCGCACCTGTACCGCCGCGCGGGGTTCGGCGCGACCCCTGAAGAGACCGACCGCGCGGTCGACGAGGGGATGGAGGCGAGCGTGGCGCGCCTGGTCGACTACGAGTCGATCGACGACTCGGCTCTCGAGCAGCGCCTCGCTCGCGCGCGGATCGATCCGACGACCTTCGTCGGCATTCTCCGCTGGTGGCTCCTCCGGATGATGTACACCGCGCGCCCCCTCGAGGAGCGGATGACGTTCCTGCTCCACGACCACTTCGCGACGTCCGCATTCAAGGTCCAGGATCCCGGCTGGATGCTCCAGCAGAACGAGCTGCTCCGCAGGTACGCCCTCGGTGACCTGACCGAGCTGACCATCGAGATCTCCCGCGACCCGGCGATGCTCGTCTGGCTCGACAACTACCTCAGCCGGAAAGAGCATCCGAACGAGAACTACGGGCGCGAGCTGCTCGAGCTGTTTCTGCTCGGGCACGGCGCGTACTCGGAACAGGACGTGATGTCGGCGACGCGGGCGTTCACGGGATGGACGATCTCGCGCCGCACCCGCCAGTTCACGTTCATCGACGCCATTCACGACCACGGGCAGAAGACCTTCCTCGGGCAGACGGGTGACTGGAACGGCGACGACGTCGTGCGAATCGCCTGCGAGTCCGACGCGCACGCCCACTTCATGGCCCACAAGATGTTCGAGTCGCTCGCCTACGCGAATCCCGACGAGCACGTGATCCATCAGCTCGCGCACGTCTATCACGACTCCGGAACCTCGATGCGGGAGCTCGTCCGAGCGATCCTCACCTCCGACGCGTTCTATTCCGACGCGGCCATCTGGGCGAAGGTCAAATCACCCGTCGATCACGCCATCGCTTCGGTCCGCCAGCTCCGGATCGACGGCGATCCGTCACGCTTCGCCGCCTCGATCCTCGCCTATCAGGGTCAGGTTCCGTTCAACCCGCCCGACGTCGACGGATGGCCCTCGGGGCTGGCCTGGATCAACTCCGGAACGCTCCTCGGGCGGATGAACTACGCGACCGCCGTGACCGCCGCCTCCGACCCGTTCGTGATCGGCGCGGGGGCGACGATCGGGAACGCGGCCGAAATGGTCTCGGTCTTCCTCGACCGTCTCGGACCGATCGACGTACCGCACGAGACGCGAGCGAGGCTCGAAGGCTGGGTCTCACCCGACGGCGGACTTCCGGGCGCCGGCGAGTACGCCGCCACAGGTCGCGGCCTCGCTCACCTCATCCTCTCGTTGGCCGAATGGCAGTTGAATTGAGGAGATCGCCGATGACCCCGTTCAACCGACGCGACTTTCTCAGGATCGGCGGAGCCGCCGTCTCCCTCACGTTCCTCGCCCCGCGCCTCGTCCTTTCCGACGCCGGATCGAACGGCCGGATCCTCGTGATCCTCCAGCTCGTCGGCGGGAACGACTCGGTCAACACCGTCATCCCGTATGCCGATCCGAAATACCGCCAGTGGCGGCCCCTTCTCGCCATTCCCGACGCCGAGATCCTCAAGGTCGATTCCAGGCTCGGGCTCCATCCGTCGATGGGCGCCCTCGCCGAGCTGTACCAGCGGCGCCGGTTCGCATTCGTCAACAACGTCGGCTTCCCGACACTCGACCGCTCGCACTTCCACTGTCAGGACGTCTGGCAGACCGCCGACGAGAACCATGCCGGAGCGCACGGACGTCACTCGAGCGGCTGGCTCGGCCGTTACGCCGACCTCTACCTCGGGCACGAGGCACACTCGCTGACCGCCCTTTCGATCGGCAACCGCGTGCCGCTCGGCATGGCCGCGGAGACCGTCATTCCGGCCGCCATCACCAGCGCCGCGACCTACCAGATCCAGACCGACCCGCGCACTCCCGGCGGCCGCGAGCCCTGGCTCGCCGCCATCCGCGGAAGCTACGAGCACGGATCGATGGGCCACGCGCACGGCGATCTCGACGCCATCCGCATGAGCGGCGCCGAGATGTTCGAGTCGATCGATCTGCTCGAGACCATCCCCCCTCCCTCCGAGACCGCGGGCTACCCCGACTCCTCCCTCGGCCGCGGATTCCAGCTCGTCTCCCAGGTCCTCGCCGCGAATCTCGGCACCCGCGTCGTCTGGATCTCCACCGGCGGGTACGACACCCACAGCACTCAGGGGGGTATGCACGCCAACCTTCTCGCCGACCTCTCGGGCTCGCTCGCCGCCTTCCAGGCCGATCTCGAGCAGCGGCGCCTCGACGACCGCGTCGTCGTCATGGGATGGTCGGAGTTCGGACGGCGCGTTCAGGAAAACGCCAGCTCCGGCACCGACCACGGCAAGGCCGGGACGATGTTCCTCATGGGGAATCACGTGAAGGGGGGGGCCTTCTACGGCGAGGTCCCCGACCTCGGGACCCTCGACCAGGGGGATCTGCCGACGCAGATCGACTTCCGATCGGTCTACTGGACGCTGATCGACGACTGGCTCGGACACGATCCCGAGCCGGTGCTGATGGGGCGCTACGAGAACCTCGGCTTCATCGGCGAGCCCGACCCGGTCGCGCGGCGGCGGGCGGTGCGACGGTAGCGCGACCCCAGGGATCCCGCCCGGCCCGCCAGGACGGGAGAAACGCCCGGACGGGGGGACGGCGGCGGCATCGCGTGCGAATTTCCCTCCATTCCGGGTGTGTTACAACGCCCGCGATGAACGGCGAGGACGTGCCGCGCAGGCTTCCGGAGCGTACGGGAAGGCACCATTGCGTCTCGTGCCTGGCGGAGACTCCGGCCGAGGAGTATTTCCGCAACGACCACGTCTGCGAAGCGTGTAATTCCGGGTCGGGCTATCCGCTGGCCTCCACGCCGGATGCGGAGGCGCCCGAGCCGAAGGTGAAGGCCGGGGGGAAGTGAGCTCGGAGCTTTCGTCGCTGCGGGTGGCGGTGGTCCACGACTGGCTGACCGGCCACCGGGGAGGCGAGCATGTGCTCGAGGCGATCCTCGGCCTCTTTCCCCGGGCGGAGATCTTCACGCTCTTTCATTTTCCCGGAAGCGTCTCGGCGGCGATCGAGCGCCATCCCATCCACACGAGCTCGCTCCAGAGTCTCGCGACACGGATCCCGAACTACCGCTACCTTCTTCCGCTGCTTCCTCGGGCCATCGGTGAGTGGACGCTGAGGGACTACGACCTGGTGATCTCCTCGAGCCATTGCGTCGCGAAGGGGGCTCGCAGCGGCCGAGCGCCGCACGTCTGTTACTGCCACACGCCGATGCGCTACATCTGGGACCGGTTCGACGACTATTTTCCTCCGGAGAAGCCGTTCCGGCGGTTCGCGGGAAACCTGATCGCGCCGCACCTGCGCGAGTGGGACCGGCGGACGGCGGCGGAGGTCGACGTGTTCGTCGCGAACTCGGCGTTCGTGCAGGAGCGGATCCGGCGATGCTACGGGCGCTCGTCGGAGGTCGTGCACCCGTTCGTCGGTGACCGGTTCTTCGAGGGAACGCTGCGGGAGAGGCGGGAGGGGTTCCACCTGATCGTCTCGGCGCTCGTTCCGTACAAGCGGATCGATCTCGCGATCGACGCGGCGGAGCGCTCGGGGGAGCGGCTCGTGATCGTCGGGACGGGGCCGGACGAGAAGGCGCTGCGGGCGCGGAGCAGCGGAACTAAGGTCGAGTGGCTCGGGTGGGTCGAGACCGAGCGGGTGGTCTCGCTGATGGGAAGGGCCGAGTCGCTCCTGATCCCCGGAGTGGAGGACTTCGGGATCACCGCGATCGAGGCGCTGGCCTCGGGGACCCCGGTCGTGTCGGTCGCTGCCGGAGGCGTTCCGGAGAGCGTGCAGCCGGGGAGGACCGGGCTGCTCTTCGAGCCGGGAGATCCGGAGGCGCTGGCGGCGGCGATGGTCGCGGCTCGCTCCAGGCCGTGGGATCGCGACCTGCTCCGACGACGGGCGCGCGCATTCTCCCGGCGACGGTTTCAGGAGGATTTTCGTACACTGATCGAGGGAATGCTGGCGTCCGGTACGCGGCCGCCCGAACGACTCCACGAATGATCCAGAGGAAATACGAATCGCTCGCCGCGATCTACGTCGCGATCGACGCGGCGGCGTCCGCGTTCGCGATCCTGGCCGCCTACTGGCTCCGCTTCGCCGTCGAGGTCATCCCGGTGACCAAGGGGCAGCAGGACCTGCGCGTCTACGCACAGATCCTTCCGCTGATCGTGATCGTCTTTCCGTTCGCGTTCGCGGTCCAGGGGCTCTATCGGGTCCGCCCCACGCGGACCCCGGCGGAGGAATGGCTCGGCGTGGCCGTCGCGACGGTCCTCGGGGCGCTCGGGCTCTCGGGGCTGCTCCTCTGGATCCGCCCCGAGGGGATCCTGGTCGAGTACTCGCGCGCGACGCTCGCACTGTTCGTGGTGTGCGAGATCGTGCTCGTGATGGGGGGGAGGACGGCACTCCGGCGCGTGCTCGAGGCGCGATATCGCCGCGGGAAGAACCTCGAGCGCGTCCTGATCGCGGGAAGCGGGGAGCTGGCGCGGGCGGTCGAGTCGCGAGTCCGCAACCGTCGTGAGCTCGGCTTCATCGTCGCCGGCTACGTCGCCGACTCGGGCGAGATCGAGGGCGTCCCGAGGCTCGGCTCGATCGCGGACGCGGAACGGATCGTCGCCGAAGAGCGGATCGACCACGTCTTCGTGGCCCTGCCGCACGAGTCGGCGAGCGACATGATGGCCCTCCTGGACCGCCTGACCCGCGAGATGGTCTCGATCCACGTCGTGCCCGATCTGCTGCAGTTCATGGCCCTCCGCTCCCGCCTCGAAGACGTCGACGGGCTGCCGACGATCAATCTCTCGGATACGCCGCTCGAGGGATGGAGTCTCGCCGTCAAGCGCCTCTTCGATCTCGCCATCGCCTCGGTCGCGCTCACTCTCGCCGCACCGCTGATGGGGCTGATCGCCCTCCTGATCCGCCTCGAGGACCGCGGCCCGGTGTTCTACCGCCAGACGAGGATGGGGCTCGACGGCATCGCGTTCGAGATCCTCAAGTTCCGCTCGATGCGCGTCGATGCCGAGATCGTGACGGGCGCCCGGTGGGCCGAGAAGGAGGACCCGCGCCGCACGCGCGTCGGGCGCTGGATTCGCGCCTGGTCGATCGACGAGCTCCCCCAGCTCTGGAACGTCATTCGCGGCGACATGAGCCTGGTCGGCCCCCGCCCCGAGCGCCCCGAGTTCGTCGCCCTCTTCCGCGCCGAGCACCCTCACTACATGCTCCGCCACAAGGTCCGCGCAGGCATCACCGGCTGGGCCCAGATCCACGGCTGGCGCGGCAACACCTCGGTCCGCATGCGCCTCGAGCACGACCTCTACTACATCGAGAACTGGTCCCTGCTGCTCGACCTCAAGATCCTCCTGCTCACCCTCCGCCACGGACTCCGCCACGAAAACGCCTATTAGCGTCTGGGGCGTCTTGGGCGTCTGGAGCGTCTGGCACGTCTGGGGCAGGATCGCGGGTCGGCAGCTCCTCGCCGTACGTTCTGAGGTTCTGCGTTGTTACCTGAAAACGCTCCAGACTTCCAGGACGCTCCAGACGCTCCAGACGCTCCAGACGCTCCAGACGCTCCAGACGCCCCCGTCGCTATTCGTCGAATTCAAACGCCACTCTCCGGAAGGCGCGGTCGGTGCGCTCGACGATCTGCTGGATGTCCTTTCGGGCGTGGGCCGAGGAGAAGAAGGCGGACTCGAACTGCGAGGGGGGAAGGTATACGCCGTCGGCGAGCATGAGGTGGAAGAAGCGGGCGTACTTCTCGACGCTCGAGCGTTTCGCGCTCTCGAGATCGGTGACGGGTCCCTCGGTGAAGAAGACGGTCCACATCGATCCGACGCGGTTGAGCGTGATGGGGAGACCGTGCTTCTGTGCGGCCTTGCGCGCTCCCTCGTCGAACTCGGCCGATCGCTCGGCGAGATCGCGGTAGATGCCGTCATTCTTCAGAATGCTGAGGGTCGACTTCCCGGCGGCGACGGCGATCGGATTTCCCGACAGCGTGCCGGCCTGATAGACCGGCCCCACGGGCGAGACGAGGTTCATCAGGTCCTTCCGCCCGCCGTAGGCGGCGAGCGGGATGCCCCCCCCGATGATCTTTCCGAGGGTCGTGAGATCGGCGCGGACCTGGTACAGCAGCTGCGCGCCTCCCCAGGCGACTCGGAACCCCGTCATCACCTCGTCGAAAATCAGCAGCGTCCCGGTTCGATCGCAGAGCTCGCGCAGCCCCTCGAGGAAGCCGGGAGCGGGAGGGACGCACCCCATGTTGCCCGCGACCGGCTCGACGATGATGGCGGCGATCTCGCCCGGATGGGCGTCGAACACCGCGCGGACCGCTCCGAGATCGTTGTACCGGGTGCTGTGCGTGAGGCTCGCGAGCTCTTCGGGGATCCCCGCCGAGTCGGGCGTGCCGAAGGTCAGCCCTCCCGATCCCGCCCTGACCAGGAGCGAGTCGACGTGCCCGTGGTAGCCGCCGTCGAACTTGAGGATCCGTTTCCGCCCCGTCGCCGCGCGCGCCAGCCGGATCGCGCTCATCGTCGCCTCGGTTCCCGAATTGACCAGGCGCAGCATCTCGACGCTCGGGATCGCGTCGATGATCAGCTCGGCCAGCTCGATCTCTCCCGCCGTCGGCGCCCCGAAGGAAGAGCCGCGCGATGCGGCCTTCTTCACCGCCTCGACCACGTACCGGTGCGCGTGCCCGAGAATCAGCGGTCCCCACGACCCGACGCAGTCGATGTACTGGAGGTTGTCGGCGTCGAAGATTCTCGATCCCTGCCCCTGCTCGATGAACGGAGGCGTTCCTCCCACCGCTTTGAACGCCCTGACCGGCGAGCTCACGCCGCCGGGCATCACTTCCTGCGCGCGTTGAAAGAGCGACTCGGACTGTTTCCCCATGGCGGAGACCCGATTATAGCGAACGGAGGATCGCCCGCCCGTTCCCGGTGCCCGGCGCAACGGCGGGAAGCATGAACCCGGAAGGCAGAACGCAGAAGTAAGGCGCAGGACTCTCTCCGGGCGGCGCGGCTCAGCGGAACGCGATGCCGGCCCAGACCTCGAGAAACAGCCTCGCGGCGAGCTTCGCCGTCATCCCCTGCACGTCCCACGGCGGCGAGAGCTCGGACAGGTCGGCTCCGATGAGCTTCGGCGAGCGGGCGATGCGGCGGACGAGCGCGACGGCCTCGCGGGCGCGCAGGCCGCCCGGGTGGGCGGCGGAGCTTCCCGGTGCCTCGCCCGAGCCGACGGCATCGATGTCGATCGAGAGGAAGATGGCGTCCGAGGCGGGGGCGATCCGGTCGAGGACGGACTCGGCGACGGCGGAGGCGGGCTGCTCGTCGAAGGTCTCGACCGGGAGGAGGTGGATTCCGCGCTCGAGGGCCCAGCGGTGGTACCAGGCGGAGTTGGCCCACGAGCGGGTGCCGAGAATCGCGGTGCGGGATCCTTCGCAGATCGCGGTCTCGAGCGCGCGGCGGTACGGGGTGCCGCTGGAGAGCGAGTCTTCGTCGTCGTATTCGCGCACGTCGTAGTGGGAATCGATGACGATCAGACCGAGGCGGAGGTCGGGTCGGGCGGCGGCGAGTCCGCGGATGAGCGCTCCGGTCAGGCCGTTGTCGCCGCCGATGAAGAAGGGGATCGCGCCCGCCTCGAAGACGGCGCGCGAGGCCTGTTCGACTCTCGCGTGGGCGCGCCGTACGCTGGTCGGCGGGAGATCGAGGTCGCCCAGGTCGGCGCAGGTGCGCCCGGCGAGGTCGCGTGCTCCGTCGAACGTCGTCAGCGTGGACAGCGCTTCGCGGAACGCCTTCGGCCCCTGGCGGGCGCCCGGCCGTGACGGGATCGAGCTGTCGAACGGCAGCCCGAGCAGCGCCACCCCGCCGGCCTCCGGCGCCTGCGCCTCGACCAGCAGCGAGCTCGCCCGCGGATCGCGCGCGTCGGTCTCGTTCTTCATCGCTCGGAACTCCATCCTCATTCGGCCGGCATCGTCGCCCGCTCCTCGGTCCACTCCCGCACCGAGATCCAGCTCCCGAACAGCCCCGCCAGCACCCCTCCCGCGATCAGGATGGCGATTTTCTCCCACGGAAGAAAGGTATTGAACAGGAACCCCCACAGCAACGCCCCCGCCGGCGCCATCAGGAGCCGGTGCGCCAGGCGAAACAGGCCCCACAGCAGCCCCACGGCCGCGAGCCCGCCGATCAGCCCCTGCAGGATCCCCTCCATCAGAAAGGGCCCGCGGATGATTCGCTCGGTCGCTCCGACCAGGCGCATGATGTCGATCTCCTCGCGGTAGAGGATCATCGTCAGCCGGATCACGTTCGCGATCGTGAACGCCGCGGCGACTCCGAGGATCCCGCCGACGATCCACCCGATCAGGCTCATCGCGTGGACGAGCCGGCGGAGGCGCGCGATCCACTCCCAGTCGAACTGCACGTCGTCGACCGCCGGGTGATCGCGGATCCGGTCGAGCCTCCGGTTGAAGTCGAGCGAATCGAGTGCCGCAGTCGGCACCTCGATCTCGAACGAGGATGGAAACGGGTTCTCGTCGAGCTCGTCGACCACTCCCGCCAGCTCGTCGAAGTGCGTCTTGAACCGGCCGAGCGCTTCGTCGCGCGAGACGAAGTCGCGGGTCGAGAATGCCGGAAAGGATGCGAGCTCGCTCTCGAGCGCCGTGATGTCGTCGTCCGTCGCGCCGGTCCTGAGATAGATCGTCAGCTTCGAGCTCTCCTGCCATTGCCCTATCGCCGCCTCGAGGTTCTCCGCGACGAGCAGGAACGAGCCGAGGATCAGAAGGGCGATGGTGATCATGGAGACGGCGAGGAAGCTGGTGCGCTTGGAGAGCCAGATCCGGCGCAAGGCCTCACGGACGAAGTAGCCGAGGGTCGATCGGGAGGCGATCGTCGGTTCGCGGTCGCGGTCGAGTCCCGCCATCGATTACCAGCTCAGGAACGCCGCCGGGCGGTCCGCCTGGGGAAGATCGGGCAGGGAGGGGCGATGCTCGAGCAGATGGCCGCGGTCGAGCGTCAGCACGCGGCGGCCGCTCGACTCGATCAGCATCTGATCGTGAGTCGCCAGCAAAACGGTCGATCCCCGCAGGTTCGCGTCGACGAAGATCTGCAGGATCTCGCGCGAGAGCTCCGGATCGAGGTTCCCCGTCGGCTCGTCCGCCACCAGAACGCGGGGGTCGTTGATGAGCGCGCGCGCGATCGCCACGCGCTGCTGCTCTCCGCCCGAGAGCTGCCGCGGGTAGGCGTTCAGCTTCTGCTGCAGATTGACCGCCCGGAGAACCGCATACGCCTTCCGCTTCTGTTCCTTCGGCGGGATCCCGAGGACGGTCATGACGAACGACAGATTCTCGAACACCGTCATCCGCTCGATCAGCTTGAAGTCCTGGAACACCATCCCGATCTCGCGGCGGAAGAAAGGGAGCTGGTTGCGCCTGAGCGCGGCCAGGTTCCGCCCGTTCACCAGAATCTGCCCCTCGCTCGGCACGAGCTGACGCAGCACGAGCCGGAGCAGGGTCGATTTCCCCGCGCCGGACGCCCCCGTCAGGAAGACGAACTCCCCCTTCTCGACCTGGAAGCTGACGTCGATCAGCGCCACGTTCTCGCGGTCGAACCGCTTGGTCACGTGATAGAAATGGATCACCCGACCATGATAGCCGACTCGCGAATCGGAGGTTGGGGGTTTGGTGCACTCGAGATCTTGCCCGCGGGTGCGAATGACGTCGAGCGAATGCAGAATGCAGAATGCAGAATGCAGAATCCAAAAAGGGCGGGTGGCCTGGTTACCGTACGCGAATCCAGCCATCGGCCATTTCTGGATTCCTCATTCTGCATTCTGCATTCTGCATTTCGTCCTACGTTTTCCGAGCGGTCTCTCTGGCTGGGACTCTGCCAACAGAACCCAGAAGTGGTGAGAGGTAGAAAAGCAGCCAGAGAGAGCGCCACCGCGTGTGCCGGCTGGGGCGGGAGCGGCACTCGGTCCGCCCGGCACGCATCCAGTATCATGCGGCGGGAATGCTCGACCGCATCGACCGGGCCGCCGCCTTCATCCGCTCGAAGTCTCCCGTACGTCCAGCCGCCGGCATCATCCTCGGCTCGGGCCTCGGCCGCTTCGCCGACTCCGTCGACGACTCGGTCGTCATTCCCTACGGCGAGATCCCCGGCGCTCCCGTCTCGGGCGTCGCCGGGCATTCCGGACGCCTCGTTCTCGGACGCGTCGCCGGCGTCCCCGTCGCCGTCATGCAGGGGAGGGTCCACTACTACGAAGGTTTCGAGATCGACGACGTCGTCTTCCTGCCGCGCGTTCTCGGCCGCCTCGGGATCGGGACGGCGATCGTCACCAACGCCGCCGGAGGGATCAATGCGAAATTCCGCGCCGGCGATCTGATGCTGATCTCCGATCACCTCAATTTCTTCGGCGTCAGCCCTCTCCGCGGGAAGAACCTCGACCAGCTCGGTCCTCGCTTTCCCGACATGACCGAGATCTATCCGGCCGCTCTGCGCGAGATCGCTCGCGCGGTCGCGCGCGAGCAGAAGCTCGAGCTGCGTGAAGGGGTCTACCTCGGGCTCCCGGGGCCGGCCTACGAGACTCCGGCGGAGATCCGCGCGTTCCGCACGCTCGGAGCCGACGCGACCGGAATGTCGACCGTGCCGGAGGCGATCGTCTTCTCGCACATGCAGATCCCCGTGCTCGGGATCTCGTGCATCACGAACATGGCGGCCGGCGTCCTGCCGCAGAAGCTGACGCACGCGGAGGTGCTGGAGACCACCGCGCGCGTCGAAGGGACGTTCGTCGATCTGATGCGGGGCGTGGTCGAGAGGGTGGGGGACGGGAAGTGAGGTCGTAGCCTGGGATCGTCAGGTCATGTGGCCCATGTGGCCGGGGTTCCCATGTGGCCGGGGATTTCATCCCCGGCGGGAGGGTGGTTCGGCAAAGCCCGGAAAACACAGAGTGCGCAGGGGCGCAAGAGCGACCCGCGACCACCCACCCGCCGGTGATGAAATCCCCGGCCACAGATTCCCCGGCCACAGAGAAACTCCCGGCCACAGAGAAATCTCCGGCCACGGAATCTTCAGCGAGGCTCGCGAAGCGTCTCGAGCATCCCTCGGAAGTCCTCGGGGAGCTCCGCCTCGAAGGTCATGATCTCGCCGGTCGTGGGATGAGGAAGGGTCAGGCGCGAGGCGTGCAGGGCCTGACGCGGAAACGAAGCGATCGCTTTCCGGGCGCGCTGGTCGGGGATCCCCTTCCACTGCGGGCCGGAGTAGAGAGGATCGCCGACGATCGGGTGTCCGATCGATTTCAGATGAACGCGGATCTGATGAGTCCGGCCGGTCCCGAGACTGCAGAGCAGCAGAGAGACGTAGCGGAGCGGCTCGATCGTCTCGTAGCGGGTGAGGGCGGCGCGGCCGGTAGAGACGACGGCCATCCGCCTGCGCTCGCGCGGATCGCGGCCGATCGGCCGGTCGATGGTGCCGGCCGCCGGCTTCGGTGCTCCGTAGACGAGAGCGAGATATTCCTTGCGAATCTTTTCCGTGTTCCAGATCAACGTCAGGGCGCGGTGGGCCGTATCATGCTTGGCGACGACGAGCACGCCGCTGGTGTCCTTGTCGAGGCGATGGACGATGCCGGGACGGATTTCGCCGCCGAGCCCGCTCAGGTCGCCGACGTGGAACAGGAGCGCGTTGACCAGAGTGCCGTCGGCGTGGCCGGCCGCCGGGTGAACGACGAGGCCGGGCGGCTTGTCGAGGACGACCAGATCGTCGTCCTGATGGAGGACGCGGATGGGGATCTCCTGCGGGACGGCCGCGGCGGGAAGGGGCGGGGGGATCTGGACCGTGATCGGGTCGCCGGCGGCGACCCGGACCGATTTCCGCCCGACCGGGCGTCCGGCGATCGCGACGCGTCCTTCGGCGATGAGGCGGGCGAGGGAGCTGCGGCTGTGCTCGGGAAGAAGAGAGGGAAGAACCTGATCGAGCCGGAGACCGTCAAACTCGGCAGGAACGACGAAGTGATGAATGGTGGACTCCACGAGCCGCGAGTATACGCAGCGGGACCGCTCGCGGGGCGGAGCGAGGTCGTTTACAATGCGCGGGTGGGCGAGGGGAGCGACGACGTCGCCTCCGGCCCGGCCTGGAAAATCCTTTAAAGGGGAAACTATGAAGAAAGTCGTGATGATGACTGCGCTGGTCGGGCTGATGGCGGGCGGCGCGATGGCGAGCGCATTCCGCGCCGCGGACACCGTGTACCTTCCCGTCGCCGGAAAGGTTGCGGGCGGCGGCGGCAGCTTCTTCCGGACGGACGTCTGGATCTCCAACGTCAGCACCTCCAGCGTCGACGTCTGGGTCGCGTACGGGGCGCGCCTGCAGGACAACGCGAACGCGCCGGCGAATGCCGTCATGCTGGCCACGCCGCTGGCGCCGGGCGAGCGCCGCGAGATCGTCGACGTCATGGGCGCGGTTTTCGGCACGCCGGATGATCCGGGTGCCCTCGGCCAGCTCATCTTCTTCGCGTGCCGCGTCGGCGGGAATTGCGGCGACTGCGACACCAACGCGGCCGACTGCCTCCCGATCACCGTCGAGGCCCGCATCTACACGACGGCCGCGGACGGGAGCACGTTCGGTCAGCTCATCCCCGGCATCCCCTGGTACAACTTCGTCTCGGTCGATCAGGTGACGACCGGCCTCGACGAAGTGTTCATCGTCGGCGTGCGCCAGAACGAGAATTACCGCACGAACATCGGCCTCGTGAATGCCTCGCAGTTCTCCTCCGCGACGCTCCGCGTCCGCCTGTTCCAGTCGGACGGAACCCAGTTCGGATCGACGTTCGAGAGAACCCTCCCGCCGCTATCGATGGACCAGATCGCCATTCCAAGCATGTTCACCGGCTTCAGCGGCACCGGCGCCTGGGTCCACATCGAGCAGGCGCCTCTGACGACCGGGAGCGATCCCGGTTTCCTCGCCTACGGCTCGATGCTCGACAACGAGTCGAACGATCCGACGTATCTGGAGGCGCAGTATGTGCCGGAGATGCCGTGGGAGTGCGTTTACGGGGCGAAGGGCATCAGGCGGCTGGCTGACCATCCGTAACGAGCTCCCTTTCGAAGGAGTCATGAGGGCCGCGCCCGGCGCGCGCCCTCTTTTTTTGCTCACCCGGCAACGTCGGCGGAGCCCCGCGCTCTCCCGCCTTCCGAATGGATCGGGTTGATACAATCGGGGGGATGACGCCCGCGTCCAACCGCCGCCATTTTCAGCGCCTCCATTTCGCGGAGCCGCTCGTGGGGCAGTTCGGACCGATCGAGGTCGAGATCATCGACCTGAGCCTGGACGGCGCCCGCCTGATCGATCTGCAGCCGGTCGCGATCGGCCGCCGCGCCGATCTCCGATTCCGCTGGCTCGACCGCGAGGTCTCGATCGACTCCGAAGTGGTCCGCTGCAAGTTCGAGCGGAAGGCCGAGCGGGGCGCCGGCAACATCTACGGCTGCGGGCTCCGCTACGTCGATCCCGGCGGACAGGGAGTGGGGGCGCTTCGCGAGATCATCTCCGCCCAGGTGATGCGCGCGCTCGAGGAGCAGATCGCGAACGCGAAGGGAACCTTCATCCCGATGGCCGAGCGGATCACCCTGTTCCGGTCGGTCGACGTCCTCACCCTCCGCCCTCCCGCGCCGCAGACCCATCGGATCTCCGCCCGCCGATCCTTCACCTCCTGCCTTCTCGGCGACCGCGGATGGCGCACCGTCGCAACCGCCGATCCGGCTCAGCCTCCGGAAGGATTCACGGTCTCCGACCTCGAGGATCCGAAACACGTCGATCTGCTCTGCCGGACTTATCAGAGGGCCGACGGCCAGACCCGGAGGATGATCCGGATGCTCGCCGAGCTGAGCGTCATGGCGGAGGCGGACTGAGGATCGGCCTCCCGGGGGGGACGGGGGGTTCACGGCGGATCTTTCAAAGTCGCCGCCGGCCTCGGGGTTGACCTGCGGGTACCGGCAGGCCGATGGCGCCGAGCCGGCACCCCTTTTTGGCCTTTCCATTTCTTCCTTCTGCATTCGGCATTCAGCCGAAGGCCGGCCCCCGCCCCGCTTCCAGGCCTGCGAGACTGCTCAGACAAGGCAGGACGAAATGCAGAATGCAGAATGCAGAATGCAGAATCCAAAAAGGGCGGGTGGCCTGGTTACCGTACGCGAATCCAGTCATCGGCGATTTCTGGATTCTGCATTCTGCACTCTGCATTCGGCCTAAGGCCCGGTCCCCCACACCCCCCCTCGCCCCGCGGAATGCCGCGCTATCCTCCTCTGTTCTCCCGATTTGCATGGGGTGGTACCATGCGTCGACAGCTTTCGATTCATGACGAAAGCGGCCGATTGGCCGCTTTTTTTGTTGTCTGGTTCGTAACGCAGGGATGGCCGAACTGCCGAAAGAGCTCGAACAGCAGATCGCCGGCATCGTCGAGTCGGAGGGGCTCGAGCTCGTGCACATCGAGCTCAGGCCGCAGGGAAGGAGGTACCTTCTGCGCATCGACATCGACAAGAATGACGGGGTGACCCTGGACGACTGCCAGCTCGTCTCGCATCAGGTGAGCGCGCTGCTCGACGTGGAGGATCCGATCCCTGCGGCATACGAGCTCGAAGTCTCGTCGCCGGGGCTGGATCGGAAGTTCTACCGGGAATCGGACTATCGGAAGTTCCTGGGGCGGATGGTGCGGGTGAAGACTTCGCGGGCGATCGGAGGTCTCCATGTGATCATCGGGCGTCTCGAGGAGTACGACGGTGAGAGGATCGTGGTCGTCGATCCGAGCTCGAAGAAGGGGATCTCCTACGAGGTCCCGATGAGCGAGATCAGGGAAGCGAGGCTCGAAGTCGAGCTGTGAGCGGCTGGACGTTTCGGGAGGGCGTCGTCCGCATGGGCGCCGCCGGTGATCAAGGAGCAGCGGCACATGTTCAGTGAAAACGTCGGCAGGGACATCCGGGCGCTGGCCCACGAGAAGTCGATCGACGTCGAGAAGGTATTCTCGGCGCTCGAGGACGCGCTCGCGACGGCGGCGAAGAAGTACTACAAGACTCGCGAGCCGATCGAGACTGTGATGGACCGCGAGACGGGCCAGGTCGAGATCTACGTCGTCAAGGAAGTGGTCGGGAGCCCCGAGGAGATCGAGGACCCGAACGCGCAGCTCCTGCTGGAAGAGGCCAGGAAGCTCGACCCGGAAGCGGAAGTCGGATCGAGGCTGCGCTTCCGCCACATCTCGAAGACGGTGGTCGACATCGTCGACGACCCGCTGACCGAGATCCGCACGTACGAGGCGCGGAAGCTCGACAAGGAAGTCGAGCCGGGCGATCTGGTGCAGATCCCCCTGAGCAAGCCGCCCGAGGAGCTCGGACGGATCGCGGCGCAGTCGGCCAAGCAGGTGCTGTATCAGAAGGTCCGCGAGGCGGAGCGCGAGAAGGTCTATCGCGAGTTCGTCGGCAAGGTCGGCGAGCTGGAGAACGGCTACGTCAAGCGCTTCGAGCGCGGTGACATGATCATCGACCTGAACGGCAAGACCGAGGGAATCATCCCGCGCTCGCACCAGTCGCGCGCCGAGCGCTACGCCCAGGGAGACCGGATCCGTGCCGTCATCGTCGACGTCCACACGCAGCCGAAAGGGCCGCAGGTCGTCCTCTCGAGGACCGACCCGCGCCTGCTCATCAAGCTCTTCGAGATGGAGGTCCCCGAGATCTACGACGGGACGGTCATCATCAAAGGAGCGGTTCGCGAGCCGGGTGAGCGCGCCAAGATCGCGGTCACCTCGCGCGAGCGCGACGTCGACCCGGTCGGCGCCTGCGTCGGAGTCAAGGGCTCCCGCGTCCAGTCGATCATCCGCGAGCTCCGCGGCGAGAAGATCGACATCATCCCCTGGATCGACGACATCGTCGGCTACGCCCAGAACGCGCTCGCGCCGGCCAAGATCACACGCGTCGCCGTCACCTCCCACGAGGGGACGCGGCCGCACCTCGACGTCATCGTCGACAACGATCAGCTCTCGCTCGCCATCGGCAAACGTGGCCTCAACGTCCGTCTCGCCGCCGAGCTGATCGGCGCCAAGATCGACATCAAGTCCGAGGAAGAGGTCAAGGGCGAGGTCGCCGACGCTCTCACCGCCATGCTCCATCAGGCCATGGAGCAGGCCCGAGCGCAGACCAACGTCCACGACATCGACGGCATGGATCCGGACCTCGCCGACGTGCTCGAAGCCGCCGGGTACGACGACCTCGACTCCATCCTCAACTCGTCAGTCGACGATCTGACGGCCATCGAGGGGGTCGATCCCGAGCTGGCAGCTCAGCTCATCGAGCTCGCCCGCGATCACGATCTCGCCGAAGTCTCGCCCACGGCCGTCGACGACGAGTACGAGGAAGGCGACGAAGATTACGAGGAGGACGAGGAGGACGAAGCGGCCGCCGGCGTGGAAGCTTCCGCGGAGGATTCCGAGCCGGTCGTCCCCGACGAGCAGCAGGAGTCCGCCCCCGAGGCCGCTCCCGTTGCCACCGAAGACGTGGAACGTTCATGACGGCGCGGCGCTGCCGCCCCGGGCCGTCGTTCGAGGCCCGATCGCAGCGCAGGGTAAGGAGCGGAAACGGATGGCAAAGGTTCGGGTCAGTGATCTGGCGAAGACGATGGGGGTTTCCGACAAGGACCTCATCTTCAAGCTTCAGTCCCTCGGAGTCGAGGTCGCGAACGCCGATGCGGCGCTCGAGCCCGAGGTGATCGTTGCAATCCTTCAGGGAAAGAAGCTGACCTCCCGTCCGCGAACGGTCATCGTTCGCGACGAGAGGGCGCAGCAGCCGGAGGAAAGGAAGCGTCGCGTCGTCAGACCCCCCCGACCCATCGTCGCCCCTCCCGCGCGGAAGGACGAGGCCCCCGTCGCCGCCGAGCCGCAGCCGCAGACCGGCAGCGGCCCGATCATCCCCGAGTTCATCCAGGCCGCCGAGCAGGAAGCGGCCGAGCAGGAGCGCGCCGCGCGTGAGCCGAAGGAGCTTCCGAAGCCGAAGCGCCGCGCCACGCCCGCGCCGTCCGAGACCGCCCCCTCTCCCCTCCAGCCCGACACGGCCGCCCCTGCCCGGCGCGACGAGCGCGCCGCGGCGGCTTCGGCCGGCCGCCAGGCCGGTCCGACCGGCCCGCGCGCCCGCGTCGCCCAGAGCCCGCGCCCCAACTATCAGGGACAGGGACGTCCCGGAGCGCCCTCGCCCTCCCGGCCGGGGTCCGCTCTCGGGCGTCCCGCGGCGGCCCGCGCCGGCGCCGGAGCGGCGGGTGGAATCGGTACCCGCCCCGCCCGCCCCGGCATGAGACCGGGTGTCGGACCCACCCCCGGCGCCATTCCTCCGCCGACTCCGACGATGCTCCCCACGCGGCGGCGCAAGCCGGACGAGGAGGAGCGTCCCGAGAAAAAGAAGACTACCGGCAAGCGCGGCAAGCGGAACGTCGCGGTCGAGGAAGATACCGGGCTGTTCACCAAGGGGCCGTTCTCGGCTCAGGCGGTGCTCGACGAAGAAGCGGGTGAAGTGGCTCCCCGTCCGCCGGCGAAGGAAGGGGAGGAAGAGGACGTTGCGGAAGAGCGGCGAGCGCCGTCGACGCGGCGTGACGTACGGAAGCAGGCGGCGCCGGTGAGCGGCCGCGTGCTGGAGTTCAAGAAGCCGACAGGGAAGGTGCAATTGACCGAAGGAGTCACCGTCAAGCAACTGGCCGACAAGCTGGAGATCAAAGCGAACGACCTGGTGAAGCACCTGATGATGAAGAAGGGTCTGATGGTGAACATCAACCAGCCGCTGAGCTCGGATCTCGCGATGCAGATCTCGCGGGAGCTCGGGATCGAAGCCGAGCTGATGACGTTCGAGGAAGCGGTCGAGCTCGAGGCGATGGAGAAGATGGAGCGGGAGGGGGTGGGAAGCGAGCCTCGCGCGCCGGTGATCACGGTCATGGGGCACGTCGACCACGGGAAGACCTCGCTCCTCGACGCGATCCGGGAGACCGAGGTCGCGGCCGGCGAGGCTGGTGGAATCACGCAGCACATCGGTGCCTACGCGGTGGAGAAGCGCGGGAGGAAGATCGTATTCCTCGACACGCCGGGTCACGAGGCCTTCACGATGATGCGGGCGCGCGGCGCGAAGGTCACCGACATCGTCATTCTGGTGGTCGCCGCCGACGACGGCGTGATGCCGCAGACGAAGGAAGCGATCGACCACGCCCGCGCGGCGAACGTGGCGATGATCGTGGCGATCAACAAGGTCGACAAACCGAACGCGAACGTCGAGCGGGTTCGCCGCGAGCTCTCCGACGCCGGCGTGCTGGTCGAGCAGTGGGGCGGCGAGGTCGTCTCGGTCGAAGTCTCCGCCATCAGGAAGCAGGGGATCGACGACCTGCTCGAGATGATCCTGCTGACCTCGGACATGCTCGAGCTCAGGTCCTCGCCGGACGTCGCGGCGCGCGGTGTCGTGCTGGAGGCCCGCAAGGAAGCCGGGCGCGGAATCGTGGCCAACGTCCTCATTCAGGACGGCACGCTCCACGTCGGCGACGACTTCTTCGCCGGGGCCGCGACCGGCCGGGTCCGGGCGATGGTCGACGACCACGGCAACCGTCTCGAGCACGCAGGACCGGCCACGCCGGTCGCCGTCATGGGCTTCGACGAGATCCCGGGCGCCGGCGACACCTTCGTCGTCGTCGACGAGGAGTCTCGCGCCAGGATGATCGTCGAGATGCGTCAGGAGAAGATCCGCGAGTCGTCGATCAGGAAGCAGGAGAAGATGTCGCTCGACCAGCTCTTCCAGAAGATGCAGGCCGGGACCATCAAGGATCTCAACCTCATCGTGAAGTCCGACGTGCAGGGCTCGGCCGAGGTGATCAACGAGACGCTCCGCAAGATGTCCAACGATCAGGTGCGGATCAACATCCTCCACTCTTCGGTCGGTGCGATCAGCACCAACGACGTGCTGCTCGCTTCGGCCTCGGATGCGATCGTCGTCGGCTTCAACGTCAGGCCCGAGAGGAGCGCGCAGGAGCTTTCCGAGAAGGAAGGGGTCGACGTTCGCCTCCACACCGTCATCTACGAGCTGATCGACCAGATGAAGGCGGCCATGACGGGGCTGCTCGACCCCACCCTCAGGGAGGTCTTCCAGGGACGGGCCGAGGTTCGCGACACGTTCAAGGTCCCCAAGATGGGAACGGTCGCCGGCTGCTACGTCACCGAGGGGTTGATCCCGCGCTCGGCGAGCGTTCGGCTGCTCCGCGACAACCGGGTCATTCACGAGGGGAAGATCGGCTCGCTCAGGCACTTCAAGAACGACGTTGCGGAGATCCGCACGGGGTTCGAGTGCGGGATCGGTCTCGAGCGATTCCAGGACATCAAAGTCGGCGACGTGATCGAGGCGTTCAAAGTCGAGAAGGTCGCCGGCGTGCTGTCGTGATCGGCCGCTCCGGCGTTCCGCATCGCGACGGCGCGTGACTCGCGCGGGGGTTGGACATGCAGGTCGCGGTCGCCGTGTTCGAGCTCCACATCCCGCACGCGCAGTCGCTCAAGGACAAGCGCGGGGTCGTGCGCAGCCTGAGGGACCGCCTGCGGCAGCGCTACGAGCTGTCGGTGGCCGAGGTGGGGCTCCAGGATCTGCACCAGCGCTCGCGCATCGGAGTGGCCGCGGTCGCTTCGGACGGCGCCTCCATCGAGCCGATGTTCGAACAGATCGCCGAGCTGATGGAGAGGGAGAGCGAGGCGATGCTGATCGGCTGGCACCTCGAGACGATTCAGTTCGGCGAAGACCTCCCGCTCGACGGCATGAAATTCGATTGAGACAACGCTCATGAAGAGAACCCGAAGGACGATGCAGGTGGGCGAGCTGCTCCGCGGCGAGATCGCCAGGATCATCCGGCACGAGCTCCGCGATCCCGACCTCGCCATGGCGACGGTCTCGGCCGTGGAGATGTCGCCCGACCTCCACTTCGCCAGGGTCTGGATCAGCACGATCGGAGAGGCTCCCGAGCGCGAGGCCGCGCTCGCCGCCGTCGAGCGCGCCGACCGCAAGATCCGGCACGAGCTCGCACGCGCCCGCGCTTTTCGCTACATCCCCGAGATCGACTGGAAGCTCGACACCAGCGCCGAGTACGCTTCCCGCATCGAGGACCGACTCAGGGAAGTCCTCCCCCGAACCAAGGAGACCGAACCGGATGACGACGATCGGACATGAGACCTCGGTCGCGGAGTCGCTGCGCCGCGTGGCGCAGCGCATCCACAACGGCCGCCGCTTCCTCATCACCTCCCACCGCAACCCCGACGGCGACGCCCTCGGGAGCGCCCTCGCCCTGCGCGGACTGATCCGGCAGATGGGGAAGGAGGCCGCCGTCCGCGTCCGCGACCCGTTCTCTCCAGCGCTCGCCCACATCCCGGGCGCCGCCGAGGTCGTCGTCGCCGACACCCTGCCGGGCGACTATCCGGACGGATTCGACGCGCTCTTCGCGATGGAATGTCCGGATCCCGGGCGTACGGGCTTTCCGGTTCTCCCCGGCCCGGTGGTCAACATCGATCATCACCTCGGCAACCTGGAGTACGGCGAGATCAATTACCTCGACCTCGAAGCGCCTTCGGTCGGCGAGATGGTCCTCCACCTGGCCAAGGAGCTCGAGCTGGAGATCGATCGCGACATCGCCATCGCGATGTACGTGTCGCTCGCGACCGATACCGGATTCTTCCGATACACGAATACGACGCTCCGCGCGTTCGACGCCGCGAGCGAGCTCGTTCGCGCCGGCGCCGATCCGGGGGAGATCTCCCTCTGGATCAACGAGAGCGCCTCGATCGGCTCGATCCGCCTGCTCGGGCTCTGTCTGAGCACTCTGGTGCTCCACGCCGGCGGAAAGATCGCGACCCTCGAGATGCCGCGGCGATTCCTCGCCGAGGCGGGCGCCTCGTCCGAGGAATCGGAGGGCATCGTGAACTACGGCAGGACCATCGACGGCGTACTCGTCTCGGTCCTCCTGAAGGAAGCCGAGGGGGGGACGCGGGTCTCGATGCGGGCCAAGCCGGGCGTCGACGTTCAGGCGGTCGCTTCGGCCTTCGGCGGAGGAGGGCACAAGGCCGCCTCCGGCTGTTTCGTCCCTCTTCCGATGCCCGAAGCGAAGGAGAAGCTGCTCGGGATGCTGCAGCAGATCGTCTGAGGGGCGACTCTCTCCCGCGGAAGCGGATCCCGCACGATTCGAAGCGCCATGGACGGACTCCTACTGATCGACAAGCAGCCCGGGATCACCTCGCACGACGTGGTCGACATGGTGCGGCGTCACGGGCGCGAGAAGAAGGCCGGGCACGCCGGAACGCTCGATCCCGCGGCCACGGGCCTGCTCCTGCTCTGCCTCGGCCGCGCGACGCGGCTCCAGTCGTATCTGATGAGGATGGAGAAAGTCTACGAGGGAACGATCCGCTTCGGATGGTCGACGACCACGCTGGACGCCGCGGGCGAGCCGGTCGGCGAGGCCGTCGAGGCGAGCGTGGAGGGGCTCGATCTGGAGCCGCATCTCGAGAAGCTCCGCGGTGAGATCGACCAGGTGCCTCCCGCCTTCTCCGCGAAGAAGGTCGCAGGCGTCCGCGCCTACGAGCTGGCCCGGAAGGGGGAGCGGGTGGCGCTCTCGCCCAGACAGGTGCGGGTCGACGAGTTCTCGATTCTCGGCGTCGAAGGGTCTCTCGCTCGATTCCGCGTTCGCTGCTCGGCCGGAACCTACGTCCGCTCCCTCGCCCACGACCTGGGGCAGTCGCTCGGCGTTCCGGCGCATCTGGAGCAGCTCCGCCGGACCGCCAGCGGCGCGTTCCACGTCGACGACGCCCTCCCGTCGGGCGCGCTGGCCGCGGCCGGTCCGGAGGGAATCTACGCCGATCCGCACTTCGTTCCCGTCTCCCGCATCGATCTGCCGCTCCGGAGGGTGTTCGTCGATCCCGCCCAGGAAAAGCGGCTCCTCTCCGGACAGGCGATCATCGTCAAGCCGGAGGGGGAGCTGAGCCGGGACGATCTGGTCTCGGTCACCAACCTCGAGGATGAGCTCGTCGCCATCGGTCAGGCGGTGAACGTGCTCCGCGAAGGGGGAGGGCCGGTGGAGATCCAGCCGCGGGTGGTGCTCAAGGGGTGAGCCGGGGATGGGAGGTCGAGGGTCGCGCGGTCCCGGCGGCGTACGGACCCGGCCCGGCGGGAATGCTTTTTCGAGAGGGGGGTGTTACAGTGTCGGTCATCGAAAGATTGAACGAATTGCGTGAAAATCAAGGAGTTGCGAAGTTGCCGAACCTGAACAAGACGAACGTCATCAGCGAGTACCGGGTCCACGAGAGCGATACCGGATCGGCGGAGGTCCAGATCGCGCTCCTGTCGACGCGGATCGCGTATCTGACGGATCATTTCAAGACCCACGCGAAGGATCACCACAGCCGCCGCGGGCTTCTGAAGATGGTCGGCCGGCGGCGCCGGCTGCTCGACTATCTGAAGAAAAAGGACGTTGAACGGTATCGCGCGGTCATCGACAAGCTCGGGATCCGCAAATAGCGTATTGGCCGCGTTCCGCGTTTCAGGTTCCGCGGAAGCTCCGTGGAACGGGGAACGCGGAACGCATCTGTTTTTCCTGCCGGACCGGATCCCCTCCGGTCCCGTGGACCACCGGCGAGCGGTCGATGAGTGGGCCGCCGCACTGGAAGTGATATGACATACGAGAAGGAAGTGGAAGTCGGCGGGCGGAAGCTGACGTTCGAGACCGGCAAGGTCGCGAAGCAGGCGGATGGCGCCTGCTGGGTCCGTTACGGCGACACCGTGGTCCTGGCCACGGCGTGTTTCAAGGAAGGGACGGTCATGGGCGACTTCATGCCGCTGACCGTCGATTACCGCGAGTTCACCTACGCGGGAGGACGCATTCCGGGCGGGTTCTTCAAGCGCGAAGGACGTCCGACCGAGAAGGAGACTCTGACCTGCCGGCTGATCGACCGGCCGTTGCGCCCTTCATTCGAGAAGGGGTATCGGAAGGAGACGCAGGTCATCGCGTTCGTTCTTTCGGCCGACGGCGAGAACGATCCCGACGTGCTGGCGCTGAACGCCGCCTCGGCCGCGCTGGTCCTCTCGCCGATTCCGTTCCCGAATCCGATCGGCGCCGTGCGGATGGGATCGATCAACGGCGAGCTGATCGTCAATCCGACCAATTCGCAGCGGGACGTCTCCGACCTCGACCTGGTGGTCGCCGGCACCGAGCACGCGATCGTGATGGTCGAAGCGGCCGCGCGCGAGATCGACGAAAAGCTCGTGCTCGATGCGCTCGACCGGGCGCACGAGGAGATCCGGCGCATCGTGGCCGTGCAGAAGCAGATGCGCGAGGAAGCCGGCAAGCCGAAGCTCCAGGTCGAGTACAAGGAGAAGTTCGCACGCGAGCTCTACGAGGAGCTCGCTACCCGCCATCGCGACGCGATCCGCACCGCCCTCACGACCGAAGGGAAGGCGGCCCGCCGCGAGGCGATGAACCAGGCTCTCGAGCGGTTCCTCGATGGGATCCCCGCCGACGACCTCGAGAAGCTCGCCGCCGCCAAAGCGGCGTTCGAGGCGCTCCAGAGCGAGGTCTTCCGCACGATGATCCTCGCCGAGGGAAAACGGCTCGACGGCCGCAATCCGAAGGACATCCGTCCGATCTGGATCGAGGTCGGCGTTCTCCCGCGGACGCACGGCTCGGCGATCTTCACCCGAGGCGAGACCCAGGCGCTCGTCACCATCACCCTCGGCACTCCCCACGAAGCCCAGAAGATCGAGGACTTCGAAGGGGAGAGCTTCCAGCGGTTCATGCTCCATTACAACTTCCCGCCGTTCTCGGTGGGTGAGGTCAAGTTCCTTCGCGGTCCGGCGCGCCGCGAGATCGGCCACGGCAAGCTGGCCCGTCGCGCGCTCGAGCCGGTGCTTCCGCTCGAAGAGGACTTTCCGTACACGATCCGCTGCGTGTCCGACATCCTCGAGTCGAACGGCTCGTCGTCGATGGCCTCGGTCTGCGGCGGCTCGCTCGCGATGATGGATGCCGGCGTTCCGACCCGATCGCCCGTCGCTGGCGTCGCGATGGGTCTGATCAAGGGAGATCAGAAAGCGGTCGTGCTGAGCGACATCGCCGGGTTCGAGGACCACGACGGCGACATGGACTTCAAGGTCGCCGGGACGGAGAAAGGGATCACCGCCCTTCAGATGGACATCAAGGTCAGCGGGATCTCGCGCGAGGTCCTCAGCCAGGCGATGGCCCAGGCGAAGGAAGGGCGGCTGCACATTCTCGGCAGGATGGCCGAGGCGATCGCGACCCCCCGCGCCGAGCTCTCCGAGTTCGCACCCCGGCTCTACACGATCCACGTTCCGAAGGACCGCATCCGCGACATCATCGGCTCGGGCGGCAAGACCATCCGCTGGATCGTCGAGGAGACCGGCACCAAGATCGAGGTCGAGGACGACGGCAGCGTCATCATCGCTTCCTCCGACGAGGAGTCGGCCAGGCGGGCGATCGACATCATCCGCGGCCTGACGGCGAGTCCGGAGATCGGCAAGACCTACAAGGGCGCCGTCAAGCGCATCGAGCCGTACGGCGCGTTCATCGAGATTCTCCCGGGACAGGATGGCCTGCTCCACGTCTCCGAGATCGCGCATCATCGCGTCCGCGCCGTGACCGACTTCTTCCAGCTCGGCGACGAGGTGGAAGTCCAGGTGGTCGACATCGATTCGGAGAACGGCAAGGTGCGCCTCTCGCGCAAGCCGCTCCTTCCCCCTCCGACCGAGGAGGAGCTCGCCGCCATGGCGGCGGCCGGCCCTCCGCGCGAGCGCAGCGATCGCGATCGCGGCGATCGGGGCGACCGCGGCGGTCACGGCGGAGGCGGTCACCGCGGCGGCCGCGGCGGAGGCGGCGGCCCGCGCCGGCGCTGAAGCCCGACGAATACCAGCGGCGGCCCCCCGGCCGCCGCTCTTTCGTGTCGGGAGATTCGCAACTCCCCACTCCCACCCCGGACTCGCCTCTCTGGCCCACCTTTTGAACTTGACAGGCTCAGCACGAGATAGCGATGACCGAGACGCCCCAGTTCGGCCCGGAGAGGGATCGCCGCAGGCGCAAGCGCATTCTGACCAAACGGAACGTCGGAATCGCCGTGCTCGCGCTGCTCGTCGTCTTCTTCGCGATCTCCATCTTGTCCGAGCTGCGGGGAACGCCCGACGAGGGATTCGGGCGGCTTTATCGCCAGCGAACGCGCCTTCCCGATCTCCCGGAACGGCGCCCCTACGACGTCGTCGACGATGGTGAGGTGCGGGAGCAGGGGGGAGTCGATCCGCTGCTGCTCGACGGACTGCGGCGCGAGCAGATCCTCGGGGTCGAGCCGGGCATGCTCGAAAAGCAGCACGGCGTCTCCACCGAGCTTCCCGAGCCGGGATGGGGCACCTCTCCCGATGGCCGGATTCTCGGCGAAGGGGAGGTCCCGTCCGGGGTCCGGATCACCGGCGGTCCCGAAGGGGTGAAGATCGAGCGGCAGCCCGACGCCCCTCCGTCCCCCGACTGACGCCTCAGCCGGCTCGTGCCGCCGGTCCCTCGCGCGACGAGGCGGCCCGCGGCGCCCGCGTGCGCGTACACGGGGGCGCGGGCCATCACTCACGGCGCGCCGGGAGCCCCGTTACAATGGGAGGCGATGACCACCTGCCACCGGCATCCGGAGCGGAGGGCGGCGCGGAAGTGCTTCCGCTGCCGGCGGATCGTCTGCGTCGACTGCTATTACCGGCGGGACGCGCACATCTTCTGCTCGCGGGAGTGCCATCTGCGGTTCCGGGCGCTCGAGACCGGAAGGGCGCTGCGGAAGCGGCTGGCCGCGCCGGTGGCGGCACCGTGGTTCGCGGCGGCGCTCGCCCTGGCGCTCGTCCCGGTCGGGGTCGTGATCGCGCTGGCTGCCGAGGAGCTCGATCGCGGGCTGCTGTTCCCCCTGCGCTCGGTCGTCGCGCAGCAGCCCCGACCGATGACGGCGGAGATCGTCGAGATGGAAGAGCGGGAGACGACGATGGTCGTCCGCGGCCGGACGGCGGCGGGAGCGATGGTTTTCCTTCTGCGGGACGGAGAGCCGGTCGGTAGCGTGCCGGCGGGAGCCGACGGGGAGTTCCGTTTCGAGGTGGACACCCCGCGGCGCGAGACGGTGTGGGCGGTGGCGGCGGTTCCGGCCGACCGGATCGCCGAAGCTTCGTACGCGCCGCGCGAGCGGCCACGCGCGATTCCGCGCGAGTCCGTCCGATCGGCTTCGTCCCGCTTCGTCGAAAGCTTCACGCGGGGTCCGGCCGACCGCAGCGAGGTCGTCCTCTCCTTCGACGGCGGCTCGAACACGACCGGAGCGATCGCGATCCTCGATCTGCTCCGCGAGCGCGCGATCCGGACGACGATCTTCCTGACGGGCGAGTTCATCGAGCGCAACCCGGATCTCGTGCGGCGCGTGGTCGCCGACGGCCACGAGGTCGGAAACCACACCTGGTCCCATCCACACCTGACGAGCTTCTCGAAGACTCGCAGGCACGGCACCCTGCCGAACGTCTCCCGGGATTTCCTCCACGCCGAGCTGCGGCGCACGGCCGACGCATTCCGCGACGCGACGGGGCGGGAGATGGCTCCGTTCTGGCGCGCTCCGTTCGGCGAGGAGAACAGCGAGATCCGCGGCTGGGCCGAGGAGCTCGGGTATCTGCACGTCGGCTGGACGCACGGGCGGCGTTACAACCTCGACTCCCTCGACTGGGTCTCCGATCAGCGCTCGCCGATCTACTTCGACCCCGAGCAGCTCGCCGACCGTCTCATCCGCTTCGGCGAGGCGAACGGCACGACGCTCAACGGCGGGATCGTCCTGATGCATCTCGGCAGCGACCGTGAAGAGAACGAGCGCCTCGACAAGGCGCTCCCGCGCCTGATCGCGGGGCTCGAGGAGCGCGGAATGCGCTTCGTCAAGGTCTCCGAGATGCGTCGCCCGGCGGGCGGCGATCCCGAGGCGATCGGCGCCGCCGCCGCCCGCGGGGCCGAGGCCTCCGGCCTCTGATCGCGATCCCGCCTCGCCGCTCGACAGAATCAGTAGTAGATGGCGCCGGTATCGGCGGCGATCCCGAGGCGCGGCGACGAAGGCATAGCGGGACTATGCTGAGGAGCCGCAACGAAGCTCACGGCGTCGAGACCAGGCCAGGTCCTACTGATTCTATCGTTACAGTCCACTAGAATGAGCACCATGGGGAACGCGCACGAGCACGACGACATCATCTTCGGGACCGACGGTTGGCGCGCGGTCATCGCCGACGGCTTCACGTTCGCGAACGTCAGAAGGGTGGCCGAGGCGATCGGCGTGGCGGCGCAGACGATGTTCGCTCCGCCGGAGATCGACCGCGAGCGGCTCGTGGTCGGTTACGACCGCCGCTTCCTCTCGCCCGACTTCGCGCAGGAAGTCGCCCTGGTGCTCTCCCGCGCCGGGTTCCACGTCCACCTGTCCGATCATCCGACTCCCTCTCAGACGATCTCGTTCGCCGCCGCCGGGCGGAAGATCCTCGGCGGGGTCGTGATCACCGCCAGCCACAACCCGGCGAGCTACAACGGCATCAAATTCAAGGGATGGTACGGCGGGTCGGCTCTCCCCGGCATGTACGCCGCGATCGCCGAGAACCTCGGCAAGCGGTTCGAGCGCGGAGGCGGATCGATCGTCGAGACCGACCTGCTCGCGGAGTACGTCGAGGCGCTCCGCGCGAGAGTCGACGTCGAGATGCTGCGCTCGGCGAAGCTCCGGATCCTCCACGACCCCATACACGGGGTCGCCGCGGGGATCCCGAGCCGCGTTCTCGGCCTCGACGAGGTCGAATCGCGACTCCGCTCGGCCGGCAGCAGCGGCATGACCCACGTCACCACCATCCGCGGTGAGTCGAATCCCTCGTTCGGCGGCGTCAATCCCGAGCCGATCCCCGAAAACCTCGCCGCATCGCGCGAAGCGATGCGCCGCGGCGAGTTCGACCTCGCCATCTGCAACGACGGCGACGCCGACCGCCTCGGCATACTCGACGAGCGCGGCGAGTTCGTCTCTCCCCACAAGATCCTCGCCCTGCTCGCCCTCTACCTGGTCCGCGACCGCGGCGAGTCGGGCGAGATCGTCAAGACCTTTTCGACGGGGCGTCTGATCGAGCGCGTCGCAAGCAGGCTCGGCGTCACCTGCCACGAAACTCCCGTCGGTTTCAAGCACGTCGCCGACCTGATGCTCTCCCGCCCCATCCTCATCGGAGGCGAAGAGAGCGGCGGCATCGGCTTCGGCACCTTCATCCCGGAGCGCGACGGAATCCTCTCCGGGCTGCTCGTCGCCGAGTTCGTCGCCCGCTCGGGCCGGCCGCTCTCGAAGCTCGTCGCCGAGATGGAGCGCGAGCTCGGCTCCTCGGCCTACGACCGGCGCGACCTCTACCGCTCCCGCCAGGCCTGCGAGCGGCTCGTCGAGCGCGCCCGCGCCGGCGAGCTCGACTCCGCCTTCGGCCTTCGCCTCGATCAGCGCGAAGACACCGACGGCGTGAAGCTCAATTTCGACGACGGCTCCTGGATCCTGTTCCGCATCTCCGGCACCGAGCCGCTCATCCGCATCTACTGCGAGAGCGCCTCCGAAGCCCGGGTGGAATCGATCCTCGAGACCGCAGTCCTCGAGCTCGACCGGGTCGCCTCCTGAAGGAGGGCGGGTCTTCCTGCTTCGGTCCGCCGGATTTTCGATACGGTTCGGCGAATCGATTCCCCCATTCCAGAATCGGCGTCTGAACAGCTCGGCTCCCTCGAGGTCCTATCGTTCGATGGGTGCATGTCGCGCCTGATTTTCTGTTATCGAGCCGTCGGGGTTCAGCGTGAAGCCTCGGCTCCGGCGACGGTGACGGTGTCGGTCCTGTCGAAGACGGTGAACGCCTCGCGTCTCGGTAGGCTACTGGGACGGCTACTCGGTGTCGGACGGCGGGACGCTGACGATGCGGGGGGGGAACGTGACGGTGGCGGAGGACTCAACCCCGATTCCTACGGACCGATCGGACGGGGGACGGAAAATGAGGGTGCCGCCGAGAGGGGTGACGACCAGGGCGTCGGGAAGCGGCCACGCGCCGCCATTCTGATCGCCGCCCTTCCCGTCCTGGCGCAGTCCGCGCCGGAGGTGAAGGCGATCCTCCCGGTCGTCGGTTCGACCGCGGGTGGCTTCGGTTCCAACTTCAAGACCGAGGTTCAGTTCCACAACCGCGGGAGCGCGACGATGCACGGGATGGTCGTGTTTCACCCGCAGGGGAGCCCCGCCGGCGCCGGCGATCCGGTCGCCACCTACGAGCTCACTCCCCGCCAGACCCTTCACTTCGACGATCTCGTCGCCACCCTCGGCACCAGCGGCCTCGGCTCGCTCGACGTCATCCCGCTCGAAGGGGGCATTCCGGCCGTCGTCGCCCGCGCGTACGACGATCAGGGAGAGCTCGGCACCAGCGGCGCGACCATCGACCTGCTCGATCCCCCCGACGCGCTCGTCCCCGGCGTCGAAGGAATCCTCATCGTTCCCTCCAGCCTCCAGCAGTTCCGTTACAACGTCGGCGTCCGCAGCCTCGGCGAAGGAGCCCTCCTCCGCGTCACCCTGTACGACCAGAGCGGGATGTTGCATTTTTCGGTCGAGCGGAGTTACGCGCCGCACTACTTCGAGCAGAAGAGCGTCGCGATTTTCTCGGCTCCCCCATCGCCGAGAACGACTCGCTCGTCGTCGAAGTCGTCTCCGGCGCGGCCCTCGTCTACGGGACGACGACCGACAACGTCTCCAACGACCCCTCGATCCAGATCGCCGCGCGCATCGCCGAATAGAGATCGCGACATTCCGACAGCAGGCCGCGGTCACGTTCGAGGGGGCGTTCGAGGGGGTCCCTCGGGCGAGCCTCCCCGCGTTGATGCTGTGATGCAGTTTTGGTATGCTCATGCATCATGCGCACCACCATAACGATCGATGACGAAGTCCTCGAGCAGCTCAAGGCTCGGGCCGCGAAAGAAGGCACCACGGTCAGCCGTCTGATCGAGGAATCGGTCCGGCTGGCCGCGCGTCCTCGGCGGCCTTCGGTCCCCTTCGAGCTCGTCACGTTCGGAAAAGGGGGGCGATTCACCACCCTCGACGTCGATCACGTCTCCGCCCTGATCGAACAGGATGACCTCGCCCGTCACGGCCGGCGAGGCTAGACGTGCAGCTCGCCGACGTCAACGTCCTCATTTATGCGCACCGCGAGGACGCGCCGGATCATGCGGCGTACGCCCGCTGGCTCTCCGAGCTGGTCACCGGCGCGGCTCCCTTCGCGCTTTCTTCCATGACGCTCGGCCCGTTTCTGCGCCTCGTCACGAACCCGAAGATCTTTCAGCCGGCGACGCCGATGGAAACGGCGCTCGCCTTTTGCCGGCAGCTCGCCGCGTGCCCGACGGCCGTCTTCGTTCAACCGGGCGAACGCCACTGGGAGATCTTCGTCGATCTGATCGAGCGATCAAACATTCGAGGCGCCCTGGTGAGTGAGGCCGGGCTCGCGGCGCTCGCGATCGAGCATGGTTGCGAGCTGGTCACCACAGACAGCGACTTCGCCCGGTTCCCCCGATTGCGCTGGCGCCACCCTCTCGCCCGGTAACTCGGCATCGCAGCAACCTGACGAACGAGCGGTCGTGAAGGTCGACCGTC
>DATKCD010000097.1:0-7728 GCA_035544735.1 Thermoanaerobaculia bacterium
CAAGGTGAGGAAGATCATGAAGATCGCCCAGGAGCCGATCTCCCTCGAGACCCCGATCGGGGAAGAGGAAGATTCGCATCTCGGCGACTTCATCGAGGACCGCGCCGTGGTCTCCCCCATCGACCACGTCATCGTCTCGAATCTCAAGGAGCAGACCGGGAAGGTCCTGCGCACGCTCACCCCGCGCGAGGAGCAGGTGCTCCGCATGCGCTTCGGCGTCGGCGACGGCTCCGAGCACACCCTCGAGGAGGTCGGCCGCTCGTTCAACGTCACCCGCGAGCGCATCCGCCAGATCGAGTCGAAGGCCCTCCGCAAGCTGCGGCACCCCTCGCGCTCGAAAAAGCTCCGTCCCTTCCTCGACGCTACGTTCTAGGGACCGGGGCGTGTCGGACGTCCGGGGCGACTCGGGCGTCCGGGGCGTCTCGGACGTCCAGTCCGGAAGTGCAGGAACCGTGGCGGAGACCGGGCCTCACGCGGCGGCCGCGGCGGCTCGGACGCGCTCGAGCTCCGAGAGCAGCGGGCCGGCCGATGCGTAGCGCTGCTTCGGGTCCTTCGCCAGGCAGCGGAGGATGATCGCGTTGATCTGCTCGCCGACGTCGGGACGCAGCTCGATCGGAGGACGCGGGGTCTCGGTCATGTGGGCGGTGAGAACCGCGGTCAGTGCCGGAGCGTCGAACGGCTTCCGTCCCGCCACGAGCTCGTAGAGGAGCACGCCCATCGCATAGACGTCGCTCCGCGGGTCGAGCGTCTTCCCCTGCACCTGCTCGGGACTCATGTAGTGCGGCGTTCCGATGATCAGCCCCGCCGCGGTCATCCCGTCGCTCGCCTCCGTCATCCGGGCGATGCCGAAGTCCATCAGCTTCACTTCCCCCTTCTGATCGATGAGGACGTTCTGCGGCTTGATGTCGCGGTGGATGATGCCCTGCTCGTGAGCGGCATCGAGGCCGCGGCAGATCTGGCGGGCGATGCCGAGGGCGACGCGAAGAGGGGGCAGCGGAGTCTTCTCGAGGTACTGGGCGAGGGTGTATCCGCGGACGAACTCCATGCTGATGAAGTAGGCGGCCTCGAACTCCCCCCAGTCGTAGGTGCGTAGGACGTTGCGGTGGGTGATCCGGCGGGCCAGGCGGATCTCGCGCTTGAAGCGGTCGACCTGCTCGGGGGCGCGGCTGATCGCGTCGCCCGGAAGGACCTTGAGGGCGACGACCTCGTCGAGCTGCTCGTCGTGCGCCTTGTAGACCACTCCCATGCCGCCGCGCCCGACGGTCTCCTCGATGCGATAGCGGCCGGCGAAGAGCTCGCCCGGACGGACGTCGACCTCTCCGACCTGCGGCATGCCGTCGATCCGGAGGGTCGCCACCGTCGCGGCGCTCTGCGCTCCGGGCGCCCGCATGATGCCGGTCGCGATGCTCCGGAGGGGGAGCGAGAGCACCGGGATGGGTGAGGGAAGCCAGCGGAGTCGGACCTCGTCGCGCGAGCCGGCCGCCGTGATCTCCTCGCCGGCCGCCTGGGCGCTCTCGAGCGAGACCAGGGCATGGCCCGTAGGCGCCTCCCAGGCGAACAGCAGCGCGAGCAGCGGCGCGTCGCCGACGAAGGCGAGTCCCGACTGCGAGGCCAGCTCCAGCGCGCCCGCGACGTACTCTCCGGTCGAGATTCCCGCTCCCATCCCGAGCGTCGCGCCGTCGATCTTCCGGTGCGCCAGCTCCTCGCTGATCGCCCGCGCCGCGCGGATCGCCCGCACCACCCCCCGCTCTCCCGCGAACACGCAGACCAGCCGGTGACCCACCACGTCCGCCACCGACCCCTCCTGCCGGACGATCTCTCCTTCCTGCAGCTTCATCACCTCGCCGAGCGCCCGCACCACCTGGGCCGGATCCCCCGCTCCGATCGACAGACCGCGCAGGTCGGTCACCAGGATCGTCCCCTCCTCCCGGCTCGGCGGGCGCACCGCGCGGCGACGGAACTCCCCGGAGGCCTCGCGCGCCGCCATCTCCTGATAGAGGTGCTCGAGCTCGGCCTTGTCGCGAAGCGCCGAGATCATCTCGGCGAACGAGCGCGAGAGGATTCCGACCTCGTCGGAGCGATCGGTCTCGGGGCGGACGTCGTAGTCTCCGCCGGCGACCGACTCGGCCATCGATGCGAGCCGTGCGATGGGACGCGTGAGCCTTCGGGCGACGAGCCCCGATAGGATGAATGCGAGCAGGAGCGCGCCGGCGCCGGCGAAGAGGAGCGTGCGCTGGATCTCCCGGAAGGGAGCGATCTCGGCGTCGAAGGAGCGGAGGAAGACCGAGGCGCCGACGGGGCGCTCGCCGCCGCGAAGCGGCAAAGCGGTCATGACCCAGCGGTCGCGCTCGAGGGTGGTCTGCTGCGGCGGAATCGTCGTACCGGTGGAGAACAGCGACGCGATCGCCGGCATCGCGCGGAAGGGAGCGGGAGCGGGGGCGTCGGCCGACCGCACCGAGAGCTCGCGCCCGTTCTCCCCCATCCCCGGCGCCGAGAGGAAGATCACGCTCGTCCGGGTCGCCTCGGCGATGCGATTCGCGAACTGCTCGTCGATCGCGAGCGCGTTGATCAGGAATCCGGTCACCACCCCTCCCGCACCGATCGCGAGCGGGGCGACCGCGGCGTGGTAGAGCCGCCCCCCGGTCATGATGACGCCCGATTGCTGCAGCCCCGTGTCGACCGTTTCCCTCAGCAGCGGCTGCCGCTCGTACAGATCGATCTCGCCCGTTCCCGCGACGAAGCTCTGATCGGTCCGCGCCAGCAGATACCCCTGGTCGTCGGTCACGATCAGCAGGTCGGTGCCGAGGATCTCGCGGCGCACCTGGATCAGGTCGAGGATGCTCGCGACGTCGACGGCGCCGCCGGGAACGGAGACGGTCTCGTCGGGCGCCTCCTCTCCGGCGATGGCGCGCTCGATGTAGGCGACGAAGGGAACGTCGCGGCCGACCGTCTCGGCGCCGAGCTGGAGCTGGCGGAGCCGGTTCTGCTCGAGCTCCTCGAACAGCCCGGCGGCTGAGGCGATCGCCGTGCGGACCGTCTGCCCCGCGATCCCGGAGGAGCGGCGGAGGGTGATGCCGAAGGCGAGCGCGACGACGGCGACGATGAGTACCGCGATCAGGAGGAACAGCTTCAGGGAGAGCGGAAAGCGGGGACGCTCCGGAGCCGTCGCCGCGGGCCGCCGCTCTCCGGTCGTCTCTCGCTGGACGCTCACCACGTCGCCCTCAGTAGTCCCTCACCCGCGGATACGGCTTGCCTTCCTTGTTCTTGTGCGGGCGGGCGCGGATCCGGGAGCTGTCGAGCCGGATCTCGGTCGAGCCGCTCACCACTCCCGAGGCGCCGACGACCACGTCCCCTTCGGTCGATCCGGCCTGCTCGTGCCAGGCATGGAGACGGTACCGTCCGGGAGGCGCCTCGATTGCGAACGTCCCGTCCTCCGCCGGCTGGCTCCAGTACGGGGTGTCGAGGACCACGACCACCGCCGACATGTTCGGATGGACGTTGCAGTAGACGTTGACGATGCCGGGACGTTCGAAGCGCTTCGCCTTTCCGTCGCCCCGCCGGTAGAGCCCCAGGTCGAACGGGTTGGCCGTGGAGACGGAGAACAGGTTGTGGGTGATCGGGTCTTCGTTGGGGAAGCGGACCGTGGAACCGACGGGAACGGGGAGCACGTGGGGGAGGAGCACCTTCGAGCGGGTGGTCATGACCGTCTGACGGGGGGCGGGAACGGAGCCGGCCGCGGCCCCCGCCTCGGGCTGAAGCCATACCACCGCCTCGGCCGGGTTGGGCCTCTGCCCCCGCCGTGCCTCGAAGGACACCTTCCCTTCGACGGTGGCGGAGTGGAGGGGCCCGGCCGCGAGCGCGACTACGGCAAGGACGATCGGCGCACGCGAGCGATACATGACGGGTCCGGAGCGATCGATTTTAGCACGCGAACGGGGGGAACCCCGCCTTCCCGCCTCGCAAAAAAAGAGTTGCGATATTCCAGACGAAAACTTACCATCGAATCACCGATGGTGCTCGCCTCTCCCGCCTCCTGCTGCAATACCGGGGACCGGAGGGGCGTTTGCGTCCATACGCCAGGCGGCGCCGGCACGGCGCTGTTGAAGGCTCTTTGAATCGTCGACGAGTTCCCGCTCCTCCCCTCCACCCGGGGTGAGATGGAGCGGTCGATCCGGTCCGTGGCGTTCCGGTGTGGTGGGTCACGTTGCTAGCGCGTGGCACCGGCCGCGGGTCCGCCGGAAATACGAGGGGAGGAGGTAACGCGTTCGATGAGTGATCACAAATCCGAGGAGGGTCGGAGCTCCTGACTCTCCCGCCCCTAAAAGGGCGCCGGCAACGGCGCCCTTTTTCATTGGCGCGCGATGCGTGGGGCGCTCCCGGCCCCGCTCACAGCCGGTCGGTCAGAATCGTCTTCGCGATCGTGACCAGTTGCATGTTCGAGGTTCCCTCGTAGATCTTGCCGATCTTCGAGTCGCGCCAGAACTTCTCGACCGGATACTCGCGCGTGTAGCCGTTCCCGCCGAAGATCTCGACCGCGACCGAGGTGACCTGCTCGCAGATCTGGGAGGAGAAGAGCTTCGCCATGGCGGCCTCGCGGACGAACGGGCGGCCGGCGTCCTTGAGGCGCGCCGCGTTGTAGACCATCAGCCGGGCGGCCTCGAGCTCGGTCGCCGCCTGGGCGATCTGGAACTGGATCCCCTGGAACTCCGCGATCGGCCTGCCGAACTGCTTCCGCTCCTTCGAAAAGGCGACCGCGTGCTCGAGCGCTCCCCGGGCGATCCCGATCATCTGCGCCCCGATCCCGATCCGCCCCTCGTTGAGCGTCTCGATCGCGATCTTGTACCCCTTCCCCACCTCTCCCAGCACGTTCTCCTTCGGAACCCGGCAGCCGTCCAGGATCAGCTCACACGTCGACGACGCGCGGATCCCGGTCTTGTCCTCTTTCTTGCCGACGCGGAATCCGGGGAAGTCGCGCTCGATCAGAAACGCCGTGATCCCCTTGTAGCCGGCGTCGGGGTTCGCGTTCGCGAAGACGATGAACAGGCCGGCCTCCGCCGCGTTCGTGATCCAGAGCTTCTGCCCGTCGAGCACCCACTCGTCCCCCTGGGCCCTCGCCCGAGTGGCCAGCGCGAACGCATCCGAGCCCGATCCCGCCTCCGAGAGCGCGTACGCCCCCACGACTTCCGAGCAGAGCTTCGGCAGATAGCTCGACTTCTGATCGTCGTTCCCCCAGCGGAGGATCGCGTTGTTCACCAGCGTGTTCTGCACGTCGACCAGCACTCCGCACGAGGCGTCGACGTGCGAGAGCTCCTCCACGACCAGCACCGCGTTGAAGAAGCTCGAGCCCGCCCCGCCATGCTCCTCCGGGACTTCGATCCCCATCACGCCGAGCTCGAAAAAGCTCCGGATCAGCTCCGCGCTCATCTCCCCCTTCTGATCCATGTCGTGCACGAGCGGCCGGATCTTCTCGATCGCGAACTCCCGCACGCTCTCCTGGAACATCGTCTCCTCCTCGGAGAGGACGCTGAGGGGGGCGCCGGCGGGCGTGGTGACGGCTTCGGTGGTCATGGAATGGCCTCCTGGGAACCGGAACGGCGCCCGGCTGCGAAAGGTTCCCGGATTGTCGCGGCTTCCCCGAGTGGGGTCAAATGAGAGCCGCCCACGCGCGCGACCGAGGCGTCTGGTATGCCGCATGCTCGCGAGCCCGGCGGAGGAAAGGTACGAGATGGTCCGGTTGCGATTCGTGATGCTTCTCCCCTTCGCGCTGCTGGTCGGCTTCTGCGGCGGCTCCCCCTCCGCCTCGGAGGAGACGACGCCGTCCCGCTTCTCGAGCGTCGAGGAGCTCGAGGAAGCCGCCCTCGGCAAGGACGTTCCGTACGTGCCGACCGCCCAGCCGACCGTCGACGAGATGCTCCGGATGGCCCGCGTCTCGAGCAACGACGTCGTCTACGACCTCGGCTCCGGCGACGGGCGGATCGTCATCACCGCGGCGGCCGTCTACGGCGCCCGCGGGGTCGGGATCGAGATCGATCCGAAGAGGATTCGCGAGGCCGAGCAGAATGCGCGCGCCGCCGGCGTGAGCGAACGCGTCGAGTTCATCCGCCGCGACCTGTTCACGGCCGACCTGACCGAGGCGACCGCCGTCACGCTCTATCTGCTGCCGGAGGTCAACGTCAGGCTCCGCCCGCGCCTGCTCGAGCAGTTGCGCCCCGGAACCCCGGTCGTCTCGCACGACTTCAGCATGGGCGACTGGGAGGCGGACGAGCGGAGGGTCGTCGGGGCCGACATCATCTATCTCTGGATCGTTCCGGCGAAGGTCGAGGGGCGATGGAGCTGGACCGGACCCGACGGTCGGCCGCGGAGCGCGAACCTCGAGCAGCGCTACCAGGCGCTGTCGGGAAGCGCGGAGTCGGGCGGACGTCCCCTCGCGGTCCGGGGGGGAAGGCTCGACGGACCCCGGATCGCGTTCGAGCTGGCGACCGGGCGAAGCTCGGCCGCCGAGCTCGTCGAGCGCTACGGCGGGACGGTGGAGGGGGATCGGATCCGCGGATGGATGGAGCCGGCGGGGGGGAGCCGGTCGGAGTGGGTCGCGCAGCGCGGGGAGTGAGGATCGCGGAATCGAGTCCGGAAGAGCGATCCTCCGTTCACTCTCGCTCCGTGCTCCCTTCGTGAAGCCGGAGTTTTGCTCCTCCCCGATCCGTTTGTTACTGTCGCGTCGCGCCCCGGTGGCGGAACTGGTAGACGCTGCGGACTTAAAATCCGCTGACCCGAAAGGGTCGTGCCGGTCCGAGTCCGGCCCGGGGCACCAGCACACGTTGCATTACACTGGCGCGCGCATGCGCCGCCCGACTCTGCTCGCGCTTCTCCTCACCGCCTGCGCCTCCCTCACCCCCCTCCCCGACGCCCCGCCCGAGATCGCCCGCGAGTTCCGTGGGGTCTGGGTGGCGACGGTGAAGAACATCGACTGGCCGTCCCGTCCCGGCCTGCCGGCGGAGCAGCAGCAGCGCGAGCTGTTCGCGATCCTCGACCGTGCGAAGGAGCTGAACTTCAACGCAGTGATCTTCCAGGTGCGCCCGGCGGGCGACGCGATGTACCGCTCGGAGATCGAGCCGTGGTCGGAGTTCCTGACCGGCGAGATGGGGCGCGATCCGGGATGGGACCCGCTCGCCTTCGCCGTCGAGCAGGCGCACGCCCGCGGGCTCGAGCTCCACGCCTGGCTCAATCCCTACCGGGCCCGTCACCAGGAGCCGCGCGCCCCCGCTTCCCCGACTCACCTGAGCGTGACTCACCCCCACCTGGTGCGGGAGTACGGCTCTTATCTATGGATGGATCCGGGGGAGCCCGAAGTTCGCGAGCGCACCATGGCAGTCGTCCTCGACCTGGTGCGCCGCTACGACCTCGACGGGATCCACTTCGACGATTACTTCTATCCGTATCCCGAGAACGACGCCGCGGGGGCGCCGATCGAGTTCCCCGACGAGCCCTCGTGGACGCGGTATCTCGCTGGCGGCGGAACGCTCGCCCGCGACGACTGGCGCCGCGAGAACGTCGACCGCCTGGTTCGGGATCTCTCGATCGCGATCCGCCGTGACGCCCCGCGGGTCAAGTTCGGGATCTCGCCGTTCGGGAACTGGAGGCCGCGGCACCCGGAGGGGATCGAGGGATTCGACGCATACGGCCGGATCTACGCCGATTCGAGGCGGTGGCTCGCGGAGGGGTGGGTCGACT
>DATKCD010000098.1:0-24014 GCA_035544735.1 Thermoanaerobaculia bacterium
CGGCGATGCAGGCCCTCCTCGAAGCCGCCCGCGTCGAGCTCGCCCCCCACGGCGTCGCCGTCACGAAGATCAATCCCGGATTCATCCGGACGGCGATGACCGCGAAGAACCGATTCCCGATGCCCTTCCTCATGGACGTCGAGCCCGCCGCGCGCCGCATCGCCGACGCGATCGAGAGCCGGCGCAAAGAGCTGTCCTTCCCGCTGCCGATGGCGCTCTTCGTCGGATCGATGCGCCTGATCCCGAAGTGGCTGTGGGACCGCGGCTCGCTGCCGTACGCGAAGGCGAAGAGCCGGAGCCGCTGACGCCAAATGCAGAATGCAGAATGATTCTGCACTCTGCATTCTCCCTCGCGTCTCTCCACGTGCTTCATGAGCAATCCTCCCACCAGCCCGCGAAGTTTCCGCGGGAGTCCGCCGGGTGTATCGGGCATGTCCCTCCGAAGAGTGGCTTCCTGGATGGTGTTCATGGCTGAGGGCAGGACGAATGCAGAATGCAGAATGCAGAATGAAGAATCCAAAACGTACACGAATCATGATTCGCTCATCGACGAAAGGGGCGGGCCCGTCTCGATCCCAACCGCGATCCTGAAAAAGGCCGCTTCACCCAACAGACCGTGGGCCGCTGCCGGAGTCATGATTCGGGCCCTTTTTGGATTCTACGTTCTGCATTCTGCATTCTGCATCCCCTCGCGTGTCTCCTTACGGTGCCGCATGAGCAACTCCCTTCCGCCCGGCTGGGCCCGCGAAGATTCCGCGGGAGTCACCGGGTAGATCGGGCATGTCCCTCCGCAGAGTGGCTTCCTGGATGGTGTTTGTGACTGAGCGCAGGGGGGGATGCAGAATGCAGAATGTAAGGGACGGGCCCACGCTCGGGAGAGGCTCAACGCGCGATCGGGATCACCGCGGCGGATTTGCAGGGGCGTTGTGCCAGTGCCCGTGCTCGGCCGACCACACCTTCCCCGCCGGTGCGGGACTCGGCTGGGGAATCGGGTCCTTCGGCGTGTTCAGCGTCCCGAGGTGAACCGGAAGAGTCGAAGGGATCGTCGGCGCGTCGTGCCAGTGCCCGTGATCCGTCGACCAGACCTTCCCTTCGGGCGCGGGGCCAGGCGGCCGCGGATGCTTGCCGGCTCCTTCGGGCACCCGGGGAAGTGCGTTCGCGTCGATGCGGATGTCCGAGCCGGTTGTCCTGACCGCTCCCGAGCCCGGCCCGTCGGCCATCTCCACCTGGACGGCCGGCTGCGATGGCGCCGTGTCGTGCCAGTGCCCGTGGTCGTCGGACCAGACCTTGCCGGCCGGAGCCGGCCCGGGAGGCCTGGCGGCGAGCTGGCCTGCCGGCGCCGCCCCTTCTCCCGCCGCCTCGCCCGGAGGCGCCGCCGGCTGCGACGCAACCGGTGCCGCGGGGGCCGGAAGGGTGGCGGCGGCCGCAGCACGTCGCGGCTGCTCATCCTTCCCTTTCAGCGACGCATAGACTCCGAGACCCGCGAGCAGCGCGAGCGGCGCGATCACGAGCAGCGTCCCGCGGGCCACCGCGGGGGCGGCGGAGGAATCGCCGTGGCACCTCTTGCTCTTCTTTCCGCTTCCACAGTGGCAGAGCTCGTTTCGACCCGCTGTCTTCATTCGAGGGGCTTTCCTTCGCCGAGGTGTCGGACCCTGTCGATAACGACCTGACCGGGAAGAAATTTCCGCCGTCCGCCCGACTCGGAGCTTTCGATAGACTTCCGGGATGAAATCGCACACGAGGAAGATGACGTTCCGAGTGCCCGATCGGATGGGGTTCGTGAACATCACCGCGCGGGTCGAGGATGCGGTGCGGGAGAGCGGGGTTCGCGAAGGGCTGTGTCTGGTGAACGCGATGCACATCACGGCGAGCGTATTCATCAACGACGACGAGCCCGGGCTGCACGAAGACTACGCTCGATGGCTGGAGTGGCTCGCGCCGTACGACCCGAGCCCCGAGCGGTATCGGCACAACCGAACGGGGGAGGACAACGGCGACGCGCATCACAAGCGCCAGATCATGGGTCGGGAAGTGGTCGTCGCGGTCACCGAGGGCCGGCTCGATTTCGGGCCGTGGGAGCAGATCTTCTACGGTGAGTTCGACGGGCGCCGCGACAAGCGGGTGCTGATCAAGATCATCGGCGAGTGACGGCCGCGCCCGGGGCGAGGCCGCAGCACTTGCGGCGACACGGCCGGCCGTGATTCATTGGCGCGGATGAGATCGTCCGAGACGCTTCGCGTACGGCTCTGGTCGCTGCGGAAGATCCCGCTGCTCTGGTTCACCGCTCCCTCGGTCGCGGAGCTGGACGACCATCGAGCGGTCGTGCGGATCCGCCTGAGACGCCGGACGAGGAATCATCTCGGCTCGATGTACTTCGGGGCGCTCTGCATCGGGGCGGACACGGCGGGGGGGCTGATCGCCATGCGGGCGATCGAACAGACGGGGGGAGGGGTGGCGCTCATCTTCAAGGACTTTCAGGCCGAGTTTCTGAGGCGCGCGGAGGGGGACGTCGCGTTCACGTGCGATCAGGGAGAGGCGATCCGCGAGCTGGTCTCTCTCGCGCGGGCGAGCGGGGAGCGCGAGGAGATGACGGTCCGCGTCGTCGCGACCGTTCCCGAGCTCCTCGGAGACGAGCCCGTCGCCCGCTTCACGCTCACGCTCTCGCTCCGGAGGAGAGGGGAGCGGTGAGCGGAACGAAGTACGTCTACGACCATCCTCGTCCGGCGCTCACCGTCGACGTCGCTCTGGTCCGGCGGGGCGGCTCGGGGTGGGAGGTGCTTCTGATCCGTCGCGCCCGGGAGCCCTTCGCGGGGCGGTGGGCCCTTCCCGGCGGTTTCGTCGACGAGAACGAGCCGCTCGATCGGGCGGCCGCGCGCGAGCTGAAGGAAGAGTGCGACGTCGACGGCGTCGAGCTCGAGCAGCTCCGCGCGTTCGGCGATCCCGGCCGCGACCCTCGCGGCCACACGGTCAGCATCGCCTGGATCGGCTTCGCGCCCGACGCGGTCCGGCCGCGGGCGGGAGACGACGCCTCCGGGCTCGCCTGGTTTTCGATCGACCGCCTTCCCGAGCTCGCCTTCGACCACGACGAGATCCTCCGCGTCGCCGCCGCGCGCGTGCGGTCGTGACGCGCGCACGTGATTCTCGCGCAACGCGCGGGCGGACCACGTGGCGGGGGCGGCGCGGGTGCGCGGTCACCGCGAGGCGTCAGTCGAACAGCTTCGTCTGGGGATCGTCGATCTCGTCGAGAAAGTTCGAGACTCCGATCCCGGCGAGGCGGTAGAGGCTGCCGGGAGGGAAGTCGAAGCGATCGAGAAGGGCGCGGGCGATCTCGCGGAGGTCGGCGGCGCTGCGGGGAAGCGCGGGAGGGGTCGCCTGGCGGGTCGCCGTGGTGAAATCGGCGGCCCGGAGCTTGACCGTGACGGTGCGGCCGGCGCGCTCGCTGCGCGCCACGCTCTCCCAGAGCCTGCCGGCCTCCTCCGAGATCCAGCTCGCGATCCGGTCGATCGGAACGTCGGTCTCGAACGTGGTCTCCGACGACATCTGCTTCGCCTTCCTGTCGGCGACCACCGCCCTCGGGTCGATTCCGCGGGCGAGCTCCCAGAGGCGCTCGCCGAATTTCCCGAGCCAGCGTCCCAGCGCTTCCCGATCGACCTCGAGCAGATCGCCCACGGTCACGATCCCGCGGTCGAGAAGGAGCTTTTCGGTCGCGCTCCCCACGCCGGGGAGACGCGTCACCTCGAGCGGGCGGAGAAACGCATCCACCTGATGCGGCCTGATCACGAACATCCCATCCGGCTTGTTCCAGTCGGATGCGATCTTCGCGAGGAATTTGTTGGGCGCGACTCCGGCGGATGCGCTCAGACCGGTCTCCTCGCGGATCTCCTCGCGGATGCGGTGCGCGGCCGCGGTCGCCGACGGGAGCCCGGTCAGCTCGCTCGTCACGTCGAGATACGCCTCGTCGAGCGAGAGCGGCTCGACCAGCGGCGTGTGACGCAGGAAGATCGAGCGGATCCGCGAGGAGACCTCCCGGTATCGGGTGAAGTCGGGCCGGACGAAGATCCCCTCCGGACAGAGCTTTCGGGCTCGCGCGATCGGCATCGCCGAGCGGACCCCGAACGCCCGCGCTTCGTACGAGGCCGCGCACACCACACCCCGCGCCGCCTCCGCCCATCCCACCACCACCGGACGCCCACGCAGCTCCGGACGGTCGCGCTGCTCCACCGACGCGTAGAACGCATCCATGTCGACGTGGAGTATCTTCCTCGTGTCGGACATCCGGCTCGATCCCCGATTCTACGAAAGGCGACCTCGTCCGGCATGCCTTTGGCACATTCAGCCGGGAAGGCCGTACGTCATCCCGAGGCGATACGAACGCGGCCCGGCAGGGCGGCGGCGGGTCCGCTCCACCGGGAGTGGAGATGAAGGAGCTTCGATGAGCAAGAACATCAACGTCAACCCCGATCATTACAAGACCGCCGGGCGCGAGCGCCAGGGAGAGGACATCGTCCAGCACCAGCACAAGATCAGGTTCAGCCGCGCCCATACCGAGCTGTCGGGCCGCGCGGAACAGCGCACGGCGTCGCTCGCGTCGATGGCGGCCACCGCCCGCACCTCGACGCCGCGGAAGCCCGTCGAGCATGATTCGGGGAAGAGGAGCTCCGCTCCGAAGAAGGGAAACGCGAAGAGCGCTCGGGGTCGCACTGCCGCGAAGACGAAGCCGGCCGCGAAAAGGAAGCCGGCCGCAAAGAAAAAACCGGCAACGAAGCGGGCGGCCGCGGGGAAGGCGAAGACCGCCTCCCGGACCCCGCCGAGAAAGAAGAAATAGGATGGCATCCCCGAGACTGTCCGACCGCGGGAGGGCCATCCCTGCCTCGCCGATCCGCCGCCTGGCTCCGCTCGCCGACGAGGCGAAGCGACGCGGTGTGGGCGTGATCCACCTCAACATCGGTCAGCCCGACATGGCGACGCCGGAGCCGATCCTGAGGCGTCTCGCACAGCTCCGCGATCCGGTTCTGAGCTACGCCCCCTCCGGGGGAACGCCGGAGTTCCTCGACGCGGCGCGCGAGTACTACTCGCGGCGTGGAATCGAGCTCGAGCGCGACCAGATCGTCGCCACGACCGGCGGGAGCGAGGCGCTCCTGTTCGCGATGATGGCCTGCTGCGATCCGGGAGACGAGATCATCGTCATCGAGCCGTTCTACACGAACTACGCGGCCTTCGCGGCGATGGCGGCAGTCCGGCTCGTCCCGGTCACTAGCCGGGGACGCGATGGATTCCACCTGCCGGACGACGCGCTGTGGGAGATGGTCCGGAGCGAGAGGACGCGCGCCGTCCTGCTCTGCAACCCCAGCAACCCGACCGGAACCGTCTACGGCGCGGACGAGCTCGAGCGTCTGTCGCGCTTCTGCCTCGCTCACGATCTGTTCCTGATCTCCGACGAGGTCTACCGTGAGTTCGTCTACGACGGAAGGCGCGCGATCAGCGCGCTCGAGCTGCCGGGGATGGAGGAGCGCGCCGTCCTGGTCGACTCGCTCTCGAAACGGTACAACGTGTGCGGGATCCGGCTCGGAATGCTGGCGACGCGCAACCGGGAGGTGATGAGCGCCTGCTTGCGGATGGCCCAGGGAAGGCTCTCCGCCCCCGGAATCGCGCAGCGCGTCGCCCTCGGGGCGACCGAGCTCGATCCTTCGTGGATCGCGTCGGTCGTCGGCGAGTTCTGCCGCCGCCGCGACGTCCTGTTCGAAGGGCTGACGTCGATCCCGGGGGTGTTTCTGCTGCAGCCGGAGGGCGCCTTCTACTTCATCGCGCGCCTTCCGATCGACGACAGCGACGAATTCGCCGCATGGCTGCTGTCGGAGTTCGCGGTGGAGGGTGAGACCGTCATGGTCGCTCCGGCGACCGGCTTCTACGCCACCCCTGGCCTCGGCGCGAACGAGATTCGGATCGCGTACGTGGTCGACGAGCCGGCGCTCCGCCGCGCGGTCCGGATCCTCGAGCTCGCTCTCGCGGAGTACCGCCGCATCCGCAGGCTCGAGGGCATGCCGCTCGAGGAGCCGTCCGAAAAGCACCGCCGCGCCTGGTAGTGGCCGACCCTTCAGGGCCTTCGGCCAAATGCAGAATGCAAAATGCAAAATGCAAAATGCAAAAAAGCGTCACGCTGATTCGCGCAGTCGGCCAGCTCGAGTATGACGGCTTTCCTCGCCTCTGCAGGTCCGCGCTCGCGAGAGGGCTCCGCTCCGTACGATCACTCCATCACCGCCGCCTCCTCACCCGCCCTTACTGCGGCCGGCGGTTTCCTGCAACTCGGACCCCGGTTCCGTCGGAAGCCTTCCAGGCTATGAAAGAGCACCGCTTCGCGGCCCCCTTTTTGGATTTCACATTTTGCATTTTGCATTCTGCATTTGGCCGAAGGCCTTATAGGGTAGCGCGTGCCACCACCCGACGCATGCTCCGGTCAGACGCCGACCGGCTCGGCCGGCTCTTCCGGCTCGCGCGGCGTCTCGGGGATCGAGATCGGCCCTTCCTTCAGATCCTCGCGGATGATCAGGTCGAGGAACATCTCCCGAACTCCGGCTTTTCCGTTCTCCCTGAAGCGCCGCCGCACCTGAGAGGGCTCGAGGCGGATTCCGGTCATGGCGCTCAGGTACTGGCAGAACACGACGGCGCGGCTCCGGAACGAGACGACCAGAATCACGAGCAGCAGAACGGCGAAGGCGATGGGGGCCATCTCCATCCAGCCGTCGATCCGGAACAGGGACTGGAGCTCGCTCATGCTTCACCTCGTCGTTTCGTGCCGAACCGCGCGCGGCAGGATGCCGCAACGCCGGCAACCGCATGATACATCGCAGGCCCGGTGCCGGCAGGGCGTGAACGGACCGGCCTGCGCGGTCGCCCTCGTGTCAGAGCTCGATCTGCGCACCCATTTCGACGACGCGGTTCGGAGGGATCCGGAAGAAACGGGTCGCCGGAGCCGAGTTTCGCGCCATCCACGCGAACAGCCGCTCGCGCCAGATCGCCATCCCGCGAAGGCTCGGCTTGCGCACCGGGATCAGCGTCTCCCGCCCGAGGAAGAAGGAGACGCGGTCGAGATCGATCTCGAGCTCGGAACGGGGGATTCTGGTGAGGATCTCCGGGATGTCGGGATCTTCCATGAAGCCGAAACGGACCACGACACGGAAGATGCCGAGGCCGCGCGGGATGATCTCGAGGCGCTCCTTTTCGTCGACGTGAGGGGTCTCCTCGGTCAGAACCGTCAGCAGGATCACCTGCTCGTGCAGGACCTTGTTGTGTTTCAGGTTGTGGAGCAGAGCGTGGGGGGTGGCCTCGGGGGTGCGGTCCATGAAGACGGCGCAGCCGGGGACGCGGAGGGGGAGGTTCTTTTCAATGGAGGTGACGAACATCTCGTCGGAGAGGCGGCCTTCGCTGAGGCGCTGGTTGAGGATGGCGCGCCCGCGGAACCAGGTCGTCATGAGGGTGAATGCGATCGCGGCGACCACGAGGGGGAACCAGCCGCCGTCCGGGACCTTGACGATGTTGGCGGTCCAGAAGGCGAGATCGACCACGAGGAAGCCGGCGGTCAGCAGAAGGACGGCCGGGAGGGCCCATTTCCATCGCCTGCGCAGGAAGATCGCGAACAGGATCGCGGTGAAGACCATGTCGGTCGTGACGGCGACTCCGTACGCGGCGGCGAGCCGGCTGGAGGAGCCGAACCCGATCACCAGGCCGATGCAGGCGATGGCGAGGGCCCAGTTGACCGCCGGGACGTAGATCTGGCCGATCTCGCGCGCGGAGGTGTGCTCGATCTGGAGCCGCGGGATGTAGCCGAGCTGGATCGCCTGGCGAGTCAGCGAGAACGAGCCGGAGATGACCGCCTGGGATGCGATCACCGTGGCGGCCGTCGCGATCACGATCATCGGAAGGCGGGCCCACTCCGGACCCATGTTGAAGAAGGGGTTGACGGCGGCTTCGGGATTGCGGAGCAGGAGCGCCCCCTGACCGAAGTAGTTCAGCAGCAGCGCCGGAAAGACCAGGCCGAACCACGTGAGCCGGATCGGCCTGAGGCCGAAGTGACCGATGTCGGCGTAGAGCGCCTCCGCTCCCGTCACCACGAGGAACACGGAGCCGAGCACGAAGAACCCCCGCATCTGGTTCGCGACGAAGAACTCCACCGCGTAGTTGGGCAGGACGGCGGCGAGGACGCGCGGGGCGTGTCCAATCTGCCACGTTCCGAGCGCGGCGATGGTCAGGAACCAGAGCGCCGTCACCGGCCCGAACACGGCGCCGACTCCGGCGGTCCCGCGCCGCTGGAACATGAACAGCGCCACCAGGATCACGATCGTGATCGGCACGACGTAATCGCCGATGCCGCCTCTCGACGCCGCGACGTCCCCCGCCGTGACGACGTCCTCCGCGGCCGTCGTCAGCGCCTCCCCCTGCCGCGGAAAGGCGACCTCGAGCCCCTCGACCGCGCTCAGCACCGAGATCGCCGGCGTGATCATCCCGTCGCCGTACAGGAGCGCCGCCCCGAACAACCCCATGAAAAGCAGAACCCGGCTCCGCTTTCTCGTCGATCGCCTCCCCGTCGGAGCCACCAGCGCCATCAGCGCGATCACTCCCCCTTCTCCCCGGTTGTTTGCCCGCAGAATGAAGCCGAGATACTTGATGCAGATCACGATCACCAGCGACCAGAAGATGAGCGACAGCACTCCGAGCACGTTCGGTGCGCTCGCGGCCACCGAGTGCGGCCCGTGGAAGCACTCCTTGATCGCGTACAACGGGCTCGTTCCGATGTCGCCGTAGACCACCCCCAGCGCCGTCAGCGACAGGATGAACAGGTATCTCCCCTCGGCGACGCTGCGCCCGGGCAGCGTCCCTCCCGGGACCGGCGCCGCAGGCTCCGTCTCGGACTTCTCCCGGTCGGTCATCGACCCTCCATCTCCACTCTCAGCGCGCGGCTCGCCTCCGACCGGCGCCCGTACCGGTCGACCGCCTCGATCGTGATCTCCGCCCGCGCGAACGCCAGCAGCCTCAGGTCCGCCACCCGCCTGACCGGAGCGAACGCGAGCTGCAGCACCCCGCCACCTTCGATGATCGTCGGATACCCGCGGCGCCTGACCTCTTCCGAATCGAAGATCTGCCGTGTCAGCGGAAATCCTCCCACCCGGACCTCGACGCGGATCGCTTCGATCTCGACGTCCACCCCGCCCGTCTCCCGGAGCACCACCTCGAACGGGAATTGCCAGTCGTCGGCCCCGAGCCTCCTCGCGACGATCGGCTCGGGATGGATCTCGAGCGCGACCCGTCCGCGAACGGAGATCGCGGGAGACTCCGGCAGCGCACCGCTGCAGCCGGCGGCCAGGAGCGCCGCGCCAAGCAGGGAACGAGGCACGGCGCGATTGTAGCCGACCCCGCCGCGCATCCCCACACCGGCCGCCAGCCGGAAGCCAGGTCGGAGCCACTTTTCCCTCTCCCCGTCTCCCTCTCCCCGAATCTCCCTCTCCCCGTCCGGGATCGAGCAGGCTTTTTGCGCGGGCGTTTCTTCGGGGAGAGGGTCGGGGTGAGGGGTTGCCGTGAGCCCTCTCGATTCAGGAGCCACGGAGCGAGGCCCGTGCTCGGGATCGTGCAGAGCGGAGAGCTCGTGCAGTGGCTCCGCCATGATCATGATCTCCGGCTCGCGGCTTCGTTCTCGGCTTCAGCCGAAGCCGTCCTCCCCCCTCCCGGATCCGGACTCCCGGCTTCCGACTCGTATACTTGCCGCATGGCGAATCAGTCGTGGCTGATGAAGTGCGAGCCGGCGGCGTACACGATCGAGGAACTTGAGCGCGACGGCACGACCGGATGGGAAGGAGTCCGCAACTTCCAGGCGCGGAATTTCCTCCTGCAGATGAAGAAGGGGGACCTCGCGATCTTCTACGCCTCGAGCGCCGATCCCTCGGGCGCGACCGGCATCGCCGAGGTGGTCCGCGAGGCCTATCCCGATCCGACGGCGCTCCGGAAGGGGCACGAGTACTTCGAGCCGAAGGCGACGCGGGAGAATCCGATCTGGGTTGCGGTCGACATCGGTTTCGTCGAGCGCTTCCCGCGCGTGGTTCCGATCGGCGAGCTCCGCTCGACGCCCGGCCTCGAGACGATGGTGATCCTCCGGAAGGGGAGCCGGCTCTCGGTCACCCCCGTGACCGCGGGCGAGCTCCGGATCGTGAGGCGGCTGGGAAGGGGTTGAGCCGAACCTCCGACTCTCATCCCGTTTCCTGCAGGAGGACGAGTCCCCTGGCGGGGATCTCGATCTGATCGAGCGCCTCGACCACCCTGCCGCCGGGCTCGGGAACGGGCTGGCTCGTATCGAGGATCCTGAGCCACTTCTTTCCCCACTGGTCGGGAGGAAGCTTGAAGCACAACGGCTCGAAGTGCGCGTTGAAGGCGATGAAGAAGTCGTCGTCGACGATGCGCTCGCCGCGCGGGTCGGGAGTGGGAATCTCCTTGCCGTTGAGGAACACGCCGAGGCTCCTGGCGAGACCGTGGTTCCAGTCGGCCTCGCTCATCGGGACCCCGTCGGGGCGGAACCAGCCGATGTCGGCTACGCCTTCGCCGTGGAGAGGGCGGCCGAGAAAATAGCGGCGTCGGCGGAAGACGGGATGCTCCTGCCGCAACGCGATGAGCCACCGGGTGTACTCGAGCAGATCTTCGTCGACCGAGCTCCAGTCGAACCAGGAGATCTCGTTGTCCTGGCCGTAGGCGTTGTTGTTGCCGCGCTGGGTCCGGCCGATCTCGTCGCCGCCGAGGATCATCGGGATGCCCTGCGACAGCATCAGAGTCGCGAGGAAGTTCCTCACCTGGCGGCCGCGGAGCTGGAGCACGGCAGGGTCGTCGGTGTCTCCCTCGACGCCGCAGTTCCAGGAGCGGTTGTGATTCTCGCCGTCGCGGTCGTCCTCGCCATTCGCTTCGTTGTGCTTCCGGTCGTACGAAACGAGATCGCGAAGGGTGAAACCGTCGTGGGCGGTGACGAAGTCGATGCTGGCGTAGGGCCGCCTCCCGTCTTCGGCGTAGAGGTCGGAGCTCCCGGTGATCCGGAAAGCGAACTCGCCGAGGGACCGATCCGTGCCGCGCCAGAAATCGCGCGCGGTGTCGCGGTACCTGCCGTTCCATTCGGACCAGAGCGGAGGGAAGTTCCCGACCTGATATCCCCCTTCGCCGAGGTCCCACGGCTCGGCGATCAGCTTGACCTGGCTGATGATCGGGTCCTGCTGGATGATGTCGAAAAAGGCCGAGAGGCGGTCGACCTCGTGGAGCTCGCGCGCCAGCGTCGCCGCCAGGTCGAATCGGAACCCGTCGACGTGCATCTCCAGGACCCAGTACCGCAGCGAGTCCATGATGAGCTGCAGAACGTGGGGATGCCTCATGTTCAGGCTGTTCCCCGTGCCGGTGTAGTCCATGTAGAAGCGCGGATCGTCCGCCATCAGCCGGTAATAGGCCGCGTTGTCGATCCCCTTGAACGAGAGCATCGGCCCGAGGTGATTCCCCTCGGCCGTGTGGTTGTAGACCACGTCGAGGATCACCTCGATCCCTTCGCCGTGAAGGGCCCGCACCATCTGCTTGAACTCACGGATCTGGCGCCCCGGCCGGCCCGCCGCCGCGTACTCGGCGTGCGGCGCGAGGTATCCGATCGAGTTGTAGCCCCAGTAGTTCCGAAGTCCGCGCTCGACCAGATGCGCGTCGTGAACGAACTGATGCACCGGAAGGAGCTCCACCGCCGTGACCCCGAGCTCCCGGAAGTGGCGGAGCGCCGCCGGATGCGACAGCCCGGCGTACGTTCCGCGGATCTGGTCGGGAATCCTGGGATGACGCGCCGTGAAGCCCTTCACGTGCACCTCGTAGATCACCGTCTCGTTCGAAGGCCGCTCCAGCGGCCGGTCGTTCCCCCAGTCGAACTCCGGGTCGATCACGACCGAGCGCGGCATGAACGGCGCGCTGTCGTCGTCGTTGACCGCGCCCTCCGGATCCGCGAACCGGTAGGGAAAGACCGCTTCGTTCCATCTCACCTCTCCCTCGATCGCCTTCGCGTAGGGGTCGATCAGGAGCTTGTTCGGATTGCAGCGATGCCCCCTCGAAGGCTCGTTCGGTCCGTGCATGCGGTAGCCGTACCGCTGTCCCGGCCTCACGTCCGGCAGGTATCCGTGCCAGCAGAACGCAGTCATCTCCGGCAGCGCCACGCGCTCCTCCCGTCCCTCTTCGTCGAACAGGCAGAGCTCCGCCTTCGACGCGACTTCCGAGAAGATCGAGAAGTTCGTGCCGGACCCGTCCCAGGTCGCTCCGAGGGGAAACGGCTTCCCCGGCCAGACTCTGATGCTCATCGATCCTCGCTCTTTCGGTTTGAGTGCGCCGATCCGGTCCGGGACGAGGCAACCGACGTGCCACCGGGCGGCGAGTGTCGAATCCGGACCGTTCCCGTGGCTTCCGGATTACCCGGCGGGCGGCCGCACGGCCTAGGGGCCGTGGATTGCCGTGACGGGGTCGAGCTTCGCGGCGAGGCGCGCCGGATACCACGTCGCGAGGATGGAGAGGATCACCGCGATCGCGTTGACGGCGAGGACCTCCGACAGCTCGATGCTGAACGGGAGGTGTCCGATGGCGTAGACCTCGCGGGGGAGGGGAATGAGCCCGAAGTGGTCGGCGGCCCAGGCGATGCCGAGGCCGAACAGGTTGCCGAGAAACGTCCCGACAAGCCCGATCAGGAGTCCCAGGCCGAGATAGAGCTGGAGGATGGAGCCCTCGGTTGCGCCGAGGGTGCGGAGCACGCCGACCTGCGGCCGTTTCTCGACGATGATCATCGCGACCGAGGAGACGAGATTGAGGGCGGCGACGAAGATGATCAGCGAGATCGTCGCGAACATGACGATCTTCTCGAGACGGAGCGCGAGGAACAGCGGCTTGTTGAGATCGCTCCAGTCGCGGATGATGACGGGCCATGGTCGCTGCGTGAGCTCTTCCCGGATGATGGCGGCGCGATCGAGCGAGGTGTAGATCTCGATCGCGGTCGGAAGCCCTCCTGTTCCGAACAGGCGCGAGGCTTCGTCGAACGGGAGGCGGGCATCGGGCGCGTCGTCCTCGAGGGTGCTGGGAAGAAGCGTGGCGACCGTGTAGGTGCTGAAGACGGGGACGGGGCCGAACGGAGTGAGGCGCTGGCGAGGGGCGACGATGACGATCGGATCGCCCGGGAAGAGGTTCATCGCGCCGGCGAAGTCGCGGGCGAGGTGGATCGGGTTCTCCACGTCGGCTTCCGCCTCGAGGCGGCGGCCGAACGAAGGATCCGCCGCCGGCTCGGAGTCGCGCTCGAACGAGCGGATCCGGACCGGGCGGCCGCGCTCGCCGCTCCGGTCGGCGGCCCACGCGATCCCGGTGACGACCTTCTGCACCGAGACCGAGTCGTGGGAGCGGAGGTGCTCGAGGATCTCGTCGGCGTTCTCGATGCCGCGGCCGCCGGCGGGCTCGATGAGGATCTGGGGGGTGGAGGCGATGAGTCTTCCCTTGATCTGAGCCTGGAGGCCGGAGAGGAGGGCGAGGGAGATCAGGAGGGTCGCGACGCCGACAGCGAGGCCGAGGGTGCTGATGAGGGTGAGGAACGCGGTGTGCGCGCGCCGGCCCGCCATCGACAGGTAGCGGACCGCGACTTCCAGCTCCCACTTCTTCATCGCCGGCGGGTCCTCACGTTCGCGGCCGCATCAGGGGGAACAGGATGACGTCGCGGATGGAAGCAGAGTCGGTGAGCATCATGGTGAGCCGGTCGATCCCGATTCCCTCGCCGCCGGTCGGCGGCATTCCGTACTCGAGTGCGCGGACGTAGTCCTCGTCCATCCGGTGGGCCTCGTCGTCGCCGCGCGCGCGCTCGTCGAGCTGCTGGCGGAACCGTCGCTCCTGCTCGTCCGGGTCGTTCAGCTCCGAGAACGCATTCGCGATCTCCATTCCGCCGATGTAGAGCTCGAACCGCTCCACGCGGCTCGGGTCGTCCTTTCTCTGTTTGGACAGAGGGGAGACCTCGACGGGGAAGTCGGTGATGAACGTCGGAGAGATGAGATGTTCTTCGGCGATCGACTCGAAGAGCTCGGCGAGGAGCCTGCCCCGGTTCATTCCGTCGAGGGGAGTGGGCGCTTCGGTCGGCGGCCCTTCGGTGCCGTCGGCGTGGACGTGACGCGGCTCGGCGTGCAGCCGGACGAGCGCCTCGAGCGAAGCGCGCGACTCGAGCTCGGCGGGATCGATCGCGACGCCTCGCTGCCGCGCGAAATGAACGATCGCTTCCTCCATCGTGAACCGCGCGAACGGCCGCGCGAACGAGATCTCCTTCCCCCGCCACGTGACGACGTCGGAGCCCCGGAGCTCGCGCACGAGCCCGCTCAGCAGCTCCTCGGTCTCGTCCATCAGCTCGCGGTAGTCGGCCCAGGCCTGATAGAACTCCAGCATCGTGAACTCGGGATTGTGCTGGATCGAGATCCCTTCGTTCCGGAAGTTGCGGTTGATCTCGTACACGCGCTGCATTCCTCCGACGATCAGCCGCTTGAGATAGAGCTCCGGCGCCACGCGGAGATAGAGGTCGATGTCGAGCGCGTTGTGGTGGGTGATGAAGGGGCGCGCCGCGGCGCCTCCGGCGATCGACTGCATCATCGGGGTCTCGACCTCGATGAAGCCGCGCGCGTCGAACCAGTTCCGGATGTAGCGGACGATCGCGGCGCGCGTCTCGAACACCGCCTTGACCTCGTCGTTCACGATCAGGTCGAGATAGCGCTGGCGGTACCTCTGCTCGAGATCGGTCAGCCCGTGCCACTTCTCCGGGAGCGGCCGCAGCGCCTTCGAGAGAAACCCGAGCCGCCCGGCCTTCACCGAGAGCTCCCCCTTCTTCGTCCGGAAGACCGTTCCGCCGACCGAGACCCAGTCGCCGACGTCGAGGTTGCGATAGAGCTCCCACTCGGGAGCCTGGACGCCGTCCCTGCGGACGTACACCTGGATCCGCGCGCGCCCCTCGGCGAGATCGAGGAACGCCGTCTTCCCGTGATCGCGGATCGTCATGACCCGCCCGGCGATCGCGACGCTCTGCGGATCGGCCTCGAGCGCCTCCCCCTCCGCGCCGCCGAACCGCGCGACGATCGCGGCGATCGTGTGCGTGGTCTCGGCGCGCGTCGGCCAGGGATCGAAGCCGGCGCGGACGATGGCGTCGAGCTTCTCCCGGCGCACCCGGATCAGCTCGTGCTCGGGCGGCTGTGACTGGTCCTCGGATTGCTCGCTCACTCGCGTCGGTGCTCCTCTCTCGCCAACGATTCTCGCCAACGATATCGCGGATCAGAGCCGGCGCAGAGCGGCCGCCGCCTGCTCCAGCACCTCCATCGGCATCGAGAACGACATGCGGAGATGCCCCTCCCCCTCCGAGCCGAAGACCGCCCCCGGCACGGTGGCGATGCCGGTGCGCTCGAGCAGCCCCGTCATCGCCGCCCATGAGTCTTTCCCCAGCCGCTCGCGGACCTCGGGGAAGAGGTAGAACGCCCCGCGTGGAGCTTCGCAGCGGAGCCCTGCCGCGCGAACCGCGTCGAGGAGCAGCTCCCGCCTCGGCCGGAAGGCCTCCCGCATGCGCGCGAGATGGTCCGAGCGGTCGGAGATCGCAGCCAGCGCTCCGAACTGCGTCGGCGTCGAGACCCCGTTGGTCGAGCTCAGCACGAGCCGGCGGATCGCGTCCATGATCGCTTCGTCCGCCACCACGTAACCGATGCGCCCCCCCGTCAGCGAGAAGCTCTTGCTCAGCGTGAACACCGTGATCGTCCGCCGCTCCATCCCGGCGAGCGAGCCGATCGAGACGTGAGGCTCCTCCCACACCAGATCTTCGTACGCCTCGTCCGAGATCACGAGCAGGTCGCGATCGACCGCGAGACGCGCGATCCCCTCGAGCTCGCTCCGCGACAGAACCTTCCCGGTCGGGTTCGACGGCGTGTTCACGTAGATCAGGCGCGTGCGCGGGGTGATCCGGCGGCCGATGACCTCCGCCGCCGCTGCCCCGTCGAGCTCGCGCCAGGGAACCGGCACGGCAGTCCCCCCCGCGTAGCTCACCAGATCGCGGATCGGAGTCCAGTGAGGGGAGAGGAAGATCGCCTCGTCTCCCTCGTCGAGGGTCGCCTGGAACGAGCAGAACAGCCCGTGCGCCCCGCCGTTGACGACGATGATGCGCGAGGCGGGCGCCTCGATCCGATTCCGCTCGGCGAGTTTCGTCCTGACCGCCTCGAGCAGAGGGGGGATGCCGGAGGAGGGGGCGTAGCGCGTCTGGTTCTGGTCGAGCGCGCGCTTGATCGCCTCCTTCACGAAATCGGGCGTCGGCGCGAACGGCTCGCCCCCCTCCAGCCGGATCACGCTCCGTCCGGCGCCCACCATCGCGAGCACCTGGTTCCGGATCGTCACGATTTCCGAGAAGCCGAGCCGCCGGGTGCGGGCGGACGGGCGGATCGCTTCGGTCTGGTTCATCTCCTCCTCGTCGCGGCGAGCAGCATTGTAAGCGCTCACCGCGGCGAGCCGGCTCGCATGATCTCGATCTGCCGCCTGAGCTGCTCCACCTCGTGGCGGAGCTCGAACCACTCCTCCGCCGCATCGAGGATCGCCGGGGCATGGTCGTAAAGGGCCAGCATCAGCTCCAGCGCGTAATAATCGGCCGCGATCCGGTCGCTCGCCTCCCGCCACTTCCTGAGGTCCCGCACCCGCTCCACCGATAGATCGAGGCGCTCGTCCACGCCGGGAGATTATCACCGCCGATGACGTGTGGTGCGGGCGTCCCGCCCGCCTCGGGTGGGGGGGCGGAGTCTTTGGCTCCGGGGGGGTTGCGGGTCGTCAGAAGCGGCGCTGCGCGCCGAACGCAGAATGCAGAATGCAGAATGAAAAATCCAGAAAGTGCCTGCGACGCATATCCGGACGGCACGAAGCGGCGCTCTTTCCCGAAACATCATGACCTGGAAGGCTTCTCACGGAATCGGGGGCCGAGTCGCAGACCGCCGGCCCCCTCACCCGCCTGCGCCTCCCTCCGGTCGGCTCCGGCACCCTCTCCCAGAGGGAGAGGGGCGTCTCGCGGAGCCCGAGCTCGAGTGAGAAAAGGGAGCGTCATGCCGTGACAACTCGAGGGCCGACCGAAGCGAACCAGCATTTGTCGCGAAGCGGCGCTCTTTCCCGACTCATCGTGACCCGGAAGGCTTCTCACGGAACCCGGACCGAGTCGCAGGAGACCGCCGGCCGCAAGGCCGGCCCCTCTCCCTCTGGGAGAGGGTGCCGAGCGAAGCGAGGCGGGTGAGGGGCGCGGGCGGTGATGGAGTGACCGTGCGCACCCCGGACGAAGCGGAGGTCGGCTCCGGCACCCTCTCCCAGAGGGAGAGGGGCGTCTCGGGGAGCCCGAGCCGAGTGAGAAATGGACCTCATGCCACCGAGTCATGATCGAGAAGCCGGCCTCGTATGCGCGGCTTCACGGGACGGGGTGTAAACGATGTCCCCGGTTTGCTGTAAACACCACACCCAACCAGGCGGCGCTTCAGCCGCCGGGCGGCGGTGCCGCCGTCTCCCCCGGAGCGGGGGGGCTGGCCGGATCGGGCGATGCCGGAGGGACGATCTCCTCCGGCGAGGTCAGCTCGGATGGAGCCTCCGGCTCGGGAATCAGCTCAGGCGGGGTCGGCTCGAACACGAGCGCGCGGCGCCGGTGCTCCTGCGGGTAGAGCCTGAGCAGCGCGAGTTCGACCAGCCGGCTGTCGACGATCTGCGGGTTCACGGACGGCTGGAGCAGGTCGAAGTTGATGCGGAACGCCTTCGCGTATGCATCGACGGCGGCGTCGGTCCTTCCCCGCTGCTCGAGCAGGAGTCCCTTCTGGAAGAGGGCGGCCGCATGGCCGGGCTTTCGCTCGAGCGTCTCTTCGAATGCGCGGAGCGCGCCGGAGCGGTCGCCGAGGGAGGCGCGGACGAGCCCGAGGTTGTACCACGCGGGATGGAAATCGCGGTCGGCCGCGAGCGCCCGGTGGAACTCCCGCCGCGCGTCGTTCGGAAACCCCTTCCGCACCAGTAGGCGCCCGAGCTCGTTGTGATAGACCGGATTTCCCGGATCGGCCCTAAGGGCCTCGATGTACGCCTGGATGCGCCGGTCGAGACCGTTCCCCGACGACACGTAGCGCATGTAGAACGGCGCCTCGACGTAGGGGTTCTCGCCGAACCGCGCCCGGTCGATCCGGTCGTGGATCGACATGCAGCCGGCGAGCATGAGCGAGAGTGCGAGGAGTACGAGAGCTCTTTTCATGATCCCTTCTGGAACGGTTTGGCCTTCAACTTCACTTTTCCGTCGACGACCTCGACCCGGAACCCGACCTCTTCCACCGAGAAGCGCGAGCGCATGACCTCGGTCTGGGAGCGGACGATGTGCTCGACCTGCGCCAGGCTCAGACCTCCCTTCCCGAGGGTCTTCTGCGCCTCTGCGATCTGCGCGTAGAGCCGCTTGGCCGCAGCCTCGGTCGTCTCTCCGGTCACCTTTACATACGAATCACCGGGGCCTCCCGTTACGGCCTGGTCGTCCAAAGCGCCCCCGGCGGAAGCGCCGCCGGCCGCGTCCGATGCGGCAGCCTGATCCGAGGCGGCCTCGAGGGCCGCCATCCGCCGCCGGTAGTCGAGCGGCCCCTCCTCCTGCTCGCGCAACTGCCGGGCCCACAGTTCCTGAAACTGGTTGTAGCGCCCGAGCATCGTGTTGAAACGGAACCGCGATGCGTTGTCCCGCATGCGCGTCTGCGAGAGCTCGCGGACCAGGTTGTCGAGGCGCCTCCGGTCTTCGCTCGGCGGGAGCTTGCGAATGCCGGAGAAGAAGAGGTGGTACTGGATCTTCAGCTTCCGCAGCGACTCTTCGAACTGCGTGAGGGCTTCGTCGTTGGTCATGGCCTCTGGAATCTCTACAATACACGAGATTTCGAGGCCCGACACCCGATGGCGAAGCCTTCCCGATCCTCCCGAAGCGGACCCTCCGCCCCGGCGTCCGACTCCTCCCCGCTGCGGCGGATTCCATCGGTGGAGAGGCTGCTGAGCAGCGCCCCCTTCGCGCCGCTGGTGGCGGAATGGGGAAGGGGGGAGGTGAAGCATCAGCTCGCGCTCGAGCTCGGGGAGCTCCGCTCGCGGCCGGAGTCGATCCCGGAGGGGATGGAGGCGATCGCGGCGATGGTCGGGCGGCGGCTCGAGCGGGAGCTCGCCCCCTCGCTCCGGCCGGTCGTCAACGCCACCGGGATCGTCATCCACACGAACCTCGGGCGCTCGCCGGTCGCCCGGGAGCTGATCGCGCGCGCCGGGCCGGTGGTGGCCGGATATTCGAACCTCGAGCTCGACCTCGGCGACGGCCGTCGCGGCCGGCGCGACGAGCACGTCTCCCGCCTCGCCGCGCGGCTGTTCGGCTGCGAGGCGGCGATCCTCGTCAACAACAACGCCGCCGCGGTGCTGCTCGCGCTCGCCGCTCTGGCGCGGGGAAAGGAGGTCGTCGTCTCGCGCGGCGAGCTCGTCGAGATCGGCGGCTCGTTCCGCGTGCCGGAGGTGATCGTCCAGGGAGGGGCGAGGCTGCGCGAGGTCGGGACGACGAACCGGACGCGAGCCGCCGACTACCGCGAGGCGATCGGTCCCTCGACCGGCGCTCTGCTCCGGGTGCAGCGCTCGAACTTCGAGATCGTCGGCTTCACCGAGTCGCCCGCGGTCGAAGAGCTCGTCGAGGTGGCGCGCGGCGCTGGGGTGCCGCTGATCTTCGACGAGGGAAGCGGCCGGGTGGTCGACCTCGGGAAGTACGGACTTCCCGAGGGTGCGACGATCCGCGAGCTGATCGCCTCGGGCGCCGACCTGGTCACCTGCTCGACCGACAAGCTGATCGGCGCGACGCAGGGCGGCCTCATTCTCGGAAAGCGCGATCCGATCGAGCGCTGCTCCGCGCATCCTCTGATGCGCGCGCTCCGCGCCGGGAAGGAGAGCTACGCGGTCGTCGGTGAGACCCTCCGCGCGTTCCTGGCGGAGAAGCACGAGGAGGCGATTCCGATCTACCGGATGCTCGCCGCTCCGCTTCCGGCGCTGCGCGAGCGCGCCTCGCGCCTCGCCGCGCGGGTGGGGGGGCGGGAGCTCGCCACGCGCGCCGCGCTCGGCGGCGGGACCACGCCCGGGCAGACGATCGAGTCGGCCGGAGTCGCGCTCGCCCCCGCGGGGGAGGCGGAGTCGCTCCGGCGCGCCCTCCTCGCCCTCCCTCGCCCCGTCGTCGCGAGGATCGACCGGGACGAGCTCGTCCTCGACCTCCGAACCGTCGATCCCGACGACGACGAGCATCTCGCCGAGACCCTCGCCGGGCTGATGCGATGAGCGTGAAGACCTTCGTGTCGCGATCGGAAGAGGAGACCGCGGCCGTCGGCGCCGAGATCGCGCGCGAGCTCCCTCCCGACGGCATCGTGCTCGTGACCGGCGACCTCGGCGCCGGCAAGACCTCGCTCATCCGCGCGATCGCCGCCACCCTCGGCGCCGATCCGCTCGAGGTCGCCTCTCCCACCTTCGCCATCGTTCACGAGTACCCGGTCGAGGGGAAGCCGGCGATCATCCACATCGACGGCTATCGCCTCTCGAGCCACCCGAGGGAGTGGATGGAGATCGGGATCGACGAGCTCCTCGGCGCGCCGGGGCTCAAGTTCATCGAGTGGCCGAAGCGGGAGTTCGGCCGCTTCGGAACGAAAGTCGCGGAGATCCGCCTGCGCGTCGAGCCGGACGAGAGCCGGACCATCGAGCTCGCCGGGGAGGGCTGACCGCGTTTTCCGCCGGGTTGCCGGCAGCGACGCGCGACGCGAGACCGCCGCTACCCCGACGCGATTGACGAGGAGTTGACAGCATCGCGTTGTAATGTTATTGTCAGTTGATTCTGACAATCGGAGGTAAGACCCTCGTGTTCAAATTCTCCTCTCCTCTCCTCTCCTAAAGGCTCTCGTTTTCAATCGATTGTAACGATTGCAACGGTGCTCGCAGCGGCGCTGGTCGTTCCAATGAGCGCCACTGCCGCTCCGGGAGAGATCGTTCGGATGAAAGAGAAAGTCCCGAACGAGTACGTCATCTGGGTGAACGAAGGCATCGACCGCCCCCTGGCACCACGGGCAACCGAAATTGCCGCTTCGCAGGGCGCCATCGTGAAGGCAGTGTTCGAGGGCCCCGATCCCGCGGGGTTCCTCATCGAAGCGAACGAACAGCAGGCCCTCGCGATCTCGCATCATCCTCTCGTGAAGCAGGTCGAGGAGAACGCGGTCATCAGGCTCTCGGCGACGCAGAGCGGAGCGCCGTGGAGTCTCGATCGCATCGACGACGAAGATCTTCCCCTCGATGGAACGTACGCCTACTGTTCCTCAGGTTCCGGAGTTTACGCCTATGTGTTGGACACGGGCATTCTCGCGAGCCACGTGGACTTCTACGTTTCCGAAGTGAATCCGACCTCTCGGGTCTTGCCCGGTGAGAGTTTCGTGGCCGACGATGAGTATGCTTGGTCACCCTGCACCGGAGATGAGGCCAACCAGTGGACATGGGGCCACGGTACGACCGTTGCGTCACAGATTGGAGGGCTCACGTATGGAATTGCCAAGGCGGCAACGCTGATTCCCGTCAGAGTTCTGGACTGCAGGGCTATCAGCGACACTGGCGTCGTGATTCAGGGACTTGATTACGTTCGAGACCAGGAGACTGCGAGAGGCCCCGAGACTCCCGCCCTGATCAATATGAGCTTTCAGTTCGAGCCTGCAATTGAAGACACGACCCTTCTCGAGTCGAAGATCCGCAGCCTCAGCGCGAACCATGACGTTGTGGTGGTGACCTCGGCGAACAACTTCAACACGGATGCATGCAACTACTCCCCCGCTAGAGTCGCGGAGGTGCTGACGGTCGCAGCTTCCAACCGCAATGACGTTCGGTATGCGGGCTCGAACTGGGGGCCATGCGTCGACATCTTCGCCCCGGGGGAAGACGTGGATGGCGCACATGGCTGGGATGATACGGCGATCCGGACCGAGGAACGGTCGGGTACGTCGTTCTCGTCGGCATTCGCATCCGGAATCGCTGCTCGTTTTCTGGGAGGGAATCCGGCGGCGTCGGCGCCTGAGATCCTCGCGCTGATCGACGCGAAAGCCGTGGCGAACACGTTGACCGACGTCGGCACCGGAAGCCCCAACAAGATGCTTCACCTTCTCGGTCCGAGCAAGTGCCGGGCGACGAGCATGTAGCGAGGAACATCCATGAACAAGTCGGTTTTCGTCTTTGCCGTGTTGCTCCTGGCCCCCATGGGTTCGTCGGGGTCCGATCTCCCGGAGCTTCCTCGCGATATCGAGGAGTGGGTGAGGGTACTCGTGCCCCTACGGATTCAGGTGCCGGTGACTGGTTTGTACGGAACCGAATGGACGACCGAGCTCACCGCTTACAACGAGAGCTCGGTGCTGATCGTTCATGGATCTCCGTTCGTTTGCAATCTGGGGATTCCCTGCCCGATTCCTTCCCGGCAGGAGGCCGACTCACTCTGGTCTCCTTATTCGTCCGGGATCGCCGGTCCGAACCATGGAGTCCTTTTTTACGTCGAGCGACGCGTGGCAGACAGCGTCTGGTTCGCTCTCACGCTTCGCGAGCGATTCAGTGGCGAGACCGCGAGTATTCCGGTCGTTCGAGAGGATGACTTTTTCGCGGGCAAAACCGCCCTTCCCGATGTACCGATATCGACCAATCATCGGGTGCATCTTCGAATCTACGACCCGTTCAACGAAATGGATTCGCTCGCTTCGATCACGATCGAAGACTCCGTCACACGCGAGGTTCTGAGTCGAAAGACGATGATGCTGGATAAGGCGCCTCAGTCCGGTCCGGTAAGCGAATTCCACAGACATCCGGGGTTCGCGGAGATCGGAGATCTGGCGGGGCTTTTGCCAGAAGAGTATCGGGGCTCGGTCCTGGTCCGGATCACGATGAACGACGAGCGTCCGTTTTGGACCTTCATCAGTCTGACGGACAATGCGACCCAGGACGTCACGATCATCACGCCTCAGTGACGCGCCGACCGCAAGAAGGAGACCATGCCGAAAACCCTGCTTTGCTGCGGCTCCTGTTCTCCATTGCAGTTCCTGTGACGTCCCGCGGGGAGAGGGAAACGTCTCCCTCTCCCCGTCCGGATGACAGTTTGCGCGGGCGTTCATCCGGGTAGAGGGCCGGGGTGAGGGGTCGCAGGGTGCCCTCTCGATCCAGGATCCACGAAGCGAGGCCCGTGCCGCGGATCGTGCAGGGCGGAGAGCGCGTGCAGCGGTTCCGCCATGACTTCCGGCTCGCGCGGCGGATCTCGCGAGGGGAATGATTTCGCGGCGCCGCGCGTCGAGCATGTAGACGGGAGGATCATCGTGAACTCGACTCTGTTCGTCCTGATGCTGGCGATTCTCGCGCCCGGAGCGCTTCTCGGCTCCGATCTGCCCGAGCTTCCTCGGGACGTCGGCGAGTGGGTCAGAGTGCTCGTGCCGCTCCGGATTCAGGTGCCGGTGAGCGGCCTGTACGGAACCGAATGGACGAGCGAGCTGACGGCCTGGAACGAGGAATCGGTCGCGATCGTTCAGGGATCCCCGTTCGTCTGCAACCTGGGGATTCCCTGCCCGCCCCCCCTTCGCCAGAAGGCAGACGCCGTCTGGTCCCCCTACTCGGCACCCGCGAGAGGAAACAACCGCGCCGTCATTCTCTTCGTCGAGCGCCGAGCGGCGGCGTCGGTCTGGTTCGCTCTGACGCTTCACGAACGGTTCACCGCAGAGCTCACGGCCATTCCGGTCGTCCGGGAGGACGACTTTCTGAGAGGAGGCGTTGTTTTTCCCGACGTGCCCGTGTCGGCCGCACGCAGGATCCACGTTCGCATTTACGATCCGTTCAATGAGCCCGATTCGGTCGCAGAGGTGGTGATCGAAGATGCGCTGACGCGGGAGATCCTGGGCTCGTCGTCGGTGGCCCTGGAGCAGGCTGCC
>DATKCD010000099.1:0-2360 GCA_035544735.1 Thermoanaerobaculia bacterium
GTTCGATCCGAGGGTCGTCCGGGCTCTCGACCAGCTGCTTCAGAAGCGCGGACCCGCGGCGTTCGAGGTAAGCGACCTGCCGCCGATCGAGTACGAGACGCTGGCCGACGTCAGGCGTCGCCTCGCGCAGCCCGTCAGCCATGACGTTCATGCTGGCTAGCGCGATCCTGGCGGGGGTCTCGGCGGGCTGGCTCACCGGCGGCCGCGACCTCCGACGGCTCGGCGATGTGCGCATCCGTCTGTGGTCGCTGCTCGCCCTCGCGGTGGCGCTTCGCGTCCTGGCGCCCCTTTTCGGTGAGCTCAGCGCGATCGCATACGTCGCGGCGTTCGCGAGCATCGCGGTGGTCGCCCTGGTGGACCGGCGGCTTCCGGGAATGAGCCTGATCGCCGCCGGCGCGACGCTCAACTGCATCGTCGTTGCGGCGAACGGTGGGATGCCCGTGGACCCCGCTGCCCTGGCAGCCGCAGGCGTCACGATGCCGAACGACCGGCTCCACATCGAGCTCCTTCCGGCGACGCGGTTCCCCCAGCTGGCCGATGTGCTTCCGCTCGCGCTGTTCCGCAGCGTCTACAGCGTCGGGGATGTCCTCCTCGCGGCCGGCGGGTTCTGGCTGCCGTTCGTGTGGCTGCGCCGCCGGTGACCGGGACCGCTTTCGAGGCATTCCGCTCGCCGAACTTCGCCCTGCTGTGGTCCGCACAGGTCATCAGCGGCTTCGGGGACAAGATCACGGTCTTCGCGCTCGCGTTCGTGACCTGGGAGCTCACGCAGTCCGCGCTCTCCACCACCTTGGCCATCGTCATCTCGACGGTCCCCCACGCGATCTTCGGCTTCTTCGGTGGCGCGATCGCCGACGCGGTCGGCCACCGCCGCGCCATGATCGCATGCGATCTCATTCGGGTGATCGCGATCGGCGTCATCCCCGCGGTCCTCGTGATGGGAGGTCCGCTCTGGGTCGCTTACGTCCTCGTGCTCGTGGCCGCGATGTGCTCGGCGATCTTCAACCCCACCCGGATGGCGATCATCCCCGATCTCGTCCCACCGGAGCGCCTCGGCGCGAGCAACTCCATGGTGTTCGCGTCCGACCGCACGGTGGAAATAGTCGGGACGCTGGCCGCCGGGATCCTCGTGGCGCTGCTCCGCGAGTCGGCCTTCTACGTTGACGCTCTGACCTTCGCCTTCTCGGCGCTCCTGCTCGGCCGGATCGCGATCGTCGAGCGCCCGACGCGGGCGATCTCCTGGGGAGGCATCTGGTCCGATGCGCTCGACGGCGTGCGCCTACTCCGCGACCACGCCGTGCTCCGGGCGAATACCGTGTTCGCGCTGCTGGCGCAGCTGTCGCTGCCGATCGTGAACGGCCTAACACCTGTGCTCATCTTCCGCGAGTACGGCCTCGGACCGGAGCACTTCGGGCTGGCTGAGGCGGCGATCGCGGTCGGCGCCGTCGCGGCTGGCATCCTCTATCCGGCGCTCCTCGGCGGGGTCCGCAAGGGAGTGTCGATCGTCGCCGGTTTCGCGCTCTTCGGCCTCGTCATGGTGGCGATCGGGGTGGCGCCCAACTTTCCGGTCGTGGTCCTTCTCTTCGGCCTCGTCGGCGTGACGAACGTCGTCTTTCTGATCCCGATGATGACGCTGGTGCAGGAGCAGACCCCCGCGGCGGCTCGCGCTCGCGTGTTCGGCGCTCGCTTCGCCCTCCTCAGCCTGACCTGGCTGCCCGTCATCCTCATCAGCGGGCTGCTAGCCGAGGTCCTCACCGTCCAGACGATCTTCTTGGGAGCGGGCGTGTTCACGCTCGGCGTCGCGCTCATAGGCTCTCTCTTCCGCATCGTCCGCGACGTGGCCTAGCCCCCACTTCCCTGGATCGCCTCCCTCAGCGGGCCGCCGGGTTGACATGTACGCTCGGCGCACACAAACTGCCGCTCGCTATGGGGGAGACAGCGTTGACTCGACTCCACTACCGCCGAAATGGCCAGGAACCGTACATCTAATGGCTCAGAAGACCATTTTGGTCGCCGACGACGACGCTGCCATCCGCTCCCTCCTCCGCCAGGTACTGCAAGAAGACGGTTACCTGGTACACGAGGCGGCCACCGGGCTCGAGGTCGTCGAGAAGGTCAAGGCCGAGAGCCCCGACCTCGTGATCATGGATGTCCGAATGCCGGAGCTCGATGGGATCGAAGCGCTCTCGCGAGTGAAGGCAACGAATCCCCGTACGGCGGTTCTCATCATGACCGCGTTCGGAAGCTCCAACGCCGCCATCCGCGCGATGGAGCTGGGCGCGTTCGACTACGTCACCAAGCCGTTCGAGCTGGACAAGATCGACCACCAGGTCACCAAGGTCTTCGAGTACCAGGAGCTCGCC
>DATKCD010000100.1:0-27837 GCA_035544735.1 Thermoanaerobaculia bacterium
TCAGTACCACCTGGCTTGGTCTCGACGCCGTGAGCTTCGTTGCGGCTCCTCAGCATAGTCCCGCTATGCCTGCGTCGCCGCGCCTCGCTCACGCCGCCGATACCGGCGCCATCTGCTACTGATTCTGTCGTTACAGTCCACTCGGCTCCCGACTACTGCGGCAGCGCCCGGACGACTTCCTGAAGCGCCTTCGCTCCCTCGTCCCGCTCCTTCTCGTCTTCGCTCCGAAGCAGGCGCTCCGCCTCGCGGATCCTCGCGCCGATGGTGGTGAAGGGGGTGACTTCGATCCCGGGGAACAGCCACCGCTCCATGCGCGCGATCTCGAGATCGAGCGTCACCGGATCGAGGGATGCCTGCAGGCGCTCGAGAGCCAGGACCCCTTCGTAGTTGGGGTTCTCCGGATCGTCGCGCGACACGGCCTGGTGGAAGTGAATCTCCACCAGCGCCTCGCCGAGGCTCGCCGCTCTGGTCGCCGTCTCGACCGAGACGACCGCGCGGTCGGCGATGACGCCGAGGTCGATCGTCCGGGAGTTGTCCGGCCTGAGCCACTGGTCGATCTCGCGCTCGATCGTTTCGACCCCTCCCTCGCTCCAGTAGCGGATCGACACCGTCCCGATCCACGCCTCCTTGTTTCCACGCAGCAGCGAGCGCTTCCGCGGGATGACCACCCGGACCGAGTACGGCACGGCCGCCTCCGCTTCGAAAATCTCCGGATCGCCCGCGCGACGCTCTTCCCGGACCAGGTGCTCCCGCTTGACGACCGGGCCGGCTCCGGCGGGGCGGACGAACCGCACCCATCGGTACCCGCCGCCGGGAAGAGGCTCGCGGAGGCGCTCGAGGTGCTGCTCGATCCTGGCCGAGACGTCCCAGCTCGAGACCAGCGGATGGAGCATGAGCTGGCGCACCTCGTACAGGGCGCGCAGGGCGGCGAGCTGCGCGCACTCGTCCGCGGCGGATGCAGGGCGAGCGAGCGCGACGGAGATCACGAGCAGGGCGATGGTTCGCATGCGGGGTGTCCTCACTCCCCGAATTGTAGCCGCTGGCGGGCTGAGGCGGGCGGACCCCCTCGGGCGAGGCGCAGGATGTCACGGATCTTGCTGCATCTCCGCTCGACCCCGGTGATCCCGACTTCGGGTCCGTCTATCCGGGTAATTTCCCTGCGGCCCGCGGGCCGGCGAAAAGGAGCCTCATGAAATCCAGAATCATCACCTCACTCACCCTCCTCGTCCTTCTGGCAATGCCGTCGATGGCGCAGACCGATCCGGCGCCGCTCAGCACGGTGCTTCTGCCCGTCGTCGGAGACGTCGTCGGAGTCTTCGGAGTCCACTTCCGCACCGACGTCACCGTGATCAACATGCGGAACATCGACCAGCGGGTCCGGATCGAATGGTATCCGCAGGACACCAACTCCACGGCCGAGCGGACGATCGAAGGGACGATTCCCGCATTCACGATCGAGCCGATCGCCGACTTCGTTCCGATGGTCCTCGAAACCGATGGAATGGGCGCGCTCCGGATCGTCGGGATCGACGCGTCCGGCGACGTCGATTCCGGCGCGGAGCTGGATGCGTTCGCCCGCATCTGGTCGAGCAACGCGGGAGGCATGGGGACGGTGTCGCAGTCGCTGTACGGAATCCACGAGGACGAGGTCGTCGAGCCGACGGCGGCCGTCAACAACGTCCTGCTGATCGGCATGAAGCAGAACGAGAACTACCGGACCAACGTCGGGATCGTGAATCTCGGCGTCGACAGTCAGTTCTTCCGCGTTCAGGTGTCCGGCACCAACGGCGACACCACGCTCGACGTCGAAGTTCCCGCGGGCGCCCTCCGTCAGGTTGCGCTGCCCGAGGGCAACTGGGGCGACGTCGCGATCACCATCGCGGCCACGGTCGGCGCCTCGGAGCGATGGACCGCGTACGCCTCGACGATCAACAATCACAGCGGAGACGCCTGGATCTCGCAGGACGCACACCGGCGCTTCCGCGTCGCCCAGTAGAACCATCCCCCGGGGAGGCCCGCCGGGCCTCCCCGAACCGACCCCTCCCCTCACGGCACCACCCGCCTGTTCCATCACGACTGTGAAGGCCGCTTTCTCGTGGAGCTCGCGTTCACCAACCGCTCCACTCCACGCCCATCCGGCGCGAAGCTCGGCTCTCCCCAACCTCGGTTCTTCCACGCTCTGTCCGCCGCGCGCACGCTCACTCCGTCACCGCCCGCCCCCTCACCCGCCTCGCTTCGCTCGGCACCCTCTCCCAAAGGGAGAGGGGCCGGCCTTGCGGCCGGCGAACTCTTGCGAGTCGGCTCCGGGTTCGTTGGAGCCACCGGTGTCCGGGCACGGAGCCCGCCGTCCCGGAACCGGGACGAGTGACGCGTCACGCCGTGACCGGGAGCCCGCTGAGGACCTTCCGGAGATACAGCCCGGTCGCGGTTCCGATCTCCGCGACCTGCTCCGGAGTCCCCTTCGCGATGACCAGCCCCCCGCCGTCGCCCCCTTCGGGCCCGAGGTCGATGACGCGGTCGGCGGTCTTGACGACGTCGAGATTGTGCTCGATCACGACGACGGTGTTCCCCTTCTCGACGAGGCCGTGCAGGAGATGGAGGAGCTTGGCGACGTCGTCGAAGTGGAGGCCTGTGGTCGGCTCGTCGAGGATGTAGAGGGTGCGGCCGGTGGAGCGTTTGGCGAGCTCGCGGGCGAGCTTGACGCGCTGGGCTTCGCCGCCCGAGAGGGTGGTCGACGACTGGCCGAGCGTGATGTAGCCGAGGCCGACTTCGTCGAGGGTGCGGAGGATGTTGGCGATCTTCGGGATGTTGCGGAAGAGCTCGAGGCCCTGCTCGACGGTCATCGCGAGAATGTCGGCGATCGAGCTCCCCTTGTAGGCGACCTCGAGGGTCTCGCGGTTGTATCGCCTGCCCGCACAGACGTCGCAGGTGACGTAGATGTCGGGAAGGAAGTGCATCTCGATCTTGATCTGGCCGTCGCCCCTGCAGGCTTCGCAGCGGCCGCCCTTGACGTTGAACGAGAAGCGTCCCGGGCCGTAGCCGCGCATTCTCGCCTCGGGCGTCCGGGCCATCAGCGAGCGGATCTCGGTGAAGACCTGCGTGTAGGTCGCGGGATTGGAGCGTGGGGTCCGGCCGATGGGCGACTGATCGATGTCGATGACCTTGTCGAGGTGCTCGAGGCCGCGGATGGCGCGATGCTCGCCCGGGACGTCGATGGAGCCGTAGATCTCGCGCGAGGCGGCCTTGTAGAGGATCTCGTTCACGAGGGTCGATTTGCCGGAGCCGGAGACTCCGGTGACGGCGACGAGGAGCCCGAGGGGGAAGGAGACGTCGATGTTCCGGAGATTGTTGGCTCGTGCGCCGACGATCTCGACCGCCTTGCCGTTGGGCTGGCGGCGGGTCGGCGGGACCTCGATCTTCTTTTCGCCGCGGAGATAGCGTCCGGTGAGCGAGCGGTCGTAGCGGCCGATCTGGTCGAGCTCTCCTTCGGCGACGACCTCGCCGCCGTGGACTCCGGCGCCGGGTCCGAGGTCGATGACGTGGTCGGCGGCGCCGATGGTCTCCTCGTCGTGCTCGACGACGATGACGGTGTTGCCCAGCTCGCAGAGGCCGCGGAGCGAGTCGATGAGTCGCCTGTTGTCGCGCTGATGAAGGCCGATGGACGGCTCGTCGAGCACGTAGAGGACGCCCATCAGCTTCGAGCCGATCTGCGTGGCGAGACGGATGCGCTGCGCTTCGCCGCCCGACAGGGTGGCCGCGGCGCGGTCGAGCGTGAGGTATCCGACGCCGACCTCGTTCAGGAAGTGCAGCCGCTCCCGCACTTCCTTCAGGATCTTCCCGGCGATCTTCTCGTCACGCTCGTTCAGCCCGATCTCCCGGAAGAACGTCTCCGCGTCCCTGAGCTGGAGCCGGACGACCTCGTCGATGGGATGCCCGTCGACCGTGACCGCGAGCGCTTCGGGCTTGAGCCTCCGCCCGGCGCACTCCGGGCACCGGGTCGCCGTCATGAAGCGCTCGATCTCCTCGCGCGCGTCGTCATCCTCCACCTCCCGATACCGCCGCGCGAGCATCGGCACGAGACCCTCGAACTTCCCCTCGTACTCGTATCCCCCCTCGCCGCCCCAGACGAACGTCATCTCCTCTTCGGTGCCGTGGAGGACGATCTTCCGCGCGCGCTCGGAGAGTTTGTTCCAGGCGACGTTGAGCCGGAATCGGAACTTCTTCGCGAGCTGGTGGATCTGCCGCAGGCGCCAGTTCTCGGACCCCTCCTTCCAGATCGCGATCGCCCCCTGCTCGATCGATCTGCTCTCGTCCGGCACGAGCTTTCGCGGGTCGACCTCGAGCAGCACGCCGAGCCCCGAACAGCGGGCGCACGCGCCGTACGGCGAGTTGAACGAGAACAGCCGCGGCGCGACCTCCCCGACCGACACCCCGCATTCCGGACAGGCGTAATTCTGCGAGAGCAGCTCCTCCCGCCCGTCCGCGGCGTGCAGCACCTTCACCAGCCCGTCCGCCACCCGCACCGCGACCTCCAGCGAGTCGGCGAGCCGCTGCTCGATCCCCTCCTTCACCACCAGCCGGTCGATCACCACGTCGATCGTGTGCTTCTTCTGCTTGTCCAGAGCCGGCGGATCGGCCAGCTCCACCATCTGCCCGTCCACGATCGCCCGCGTGAACCCTTCCTTCACCATCTGAAGCATCTGCTTCCGGTACTCCCCCTTCTTGCCCCGGATGTACGGGGCGAGCACCGTGAACTTCGTCCCGGCAGGGAGCTTCATCAGACGGTCGACCATCTGCTGGATCGTCTGGGGCCGGATCTCCTGCCCGCACTGCACGCAGTGCGGCGTGCCGACCGATGCCCAGAGCAGGCGGAGGTAATCGTAGATCTCGGTGACGGTGCCGACGGTCGATCGCGGGTTCTTCGAAGTGGTCTTCTGCTCGATCGAGATCGCCGGCGAGAGCCCTTCGATGGAGTCGACGTCCGGCTTCTCCATCTGCTCGAGGAACTGCCGCGCGTACGCCGAGAGCGATTCGACGTAACGCCGCTGCCCCTCGGCGAAGATCGTGTCGAACGCGAGCGACGACTTGCCCGAGCCACTCACCCCCGTGATCACCACGAACCGGTTCCGCGGGATCACGACGTCGATGTTCTTCAGGTTGTGCTGGCGGGCGCCGCGAATGATGATCGAGTCCATGGATTCGAGTTCGGTCCGTCGGCCCTCACGATGACGCCCGGCCGGGCGGCAGGCCCGGTCGGAGCGGTGGATGGATTCGGGGAATGCCGTCGTGCGGAAAGAGAATGCGGCCGGCGGACGTGGAGATTCAAACAGCCGACCCGGGCAGCCGCATTTCAGCCCGCCTCTCTGTCCCCGGCTCTACGAGTCGTAGCTCCGGGCTCCCGGCTTCAATGCGGCTTGACCGACTCCACCAGCCAGCTCCCATACGCTTCGGAAATCTCCGCGATCGCCAGCACGACGAACTCCGGCACTTCGTAGGGATGGAGCTGCTGGAGTCGCTCCCGAAGCGGGCTGATCTGCTCCTCCGTCGTCTTGACGAGCATCAGCACCTCCGGCTCGTCCGAAACGGCTCCCTCCCATCGATAGATCGATCGGAGGTCGGGAACGATGTTGACGCACGCCGCGAGACGCTCCTCGACCAGCGATCGGGCGAGACCCCTCGCCGCCTCTTCGTTTCCGATGGTCGTCAGAACCAGGACGGGCACGCTACCGGGCACGCTCGAGCTCTCTGCCCGTGGTGATGATCGCCACGGCCTGGCGGGCGATCGATCGCGCCGCCCGCGAGTACGTTCCATACCACGGCAGAGAGAGCCGGATTCCGGCGCCGCGCCGGCCGATCCCGATGCCCGAGAGGGTCGGCGTCGTCGCCCGCGAGTCGAGATGGAGCGTGCCGAGCAGCTCGAGCGACCGCCCGTCCCACACGCGGAGCTCCGCGCTCAGCTCACTCCTGACGATCGAGATCTCCCCGCCGATCCCGATCCGGTCGATGGTCCCTTCGCCCGCGACTCCCCCGAGCGAGGAGGCGCGCCCGTCGCTGGCCACGATCTCGACGATCCACGCCGCATCGACCACGTCCGTGATCCCGTCCTCGTCCATCTCCTCCACCGAGCGCGGCAGAACCACCGTGTCGAAGCCGCGACGCTCGAGCTCGCCCCGCAGCGCGCGGGCGACCACCCCGCTCAGCTCCTCGTCGATCTGCCGCAGCTCGCCGGCCGGGATCACGAGGATCGCGACACGCTCGCCGGCCGCGAGCGGCAGCAGCCCGCCGCCGGCGGAGACGGCCGGCAGGAGGAGGAGAAGGGCTGCGGGGACGATGGCGCGCTTCATGATTCGCTCCGGGTCGGAATGTGCATATCTTAAGTTCCCCGCGGCGGGACGTAAATGCCGATGTTCCCGAAAACGCCGCCCGGCCCTCGAAACCGGCTGCCGTCATCCGGATGACTTCTCGACCATGAAACGGATCGCTCTCATTCTGATCGCCGCTCTCGTCGTCTGGATCGTCTGGGAGTGGATCGCCTTCCCCGACGTCGCTGCGCTCGCCTCGGAGAATCCGGAAGCGACGGCGTTTATGGAGGCGAGGAAGCGGCGCCTCCGCGCCGAAGGGAAGGACGACGCGATCGATTACCGATTCGTCCCCTACGGGAGGATCTCGCCGAACCTCCGCCGCGCCGTCCTCGTCTCGGAGGACAGCGGATTCTACGAGCACGATGGGATCGACGTGGAGGGGGTCAGGGAGGCGCTTCGGCGCAACTGGGAGAACCGGAAGCTCACGCACGGCGGCTCGACGATCACCCAGCAGCTCGCGAAGAACCTCTATCTCTCTCCGTCGCGGAATCCCCTTCGGAAGGGAAAGGAATTCCTCATCGCGCGCAGCCTCGAGAAGCACCTCTCGAAAAAACGGATCCTGGAGCTGTATCTGAACGTCGTGGAGCTGGGCGAGCAGGTGTACGGAGCCGAGGCGGGGGCGCGGCACTATTTCGGGAAGTCGGCCGCGGCGCTCAGCGCGTCGGAGGCGGCGCTGCTCGCCGGATCGCTTCCGAACCCGCGGCGGATGAGGCCCGGCAATCCGAACGGGCGCCTCCGCGCACGCCAGAGGATCATCCTCTCGAGAATGAGCCGCTGGGGACACCTGGCCGAGGAGGAGGTGCTGACCCAGCGCAGGGCTGTCGAGCCCCCGCCGGCCGCCGAGCCGCTCCCGACCGGGCCCGAGCTCGGCGAGGTGTTCCCCGTACCTCAGGAGGAGACCGAGCCGGCGCCGGAGGATCCCGACGAGCTGCAGGAGACTCCGGCCGAGCCGCCTCCATTGGACCCGCCCGTCGACCCCGAGCCGGATCCACCACCATCCGAGGAGCCGCCCCCTCCGCCGCGCTGATGCCGACCCCACGCCGGCCTCCGTCTTCCGACTCCGATATAGTTACGCGTGATGTTCAAGATCGCGGAGGTATTCGCCCGTGAGATTCTCGATTCGCGCGGGAACCCGACGATCGAGGTCGACGTGCTGCTCGACTCCGGAGCGCTCGGCCGGGCCGCCGTGCCGTCGGGGGCGTCGACGGGCTCGCGGGAAGCGCTCGAGATGCGCGACGGCGACGAGGCACGTTACCTCGGCAAGGGAGTGCTGAGCGCGGTCGAGAACGTCAACCGGACGATCTCCCGGGAGATCGAGGGGATGGACGCACGCGAGCAGGCGATGATCGATCTGCTGATGAAGCAGCTCGACGGCACGCCGAACAAGGGGAAGCTCGGTGCGAATGCGATCCTCGGCGTCTCACTCGCGGTCGCGCGCGCGGCTGCCGAAGCGGCCGGCCTTCCACTGTTCGTCTACCTCGGCGGACCGGGCGGCCGGACCCTCCCGGTCCCGCTGATGAACGTCATCAACGGAGGAGCGCACGCGAACAACAACCTCGACGTCCAGGAGTTCATGATCGTCCCGGCGGGGTTTCCGAGCTTCTCGGAGGCGCTGCGCGCCGGGGTCGAGACGTTCCATCAGCTCCGGAAGCTGCTCGACGCGAAGGGGCTGACGACCGCGGTCGGCGACGAGGGGGGCTTCGCGCCGAACCTCGGTTCGAGCGCCGAGGCGCTCGACTTCATCCTGAAGGCGATCGAGGCGGCGGGGTATCGCGCGGGCGAGCAGATCTGGCTCGCTCTCGACGTCGCCGCCTCCGAGTTCTTCCGCAAGGGGACGTACGTGATGGAAGGAGAGGGAAAGAAGCTCTCGAGCGACCAGATCATCGCGTACTACGACGGGCTGCTCCGGAAGTACCCGATCGTCTCGCTCGAGGACGGGATGGCGGAGGGGGACTGGGAGGGGTGGGCGAAGCTGACGCGAGAGACCGGCTCGCGGGTGCAGCTCGTGGGAGACGACCTGTTCGTGACGAACCCGGAGATCCTGGCGAAGGGGATCGCGGAGGGAGTGGCGAATGCGGTTCTGGTGAAGGTGAACCAGATCGGGACGCTGACCGAGACGCTCGACGCGATCGAGATGGCGAAACGGGGGGGGTACCGCTCGGTGATCTCCCACCGGTCCGGGGAGACGGAAGACTCGACGATCGCCGATCTCGCCGTGGCGACCAACGCGGGTCAGATCAAGACGGGATCGGCGTCGAGGAGCGACCGGATGGCGAAGTACAACCAGCTCCTCCGGATCGAAGAGGAGCTGTGCGACGCGGCGGTATACGCGGGCCGCGCGATCTTCCGAAACCTCTGAGCGGGTCGCGCTCAGCCCATCTTCGCGACGGCTTCCTCGACCTGCTCGGGCGTCGGGACGATTCCCTGGACCAGGTCGCCCTCGAGCCACCGGTAGCTTCCCTCGAGCAGCTTCAACGAGACTTTGTAGGCGAGATCGTCGTGGTTGTCGAAGAGGGTGTCGAAGTTTCGCTCGATGCGGAGGCGCGCCTCGCGGCAGAAGAGGTCGGCCAGCTCGGGGGCGTTCTTCTCGGCGCCGCCGCGGGCGGCGAGGGCGGTCGCGTAGGAGATGGTGGCGGCCATGGCGAACAGGTCGACTCCGACGTCGACGATGCGGAACAGCACGCGCTGCTTCCGTTCGAGCTTCGCCTGGTGGCGCATCATGGCGTGGAAGATCGAGCGCGCGAGCCTGCGCGCGGTGCGATCGACGAACGCCATGTGGCCCGAGAGGCGCCCGAACTCGGAGTAGGACGGCTTGCGCGACCATCCGGCGTAGAGCGACGGGTACCAGACGGCGTAGTGCGCGCCGGCCTTCGCTCCGGCGGCCGCTTTCACGTTCATCGGGGTGTCGGGCTTCAGGATGACGCCTGCGCGCTTCATGTGCGGATCGACCGCCTCGCGCGCGATGAACAGGTGCTGGATCTCGCTCGTTCCCTCGAAGATCCGGTTGATCCGCATGTCGCGCAGCATCCGCTCGACCGGCCACGGCTTCTCGCCGCGCGCCTCGAGCGACTGCGCCGTCTCGTACCCGCGCCCCCCGCGGATCTGCACGAGCCGGTCGACGATGTCCCACGTCACCTCGGTGTTGAACAGCTTCGCCATCGCCGCCTCGAGGCGGAGATCGACGTCGCCCCGGTCGGCCAGGCCCGCCGTCAGCCAGACGATCCCTTCCATCGCCAGCGTGTGCGAGGCCATCCAGGCGATCTCACCCGCGATCGCATCGTGTTTGCCGATCGGCTGGCCCCACTGCACCCGCTCGCTCGCCCAGTCCCGCGCGATCTCGATCGCGCGCCGCGCTCCCGCCGCACATCCCGCCGGGATCGTCAGCCGCCCCGTGTTCAGCGTGATCAGCGCCAGCTTCAGCCCCAGTCCTTCACCCCACAGCAGGTTCTCGCTCGGAACGAACACGTCCCTGAACCGGATCAGCCCGTTCCCGATCCCACGGAGACCCATGAACTGGCAGCGGTGCACGACCTCGACTCCGGGCGAGCTCACCTCGACCACGAACGCCGTGATCTGTTTCCGCTCCTTCCCCTTCACCACCTTCGGCGGAGTCTGCGCCATCACGACCAGAAGCTCGGCCTTCGTACCGTTCGTGCACCACAGCTTCTCGCCGTTCAGGATCCATCCCTTGCCGTCGGGTGAAGGGGTCGCGGTCGTCTTCATCCTCGCCGGATCCGAACCCACGTCCGGCTCGGTCAGCGCGAACGCCGAGATCGCACCGGCGGCCAGCCGCGGCAGAAACCGCTTCTTCTGCTCCGGCGTGCCGAACAGCTTGAGCGGCTGCGGCACGCCGATCGACTGATGCGCCGAGAGCCAGGCCACCGACGAACCGCACCACGTCGCCACCAGCCCGATCGCCCGGTTGTAGTTCACCTGGCTGAATCCGAGCCCGCCGTACTCCTTCGGAATCTTCATCCCCCACGCCCCGAGCTCGCGGAACCCTTCGAAGATCTCCTCCGGGTACTCCCCGCTCGCGTCGATCTCGTCGGCATCGACGTTCTCGGCGAGGAAGCGCTCGAGCCGTCCGAGGTACTCGTCACCGATCGCCTTGTCGTCGGGGTTCTGCTCGGGGAAGGGATGGATCAGGTCGAGCCTGAGGTTTCCCATGAAAAGCTCGCCGACGAACGACGGCTTTTCCCATTCGGTCTCGCGGCTCGCTTCGGCGACTTCCATCGCCTCATCGGCGGCTTTGCTCCGGATCGGTTTCATGGCATGGCTCCTCGCTCGATGCTCTCTTCGGTGCGGCGGTCGCGGGGGGTCCGGAAGGCGTCGGAGGGCGAGCCGGACCCAGGGTGAGCCGATTCTGAATGAATGCTCATTCAGTGTCAACCGGGCTGCCTTTCGAAGCAATTCACGAGCGGGGCCACCCCGCTCGGGGCCGCGCGCCGGCGCGGCGAATCGTGATATGACACCGGGCGGCCGGGAGGGGACTCCAATGAAACGCAGGGAACGCAAGCGGGGCGGAGGAAAGGTGGTGGCGATGTCGAAGCGAGCGGCGGAAAAGCTGGCCAGCGCGAGACAGGTGGACGCGATCCTCGATGACCGGGGGCTGCTGGTCGGGCCGCGTCCGTCGGTCGACGGGGAGCGGCTGGAAGAGCATCTGCGCGAGGTGATGCGGCTGCTCCACGTCGATCTCGAGAACGAGGCCCTGGTCGATACGCCGCGGCGGTGGGCCGAGTCGCTCATCACCATGACGAGCGGGTACGACTTCACCGACACGAAGCAGCTCACGACGCTGTTCCGTCAGGCCTGCACGCTCGCCGACGAGCACTGCCAGAACCTCGTGGTGATCGGCGGTACCTACAAGACGCTCTGCGCCCACCACATCCTTCCTTTCTTCGGCCGCTTCATCGTCGGCTACATCCCGAACCAGTGGATCATCGGCGCCTCGAAGATCCCGCGCGTGGTCGAGGTCCACATGCGGAAGCTCCAGAGCCAGGAGCATCTGGCGCACGACGTCGCGGACACGATCGAGAAGATCCTCGAGCCTCAGGGACTGGCGGTCTGGATGGGAGGGACGCACCTCTGCATGGTGATGCGCGGAGTCGAGCAGGAGTCTTCGTTCATGGAGACCAACGTGCTGCGCGGGCTGTTCCTCCGCGACGAGCGCACCCGGCAGGAGTTCATGTCGATCGTGAATCGCCGCGGGAACTGACCGCACGGACCGGGACGACGCGCAGCAGCGTCCTGACGATGCCTGAATCCGGGCACTCGAGATTCACGGTCGTCGCCTCCTCTCCCTCTCCCCGTCCGGAACGTGCCGGTTTCTTGCGCGGGTCGGCATCCGGGGAGAGGGAAGTCGCCGAACCACCGCCCGCCGGGGATGAAATCCCCGGCCACATGGAATCCCCGGCCACCATGAGATCCCCGGCCAGATGGAATCCCCGGCCTCATGGGCTGATGATTTCCCCCGTCACCCCGCCCCTCCGCCGCCCATCTCCCGCAGCCGCCCCCAGTAATCCGCTCCCGAGAGCCACTGGCCGCCGTCGATCACCAGAGTCGATCCGGTGACGTAGGAGGCATAGTCGGAGAGCAGGTAGGCGGAGGCATTCGCGACCTCCTCGAGGCTCGCGAATCGGCGAAGCGGAATCGTCCTGCGGACCCCCTCGGCGATCCGCTCGTCGGGAAAGAGCTTCGAGGAGGCTCCCTCGGTGTGCACCGGGCCGGGAGCGATCGCGTTGACGCGGATCCGGTGGCGCGCCCATTCGACCGCGAGCGTCTGCGTCATCGCGAGCACGCCCGCCTTCGCGCTCGCCGAGTGCACGACCCCCGGCGAGCCGGTCCACGCGTAGTTCGCGATCACGTTGAGGATCGCCCCTCCCTTCTTCGCGGCGATCATCCGCCGGCCGGCCGAGGAGGTGCAGTAGAACGTGCCGTTGAGCACGATCCCGACCACGGCGTTCCATCCGTTCGGCGAAAGCTCTTCGGCCTTCACGATGAAGTTTCCCGCCGCATTGTTGACCAGGACGTCGATGCCGCCGTGATCGGCGACGGCCCGTTCGAAGGTCCGCTCGACTGCGGCCGCGTCGCGGACGTCGAGAGCGTAGTAGTGAGCCGCGTCGTCCCGTCGCGTCCCGGCCCGGATCTTCTCCGCCGCCGGTCGCAGATGCTCTTCGCTGCGGCTCGCCAGGAGCACCTTCGCCCCCAGCGAAGCGAGCCTGTCCGCCACGGCGAAGCCGATTCCCGTTCCTCCGCCCGTAATCAGAGCGACCTTTCCATCGAACGTGTTGTCCGGAAGCATGACGACTCCTTTCCGGCGCGGCGGCCGTGCGCGAGAAGCCTAATCCACCCCGACGCATCCGCGAAACCGCGGCGCGCTTGACACGTCTCTGGTCGATCTGCTGGAGTGCCGCCTGCGAACCGAGGAGGGAACGATGAAAACGACGATTGCGATGCTGGCGCTGACTCTTCTCGCTCTGGCGGGGTGCGCCGGCGAGCATCAGGCCGATGAATCGGACGTGGCGGCGGCATCCGAGGTGGAGATCTACGAGCTGCGGGGCATCATCCTGAGCCGCGATGCGGCGAACAACGTCATCAAGGTCGACCACGAGGAGATCCCAGGCTACATGGCCGCGATGACGATGGACTACGAAGTCCGCGGCCAGGAGGTCACGGCCCTCCCCGCCGACGGCTCGGCGATCATGGCGACGGTCCACGCGACCGACGATGCGTACTGGCTGACCGACGTGAACCCGGTGCCCGACCCGACGCCGCCGACCACCGGAACCACCGATACGGCAGGAACCACGACGGGCCCGAACTGAGCGGGTGGGGGCGACGCCTCGCGGGTCTCTCCCACCCACTCCGGGACCCCCTCCGCCCTCAGCGGATCACGCCGAGCGCGGCCTCGGTCGCCTCGAGCAGCGACTGCGGGCCGACCGGAGCGCCGGTCGCCCGCTCCATCCAGAGGTCGGGAAGGAGGTTCCCGATCACCGACATCCGCGTGAACTCAGGCCCGACGAGGCCCGACTTCTCCACCTGCTGCTCGATCTGGAACGCGATCAGGTGCCCGAGCGGGTAGTCGGGAAGGTAGAGGGTCGAGCCGATCATGTGCGAGTAGATGCCGAGGAGCACGACGTCGCGCGTTCCGAACACCGGGGCGTAGTATCGGTTCCAGACGTCCTTCGCGATCGCGACCGTCGCATCGCGCAGTCGAGTGGGGGTGGCATCGGGGTTGTCGTACATCCAGTGCCAGACGCCCATGTCGACCAGGGCGACGCCGGCGATCTCGTAGGTGCCCCAGAATTCGTCGAGGGCGGCGAGGGCGCGGCTCTCGGCGTCGGGCTTCGCCAGGCCGAGCAGCTCGAGGTCGCGTCCCTGGAACACGAACGCCAGCGCTTCGGTGAAGGCCGTGTTCGGCACGCCCTGGAGCAGCGTGTAATCGATGCGATTGATCGAAAGAACCTGCTCGACGTTGTGTCCGAGCTCGTGGACGGCGATGTTGTAGCCCTTGTAGTCCATTCCGTTCGCGCCGACGCGGGTGCGGAGATAGGCCTTGTCGCCGCGACGTCCCGCGCCGAACGCGTGACCCGACCCGCGCGCCGGATGGACTTCGATCATCGAGGCGACGTAGTCGGCGGTCTCCGGATCGAATCCGAGCTTCCGGAGGATGTTCGGGACGTCGTCTCCGAACGCCTCGGCGGTGGGATATCTCTCGCGCGTGATCGCATCGAGCTGAGCCTCGGTGTAGGCGCCGCGGGGCCGGAATCCGTTGTACCAGATGTCGAACGGCTCCAGCCGGCGTCCGAGCCGCTTCTCGATCAGGCGCGCGACGCGCGGAACCATCGGCGAGGCGAGCACCCGCTCGAAGATCGCCCGCACGCGCTCTTCCGGAATCTCGCGGTTCTCGTCGAAGCGCCGCGCGATCAGCGTCGGCGCCGTCGGCGAGTACGGATCGGCCAGAGCATGGGCGCGGAACACCTCGAGGAGCCTCGCGTAGCGCGTGGCCGGCTCCGGCGCATTCGTGATCGTCTCCGGAAGGGGCTCGACGAGGGCGGGATCGTAATCGACCACGGGCGAGGCCTTCACCTCGTTCGTGTATGGATTCCAGTCGACGCGGGGGTTGTCGACGACGATCTCGGGGATGGTCTGCCCGACGATCCGCTCCATGACGCGCTGGATCATCTGCTGTTTCGCGAGGCCCTTCGGCTCGGCGTAGTTCGCCTTCAGCTCGTCGCGGAGGTTCCAGTGCGAGAGCAGGCGCAGCTTTTCCGGGAAGAGGCGATTGCCGCGCCGGTCGAGCAGGTGGTGCATCCAGATGTTGTACTCGGCGACGTAGGAGTCGGCGGCGGCCGAGGCGCCGGCGATCGCGAGGTTGACCGAGGCGGGGACGCGGCGGCCGAAGCCCTGGGCGAGGCGCACCTCGGCCCATTCGCGCCGCGACCACTGCTCGCCGTGCTCCATCCGCTCCTCGAGCGTGGTCAGCGGAAAGTTCAGCAGCACGATGAAGGCGAGCTTGTTTGCGAACAGATCGTCATTCAGGTGGGCCGAGGGGTCGTAGCCGGCGAGGATCTGGTCGAAGGGAAGGATGGGGCCGCGGTCGAGGTCGGCGTGCATGCGCAGCTCGCGGACGGCCTCGAGCATGAGCCCGCCGAGCTGTTCGAACGCGAGCTGGAGGCGCTCGAACATGGCCTCGCGCGTCGGCTCGTCGGCCGCGAAGTTCGCGCGGACGAACTGCTCGAACGTTTCCGCGTCGCCGTCCGCGGCCCGCCAGAACGAGGCGGCCTGCCGCAGCCCGCGCGCGAGACGCGGCCGGATCGCATCTCCGTGCCGCGCGACGAGCTCCTCCTCGAGCGCAGCGATCGTGGCGCTCAGATCGATTCCCCCGGCGGCCTCACTCTGCGCCGGCGGCGCCTGCGCGGCCAGGGTCGCGGCCGCCACGATCGTGATGAGCAGAACGATGCCGATTCGTCTCATGCGGTTCCTCCGGGAGCGGGATTGTACCGAAATCGCGCGAGCCGCTTCCCGATCTCCGTTCTATGCCGGCTCGATGCCGCCGAAGATCACCACGTCCACCATCTCGCCGGGGGCGATCTCGGTGACGCCGGCGTCGAGCACGCAGAATCCATTCGCGCCGACCATCGAGGTCGACACGCCCGAGCCCTGCACGCGCATCGGGATCGCGACCATCTCGCCGTCCCGCGCCACCACGCGCGCGCGAAGGTACTGCCTCCGGTCTCCGCGCGAGCGAAGCCTGCCTTCGGTCCTCGCGCGCACGGTCGGAGGAACGAGTGGACCGGCCTGCCCCATCGCCTTCCGCACGGCCGGCCCGACGAACAGAAGAAACGACACCATGCAGGAGACCGGATTTCCGGGCAGGCCGAAGTAGAGCTTTCCCCCGAGGCGAGAGAAGACGAGCGGCCTGCCGGGCTTCATCGCAACCTGCCAGAAGCTCGTCTCCGCGCCGAGCGCGTCGAGCGCATCCTTCACGAAATCGAACGCGCCGACCGAGACGCCTCCCGACGAAAGGATGAAGTCGGACTCGAGCGAGGCGCCGATCGCATTCTTCGTCTCCTCGAGCGTGTCCTTCACGACGCCCATCAACCGCGGCGCCGCTCCCGCCTCGCGTGCGAGGGCCGCCAGCGAGTACGAGTTCGAGTTCACGACCTTCCCCGGCTCCCACGCCTGATCGACCTCGACGATCTCGTCGCCGGTCGAAAGGATCGCGACCGAAGGCCTGCGGGCGACTCGAACGGTCGCGGCCTGCACGCTCGCCAGCACGCCGATCTCCGCAGGACCGATCCGCGATCCCGCCCGCAGCACGATCGCTCCCTCCTTCATGTCCTCGGCGCGCCGCCGGACGTGGCTCCCCTCGCGTACGTGCTCCACGATCGCGACCGTCTCCGATCCGGCATCCGTCAGCTCGACCGGGACGACCGTGTCCGAGCCCTCCGGAAGCAGCGCCCCCGTCATGATCCGGACCGCCGCCCCCTTCTCCACGCGCCGCGTCGGAACCCGGCCCGCCGGGACGTCCTCGATCACAGAGAGGCGGACCGGTGCCTGCGGGGAAGCACCGGCGAGGTCCTCCGAGCGGACGGCGTAGCCGTCCATCGCGGAATTGTCGCGGAGCGGCACGTCGCGGACGGCGCGAACGTCCTCGCGAAGAACGCGCCCGAGCGCATCGATCAGGGCGATCTCCTCGGTTCCCACCAGAGGTACGTCTCGGAGCACGCTCTCGCGTGCCTCTTCGACCGAGAGCATCCGCTCGCCGGCGCGCGGGGCCTGGAATCCGCTCATGCAGTCCGAGAGTGTACCGCCGGCAAGTCAAGCCGCACGATTTCGGGGAGAAGGGTGGCGAGGGGGCGGAAACCCCCTCACCCGCCTGCGCCTCCCTTCGGTCGGCTCCGGCACCCTCTCCCAGAGGAAGAGGGGACGATTTCGCCGAGGCGTTGCTCATGAAGACCCAGAGGGGCTGCTCATGAAGAACAGAGGCTGCCGAGAGGCGAGCTTTCCGCCGGGCGAGCCGGACTCGGAGTCGCAGAAAACAGCCGGCGCAAAACGAGCCCCTCTCCCGGTGGGAGAGGGTGCCGAGCGAAGCGAGGCGGGTGAGGGGGGCGGGCGGTGATGGAGTGACCGTACCCACCACGGCGCGGAGCCGCTGCGCGCGCCCTCCATCGTGCACCATCCGCGGCACGAGCCTCGCTCCGTGGCTCCTGGATCGAGAGGGCTCACGGCAACCCCTCACCCCGACCCTCTCCCCGGAGAAACGCCCGCGCAAAAATCTGACGCAATCCGGACTGGGAGAGGGAGAGGGGTGCTCAGCCGCCCGAGAAGGAGACCAGGATCTCGACTTCGTCGCCGCTGCGGAGAGGGGTGGCGCGCTCGCCGTGGAGGATCATCTCGCCGTTGACGGCGAAGTTGTAGAGCTCGTCGTCGGCGCGGAAGCCTTCGATGCGGCGCTCGAGCAGCGGGGCGAGCTCGCCGAGCGATGCGACGGGCTCGTCGACGGCGATCATCCCGTCGCCGCCGTTTCGCAGCGGCTCGGGAAGCCTGACCGTGAGATGGAATGCGCTCATGCACTCACCTCACGCCTTCAGCCCCAGCGCTCCCGCGAGCTCGGCACGGAACTCCGGGACGGGCTGCCCGTCCTCGCCGAGGCGTGAGATCGCGTAGAAGCGGGAGAGCATGCGGTCGAACTCGCCGCGATCGATCTTCTCTCCCTTGAACGGGCCGACCTCGATCGGCTCGTCGAACCAGCGGCGCGGCAGCGTGTCGTCGGCGCGCGTGACGCCGAGCATTCCGTTGATCATTCTCTCGATCGCGTTGATGTTCAGCCCGACGCGATCGAGCTCTTCCGGCGAGAGCTCGATCCCGGCCACGTTGAGGAGCTGATCGGAGAACTCCTCGAGGCCGGGAAGCGAGGGGGAGTTGAAGAGCTTCGTCGTGAAGCGGCACATCCCGACGGCGTCGCCGACGCCGAAGACGTTCTCGCACTTCCGGACGGCGATCTCCTTGCCCAGGTAGCTGTTCGGCGCGGCCGAGACCTCGCCGCCGTAGAGCTCGCGCTTGAACTCCGGGTCGTCGTTGATCTTCGCGTTGATCTCGAGCGTGACGCGGTTGCGGAGGTGATCCATCCCGCGCGTTGCGACGGCGAGCCCCAGCGCGAACGCCTTCAGGATCCGCGCGTCGTGCGGATCGCTCTGCGCCAGCCCCTTGACGGCCATCAGGTAGTCGAGTGCCTCCGCCGGGTACTTCCCCCGCTCGACGGCCCGGGTCGAATCGGCGATCACGTCGCCGAACCCTTCCCGCTTCGCCGTCATGAACAGGAGCTTCTCGATCGAGTCGTAGTTTCCCCAGGCGAGATCGATCCCGGTCTGCTCCATCGACAGGATGCCGCGCTGCCACAGCTCCATCGCCCACGAGATCGCCGATCCGGTCGAGGCCGTATCGAGCCCCAGATCGTTGCAGATGTTGTTGAGCCGCAGCACCTGCGTCACCTCGGAGATCCCGATGTTCGGCCCGAACTTGCCGACCGTCACGTACTCCGGGCCGTCCCCCTTCACATACTGGTCCTGAACCACGTGCTCGCAGCCGGTCATGTCGTTGAGCGGGCGGCAGTTCACCGGGCAGGCGAAGCACCCTTCCATGCCGGGACGGAACGGGTCGATGTTCTCGGCGTCGAGGTTCGCGGTCCAGGTCGTCTCCTGATTGTTCTTCGTCCCCATCGCCCCGAGAATGCGCGACGGTTTGTAGAGGAACGGCGTGCCGCGCGTCTTGAGCGCGTTCTTCACGACCGAAGCGCTGAGGAGCTGGAGGGCGATCGCGCGGTTGCGCCCCTTGTGCGGGCGGAACGTCTCCAGCTTCGCGCTCCGTCCCTGCATCAGGATCGCCTTCACGCCGAGCGAACCCATCTTCGCCCCCGGCCCGCCGCGCGCGTAGATCGCCTTCGGCCCCGCCATGATCCCCGAGCAGAGCACCAGGTTCTCTCCCGCCCTCGTGATCGCCGCCAGACCGTAGTCCTTCCCCTCGACCCCGTCGAAATCCTTCGCGATCCGCGCGCGGAGATCGAGGTTGTCGAGCCCCACGTACGGCGAGGCGTCGAGAAACTCCACTTCCTGGTTCCGCACGCGGAGCACGGTCCAGCGCGGAGCCTTCCCGTAGAGGACGAGATGGTCGACCCCACCGAGCTTCATGAAGGACGGGAAGTAATCGCCCGCGTTGGAATCGAGCAGCACGCGGCTCTCGGGCGACCAGGAGGTGACGTTGCCGCGCGAGGCCGAGGGAACGAGCGAGGTGAGGATCCCGGTGCCGAAGATGAGGGGAATGGCGGGGTCGAGCGGCTCGAGCGCCGGGTCGAGCAGGTGGTGGAGCAGAACCATGTTCACGCCGCGTCCGCCGAGGAGCTTCTCGGTGACCGGGCGGGGGATGTATCCGCGGCGGACCTCCGAGCGCTCGAGATCGACCAGCAGCGTCACCCCCTGGGTGGGGTGCTGCGGATCGGGGCACAGCCCGGCGAGAAGGCGCTCGACGCGGTCGTGAATCGACATGGGCTCCTCATTCTAAACCGATGACCTGCCGCGAGGTGTTCCCCTGCCGGTGGAGGGATCGGCGGCGCCGGGGGGAGCGCCGGCGGCATCGGGGCCGATTCCGACTTGAGTGAAACGGGAAGCGGTATCAGAATCGCAGAGCGAACGCGTCAGGAGCCGGCCGCGAACGGCCGCCGCCGGCTCCGGTCCGCCCGAAGGAGGAAGCATGACGAGCCTGCCGCTCTCGACCCGGAACGACCCCCGACCACGGCGCCGGGCCGAGCTGCTCGACCTCCACCCCTCCGTGGCGAGCTTCCGCGACGAGGTCCTCGCCGGTCTCCGCTCCACGCCGAAATCGATCTCTCCGAAGTACTTCTACGACGCGCGCGGCTCGGAGCTGTTCGAGCGCATCACCCGCCTTCCGGAGTACTACCCGACGCGGGTCGAGATCGGGTTGCTCGAGTCGCGCACCGAAGAGCTCGCCGCCCTCCTGGGCGAGCGGTGGGAGCTGATCGAGCTCGGAAGCGGCAGCAGCCGCAAGACGCGCATCCTGCTCGACGCCGCCTCCGGCCGCGGAAGCTATCTCCCCGTCGACATCTCGAAGGACCACCTGGTCGACGCCGCGGGGCAGATCGCGCAGGAATACCCCGGGGTCCGCGTGGTCGCCGTCTGCGCCGACTACACCAGGCGGCTTCCCCTCGAGCGGCTCGACCCCCGAGCCCGCCGAATCGTCTTCTTTCCCGGCTCCACGATCGGCAACTTCGAGCCGCCCGCGGCCGCCGAGTTCCTCGGCAACATCGCGACCCTGCTCGGAGACGGCGATCGCGTCATCATCGGCGTCGATCTCCAGAAGAGTCCCGCCATCCTCCACGCCGCCTACAACGACGCGGCCGGGGTGACGGCGAAGTTCAACCTGAACCTTCTGCAGCGGATCAACCGGGAGCTGGGCGCCAACTTCGACCTGCGCCGCTTCGAGCACGTCGCCCTGTACGACGTGACGGCCGGACGCATCGAGATGCACCTGAGGAGCATCGGCCGCCAGACCGTCCGGATCGGCCCGCTCGAGATCGACATCGAAGACCGTGAGATGATCCACACGGAGAACTCGTACAAATACACTCGGGAGGCGTTCGCCGGGCTCGCGAAGGGAGCGGGGCTCGAGCCCTCCGAGGTCTGGACCGACCCCGAGCTGCTCTTCAGCATCTGGGTTCTCGAACCGCAGAGGAGCTGAGCCGACGCCATGACGCAAACTCTCCCGGAGCCCGCAGCGAAACCGCGTGACCGGACCACGCGGATCCCGGTGGCGGTTCTCGGCGCCACCGGATCGGTGGGGCAGCGGTTCGTGCAGCGGCTCGAGAACCATCCGTGGTTCCGGCTGCACGAGGTGGTTGCATCCGAGCGGAGCGCGGGGAAGCCTTTCGCGGAGGCTGCCGACTGGAAGCTCGACACGCCGCTGCCCGATGCGGCGGCGGGACTGACGGTCAAGGCTCTCGACGCCGACCTCGAGTCGACCCTCGTCTTCTCCTCGCTCGATTCGTCGGTCGCGGGAGAGGCGGAGGAGATGCACGCCTCGCGCGGCTGCGCCGTGGTCTCGAACTCCAGCAGCCACCGGATGGACCCCGACGTTCCGCTGCTGATCCCGGAGGTGAACTCCGAGCACGTGGAGGCGATCGAGGCGCAGCGGAAGCGGCGCGGCGGCAGAGGATACATCGTGACGAATCCGAACTGCTCGACGATCGGACTCGCGATGGCGATCGCGCCGATCGAGCGCCAGCACGGGATCGAATGCCTTCACGCATCCACGATGCAGGCGATCTCCGGCGCGGGATACGCCGGGGTCACCTCCTGGGCGATCCTCGACAACGTGATCCCGAACATCTCCGGCGAAGAGGGGAAGGTCGAGAGGGAACCGCGCAAGATCCTCGGACGATGGAACGGCGCCGCGTTCGACGAGGCGGAGATCCTCATCTCCGCGCAGACCAGTCGCGTTCCGGTGATCGACGGACACACGATCTGCATCTCGCTCCGCTTCCGGAACGGAAAGAACCTCAGGAACGCATTCCCGATCGAGCGTCTGATCGACGACATCCGGACGGCGATGCGCGAGTTCCGCGGCGAGCCGCAGCGCCTCGAGCTCCCCTCGGCGCCCCGGCGCCCGATCCATCTGCTCGACGAGCCCGACCGCCCGCAGCCGCGGCTCGACCGCGATCGCGAGGGGGGGATGTCGGTCAGCGTCGGGAGGGTCCGTCCCTGCCCCGTGCTCGACGTACGGCTCGTGGCGATGGTCCACAATACGATCCGCGGCGCCGCCGGCGCGGCGATCCTGAACGCCGAGCTGCTCGAGGCGCGAAACCTCCTCCCCGGATAGGCCGATGATGAGCGCCGGATCGAGGAGGAATCGGCCGCGGACGGGCCGCGCAGCGGCGGCACGAGGCGTATCCCCGGGCGCGGGCCCGGGAGCGGGGACGCCATGATCGTGATCAAGTTCGGCGGAACCTCGGTCATGGACGCGGAGCGGATGCGCCGCGCCATCGACATCGTCGCGGCCAGACGCGAGCAGAGCCCCGTCGTCGTCGTCTCGGCGCTCGCCGGGGTGACCAACGAGCTGGTCGAAGCCACGCGACTCTCCGCCGGCGGAGACTTCGAGGCGGCGCAGGAGCGGGTCGACGCGATCCGGGAGCGCCACGAATCGATCGGCCACGAGCTGATCGGACAGAAGTCCGACTTCCTCGAGTCCTTTCAGGCTCAGCTCCGGAAGCACACCGGGCAGATCTCCGACATCCTCCGCGCGATCGCCCTGGTGGAGGACACGAGCCTGCGTGCCCGCGACAAGATCATCGCCATCGGCGAGAAGCTCTCCTCGGTCCTCTTCTCCTACGCGATGCGGACCCGCACGCTCGTCAGCGTGCACGTCGACTCCGAGAACGTCATCGTCACCGACGAGCGGTTCGGCGAGGCGACTCCCCTCATGGAGCCGACGCGCGAGGCGGCGGCGAAGATCCTGATCCCGGAGATCGAGCGCAGCCGCATCCCGGTAATGGGAGGCTTTTTCGGGCGCTCGAGGGAGGGAGGGACGACCACGCTCGGCCGGGGCGGCTCGGACCTGAGCGCCGCGATCGTCGGGGCGGCGATCGGCGCGGAGGAGATCCAGATCTGGACCGACGTGGACGGGATGATGACGTCCGACCCGCGGCTGATCCCGGAGGCGAAGGTGATCGAGCTGATCTCGTACGTCGAGGCTGCGGAGCTCGCCTGGTTCGGCGCGAAGGTGCTCCACCCCAAGACGATCGCGCCGGCGGTCGAGCGCGGCATCGCGATCCGCGTGCTCAACTCGCACAACCCCGCCTCGCGCGGCACGCTCATCACCGAGAAGGGGACCGAACGCCGCGGACCGCGCGCGATCGCCCTCAAGCGCGGCATCACGGTCGTCCACGTCACCTCGAACCAGATGCTCGGCGCTCACGGGTTCCTCGCCCGCATCTTCGAAGTCTTCGCGCGGAACGAGGTCGCGGTCGACCTGGTCACGACTTCGGAGATCTCGGTGTCGGTGACGATCGACCGCACCGAGCGACTCGAGCCGATCCGCGAAGAGCTCGCCGCGTTCTCGCGCGTCGAGATCGAGCGGGATCGCGCCATCATCGCCATGGTCGGGCGCGACGTCATCTCGGACCGCTCGATCGGTGCGCGCGCCATCGAGGCGCTCGACCAGGTACCGATCTCGATGCTCTCGATCGGCTCCTCGGGGCTGAACTTGAGCATCGTCGTCCCGGAGCAGGACGCCGAGCGCGCGATCCGCGAGATCCACAGGAGAGTGTTCGAGGCGGCGATGGAGGTCGCGTGAAGATCGCGATTCACGGCTACGGGAAGATGGGGAAGGCGGTCGAGCGGGTGGCGCGGAAGCGCGGCCACGAGATCACGACGCTCTTTTCCTCGAAGACCCCGGTGACGAGTGAGGCGCTGCGCGGGGCCGACGTCGCGATCGATTTCTCGTCTCCCGCAGCGCTCGAGCCGCTGATCGATGCGGCGGCCGGCGGCGGGATCGCGCTCGTGGTCGGAACGACCGGGTGGACCGAGCGCGCCGAGGCGATCGAACGAAAGTGCCGCGACGCGGGGGTGGCCATGGTGCACGCTTCGAACTTCTCGCCCGGCGCGAACCTCGTTTTCGCGCTCGCGCGGCTCGCCGCGGAGCGCGCGGCGGCGATCGGCGGCTGGGAGGGGGGGATCGAGGAACGGCACCACTCGCAGAAGAAAGACGCGCCCAGCGGCACCGCCCTCCGCATCGCCCGCGAAGTGCGGGAGGGGAGCGGCGGAGCCATCGACCCCCCCATCGCTTCCTCGCGCGTCGGCGCCGAGTTCGGCACGCACACGCTCTTCTTCGACTCTCCCGACGACGTGATCGAGATCTCCCACAAGGCCCGCAGCCGCGACGGATTCGCGCGAGGCGCGGTTCTCGCAGCGGAGCGCATTCAGGGAATGAGCGGCGTGTACCGCTTCGAAGAGCTCATCTCCCTTCAGGAGCAGGATCATGCACCGACCCGAACGTTTCCGCGGCCTCGGCGTCGCACTGGTCACCCCGTTCCGCGATGACGGCTCGCTCGACGAGCCCGCTCTCGAGCGCTTCGTCGAGCGCCAGGTCGAGGAAGGCACCGATTTCCTCGTCCCCTGCGGGACCACCGGAGAGAATCCCGCGCTCTCGTGGGACGAGCATCTCCGGGTGGTCGAGCTGACGATTCGCGCGGCGCGCGGCGCGCGCCCCGTGCTCGCCGGCGCCGGCTCGAACTCCACCCCGCGCGCCGTCGATTTCGCCCGCGCCGCCGCCGACCTCGGCGCCGACGGCATCCTCACCATCACGCCGTACTACAACAAACCGAATCCCGACGGCCTGGTCCGCCACTTCGGCGCTCAGGCGCGCGCCCTCGAAGCCGCCGGCTCTCCGCTGCCGATGATCCTCTACAACGTCCCGGGACGCACCGGCGTCAACATGACCGCCGAGACCACCCTCCGCATCGCACACGAGATCCCCGCCGTCATCGGCGTCAAGGAAGCCTCGGCGAACATGGAGCAGATCCTCACGATCCTGCGGAGACGTCCGAAGGGCTTTCTCGTGCTCAGCGGAGACGACGCCTGGACCCTGCCGATCATGGCCGCCGGCGCGGACGGCGTGATCTCGGTCGCCGGGAACGAGATTCCGGCGCTGATGAAGGAGATGGTCGCGGCCGCTCTCGGCGGCGATTTCGATCGCGCCCGTTCGGTCCACGAGAAGATCCTGCCGCTCATGACCGGAAACTTCATCGACTCGAATCCCGTCCCGGTGAAGGCGGCGCTGAAGATGATGGGGGTGCTCGAGAGCGACGCCGTTCGGCTCCCTCTGGCGCCGATCGGCGACGAGAATCGGACGAAGCTGAAGGCGATTCTCGACGAGGTCGTGGGGACGACGAAGGCCGGCGCTCGAGAGGTTCCGCCGGCATCCCGCCGCTGATCGAGGGCGACGGCTACCGCCCGCACGCCGGAATCTGATAGAGAGAGTCCGTATGAGCACGACGAACGTTCAGCAGCGCATGGAAAGCCTCGACTCGCTCCGCGACCGGAGCGAGCTGGTGAAGGTCATCGGACTGTTTCTGGCCGAGCTCGAGAAGGGAACGATCCGCGCGGCGCGGCGTGACGCGGACGGAGTCTGGGCCGCCGAGACCTGGGTCAAGGAAGGGATCCTGGCGGCGTTCCGCCACGGAATCCTGGCCGAGTACGCGTCGGGATCGCTCTCGTTCGTCGACAAGGACACGCTGCCGCCGCGGCGGTTCCGGGCGAACGACGGTATTCGCATCGTTCCGGGCGGCTCGTCGGTGAGGCGGGGGGCGTACGTGGCGCCCGGGGTGGTCATGATGCCGCCGGCCTACGTCAACGTCGGCTCGTGGGTCGGCGAGGGGACGATGATCGACTCGCATGCGCTGGTCGGATCGTGCGCGCAGGTGGGCGAGCGGGTGCATCTGAGCGCCGCCGCGCAGATCGGCGGGGTTCTCGAGCCGATCGGCATGCTTCCCGTCGTGATCGAGGACGACGTGGTGGTCGGCGGCAACGCCGGCATCTACGAAGGGACGATCGTCCGGACGCGCGCGGTCATAGGCGCGGGGGTCGTGATCACCGGATCGACTCCGGTCTACGACACGGTGCGGCAGCAGATCTACCGGCGGACGCCCGAGAGGCCACTGGAGATCCCGTACGGAGCGGTCGTGGTGCCGGGGAGCCGCGCGATGAAGGGGAAGTTCGCGGAAGAGCATCGGCTCTCGCTCGCCACGCCGATGATCGTGAAGTATCGCGACGAGAAGACGGACGGAGCGACGGCACTCGAGGAAGCGCTGCGCTGATGGTCGCGCCGGCGAGGCGATTCGCATCGGTCGAGATCTCGCTGATCCGTCAGATCCAGGCGCTCGCTACGCCGCTCACGATCAATCTCGGGCTCGGCGAGCCGAACCTCGAGCCCGACGCCCGCCTGCGCGCGCTTGCGGCCGAGGCCGCTGCCGGGGGCTCCTGGCGTTACTCGCCGAACGCGGGCCTTCTCGCGCTCCGTCGCGCCATCTCCGACCTCGAGGCGCCGCAGTACGACCCCGCAGCCGAGATCTGCGTCACCGCCGGAACCGAGGAGGGACTGCACGCCGTGTTTCAGGCGTTCGTCGAGGAGGGGGACGAAGTGCTCGTTCCCGACCCGGGGTTCCTCTCGTATCCGGTCCTGACGCGCATCGCGGGAGGGACGCCGGTGCCGTACGCGCTCGATCCGGAGGGATGGGGGATCGACTTCGACTCGCTCGAAAAGGGATGGACGCGCCGCACGAAAGCGGTCGTAGTGAACTCGCCTTCGAATCCGACGGGGGGCGTACTCGACGAGACGAGCGTGCGGCGGGTCGTCGCGATGGCGCAGGAGCGGGGCGCGCTCGTGATCTCGGACGAGGTCTACCGCGACATTCACTACGAGGGTGCGCCTCCTTCCTTCGGCGGACGGGGAGAGGGAGTCATCGTCGCCGGCGGGCTTTCGAAGTCGCATGCGATGACCGGTCTGCGCCTCGGGTGGGTCCTCGCGCCCGCCGAGCTGATGTCGACGATCGTGAAGGCGCACCAGTACATCGCGACGTGTGCTTCGGTGTTCTCGCAGGAGCTCGCGCTGCGGATCTTCGCCGATCCGGAGGCGGACCGGGCGTGGCGCGAGAGCGTGCGCGAGCGGTTCCGCATCCAGCGCGATACGGCGGTGGCGGTGGCGCTCCAGGCGCTCGGCGAGGGGATCACCCCGCCCGCCGGGGCGTTCTACCTCTTCATCCCGGTCCCGAGATGCGACACGGTCGAGCTTGCACGCTCGCTCGCCCTCGATGCCGCCGTGCTGACGATCCCGGGGACGGCATTCGGCCGCCGAGGCGAAGGGTTCCTCCGCGTCTCGTTCGCGGCGGAGCCGGCAGCGATCCAGCACGGAATCGAGCGGATCGGCCGCCATCTCGGGGGATAGGAGCCGCTCCTCCCAACCCCCGCTCTGCCCGCATTTTGCAGACCCTTCCCCCGGAGCCGGATTCCTGCGAACATCGACCTCGATGACCACCGGACAGTCGCGCCTCGAATCGATCGCTGCGGGCGAGGTCTCGCTCTTCGCGAAGCTCATCCGGAGCAAGGGAGAGCACGAGCTCGACGACCTCGCCGTCGGCTTCTACGACTACGAGACCACGGTCCAGTGGTGTTTCAACGCCGACGACTGGTTCCACGCCGCCTCGACCATGAAGCTCGCCATCCTGCTCGGCGTGTTCCGCCAGTTCGAGCGGAGCGAGCTGACCCTCGACACGCCGGTGCACGTGCGCAACCGCTTTACCTCGATCGTGAACAGGGAGCCGTTCATGATCGAGCTCAGCCGGGACGGCGACGGCAACGTGGCCAAAGAGATCGGCCGCAACCTCCCGGTCCGCGAGCTCGCCTACTGGATGATCACCACCTCGAGCAATCTCGCCACGAACCTGCTCGTCGAGGTCGTCGGCGTCGAGTCGATCCAGCGCGCTCTCGAGGAGCTCGAGATCCCGGGCGTCAAGGTCGTGCGCGGCGTCGAGGATCAGGCCGCCTTCGAGGCGGGCATCAACAACGAGGTCACGGCGAACGGGCTTCTGCGCCTGCTGCGCGTAATCGCCGATGGCCGCGCCTTTTCGGAAGAATCGTCGAGACAGATGCTCGACATCCTGCTCGACCAGCGCTTCAAGAGCGGCATCCCCGCCGGCCTCCCCAAGCACGCGCGCGTGGCCCACAAGACCGGAAACATCTCGACGGTCCATCACGACGCCGGCATCGTCTTCGTCGACGGGCGGAAGCCCTACGTCCTGGTCGTGCTCACGCGGTTCGATGCGAAGGTGGGTCGCGGGAGCGCCGTCGCCGGCATCACCCGTGAGGTACACTCGGCTCTGGCCGAGCTGAGCCATGCCTGAAGCGAT
>DATKCD010000101.1:0-2670 GCA_035544735.1 Thermoanaerobaculia bacterium
CGCCGCCATCAAGCTCGCTCTGACTCTGTTCTGGATCGCCGTCTCGATCCCGATCGCCGTCCTCGCGGGCCGCGAGGTGCGCGCCACCTCGCTCGAAGTCCGGTCCGGCCTGTTCTACTCCTTCCTGCTCGGACTGGTCGCCTTCACCAGCTTCGTCCTGACCGCGATCGTCTTCGCGTATCTCGTTCCCTACGGCGTCGGCGTGGTGCTGCTCGCCATCCTCGGGGCGCTCGCCCTGGCGGTGAAGGTCTTCGGGATGGTCGCGCTCTTCCATGCGACCGGCGTGATGCTCGCCGGACCGCGCTCGCATGCCGAGGCGCGCCGGGGATGGCGGAGGGGAGATCTGACGCTGACCCTCATCGGGGCGGTGACCTTCGGCGCACTTCGCCTCGTTCCCGTCGTCGGAAACGTCGTCTGGATCGCCGCCTCGATCGTCGGGATCGGCGTGGCGCTCGGGAGCGGGTTCGGCCGCCGGGAGCCGTGGTTCCTCGCCGTCCGGTCGGAGAGGCCCGCGGAGTAGCTCTAGGGCGCGCCGGGGCGAGCGCTGCGCGGCGCGGAGTCCGCCGTCGGGCGCAGGAGGGCGCGCAGCTCGCTCAGGTTGCGCCGGTCGGCTTCGAACTCGTCCGGCTTGGGCGTCTCGAGGACCTTCGGAACGCGATCGAAGCGCTCGTCATTCAGGATGAACGCGAACGGCTCGAGCCCGATCCTTCCCTCGCCGATGTGCTCGTGGCGGTCGACGCGCGACCCGAGGTCCCGCTTCGAATCGTTCAGATGAAACGCGCCGACGTTGCCGACGCCGACCTCGGCGTCGATCTCGCCGACGATGCGCTCCCATCCATCGCGAGTCCGGAGGTCGTATCCGGCGCTGAAGACGTGGCAGGTGTCGACACAGACGCCGAGCCGGCGCGGATCGTCGACGAGCTTCATGATGCGCCCGAGCTCCTCGAACGTGCATCCGAGACACGAGCCCTGCCCCGCCGCGGTCTCGAGCAGCGTGACCACGTTCGTGTCGATCTCGGCGTGCACGCGATCGAGCGATCGCGCGATCCGGTCCAGACCCGCATCGACTCCCGCCCCCATGTGGGCTCCCGGGTGGAGCACGACCGCGAACGCGCCGAGCCGTTCGGCCCGCTTCAGCTCGTCGACCAGCCCCGCGATCGATTTCCGGTGAAACTCCTCGCTGGTCGTCGCGAGGTTGATGAGATACGAGGCGTGCGTGAGCACCGGAGGATTGCCGAGCCCGGCGCGCAGCTCGCCGAAGCGGGCGGCCTCCTCGGGCGCGAGCGGCTTTCCCAGCCACTGATTGGAGTTCTTCGCGAAGAGGGCGAACGCGCTCGCCTCGATCCGCGCAGCACGCTCGAACACACTGCAGATCCCGCCGCGCGTCGACAGGTGCGCGCCGAGCAGGTCTCCCGGAGCCGCGAACCGGAAGCGCGGTCGGCCGTTCCCGGAGACGTCCTTCACCGCCATGCGAGGGGGGAACGGTCCGCGCTTCGACCGGTATTCCGCGGCGAGGTGCCGAACGCAGAATCGTGAAAGGGAATGATGGCCGGACGGCTTCAGCCCGAGAGGCGGAAATTCACGGTGACGTTGTAGTAGACCGCGATCGGGCGGCCCTGATACGTCGCGGGGCGGAAGCGCCACCGCTTGACCGCGCGCGCCGCAGCCTCGCCCAGACCGTACGGCAGGTCGCGGAGGATCTCGACGTCGCCGACCCGGCCGTTGGTCCGGACCACGGCGCGGACCACGACCGTCCCTTCCACCCCGTTCGCCCGCGCCGCCGCCGGGTAGCTCGGGATCGCCCGATCGATGACGACCGGCTCGGTCCCCCCGGGAGGGACGCCGGGATAGATCCCGCCGCGCGGCGGGGCGGGAGCGGGAGCCGGCTCGGGGTCGGGGATCGAACGCGGCGGCGGGATGGGCATCGGGATCTCGAATGGAGGATCCTCGGGAATCGACGCGGTCAGGGTTGGCTCTTCCTCGTCGATCACCGTTTCGGTTCCGTCCGCCGCCACCTCGAACACGGCCGCCCCCGCTCCGGAGAGATCGATGGCATCGACCTCGACGAATGCTACGTCTCCTCCGGCGTCGACCGCATAGAAGTCGTGATCGCGGGTGAAGACCGTGACGTTCGATCCGCCGTCGAGCTCGCCGACGATCGGGTAGAAGATTCCGGGGCCGGCGTAGAGCGGAATCTTCCGCTCGACCTCCCCCAGGAGAGGGGGAAGCAGGCGGATCGCACGCGCCCGAGCCACGCGGCGCTCGTGCTCGGAGGTGGTCTCGAGGTAGGAGCGCTCGGCCCAGCCGGTGGTCCCGTCGGCCCGGCGGACCTGGACCCACGATCCCTCGGTGGCGAGCTGGTCGAGCTTCTCGCCGCGCTCGAGGTCGGCGAGAACGGGAGCGTCGAGGTCGGGCGCCGTGCGCAGCCGGAGCGTCGTCGGGACGACGTGGAGGTCTTCGGGCTCGGCGACGGGTCGTCGCGGCTCCCGCCCGGTCGAGACCAGAAGAGCCGACATGATCGCGAAGAAAAGCAGGCCGAGTCCCAGAATCACCCAGATGCCCTGATTCGGGCGCCGGGCTCCGGAATTGGCGTTGTGCGGGTCGGCGGTCACTCGGTCTCGATCCTCAGGAGCTCGCGCTCCGCTTCATCAGGGTTACGAGGATCGCCTT
>DATKCD010000102.1:0-4759 GCA_035544735.1 Thermoanaerobaculia bacterium
TCCGGACGAGCAGGCGGCGGCGAGCAGGAGAACGGCGAGGCAGGTCAGGAGCTTGTTCGGCACGGCGGAGTCCCTCCGTCGGGGAGAGAATGCGCGGAGCCTGCCAGCTTCGCGGCACCTTCCGATCCGGCCGGAAATCGCTCGTTGCCCATGGCGGGTGGGGGAGCGGGGCACCGATTACCCTCTCCCCGTCCGGACGCGTTTGGAACCCGACTTTCGATTCGGGGAGAGGGCAGGGTGAGGGGTCACGGATGGCGGGTGGCGGCGTTGCCGGCGGGGCGAGCTCGTGCGCGTTATGATGGCGGCTCGTCATGGACGGCCGGATCCGGATCGCGGAATGGGTGTTCGAGCCGCAGCTCCACCAGCTTCGGCGCGACGGGGTCGAAATCAACCTCGAGCCGAAACAGGCGGCGGTACTGGAGGCACTCGCCCGACGCGCCGGCGAGGCGGTCACGCGGGAAGAGCTGCTCTCCCGGGTCTGGGGAGAGATCCACGTAACCGAGGAGGTCCTGACGAATGCGATCTACCAGCTCCGGAAGGTCCTCGGCGACCAGGCGCGCAGACCGCGATACATCCAGACGATCTCGCGCCGGGGATACCGGCTGATCGCGAGGGTGGAGCCGGCGGGATCGTCGGCTCTTCCGCCGAGAGAGCAGACACGCCGGAGCCGTCCGGTGGTGGCGGCGGTGGTGGCGGCGCTGCTGGTCGCATTTCCGCTGGCGTTCGCGGTGCTCGATTCGGGGAGAGAGGGGCGGGTGGCGGCGGTGCTCCGGGAGGAGGCGCGATCGGAGCTGTCGGCTGCGACGGAGGGGTCGGCGATGCGCGCGGCCGATCTGTACGATCGGGCGCTCGCGATCGATCCGGCGGACGCCGCGGCGCTGGCGGGTCGCTCGCTCGCGCGTCTCGCGCTGGTCTCGGACGGCGCGATGTCACGGGCGATCGGCCATCCGCTCGCCGAACGGGACGCGCAGCGCGCGCTCGAGCTCGACCCCACGCTCGCCGACGCGTTCGTCGCCCTCGGCTCGCTCCGCACGACGCAGTGGGAATGGGAGGCGGCCGAGGAGTACTTCCTCCGCGCGATCGAGATCGATCCGCAGGCGGCCGAGACTCACGCCGTCCTCGCGGAGCTCCTGCTGTTGACGGGACGGAGGGAAGAGGCGCGATCGCGGATCGCCTCGGCGCTGCGCCTCGCGCCCGACTCGCCGCGCGTGCTGCTCAGCGCGGGGCTGATCCATACGATGCTCCGCGACCCCGAGGCCGCGAGTGCGGCGTACCGCGCGCTGCTCCGGCGCGATCCGGGTCACGCCCACGCGCGCGCGCAGCTCGACAAGCTCGCCGCCGGGCCGGCCCGCGACTCCTTTCCGGGCCGCGACGATCTCCTCCGCAGCATCGACGCACTGTTGAGGAAGGGGCGGATCCGACCCGCGATCGTCGCGGGGATGTTCGCCGAGGCGGGAGAAGAGGAGCGGGCGCTCGAATGGCTCGAGCGGGCGCGGGCGGAGAAGGACCTCTCGCTCCTGCTGGTGCGTCTCGACGACCGCTGGACGCGCCTGCACGCCGACCCGCGGTTCCGCGCGATCCTCGCCGACGTCGGTCCGCGCGCGCGGTGAGGTCCCCGTGGCCGGGGATTTCATCCCCCTGTGGCCGGGGATTTCATCCCCGGCGGGCGGGGGTCGGGCGCGCTCACCCGTCCGAGAGCGTCGTGTCTTCCCGCCGAGGTCCGGCTCTCCGGCTCCGGAGCTACGCTCGCCTGAAGTTCAACGCCCGCCCCCACCCGGGGGCGGGCGAGACGCCCGCACCACACCACGTTCTGCATCCTGAGCTCGACCTTCTCCCGATGAAATCATGATCTTTTCCTCAGGACTCTCCCCGGGGCCGGCGTGCTCGAATGGCGCGATCACGCCGGGGAGACTCCGATGCGCGCACTCGTCATCCTGATCGTTCTCTCGCTCGCTCCAACGCAGGCCGTTGCCCGGCTCGCTCCCGCCGTGGAGGAAGGAATGCTCGAGACCGAGCCGGGGGTGCTGCTCCACTGGCGGTCCTCGGGAGCGGCCCGGAGACGGTCATCGTTCCCGGCGGCTTTCTCTATCGCGGGGACTTCGACGTTCTCGCGGCGGGAAGCCGCGTCGTGCTCTACGACATGCGCAACCGCGGGCGCTCGAGCCGCGTGACCGATCCGGCGAAGCTGACCCTCGAGGCCGACGTCCGCGACCTCGAAGCGATCCGGCGCCACGCCGGCGCCGAGCGCTTCGCGACGATCGGCTACTCCTATCTCGGAAAGATGGTCGTGCTCTATGCGCTCGAGTATCCCGAGAGTGTGAGCCGGATCGTCCAGATCGGCCCGGTAGGGATGCGATTCGGCTCGCCGCTTCCAGCGGTGTGGGACGCGAGCGGCGAGGAGGTGATGGATCCGAAGGGAGTGGCGGCCGTGCGAAAACTGCGCGCGGAGGGATGGGTGGAGAGCCGGCCGCAGGAGTACTGCGAGCGGGAGTGGCTGGTGACGCGCGTCCGCCTGGTAGGCGATCCGGAGAACGCCGAGGACTTGAGCTCGCTCTGTCATCTGCCGAACGAATGGCCGAGCCGGCTCGCGTTTCATCTGCAGCATCACTTCCGGTCGGCGCGGGAGACGCACGTCGACGCGATCGACCTGGCGGCGCTCGAGGTTCCGGTGCTGACGGTGCACGGGACGAGGGACCGCAACGCGGCGTACGGAGGAGGGAGGGAGTGGGCGGCGGTGCTGCCGAACGGACGGCTCCTCACGGTGGAGGGGGGGGCGCATCAGGCGTGGCAGGACGACGAGCGCGTCATCCCGGCGATCCGGGAGTTTCTGGCGGGGTCGTGGCCGGAGGGTGCCGAGGATCTCGAGATGGGGAGCGAGGGGTGGCTCTCGCAGATGCGCGCGCACGAGCTGCTGACGCAGGCGCTGGCGCTCCATCGGAGCGACGCGGCGGAGCCGGCGGCGATCCGCGTCCGGTGGAAGGGGACGCTCTTTCCCCGCTCGCAGTCGCGCTCCTCGCAGCCGCCGTTCGATCCGTTTCCGTATCGCGAGTCGGCCGCGCTATCGCGTGACACGAGCGCGATCTCGATCGATCAGGAGCTCACCTGGCCGAATTTCGTCGGGCGCTACCGCGTGGTCGCGCAGGGACGCGGCGGATTCGATCTCAATCTCGCTTCGAAGCGGGAGATCCCTCGGTCCGAATCGTCCGCGAAGACGCGCATAGCGCTCCTCGCGCGCCTTCCGGCGCTGCTGATCGAGGAGGCGCTGCGCCATCCGGACGCTCTCCGCCTGCTCGGGATCCGCCGCGAGGAGGGCGTTCCGCTGCGGCTCGTCGAGGCGAGAGCCGCCGCGTCGCGCGTCACTCTGGTCCTCGACCGCGACCTTCGCCTCCGCGAAGTCCGGCGTCTCGACTCCGAGCCGCTCCTCGGCGACGTGCTGGTGGAAACCGAGCTCTCGGGCGGGCGCGAGGTGGCGGGGCTCCGCCTTCCAGCCCGCATCCGCTCGCGAGCGAACGGGGTGCTCCAGTCCGAGCTCGAGCTCGAAGGAGCCGAGCCGATCGACGCAGCGGAGCTCGAGGCGGCGCTCGTGCGGCCGGAGGGGTTCGCGCCGCCGGCTTCGCCTGAGACCGCTCCGATCGCGATCGAGCCGCTCGCCCCGGCGGTGTGGCTCGTCAGGAACATCGGCGGGAGCGACTACTCCTCCCTGGTCGTCGAGAAGGGGGACGAGCTCCTTCTTGTCGAAGCGCCGGTCGACGCGCCGTCGATGGAACGCGTGCTCGATCTCCTCGAGGAGCGCTTTCCGGGGAAGGGGGTGCGCACGGTCGTCGTGACGCACCATCACTTCGACCATTCGGGGGGCGTTCTCGCGCCGATGCGCGCCGGAGCGGCCGTCGTCACGACGCCGGGCAACGCCGCCTTCTTCCGCAGCGTCGCCGCGGCGTCGCGGACGCTGTCGGGCGGCGGCGGTGCGCCCGCCGCGATCCGGACCGTCGACGGCCCGTCGCTCGTCATTGAGGGGGACGGGCCGCGAGTCGAGCTTCACCGCCTCGACGGGAGCGGGCATGCGGACGAGATGCTCTACGCATGGCTTCCGCGGGAGCGGATCCTCTTCCAGGGCGATCTGTTCGTGCTCCATCCCGACGCGCCGGAGGCGGCGCGGCCGCAGGCGATCGCGCTCGCGCGCCAGATCGATCGGCAGGAGCTCCCGGTCGAGCGGCTCGTCGGCGTCCACGGCGCGATCGCCTCGCTCGACGACCTCCGCGCCGCCGTCCGGCGCGCGCGAGAGGGGACGAGGGATTGAGCCATCGGGCGGCCCGGGGGTTTCCTGTGGCCGGGGATTTCATCCCCGGCGGGCGGTGGTTCGGCGACTACCGTGAAGCTCGAATGCCCCGGGGCGTAAGGGCGATCCGCGACCGCCCACCCGCCGGGGATGAAATCCCCGGCCACATGTTCGCCGCAGCGACCCTCGGCGCGGTCGCCCTGCTCGCCGCCTGGATTCCGCTCCGCCGCGCCACCGGGATCGATCCCGCGAGCGTGCTGCGGAGCGAATGAAGCCCTTCAGGCCTGCGCTTCCGGGGGGCGGTCTCTGCGCCCGGCCGAGCTGACGTCGACGCATTCCCGAACCAGGCTCGCCATCTCGTGGACGTCGAACGGCTTTCGGATGATGCCGTGGACCAGATCGGCGACGAACGGAACGTTGACTTCATGCTCGGGAAACGCGGTCATGATGAGCACGACGGGGCGGTCCGCGTCGTGGATGAGC
>DATKCD010000103.1:0-8497 GCA_035544735.1 Thermoanaerobaculia bacterium
CGAGCCTGCCGGCGTCGGCGAAGGGGAGGGGCTCGAACAGCAACCCGTTCGCGGCGCTGAAGATGGTGACGTTCGCCGCGATGGCGATGGCGAGCGTCGCGACGGCCGAGAGCGCGATCAGCGGCGTGCCGCGGAGCGACCGCAGTGCGAACCCGAAATCCCTGATCCATCCCATCATTCGATCCTCACTACTCCCATCGCAGAGCCTTCGTCGGGTCGAGCTTCATCGCGCGGCGCGCGGGGATCAGGCTCGCGAGCGCGGCCACCACCATGATCAGCACGGAGACGCCGGCGAAGGTCAGCGGATCCGTCCGCTCGATTCCGAACAGCATCCTGTCGACCACGCGCGAGAACGCGAGAGCCACCGCGAGGCCGGCGATCACGCCGATCGAAGCGAGACGGAGTCCCTGGCGGAGCACCAGCGTCAGGATGTCGAGGCGATCCGCTCCGATCGCCAGCCGGGTCCCGATCTCCTGAGTGCGTCCCGCCGCCGAAAAGCTGATCAGAGCGTAGAGGCCGACCGTCGCCAGAATCAGTGCCGCCGCCGCGAACGATCCGAGCAGAAGGAGCTGGAAACGGCGTGTGCCGAAGGTCGCCGAGATCAGATGCTCGAGCACTTCCACCTGCGAGATCGTCTGTCGCGGGTGAACCGCCCACACCTGATCCCGCGCCGCCGCCGCGACCGCTCCCGCGTCTCCGTTGAAACGAATCACGTAGGCCATCGATCCGAACGGAAACTGATCGAACGATAGATAGAGCTCGGGTCGGGGAGCGTGCTCCAGAGTCTCGTTCCGGACGTTGCCGACCACGCCGACGATCTCGAGGCTCTGCGACGGAAGCGCGCGCATCTGCCGGGTCCGCAGCCGCCGGCCGACCGGGTCCTCGCCGGGAAAGATCCGGCGCGCCAGCTCTTCATTGATCAGCGCGACTGGCGGAGAGCCGCTCCCGTCCTCGAGCCCGAAGAAGCGCCCCTTTCGCAGCGGGATCGCCATCGCGCGGAAGTAGTCGCGCGTGACGATCGTGTAGAACGCGGTGGGCTCGGTCCCCGCCGCAGGCTCGGGCCGCCCCTCGACCAGCAGCTCGCTCTCGATGTCCATGCTGTCGCTCGTGAACGGAACCGCCGACGACGCGCCGACGGCGCGAGCTCCGGGAATCCCCCGCATCCGCTCGATCGTCTCCTCGAAAAACGCCCGCTGCTGCCCCGCCTCGGGGTAGAGATCCCAGACGTGGACCTGCAGAGCGAGCGTGTTCTCCGATGCGAACCCCGGATCGGTCTGCATGACCGCGTGGAGGCTGCGGATCAGCAGGCCCGCGCCGATCAGCAGAACGATCGCGACGGCGACGGCGAAGACGACGAGGAAGCTGCGGAACCGCACCGGCAGGACGGCCGATGCGGAGCCCTTCAGGTTCCGGTTCGGATCGAGGGCCGCGGTCTGGAGGGCGGGAGCGACGCCCGACACGATCGTCGTCACGAGGGCGACCGCGATCGTGAAGAGGAAGATCGGGAGATCGATCCCGATCTCGCGGACGCGCGGCAGATCGGCGGGAATGAGCGCGAGCACGGCGTCGTGGAGCCAGAGGGTGAGGAGCAGCGCCAGAGACGCCGCGGCGCCCGAGAGGATGAAGCTTTCGATGAGCGCGTCGGCGACGAGGCGCCGGCGCGTGGCGCCGAGGGCCGCGCGGATCGCGATCTCGCGCTGGCGGACCGTGGCGCGGGCCAGAAGGAGGCTCGCCACGTTCGCGCAGGCGATCAGGAGGACGAGCGTCGACGCGCCGAACAGGATGATGAGGTTGCTCCGCACTCCGCCGACGATCTGCTCCGGAAGAGGCGTGAGCGCCCAGCCCATGCCGTGGTTTACCACCGGATGCTCGCGCGCCATCTCGCTCCCGATCGTCTCGAGCTCGGCGCTCGCCTGCTCGATCGAGACGCCGTCCCGAAGCCGCCCGACCGCCGTCAGGTACGTCGCCCCCCGCCGGTTGCGATCGTTCTCCCCCGTGTGGCGCGGCGCCCACATCGCGCGGCCACCGGGGAAGTCGAACGCCCCCGGCATCACCCCGACGACGACGACCGGCTTTCCGTCGAGCAGGATCGCCCGGCCGACGATGTCTCCGTCCGAGCCGAAACGCTCGCGCCACAACGCATGGTCGAGAATGACGGTCGCGGGCGCTCCCTCCCGATGATCGGCGTCATCGAACCCGCGCCCGTGCATCGGAGCGACGCCGAGAATCCGGAAGAAACCTTCGGAGACGAGCCAGGCGTTCACGTCCTCCGGGAGCGAGTCTCCCTCGGAGAGGTCGAATCCGTACGGCTCGGCGATCGCCACCTCCGACAGCGTCCGCGTTCGCTCCCTCAGGTCGAGGAAGTTGCCCGGGGAGACTTCCTGTCTTTCGATTCCTCGCGCCGGCAGGCTCTGCCAGATGCCGACGATGCGCTCGGGGTCGCGGTAGGGAAGCGGCCGAAGGAGCACGCCCTCGACGACCGTGAATACGACCGTGACGGAAGAGATCCCGAGGGCCAGTGTGAAGATCGCGACGATCGGGATCTGAGGCTTCGACGCCAGCGACCGTACTGCTGCAGCGAGATCGTGAATCACTCTCATTCGTCACCTGCCCTATTCGTGTCTGAGCGCGCGGACCGGGTCGACCCGCCCCGCGCGACGGGCGGGAATCGCTGCGGCGATCAGGGCGATCGCCGCCAGGATCACGACCGCCCCCACCCAGACCGCCGGATCGACCGGCGAGACCTCGACCAGTACCTTTGCCAGCAGCCCCCTCGCGGCGAGCGATGCCAGAAGGCCGATCGCGACCCCGAGCGCCGCGAGCCGCGCCGCCTCCCGCGTCACGAGCCGCACGATCTGCTTCCCGGTCGCCCCGAGCGCCATCCGGATCCCCAGCTCGCGCCGCCGTTCGCCCACCCCGTACGCGATCACCGCGAAGATGCCGATCGCCACGAGCAGCATCGCGATTCCCGCGAGCGTTCCGAGCAGGATGGCCAGAACGCGCGGAACCGCGATCGAGCGCGAGACCCAGCTCCGCATGCTCTCGGTGCGGAAGATCGGCAGCTCCGGGTCGATCTCGGCGACGATGCTCCGGATCGCGGGAATGGCCGCCCGGGGATCGAGCTGCGATCGGACGGCGAAGGCGGCGAAATCGACCGGCACCTGCGCGTACGGGAGGTACAACTCGGGCGAGGGCGGCGCGCCGAGGCCGCGGTCGCGGACGTCGGCGACGACGCCGACGATCCTTCCGCCGACCCGGGTCTCGCGCCCGAGGCGCGTGCCGACCTCGATCGTCCGGCCGACCGCGTCGCCGTCCGGCCAGAGCAGCTTCGCCGCCGTCGCGTTCACGATCGCCACGTCGGGCGCGCCAGCCTCGTCGGCCGCGGTGAACCCACGCCCCCGCAGCGTCGCCACGCGCATCGCATCGAAATAGCCGGGGGTCGTCACCCGGATCTGGACGTAGCGGTCGTCGCCGTCGGGCAGGGCTGCTCCGTCGAGCTTCTCCACGCTGATCGTGTACGAGAGGCCGGTCATCGGAAGCCCGAAAACCGCTCCGGCGCTCTCGGTTCCGGGAAGCGCTTCGATGCGCGAGAGGAGCTCGGCGAAGAAGGCTCGCTTTCGCGCCGGATCTTCGTAGCGCGAGTCCGGAAGCGAGAGCTGGAACGTGAGGACCCCGTCGGGATCGAACCCGGGATCGGTCGAAGCGAGCCCCGCGAAGCTCTTGATCAGCAGACCGGCGCCCGAGACCAGCAGAAGCGAGAGCGCGACTTCGCTCACCACGAGAAGAGATCGAAGGCTTCGCCCGCGCCGTCCCGCGCCCGAGCGGGCTTCCCCTTCGCGGAGCGCCGACTCGAGATTGCGCCTCGTGCCGAGCAGAAGGGCGGGGAAGGTGCCGAACAGCAGAGCCGTGGCGACCGAGACCGCGATCGTGAAGGCGAGGACGGTGCCGTCGACGCCGATCTCGCCGAGACGCGGGACTCCGTCGATCTCGAGCGAGGCGATTCCGGCGACGACCCAGCTCGCCAGAAGCAGGCCGACGGCTCCGGCGACGAGCGCGAGCAGCAGGCTCTCGACCAGGAGCTGCAGGACGATGCGCGAGCGGCTCGCGCCGAGCGCCGTCCGGAGCGAGATCTCTCTGCGCCGTCCGATCGCCCGCGCCAGCAGAAGGTTCGCGATGTTCGCGCAGGCGAGCAGCAGAACCAGCCCGACCGCGCCGAGAAGCATCAGGAGCGCCGGCCGCACGTCCCCGGTCATCGTCTCCAGCACCGGCCGCACCAGCGCCCCCGACCATCCGCGGTTCGTGTCGGGGTACTCCTTCTCGAGCGCCGCGACGATCCCCTGCATCTCAGCCGTGGCGCGATCGGTCGAGACGCCCGGCTTCAGCTTCCCGATCACATTGAGATAGTGCGCTCCGCGCTGCGTCGTCAGGTCGCGTTCGCTGAACCGCGCCGGGAGCCACAGCTCGACCTCCTGCGGGAACTGGAACCCGCGCGGCATCACGCCGACGATCGTCGTCGGCTCTCCCTCGATCGTCACGCCGGCGCCGATCACCTCCGGGTCGGAGCCGAGCTTCCGCTGCCAGACCGCGTGCGACACGATGGCCGCCGCCGGCCCCTCCGCCCGCTGCTCGTCGGGGCCGAACCCCCGCCCCATCGCCGGAGCGATCCCGAGCACCTGGAAGAAATCGTCGGTGATCCTCGCCGAGCGGAGCTGCTCGGCCTCGCCGCGGCCGCTCATCGCGGCCGAGCTGCGCCAGGAGGCGGCGAGATGCTCGAACGATCCCGCCATCCGCTTCCAGTCGGCGAAGTCGGGCGGCGAGGCGGTCGCCTCCGACCCCTCGGTCACGACGTAGACGTCGACCAGGCGGTCGGAGTCGGGATAGGGGAGAGGAGCGAGCAGCACGCCCTGGACCACGCTGAAGACCGCGGAGGTCGCGCCGATGCCGAGGGCGAGCGTGCCGACGATCGCGAGGGTCGTCAGAGGCGCGGCGGCGAGCCGTCGAACCGCGTACCGTAGATCCTGCCAGAGCATTTCCATTCGGATTCTCCTTCTCACTCCCAGCGGAGGACGGTGACCGGATCGACGCCGCCGGCGCGGCGGGCGGGGATCCAGCTCGCGACGAGCGCGACGGCGGCGAGCAGGACGACTGCGCCCGCGTAGACGGCGAGGTCGCGCGTGCCGACCCCGAACAGCGTCGTCTCGAGGAATCGGGTCAGCACGAGCGCTCCCGCCAGCCCGGCCGCCAGACCCGCCGCCGCCATCCTCGCCGCCTCCGACACCACCATCCCGACCACATTCCCGCGGTCGGCGCCGAGCGCCATCCGGACGCCGATCTCCCGGCGGCGCTGTTCGACCTGATAGGCGATCAGACCGAACGTTCCGATCGCCGCGAGCAGCAGCGCCGTCGCGCCGAACAGCGCGATCAGCACCATCTGGAACCGGACGGTGCCGATCGAATCGCCGAGGATCTGCCCGAGCGTACGGACGTTCGAGGTCGCGATCTCGCGGTCGGCCCTCGCGAGAGCGGCGCGCACCGCGCCGAAATGCACGAGCGGGTTCGACCCCGCCCGCACGACCACCGCCACTTCGCCCATCGGAACCTGGGCGAGGGGAGGATAGATCGCCGGCTCGCTCTCCTCGCGCGGTCTGCGGAATCGCACGTTCGCGACCACGCCGACGATCTCGCGCTGCTGTCCCCAGAACAGGAGCCTCTGGCCGAGCGGCTCTTCGCCCGGGAAGTAACGGTCGACGAACGCCTGGTTGATCACGGTCACGAGCGGTCGCCCCGCTCCATCTTCCGCGGAGACGTCGCGCCCGCGCAGGATCGGGGTGCCGATCGTGGCGAAGTATCCCGGCGAGATCGATCGCACGCGCTGCTCGTCCTGTGGCCCCTCGGTCCGTTCGCGTCCGACGACGCGGATGGTCGAAGTCCAGCCGCGGCGGAGGGGGTGGTGCATGGCGAGGGCGGCCGATTCGACGCCGGGCGTCGCGCGAAGCTCTTCGAGGAAGCGGTCGTAGAAGCGGATCGCGGTCGGCCAGTTCGGATAGTCGGTGCGCGAGGGAACGGGATAGCTCGCCTGGGGCAGCGAGACGTCGAAGGTCATGAGGCCGCGCGGCTGGAATCCCGGCTCGACGCGGATCAGGTTCCAGAAGGTGCGGAGCAGCAGGCCGGCGCCGATCGTGAGGATGACGGCGAGCGCGATCTCGCCCGCGACGAGGAGCTGCCGCGATCCGCTGCGCCGCGCCGCCGAGCCGCGCTCGGCGTCGCGCACGCTCCACGCGAGCGCCTGGCGCGAGATGCGGAAGGCGGGAATCGTTCCGAAAAGGAGTCCCGAGCCGAGCGAGACGAGGAGGGCGAATCCGAGGACGGAGGGGTTCAGCCCGACGTTCGCGAGGCGGGGGATCGTCTCGGGCGCCATCGCGAGCAGGACGCGCACCCCCCAGAACGCCAGGAGCACGCCCGCCGCCCCGCCGAGAAGCGAGAGCGTGAGCGACTCCACGACGAGCTGCCGGAAGATCGTCCAGCGCCGGGCGCCGAGCGAGGCGCGGATCGCCATCTCGCGATTCCGCGCGACGCCTCTCGCGATGAGCAGTCCCGCCACGTTCGCGCAGCCGATCAGCAGAACGAGCACCGCGGCGGCGAACAGCACGATCAGCGGCCGCCGCACGTCGCCGACGGCCGCTTCGTGCAGAGGCTCCACGTTCGCCCCGCGGCCGACGTTGTCGTCGGGATAGAGGCGCTCGAGCTCCGCCGAGATCGCGCTCATCTCCTCCTGCGCCCGATCGCGGGTGACTCCGGGAGCGATCCGCCCCCAGACCGCCACGTTGTGCACCCCGCGCACTTCGCCGAGCGTTCCGAGCACGGGGCGCAGCGGTACCAGAAGATCCGCCTGCTGACCGAGCCAGAAGCTCTCTCCAGTCACGCCGACGACGGTGGTATCGGCCCCATCGAGTCGGATCGAGGTCCCGACGACCCCCGGATCCGATCCGAAGCGATCGCGCCAGAGCGCCCAGCTCAGAATCACCGCCTGCGGGCCGCCCATCGCGTCCTCCTCCGGAGTGAATGCCCGCCCGACCGCCGGCCGCACGCCGAGGACGTCGAAGAAGTCGTGGCTCGCAGCGACTCCCTGGAGCCGCACCGGTGATCCGTCGCGCGGCAGCAGGTTCACCTCGACCGTCGTCGTCCCGGCCAGAGTGGAGAAGCTGCGCGCCTCGCGCTTCCAGTCGAGATAGTCGGGATACGACGCCGTCTCTTCCCACGAGTCGTTGTGCGCGTCGGTCTGCCAGATGATGGCGAGGCGCGACGGCTCGGGATACGGAAGGGGATCGAGCAGGATTCCGTGGACGACGCTGAAGACCGAGGCGGTCGCTCCGATCGCGAGGGCGATCGTGAGCAGGGCCGTGGCGGCGAAGACGGGGCTCTTCCCGAGTGAGCGGACGGCGAGGCGAACGTCTCTGCGAAGCGTCTCGATCGCGTCATGAATGAACTCCATCACGTCTCCTTTCGCCGGTTGTGGGCGGATCCGGTCGAGTGCCGAGCCGGCATGTTCGTCGTCATCGGGTCACACATTTCGAAGCGAGCGCACGGGGTCGACGGCGAGAGCCCGCCGTGCGGGTCCCCACGCCGCGACCGCGGCGACGAGCAGAAGGATCGCCAGCGGTGCCGCGAAGGCGATCGGGTGCATCGATTCGGAACCGAGGAGCGGGCCGAGCGCCGTCGCGGCCCCCCATCCGGCGACCATCCCCGGGACCGCTCCGGCGGCGATCGTCCTTGCGGCGATCGCCGCGACGCCGCGCACGACGCTGGCCGGCGTCGCGCCGATCGCGACGCGGATCGCGAGGTCGCGCCTCGAGCGCGCGATCGCCGTCGCCAGGACGGCGTACAGCGCCAGCGCCGTCAGCAGCGTCCCCGCCGCGGCCGCGAGCGTCGCCAGCAGCGCTCCGATCTTCGAGAGCCGCCGGTCCTCGTCGACGATCCCCGCCAGGCTCGCCGAGCGCACGATCGAATGTCCTCCCAGCGCCGCCGCCGCCAGCTCCCGCGCCGCGGCGAGCGTCCCCTCGATCTCTCCCGCTCCTTCCACCAGAAGCGAGACGCGCGCGGGGCGGGTCTGGGCGATCGAAAGATAGACGAACGGCGCCGCAGGCTCGGTCAGCGAGACGACCTTCGAATCGCGCGCGATCCCGACGATCGCGAGCGGTTCGGACGAACCCGCGATCCGGATCGTCTCTCCGACGGCCGCGCCGAAGCGCTCGGCGAACGTCTCGTTGACGATCGCGACGCGCGGCGCCCCTTCCCGGTCGCGATCGTCGAGATCCCGCCCGCCGGCCAGCGGAATCTCCATCAGCTCGAAGTAGCCCGGACCGACCGAGGAGAAGTCGACGCGCGGCCGCGCTCCGGGACCGCGATCGAGCTCCATCGTCGCCGGAAGGTGCCCGATCGGAAGGCCCGAGGCGAGCGCCGTCCGCCGCACGGCGGGATTCCGCTCGAGCTCGGCGCG
>DATKCD010000104.1:0-32541 GCA_035544735.1 Thermoanaerobaculia bacterium
AGCCGTTCCGTCCCGCCAGCAGCACCGAGGCGCCGCGCGGGACCTCCAGCGACACGTTCGCCAGCGCCCACCGCCGCCCGTAGCGGCGCGAGAGCCCGCTCGCCTCGATCGCGAACCCGCCGTCGCCAGTCTCGCTCAACCCTCTCCTCTCAGCCTCCGGACGCCCGGGTCGCCCGGGACGCTTCCAGACGCCCAAGACTACAATACGCGACGTCATGGCGTTCCGGACGATCATCGAGCCGTTCCGCATCAAGGCCGTCGAAGCGATCAAGTTCACCACGCGCGAGGAGCGGCTGGCTGCGCTGCGCGAGGCGGGATCGAACGTCTTCCTCCTCTCCGCCGAGGACGTGCTGATCGATCTGCTCACAGACTCCGGGACGGGTGCGATGTCGGCAGCCCAGTGGAGCGCCGTGATGCAGGGAGACGAGTCGTACGCCGGGAGCCGCTCGTTCTACCGGTTCCGTGACGTGGTGTCCGAGCTGACCGGCTATCGGCACATCATCCCGACGCACCAGGGGCGGGCGGCGGAGCGGATTCTGTTCCATACGATCCTCGAGCCGGGAATGATCGTCCTCAACAACACCCATTTCGACACCACGCGGGCGAACATCGAGGTCGAGCGCGCCGAGGCGCGCGACATCGTGATCCCGGAAGGGCGGGAGCCGGCGACGATCCATCCCTTCAAGGGGAACATCGATCTTGGGAAGCTCGAGGCGGCACTGAAGGCGGAGGGGGATCGAATCCCCCTCGTGATGGCGACGGTCACGAACAACTCCGGCGGCGGGCAGCCGGTCTCGCTCGAGAACCTTCGAGCCGTTCGTGAGATCTGCAGGAGATACGGCAAGCCGTTCTTCCTCGATGCCTGCCGCTTCGCGGAGAACTCGTGGTTCATCAAGGTGCGCGAGCAGGGACAGGCGGATCGCGCGCCGCGAGAGATCGCCCGGGAGATGTTCTCGCTGGCCGACGGCTGCACGATGTCGGCGAAGAAGGACGGGCTGGCGAACATCGGCGGGTTTCTCGCGCTCGACGACGACGAGTGGGCCGAGCGCTGCCGGAACCTGCTGATCCTGACCGAGGGGTTTCCGACGTACGGGGGAATGGCGGGCTACGACCTGGAGGCGGTCGCGCGCGGACTCGAGGAGGTGACCGAGGAGTCGTATCTCCGCTATCGGATCCGTTCGATCGAGTACCTGGCGGAGAAGCTCACCGCGGGCGGCGTCCCGATCGTGCAGCCGCCGGGCGGGCACGCAGTCTACATCGATGCCCGGGCGATGCTGCCGCAGATCGACCCGCTGCAGTATCCCGGGATCGCGCTCTGCAACGCCCTCTACCTCGAGGCGGGGATCCGCGGGGTCGAGATCGGCACGGTGATGTTCGGGATGCAGCCGGACGGAACCGAGGCGCCGGCACCGATGGACCTGGTGAGGCTGGCGATCCCGCGGCGGCTCTACACGCAGTCGCACGTCGACTACGTCGCCGAGGCGGTGATCGAGGTCGCGAGCCAGCGGGAAACGCTTCGCGGCTACCGCATCGAGAAGGCCCCGAGAGTCCTCCGCCATTTCACCGCCCGCTTCGAGCCGCTGGCCTAATGTCCTGGTAACGCCGCCGGAGGCATGCGCATGCGCCGCGGGCGGGGGAGTTGCACGGCGGTCGTGGTGGAGGGAGGTTCCGCATGCGCCCGCTTCCGATCCCGCTCGTCTTCTCCGCCCTGATCGCGCTCGCCGCCGGCTGCCGTCACGCGGACGTTCCGCTGCCGGCCGCGCCGGCCGGGACGAGCCGCGCGTTCGCGGAGCTTCGTGAGCGGGGAGAGACGATCGTGCGCGACGCCGCGGTCTGCGGGCATTGTCATGCGGCCGACACGCGCGATCCCGACGGCCCGCTGAGCGGCGGAATGGAATTCGAGAACTGGCGCATCGGAACCGCCCGCGCCTCGAATCTCACCAGCGACTCCGAGACCGGCCTCGGGCGATGGAGCGAAGCGGAGATCGTCCGCGCGATCCGCAACGGACAGAGCCGGAACGGGCGTCTCCTCGCACCGATCATCCCGTACGAATGGTTCCACCGGATGGGCGATCGCGACGCCTTCGCGGTCGCGGCTTACCTGAGGAGCCTTCCTCCCGTCGCCAACGAGGTACGGCAGGACCGGAACTTCGTCTTCCGTCTCGGGGAGATCTTCTTCCTCCGCCCGAAGCCGGCCGTCGAGGTGACCGCGCCGGCGCCCGCCGCCACCGCCGAGTACGGCGGATATCTCTCGCAGCACGTCGCGCTCTGCGCCGACTGCCACACTCCCCGGACCGGCCTGCTCTCACGCCCCGACCGGGACCGCCTCTTCGCCGGCATGAGCGATCCACCCGGAGGTTTCCCCGCGAACCCGTCGAACCTCACCCCCGATCCGGAGACCGGCATCGGCCGGTGGAGCGAAGAAGAGTTCGTGCGGACGCTCCGCACCGGCGTGAACCCGTCCGGAAGAGAGCTGCACCCCTTCATGCCGTGGCGTGAGGTCCGGCGCCTCTCGGACGACGACCTCCGCGCCATCTGGCTCTTCCTGCGCACTCTCCCGCCGGTACGGAACGAGATTCCTCGGCGTGAGGGGGGGTGAGCGCCGGGCAGCGGCATTCGATCGAACGGCGTCCCATCGGGTATATTGCGCCGAGGTCCGGGTCGTCTCGCCCGGCCGCTGACGCACGGAGCCGTCGCCATGACACGCGGCCACATCGGAATTCTCGTTCTCCTCTCGTTCGTGCTCGTCCTTCAGCCCGCCTGCCGGACCGCCGACTCCGTCCCGCTCCGCTCGTCGCCGGCCGTGACGACGCCCGAGCCGACCGAGGGAATCACGGGCGATGACCGGCGCTCGGCGCGGGAAGCGTGGTTCCTCCGGCAGAGGCTTCAGCCGTTCGATTCGATCGACGGAGACGTCCGGGCCGAGGCGCTCGAGGCGATCCGGCGGATGGATCCGCTCCGGGATGCTGCGATCGCGGTCGACGCCGATGGTGAGATGCCGGCGTGGGAATCGATCGGCCCGGCACCCACCGAGTCGTATTACCCCGATCGCTGGCAGCAGACCAGCGGCCGGATCCGCGCCGTCGCCATCTCTCCGGCCGACCCGGAGCTCGTCCTCATCGGCAGCTCGACCGGCGGCATCTGGAGATCGAGCGACGGGGGCGAGACGTTCGTGCCCGTCAGCGACGATCAGTCCGACCTGTCGGTCGCGTCGATCGTCTTCGCTCCCTCCCGTCCCGAGACCGTCTATGCGGCGATGGGAGCGGAGTTCCTCGGGATGGGGGTCCTCCGCTCCGACGACGGTGGCGCGACGTGGAGGAGAATCGACGAGTCGGGCCTTCCGGCGATGGGACATGCACAGCGCATCGCCGTCGCGCCGGCGAATCCCGAGCTGGTGCTCCTGGCGCAGTCGTGGAGACTTCACGACGAGGGCGATCTCGAGGTCTCCGGCATCTATCAGTCGATCGACGGAGGCCGCACGTGGGAACCGCGCCTCTCCGGCTTCGCCACCGACGTGGTGTTCGACCCGGTCGATTCGTCGATCGCCTGGGCCGCTCTGCAGAACTCGTTCGTCGAGAACAGGTCGGCGACTCTCCACCGCTCGGACGACGGAGGGACGAGCTGGGAGCTCGCGTTCACCGGGCCGTTCGAGCCGACCTCCTCCGTCACGTTCCGGATCGCCATCTCTCCCGCGCGGCCCCGGAAGATCACCCTCTTCTCCACCGGCTTCCGCGCGGGTTACACGAACTTCGTGAGTGAGGATCACGGCCAGACCTGGGAGGAGCGTCCTCAGAGCGACGTCAGAGGCCGGGCGCTCCTGTTCGAGGCGAGCCCGGAGGATCCGGACGTGCTCTATCTCGGTCAGTTCGTCGACCTGTTTCGCAGCACCGACGGCGGGTCGACCTGGACCAACCTTACGCTCAACCGCTCCCCGGAGGGATGGGACTCGCGAACGCATCCCGATCAGTTCAGCATCGCGTTCATTCCGGAGTCGAACGGCGAGTTTCTGCTGGGCAACGACGGAGGGCTCTACCGATCGAGCGAGGGGGGGACGAAGTTCACGCATCTCAACGACGGGCTTTCGCTGACGCAGATCTACGGGATCGCTGCGCATCCGCACCGTCGCGGAGTTCTCTTCATCGGAACCCAGGACAACGGTTTCCAGGTTCGACGGCCCGAAGACGGGAGCTGGAAGGAGCTCGGGACCGGCGACTATGGGCGGCCGTGGATCGATCCGCTCCGGGGCGACCGCGTCTGCATCAACTACATTTTCACCGTCATCTACTGTTTCACCGACTACGGAGCGAAGCTCGAGCGTCTCATCGGAGGCGACCCGGCCTTCGACTTCGAGGAGGAGGGGGCGTTTCCCCGAGTCGCGTTCCTCGCGCCGCTCCGCGGCAATCCGATCGATCGCACGCTCTACTTCGGGACGTGGCGGCTGTGGGTCACGACCGACGTCGGCGAGACCTGGACCGCCCCCGCGGGTGAGCTCGACCTGACCTATGGCGGAGAGGACGTGCTGACTGCGATCGCCCCTGCCGAATCGAACCGCGACGTCGTCTACACCGGCTCGTCCGAGGGACGCGTGATGCGATCGGTCGACCGGGGGGTGAGCTGGCAGGACGTCTCAGAGGGGATTCCGCGTCGCTGGATCACGAGCCTGACGGTCCATCCCGGCGATCCCGATCTCGTCTGGGTGACCCTCTCCGGGTTCCGGGCATCGCACGTATTCGCGTCGGACGACGGCGGGACGAGCTGGCGCGATCTGCAGTCGAATCTCCCCGACATCCCGGCGAACACGCTCTGGGCCGACCCGCGGCACGACGGAATGCGCCTCCTTCTCGGGACCGACCTCGGCGTCTTTCGAACCGTCGACGGCGGCGAGTCGTGGGCTCCGTTCAACCGCGGGATCCCGCCCGTCATCGTCAACGACTTCGTCCTCGGCCCCGACGGGAAGTTGTATGCAGCGACCTACGGGCGGGGCGTCTACGCGGTGAGGCTCGAGAGCGAGCCGAGACGCCGGCCGGTCACGAGGTAGGGCCGCCGCCGAGTGCTCCGTGAGGCCGGTCGATTCCGGCGCCATCGACTACTGATCTGTCGTTGCAGTCCACTAGAATGGCGGCCATGAGCCCGATCGTGAACCTGGCCGCCGTTCTGCTCTCGCTCGTCCTCGCGACCTCCGCCCGCGCCGAGTGGTCTTCCCTCGGCGACATGCCGCGTCCGTCGCGGGAGGAGAACGCCCTCCGCTTCGAGAACGAGCGCGCCGTCGCGGTCGTGACCGCGATCTCCCCCGAGGTGATCCGAGTGCGCGTCGTGCCGATCGCGGCGGCGGGCGGCCGCGATCACTCGTACGCCGTCGTCGGCCGCGAGTTCGGCGATGCCGGCGCGACGCTCGCCGTCGGGAATGACGCATCGACGATCGCGACCAGCGCGCTTCGAGCGACGATCCGGCACGCGCCGTTCCGCATCTCCTTCGCGACACGCGAGGGCGCTTCGCTCGACGAGGACGATCCGCAGCGCGGCACCGCCCTGTCCGGAGGTGCCTTCCGCGTCTGGAAACGCCTCCGCGACGACGAGCACGTCTACGGCTTCGGCGAGAAGATCGGCCCTCTCGACAAGCGCGGGTGGAAGCTCGGCGGCTACAGCTTCACGATGTGGAACAGCGACACCTACGGATACGACGGCAGCACCGACCCGATCTACGTCTCCGTCCCGTTCTACATCGTCCTCCGGAAGGGGGTGGCCCACGGCGTCTTTCTCGACAACACCTTCCGCAGCAATTTCGACGTGGGGCACCGGAGCGAAGGCCTTCTCTCGTTCGGCGCCGATGGCGGAGAGCTCGACTACTACTTCATCTACGGTCCGGAGCCGAAGAAGGTCGTCGAGCGATACACCGCGCTCACCGGGCGGATGCCGCTCCCACCTCTCTGGGCTCTCGGCTACCACCAGTGTCGCTACAGCTATTACCCCGAGAGCCGCGTCCGCTACATTGCGGACAACTTCCGAGAGCGCCGAATCCCGGCCGACGTGATCTGGCTCGACATCCATTACCAGGACCGCTACAAGCCGTTCACCTGGGATCGCGAGCGCTTTCCCGACCCGGCCGGCCTGATTCGCGATCTGCGGGAAGACGGATTCCGCACCGTCACGATCGTCGATCCTCATCCGAAGAAGGAGCGGGGGTACGCGCCGTACGACAGCGGCCTCGCCGGCGATCATTTCGTGAAGAACCCGGACGGCTCGATCTACGAGGCGCCCGTCTGGCCCGCAGTGCCGGATGACGGCGGGCCGAGCGTCTTCCCCGACTTCAGCAAGCCGGCAGCGCGGGCGTGGTGGGGAAGCCTGTACGCCGGGCTGCTCGATGCCGGCGTCGCGGGCATCTGGAACGACATGAACGAGCCGGCGATCTTCGACGTTCCGAGTGGAACGATGCCGCTCGGGGTCCGGCACGACAACGAGGGTCTTCCCTCGGATCACCGCGAGATTCACAACGTTTACGGGATGCTCATGACCCGGTCGACCTACGAGGGGCTGCTGAAGCTTCGGCCGGATGATCGCCCGTTCATTCTTTCTCGCGCATCGTTCGCCGGAGGGCAGCGGTATTCGGCGCTCTGGCCGGGCGACAACCTCAGCGACTGGACGGCCCTGAGAGGGAGTATCCCAATGCTCCTCGGGATGGGTCTGTCGGGATTTCCATTCGTCGGCGTCGACATCGGCGGCTTCGGCGAGGCGCCGACCGCGGAGCTCTTCACGCGCTGGCTGCAGGCGGGAGTCTTCTACCCGTTCATGCGGACGCATACGACCTTCGGGACGCCGGATCAGGAGCCGTGGTCGTACGGCAACCATCATGAGGCGATCAACCGCCGCGCGATCGAGCTCCGCTACCGCCTGCTGCCGCACATCTACAACGTGATGCGCGAGTCCGCCGAGAGCGGACTTCCCGCGATGCGCCCGATGCTGCTCGAGTATCCGGAGGACGAGCGGACCTGGGGGATGGACGATCAGTTCCTCTTCGGATCCGATCTGCTCGTCGCGCCGGTGTTGCGGGCGGAGGTGACCCGCCGGGGGGTATACCTTCCGGCGGGAGAGTGGGTCGACTACTGGAGCGGTGAGCGCCACGCGGGCGGGCGATGGATCACCGTTCCGGTGACGCTCGCCTCGATCCCGATCTACGTGCGCGCGGGCGCGTTCGTCTTCGGCCAGCCGGTCGTGCAGCACACCGGCGAGATGCCGGGTCAGCCGCTCGAAGTCGAGCTCTTTCCGGCCGGAACCTCGGAGCGGTGGCTTTATGAAGACGACGGAGCGAGCTTCGACCATCGGCGCGGCGGATACGCGCGCCGCCGTTTCGCTTCGCGTCGCGAGGCCGGCAGCCTCGTGATCGAAGTCGGCGCGCCGGAGGGGAGTTGGCGCCCGGAGCCGCGGGCGCTCCATCTGATCGTCCGATCGCGGGCCGACGTCGCGCGCGTTTCCGTGCGGGTCGGAAGCGCCGCCGCCGTCTCTCTCCCGCGCTTCCCTCCCGAGAACCTGGAGGCGGCCGGCCGCGGCTGGACCGCGAGCGAGGGCTCGCTCATCGTCAGGCTTCCCGACAGCTTCGAGCGGACCGAGATCCGGATCGAAGGGCGGATGCCCTAGGAATCGCGACGCGCGGAGATCGCCCGGCAGCCCCTCGACCGACTGCGTCGGGCCGAGGCGGCCCGACGCAGTCCCATCTCCGGAGTCAGAAGATGTATCGCACGGCGAGCTGAATCTGACGCTCGGAGTTGAAGCGAGTGCCCGTGATGCGGCCGAAGTTGGGATCAATCACGACGTTGTTCGGCTGACCGTAGAGCGGAGTATTGAATACGTTGAAGCCCTCGATCCTCAGCTCGACCGCGCCGAGCTCGGACAGATCGATGGTCTTGAACAGCGAGAGGTCGACGGTACGGATGTCCGGGCCTCGAACCGAGTTGCGCTCCGCCGTCCCCTGCCCGCCGGTGGCCGGCGTGAAGACCGACGTGTTGAACCACTCCCCCACGTTCTCCGGGCCGTCGTTCGGATTCCCGTTCTGATTGGCCCGTGTGATGCCGCCGAAGTCGGAGTAGACGGTGAATGGCGTGCCGGACTGGAGTGTGACGACTCCGTTGAGGGCCCAGCCGCCGAGCAGTGGGTTGCCGGTGGCGAATGGGATCTCCCACGTTCCCGCGAAGGTGAAGCGGTGCCGCGAGTCGTAGTCGGCCAGGCCTTCGTCCAGGCCGAGATCGCACGTCTGGCCGGGCTCCACGCAATCGGCGTCGGTGACCGTGCCGCCGCGAGAGGGATTGCCTGCGAAGAAGCCGGGCGTATCGTTGCGCGCCTCTCCCAGCGTGTACGAGGCGAGGAACGAGAGGCCGCGCCAGGCGCGCATCCGGACCGAAGCCTGCAGAGCATCGTAGCTCGACGAGCCGATGTACATGACCGTGTTCAGGCGGCCGGCGACGTCGCCCGCGAAGCCGGCGGACGTGATCAGGGCGGCGAGGTTGTCGGCGCGCGTGCCGACGTAAGCCAGCATGGCCGAGGTGTTGGCGTTCACCTCGCGCTGCACGCTGAGGCTCCACTGTTGCACTTCGGTAGTCTCGCTGTCCTCCGGGATGTAGACGACCCCCGAACCCTGCGGCAGCTCGGGATTCTGCGGGTCGACCGGCGTGGGAAGTGGGATGGGATCGGAGATGCGCACGCGGGCGCCGGGGACGTCGCCGAAGCGGAACTCGGTGACGACGGCCGGCGGGTTCTCGGTGAGCTGGCGATCGATGCCCCCCCGATCGAGCGAGTAGAACAGGCCGTAACCGCCGCGCAGGGCCGTCTTGTCGTCGAGCAAGTAATTGAAGCCCAGCCGGGGGCCGACGTTGTCCATGTCGGTGTCGATCGTGGCTCGCGGCGCGCCATTCTCGCCGGGCAGGACCAGGCTCTGGGTCACCGGGTCGTAGTTCGCCATCCTGTTATTTTCTTCGTAGTACGGCGTGAAGACGTCCCAGCGCAGGCCGAGGTTGAGCGTGAGTCTCGGGCTCACGCGCCAGTCGTCCTGAACGAAGATCGCGTTTTCCCAGCTGATGACGTTGCGCGGAACGAAGCCCGGCACGCCCGTGGCTGTGAAGTCGGTCGTCCCGACCAGCATGTCGGCGACTTCGTAGCCGCTGAACCCCGGAATGAAGCCGAGACCATCGCGGAAGAAATAGAAGCCCTTGCCGAACTGCGTCCGCTCCTGCGCCATCTCGCGACGCATGGCCGTGCCGCCGAACTTGATCGAGTGATTGCCGCGCAACCACGTCAGCGTGTCGGAGAACTGGATCGTCTTCTGCTCGATCTTGTACTGCCCGAAATCGCCGAGATACTCGAGATAGAATCCGTTGCCCCCGCCGATGAGCGAGATGCCGTTGGGGGTGGTGATGCCGCCCGGCCCGGGAATTCCGAGCTCCGCATTCTGATCGGCGCCGAAGCCGACGGGAAAGAAGCCGAAATGGAAGTCGGTATAGCCGAGGCGTGCCTCGTTGATCAGGTCGCCCGAGAAGAGGTGGGTCTCGCCCAGTCGCACGGTGTAGCCGTCGTGCTCGGAGGTTCCGGCGCCGAAGCCCGCCTGGTAGCCCGGAATGCGTCCCGGGTCGCTGAACTGGTCCGACCAGTGGCTGGCGCTGAAAAACAGATGGTCGCGCGAGTTGAGCCGGTGATCGAACTTGGCGTCGAAATCGTCGTAGGTGCTCTGCTTCTGCCGGCGCGTCAGGAAGTTGCGCGTGACTCCGGGTCCGTCGGGAAGAGGAAAGACGTTCAGGTAGGCGCGGCCGACCGGATTGATGCGGTCGGCCGGAATGATGTTGCCCTCGAAGGGGAGCCCGGTCAGCGGATCGTAGATGATGATCGGATCGGGAAGCCCACTCACCGCCGGGTCGAGCAGTTCCGAGAAATCGCCGTTGCGCATCTTCGCGGTCGGAACCGTCACGCGGTTGCCCGCCTCCACGGGGATCGAGTTGCGCAGACCGTGGTAGCTCAGAAAGAAGAACGTCCTGTCCCTGAAGATCGGGCCGCCCGCCGTCGCGCCGAAGTCTTCATTGCTGAAGTCGGGCTTTTCTTCCGCGAACTTCGGCTTGGCGGCGAGACTTTCGGGCCGGATGAAGTAGAAGACGCTTCCGTCGACCTGGTTGGTGCCGCTCTTGATGACCAGGTTCTGCACGGCGCCGCCCGCGCGGCCGAACTCGGCCGGAGCGTTGGTCGTGATGACGCCGAACTCCTGAATCGCGTCCGGCGAGGGGAGATACGCGATCGAGTTCACCAGCGTCTCGTTGTTGTCGATCCCGTCGATCATGTAGTTGTTGAACTGCTCGCGCAGACCATTGACCGAGAGCGCCGCGCCGCCGAACTCGGAATAGCGGAACGTCTCGGCATCGGTGCCCGATCCGCCCCCGGAGGCGTTGCTGCCGGGAATACCGCGGTTCACGCCCGGCACCAGGGTGGCGAGCTGCGTGAAGTTGCGGCCGTTGAGCGGCAGGTTCTCGACCTGCTCGGCCTCGATGACCGTGCTGATGTGAGACGTGCTCTTGTCGATCAGCGGCGCCGCCGCGGTCACCACGACCGTCTCGGCCAGCTCGCCGAGCTCGAGCTCGAAGTCGACCCGCGACACCTGATTGACCGTCAGACTGACCGTGGTGGCGGCCGGCCTGAAGCCGCTCAGCTCGACCCGGATTCGATAATCACCGACCGGAAGCGGCGCGATCGTGTAGGCTCCCTCGGCGTCGCTCACCACGACTCGGACCGCATTCGTGCCGAGATTCGTGCTGGTGACGGTTGCGCCCGGCACGGCGGCGCCGCTGTCGTCGGTCACGATTCCCTCGATTCGGCCCGTGCTCTGCGCGCCCGCGGGATTCGCGGCAGCCATGATCAGCGCGCACGCGAATCCGACTGCGACGAGCGATTTCATTCGAACCGACTCCGCCATAAATCCTCCTTGTCGTCGGCTCCTTCCCATCCCTGGGGGGAGCTGTCTCGCCTCGAGAATGACCGCCCGGACTGTCTGGAATTCGCGCGAAAGTATATCGCGGAAAAGCGCGCTCCGGAGAGACGCCCTCTCCTCCCGATTCACGACCCCGGTTCAGGGACTCGCACGCCCCGCCACGCCCCGCTGCTGCGCGGCGGAAGCGCGACTCGCCAGGAGCCGCGGCGGCCTTGCGGGGCCGCGACGCCGGGGTCCGCCCGGACGGTCTCGAACCCTTCCGCGCCGACGGCCAGCGGTCCCGTGTCGGCGAACGAATCGGCGAGATTGTGGACGACCAGAACCTGCTCGCCGCCCGAGTCGCGGAGGAAGGCGAGGATCCGCGGGCCCGTCTCGAGCGGCACGATGTCGCCTTTCCGGAGCGCGGCTGAACCTTTCCGCGCCGCGATCCAGTCGCGGTAGTACGAGAGGAGCGATCCCGGATCGCCGTCCTGGGAAGCGACGTTGTCGGAGGGGAGTCCGGGCGCGTACCCCCGCCACGGCGTCCCTTCCGTGAACCCTCCGGAAGGGCTCCACGGCATCGGCGTTCGCTTGGACTCGTCCATCGGCCCGGGCCCGTTCCGGAGCCCGACCTCCTCGCCGTAGTAGAGAAAGGGCGCACCGGGCAGCGTGAGCAGGACCGCGGCGGCGTTTCGCAGCTTGCCCGGGTCGCTCCCGAGGACCGTCGCGAGGCGCGTCTGATCGTGATTCGTCAGGAACGGGGCGTCGATGACGCCGGAAGGGTATGTGCGGATCATCTCGTGGAGAGTCGCGCGAATCCGTGTCGCATTACTCGCGTTCACCCCCTCCACGAGCGCGGACGCGAGAGGGAAGTTGAAGTTCATCGGGATCTGGTCGCCGCCTCGGATCACGGCCGTCGAGCCGAAATACGTCGCGAGGGTGGGCGTATCGACCGTGTTTTCGGCGACCAGGATCGCCTCCGGCCGAGCCCTGCGAACCTCGGCCGCGAGCTCCTCGAGAACCCGATGGGTCTCCTCCGTGTCCGCCTGTCCCGCCTCGCCCGGTCCCGTCTCGACCAGATAACGCGTCGCGTCGAGGCGATACCCGTCCACCCCTTCCTCGAGCCAGTGACGCGTCAGCCGGAACATCTCCGCCTTCGCTCGCGGGTTTCGATAGTTCACGTCCGGCATGCCGCCCCAGAACGCGCCGTAGTAATACGCACCGTTGCGCGGATGCCACGACCCGTACTCGCCGCCCCACGGCTGGCTCCATCCCGGATCGACCGGGCTCCAGACGTACCAGTCACGTCGGGACGCCGCAGGAGAGGAGGCCGAGTCGACGAACCATGGGTGCTCCGAGCCGGTGTGGTTCAGGACCAGGTCGACGATCACCCTGATGCCGCGCTCGTGCGCCTGGTCGAGAAAGTGCCGGAAGTCGGCGCTCGTGCCGTAGTCCTTCTCGATCGCCTCGTAGTTGACGGTGTCGTAACCGTGATAACTGGTCGCCTCGAAGATCGGCATGAGCCAGATTCCCTCGATTCCGAGGTCGCTTGTGGTGGCCGGATCGCCGTCGTTGAGGTAGTCGAGCTTCTCGACGAGGCCGTCGAAGTCGCCGACGCCGTCACCGTCCGAGTCGGCGAAGCTGCGCACGAAGATCTCGTAGAAGACCGCGCCGCGCGCCCAGTCGTGATTCCACTGCACCGGGGCCTCGCGCCGCACCGCGCGCTGCCGCTCGGTTTGCGGACTCGCCCCGCCGCAGGAGAGCAGGAGCAGCAGCCAGGCGACGAGTGCGCCGGGAAAGACGTGAAGTCGGCGCATGGGAAATCAATTGTAGCCCCCCCGCGCGCGTTGTCACCCCTGGACCTCGGCGACGCCGAATTCACTGACCCCCGTTACTGAATCTCCCCGGATGACCGACTGCCCATCGGCAACGAAGTCGCGGAACTGTGCTCGGGCTATCTTCCTGCTCTCTCCTCCCTGGAGTAAACCACCCGGCCGTCGATGATCGTATGGAGGACTTCCGTGTCGAGGATCTCCCGCGCAGAAATCTCCAGGAGGTTTCTCGACAGGACCGCGAGGTCGGCCAGCTTGCCCACCTCGATCGACCCCCGTTCCCTTTCCTCGAAGTTCGCGTAGGCACTGTTCCAGGTGTAGGCGCGGAGCGCTTCCTCGATGCGCATTCGCTGTTCCGGAAACCAGCCGCCGGGGGGTTCCCCGGCGATGGTCTGACGGGCGACCGCGGCGTACAGACCCAGCATCGGATTGATGGGATATTCGGCGGCCGAAGTGCCGGGCCAGTCGGACCCGAAGGTGAGCATCGCCCCGCTGGAGGCGATCGAGCGGAACGCATAGGCGCCGCGGCTGCGCCGGTTTCCGATCCGCTCCTCCATCCAGCGCATGTCGTCGCTGAGGTGGAACGGCTGCACCTCGGCGATCGCGCCGAGGCGGCCGAGCCTCGGGAAGTCGGCGGGAGCGAGAACCTGCGCGTGAACCAGCCGGAAGCGCCGGTCGCGGGCGCCGTTTCGGCGGTGAAGCTCCTCGAGATGGTTCAGCAGGACGTGGTTCGCCTCGTCGCCGATGGCGTGGACGGTGAGCTGGAGCCCGGCCGCGTCGGCGTCCAGCATGAACTGCAGGAACTTTCCTTCCACGACCTCGCCCCGCTCGTCCACCATCAGCGGCCGCCAGCGCCCGCGGTTGGACGGATCGTGATCGTAGGGCTGGAAGAATCGCGCCGTGCTGTTGCCCATGATGCCGTCGATGTGGCCCTTGAGCGCGCCCAGCCGGATCCAGGCGTCGCCCGATCCGACGCGGATCCCCCGTGCCGCCAGCTCCCCCCAGCGCTCGAGCGGGTAGCGGAAATGCACACGGACGGTCAGTTCGCCCTCGCGGTGCAGCGCCCGGAAGATCTCGAGCTGTTCGTCGTCGGACATGTCGCTGATGGTGGTGACGCCGTGCTTCCGGATCTCCGCGAGGGCGTTGCGGGTCTGGCGGACTCGCCGCTCGCGTGAAAAGCTCCGCGGGACGGCGTCGCGGAACAGGGCGGGCACGCCGGGACCGCGCAGGATCCCGTTGCCCGCGAACTCCACGCCGGACGCGGACGGGTTGGCCGGATCGACTCCGGCGGCCCGCAGCGCCGCCGAGTTGGCGGCGAACTCGCTGTCGTCGAACTTGCGGATGAACACCGGATGATCGCGGGTGAGCGCTTCGATCTGCTGCATGTCGGGGGTGAACGGCTCGCGGCGCGCTCCGCCGGGGCTGCCGCGCGCCCACTGGTCGTAGGCGCCCCAGTATCCCCCCACGATCCATTCGCCCGGTGGGAGATCGGCGACCAGGCCGCGCACCTTCTCGACGAGCTCCTCCTGCGTCCCGGCCGTCATGACGTTGAACTCCAGGAACCTGGCGGCCGAGGCGAAGTGGGTGTGGTTGTCGCTGAACCCTGGGACGACGAACGCGCCACCGAGGTCGATCATTCGCGTCGCCGGTCCGCGCAGCCGCAGCACCTCGGAGTCGCGTCCCACCGCCACGAATCGCCCCTCCGCGATCGCTGCCGCCTCGGCGGTGGGCCTGCCCGCGTCCGCGGTCCAGATCACCCCGTTGTGCACGATCAGCTCGGCGTGCCCCGGGGAGAGCGAACCGCAGCGCGGCATCACGAAAAGCAGCAGCAGTAGAGCGATCCGCAGCGGCATTCCGGCCCGAAGCATATCCCGGACGAGCCGAGGCCGAAAGCCCGGCGATTCCCTCTCCCCGTCCTCATCTCTGTTGAAACGACGCCCTCATTCGGGGAGAGGGTCAGGGTGAGGGGTCGCTGCGTGCAGAATGCAGAATGCAGAATGACGAATCCAAAAAGTGCGGGTGGCCTGGTTACCGTACGCGAATCCAGCCATCGGCGATTTCTGGATTCTGCATTCTGCATTCTGCATTCTGCATTTCGTCCTGCGTTTTCTGGGAAGTCTCGCAAGCCTGGAAGCGGGTCGGGGCGCTCGAGATCTCCGTGCTGAAAGACCGCGTTCCGGACGGGGAGAGAGGGAGTCGACCTCCGCCCCGTAACCTTTTCCGGCCGGCCCGGTTATACCCTCTAAAGCATGGATCCGGGCGAGCAGGCTCTGGTCGAGGCGGCGAAGAGCGATCCCGCGCGCTTCGCCGCGCTCTACGAATCGCATTTCGAGCGCATCTACGCGTTCGTTCTGCACCGGGTCCGTGACCGGAGCGTCGCCGAGGATCTGACCGCGGAGGTATTTCGCCGGGCGCTCGCGGCCATCGGAGGGTACGAGTGGCGCGGCGTGCCGTTTTCGGCGTGGCTCTACCGGATCGCTTCGAACGAGATCGCCGACCATGTGACGAAGAGCGCGCGGGAGGGAGGGGGGCCGCCGGCCGGCGAGCCGTCGTCCGACGAGATCGCGATCGTCGAGCATGGGGCGACGTTGTACCGTCTCGTCGACGCCCTCCCCGCCGACCAGCGCCGCGTCATCGTGATGCGCTTCGCCGAGGAAAGGTCGATCCGGGAGATCGCGGCGGACCTCGGACGGAGCGAAGGAGCGGTCAAACAGCTTCAATGGAGAGCGCTCGAGACCCTGCGCTCGCGGATGGGACCGAGTCATGGCTGACCGGCACACGATCGAACGCCTCGACGCGATGATCGATGCGATCCTCGCCGGCACGGCGGTGCCGGCCGTCGCTCCCGCGCTGGCCATGATCGCCGTCGTCGCAACCGATCTGCGAGGTCTCCCCGACCCGCGGTTCCGTACCCGTCTTCGAAACGAGCTGATTCCCGGCGAGGAGGACCTCATGCAGACCACCGCCGTCGCGACCGCGGTCAGGCCGTATCTCATCGTCGAAGGGGCCGACGAGCTGATCGCGTTCCTCCGGCAGACCTTCGATGCCGAGGTCCTCGGGCGTTTCCCCGCTCCGGGAGGCACGGTGATGCACGCGGAGGTGCGCGTCGGCGACTCGATCCTCGAGATGGGGGATGCCGGCGGGCAATGGAAGCCGATCGCCGCCCCGCTCCACGTCTACCTCGAGAAGGTCGACGAAGTCTACCGGCGGGCGATCGCCGCCGGGGCGAAGTCGCTCTACGAGCCGGTCGATCAGCCGTACGGAGATCGCGAGGCGGGCGTCGTCGACCCGCTCGGCATCGAGTGGTTCCTCGCCACGCGAATCGAAGGGGGGCCGCGCCCTCCCGGCTACGCCACGGTGACGACCGGCTTCCGGGCGAGCGGCGCGCAGGGGATGCTCGAGTTTCTCGAGAAGGCTTTCGGGGCCGTCCATCTCTCCGGCGGCATGGAGCACGCCGAGGTGCGGATCGGAAAGACGAGGATCGAGCTGAGCGAGGCTCATGGGAAGTGGGGGCCGACCCGGGGAGCGTTCCATCTGTACGTTGGCGATTGCGACGCCGTTTACACCGCGGCGCTTCGTGCCGGCGCGAGCTCTCTCTATCCTCCGGAGGACAAGCCTTACGGTGAGCGTTCGGCGGGGGTGACGGACTCGTGGGGAAACCAGTGGTACATCGGCACGCCGATTGGAAGCTGACCCTCGAAGCCCGGGTGCCGCGGGGAGAGCGCTCCGGCCGCTCGTTTACGGATCAGTCGGGAACGACGATGCTCTCCCAGGGGAGGCGCCGGACCGCCAGGACGTTGTCGTCCATCTCCTGCTGCGTGGCCGACCCGCCGAGCATGCGCTGAACGTACTCGATCTCGGTACAGACGAGGCTCTGACCGAGAAGACGCTCGGCGGCTTTCCTGAGGTTGAGGTTGGTGACGCGGACCCTGGGTGACTTTTTCGGTGTCTTCATCGGTTCCCCCGGCAGGTTGGCTGAGAAGTCGATTTCAGAACTCGGGACTCAGCGCGAGAGAACTGAAGGTGAGCAGGGTTGCTCGATGGCCACAACAACCGCCAGGGCCACTCTATTCGAGAGGGGAATGCGTCGCGTGGCGCGCCCGGTCGGCCGCTGGCTGGCGGCCCGGATCCGCCGTCGACCGCCGCACGCTCAGAGGCCGCGGACTCGAACCGCGACCAGGAGAAGGCCGTATCCGATGATCCATGACCAGAGCGCGACGTCCCCGGACACCCGGAGCAAGCCGAAGTGGGCGAGTAATGCGACGAGATACAGAACGAAACAGACGGTCCACGTGATCTGTTTCGGAGCTTTTCCTCCCGCTCCAGCCATGGCCACCTCCGCGATGCTTCAGACTCGATGCTTCAGCGCCCGGAAATCATATCGCAGGCCGATCCGATCGCTGCATTTCCGGTCCCGGCGTGAGGTCGGAAGAGCTCGACGCCGGCCTCGAGCCGGAAGGTTGAATCGCGCGACCCCTCATTCGATGTGGACGGCGAGCTCCGCGAGCGCTGCTTCCTCCGAGAGGGTCCGGGCATCCGCGCGGACGCTCTGCGGAACCCAGTCGGGAAACGCGACTTCCGTCGTCGCGTGACGTCCCGAGCTCGTGTGGACTTCGCGCACCTGCGCGAGACGGTCCGATGGAAAGCGGTGCGCTGCCCGGACCAGAGCGGGCCACAACCGCCGATGGACGAACGTGACCTTCCCCTTCACGAGCCGGCAGACGAGGACGTCTTCGCTGTCGCGGATCGCCCGCGTCACGGCGAAGATCTCCTGACTCTTCGGATGAGACCACCAGTTCCCGCGAACGGCGCCTCCGGCGATGGCCTCGGCCAGCGACGGTACGGGCCCCTGCGCGGCTTCGAGCACGATCCCGTGCTTACGGATGAAGGCGAGCGCCTGGCGCGGGGTCATCGCCACCTCGTTCCGGCGCGACGGATGAGCTGCGATTCGTCATTTCAGACCGAGCTTCCGACCGGCCGCCAGCAGGCGGATCGCTTCCCGCAGGCGTTTCGCCTTCGTCTCTTCCCGCCGGGCCGAGTCGGTCCAACCAACGTAAGCCCGCCGGTAGGATGGTGCCAGATGCTCGAAATACTCTCCGCAAGGCTCACCAAACGGTCACCGAGGCGGCATCAGCTCGAACAGCGTGACGTTCCGCACCTCCGCCACCGGTGCCCAGGGGGCAGGAAACCGCGCCCGCAGCTCCGGGATCTCCCAATCCATCACGAGCGCGTGGACCGGCTGATCCTCCGCCGCGGCGCGCGCACGGACGAGCGACGACTCCTCTTCCGAGACGAAGTCGTACCGGAGCATCGTCTCGCCCCGATAGAAGAGATAGGCGCCGCTGAGCTGCATTCCGAGGACGAGCCCGCCGGGCGGAACGTGCGCGGCTGCCATCGCGATCGCCTCCGGATACACCCTCTCCTCCGAGGCCAGCCGGTGTGGACCCCTGATTCGGATCTGCATCACCTCGGTCGCGAGAACCGCGCCGAGAAGAGCGAGCGCGAGGAGGCGAGCCCACGCAGGCGGGAATCTCGCGAGGAGCCATCGGGCCGCGAAGAGCGCGAGCAGAATGAGCGGCGGGACCGCCGGAGAGAGAAAGCGCGTGTACCACCACAGTTCGTACGGCTGGTAGAAGCAGTAGAAGGCGAAGAACGGAACGAACCAGAGCGCGAGCGCGATGCGGACCGATCGCTCTGCAGCCGGAACGGCGATTCCCCACAGCCCGAGCGGAAAGACGAGCGGCGAGAGAAGCCGCGCCAGCCAGGAAACATAATGCCCGAACCGCACCGGAACGTTCCCCCATGCGAGCAGAGGCTCGATCGACCCGTAGCCGGTGCGGACCGCGCTTCCCCACAGTTGGGATGCGATCGCCATCTGCGCCGCCGCGAAAGGAGCTCCCGCCGAGAGGAACGCCGTCAGCGCGCGCCATCGGAGCCCGAGGACGGTCAGTAGTGCAGGGAGGAGGAAAACCTGCGTCGGGCGGACGAGGACGCCGATGCCGAGGGCGGCGCCCGCCGCCGCCGCCCATCCCCACTGCCGCCGTCCTCGAAACGCGAACAGCATCGCCGCGAGCGCCCACGTCGTCGCCACCGAGTCGCTCATCGGGAGGACGCCGAACATCACGAACGTCGGAAAGAGCGCCAGGATCGCGGCTGCGGCCCCCGCCGCCCACCATCCGAATCCGAGCTCCCGCGCCAGCAGCACCATCAGCAGGATTCCGACCGCGGAGACGATCGGCGTCACCAGCCAGAAGGCACCCTCCCCCCCGATCCTCGCAGCCACCGCGTAGTGAAGCGGGAGCCCCGGCGGATAGGTCGGCACCATCGTCCCTTCCTCCGATCCGGGAACGAATCCGAGCGGCACGAATCGGGAGGCCATCGCCGGAGGAAGCCGCAATCCGGAAGGGGGAGCCACCGGGACGACCAGCTCGCCGCGCAGCCAGAGCCGGGCCTCGTTCAGATAGCCGGAGGTATCGGCCCCCCCCGCCGAAGTGACGCGGTGACTCGTCAGAAAGGCGCCGTAGAGGACGACTCCTCCGAGGAGCAGAAGGGGACTCGCGCGCGAGAAGCGGGGTGCGAGGCGGGCGCACTCCCGCCACACGATCGAGAAGCTCTCACGAGGGCGGAAAGAGGGAAGGCGCCGGTACCACGGCCAGGCGAGAGTCAGCAGCGACAGGAGCGCGGCGAGTCCTGCGTAACGCAATCCCATGTCGAACGCGTCCGGGCGATACCGGAGTTCGAGCAGGCCCGGACCGGGCGGGACGAACGATCCGGCGGTCCCGCCGTTCACGATGACGGGCGGAAGCCGCTCCCCGTTCCAGTAGACGCGCCACCCCGGCCACGCCGGCTCGCCGAATGCGATGAGCCCCCACGCCGGCGCGTCCGACACGCGCACGGCGAGCGTGCCGCGCTCGCTCGCGGCCGGCGTGCCGATCCGGCGCACGACCTCCGGCCGTTCCGCGCCCGAGGTCCGCGCGATCTTCGCCGGGATGTGATCGAGGTGGACGAATGATCGGGAGGGGAGCTTCGGGGCGGACTCGCCCGGGAGCGCGTAACGCTCCGCGAACGTCAGCGGCGTGACGCCGCTCGCGGTGAGGCGGGCGCGGAGGTCGGTCCGTCCGCCGACGTGCAGAGCGGGAAGCCACCACCACGTCGTGAGTCCGATCGCGGCGACGACGGCTGCCGCGCCCGCCCACGTCCCGGCGTGCATCCCCCGCTTCGACACCGCCGCCGCCACCAGGCCTGTGAGAGCGGCGAGCGCCAGCCAGCGGAGCAGGGGTGCGCCCGTTCCGACGATGGCGGCTGAGGCGATGACGAGACCGAGTGCAAACCGTCCGCGCGACGGATCGCTTTGGAGCCGGTGCAGAGCCACACCCGTGGAGACCGCGCCGAGCAGGAAGAGAGCGATCGGAAGAGGGAGCACGAGCGAAGTCGCGGCGGCGATGGCTGCCGCGGCGAGCCGGAACCGACGATCGCGCCCGCGGAGCACCGCGTGGAGAACCGCGCCGAGCGCGAGCGCGATCAGCACCGCTGCGACGATGCCCCATCGCGACCCACCGAGCGACCGTGCGACTGCGACGATCGGATGCAGCGGCGGAACCTCCGCCGCGAACGCCGGGACTCCCGCATCCTCGATCCACAAGGTCATCGGCCCCCTGGACGATCGGTGCATCCGTCGAGCCGGCGGATTCCCTCTGCCGTGGGCAGTCGCATTCCGAATCGGATTACGGCTCGCACCGCCGCGTCAGGCTCCGCGCTTTCCGTGAAGCACCCGATCGAGCGAGACTCGATCCCACTTCTCCGGGACGAGCAGGACGAACAGGAGCAGCACCAGTCTGGGGAAAACGTGCTGATGGAATGGATAGAGCGGCTCTCGGAGCAGATGCCCGAACGTGACTACGATCAGGACGCAGCCGAGAGCAATCAATGCCGGACGGGCTCGCAGGCCGATCATCACCAGCGCTCCGGCGAGAAGCTCGACGAACGGGATGAGAAAGCCTGCCGTCCAGAGCACCCAGGTCGGCAGAAAGGTGTCCTCATAGGGGAGGAAGTACCGTCGAACGTGACCGACCGGTCCGAGCACGAAGACCTTGTGAACGCCGGCCATGAAGAAGATCAGACCGAGGACCGCGCGGGCGAAGAACACGGCCCAGCCGATGCGTCGGCCCTCGGCGTCGTTCACGCCACCATTGTAGTTCGACCCGTCCGGTGAGGCTGCCGAAGTGCAGCTCGAAGTGCAGCTCGAAGTGCAGCTCAGGCGGTCGATCGCCTCCGGCCGGGTGCGATTTTCGTCTCTTTCTCGCGCTTCGACCACTGCCAGAGCCCGCCGGTGACGCTGGAAGGAAGACGATGCCCGAGCTGGCGTGCCGCCAGGACGATCTGGCCTCGGTGATGCCCTTCGTGCGCCGCGAAGTAGGTCAGGAAGTGGCCCACGTCGAGCTGGAGATTCCGCCAGACGTACGAGTCCGAATCGGGAATGCGGCCGTCGCGCTCACAGCCGAGCAGGAGCAGCTCGGCGATGGCGGCGCTGCTCCGCTCCAGCGCCGCGACGAGCCGCCTGCTCTCGATCGTGTGGCGATCGACGCTCGCCGGCGGCACGATCCCGTGCGCCCGGCCGAGCCTCTCGACCCACGAGCATCGGGCGTTGTGGATGTGGGCGGCGAGCATGCGGATGGTGCGCCGGGGAGCTCCCGGAATCGCCGCCCGCCAGAGCCGCCCCGGCAGATTCTCGACGAGAAAGATCGTGACCCGGTTCCCATTAGGTAGAGCTTAAGTAGATTTTCCTGGTGTGACCCCACTTATCCATTCGCCGAGGCATCCAGGACCATTCGGACTACCGCCTTATGGATGGCGTGATTCAAATTTCCGAATCAAAGCGTCGCCGATACGGAATTCTGCATCTGCCCTTCTTTCCCTTCCAAGGCATCTCGCGTGAAATCAATCACTTGCAGACAGCGCTTCCGACCGCCCCATGGCCCGACTCTTGCGCACAAGCCCTCAACCCACCTTAAAGGAGGTCGTGTCGATGCACACATTCCGCCCCATCACCCTGGGAGCGCTGGTCATAGCCCTGGCCGCCCTGCCGGCCCTCGCCCAGACCCCCACCGCCACCCTTACCGGGCGCGTCACCTCGAGTGACGGCCAGCCCCTTTCGGGAGTGACGGTCAGCGCCAACTCCCCTGCGTTGCAGGGGACCCGCACCACCCTCACCTCCAACGCGGGGGACTACCACCTGCCGTTCCTGCCGCCGGGCGACTACTCCATGCGCTTCGAGCTGGGGGGATTCGCCACCGAGGAGCGCGAGGCCCGGGCACCGCTCGGGCAGACTACCTCGGTCGACGCCACCATGATCCTCGAAGCGGTCAGCGAGGCGATCGTGGTCACCGCCAGCTTCGAGGCCATCTCCTCGACATCCCAGGCGGCCACCACCTACGAGAAGGATCTGGTAGACAAGCTGCCGGTCGGTCGCACCATCCGCGAGGCCGTGCTGCTGGCGCCGGGGGCCGCGGCGAGCGGACCTGGCGGGAACATCTCCATCTCGGGCAACATGTCGTTCGAGAACCTGTTCCTGGTCAACGGGGTGGTGGTCACCGAGAACATCCGCGGCCAACCCTTCGACCTGTTCATCGAGGACGCCATCGAGGAGACCACTATCTCCACCTCCGGCATCTCGGCGGAGTACGGGCGGTTCGGCGGCGGGGTGGTCAACACCATCACCAAGTCCGGCGGCAACGAAATCAAGGGGTCGCTAAGGATGAGCCTGGACAACCAGAACTGGGTCGCGGAGACGCCGTTAACCGTGGCTCGCGATGACACGACCAACGAGACTGTCGAGGGGACCTTGGGCGGCTGGCTGTGGCGCGACCACCTCTGGTTCTTCCTCGCCGGCCGCGACCGCGGGACCGAGAGTATCGCCCAAACGGCAGTCACCGCCATTCCCTTCGATCACGTGCGCGACCAGCAACGTTACGAGGGGAAGCTGACCGGCTCGCTCAACCCGTCCCATCGTTTCGTCGGCACCTACCTCAAGATCGACGACGAGGAGCAGGGCAACCGCTTTCTTACCGTACTGGACCTGGCGAGCCTCAACAACCGCCAGACCCCCCAGGATCTGCTGGCCTTCCACTACACCGGGGTGCTCACCTCCAACTTCTTCGTGGAGGGGCAGTACTCGGAGCGTGAGTTCCTGTTCGTCAACTCGGGCTCCAAGTTTACCGACCTGATCCAGGGCACCCTGTTCGTGGACCGCCAGGGGCGGCGCTGGAACAGCCCCACCTTCTGCGGCGTGTGCCGCGACGAGGAGCGGAGCAACGAGAACCTGCTGCTCAAGGCCTCCTACTTCCTGTCGACGCCGCGGCTGGGCTCCCACGACATCGTGGTCGGCTACGACACCTTCAACGACATCCGGGCGGCGGACAACCACCAGTCCGGAAGCGACTACCGCATCGTCAACCTGGACACCATCATGGTCGGTTCGGGGCCCAGCACGCAGCTCTTTCCGAGCTTCATCCCCGGGGTGACCTTCATCCAGTGGAACCCCATTTTCGAAACCACCCGGGGCACTGCGTTCAATACCAACTCCGTCTTCGTCAACGATTCCTGGCGGGTGAGCGATCGCCTGAACCTGAACCTGGGGTTGCGCTACGACGTCAACGACGGCAAGGACGCTGGCCACAACAAGGTCATCGACGACAGCAAGCTGAGCCCCCGCATCGGCGCCGCCTACGACCTGCGCGGCGGCGGCGACATGATGCTCTACGGCTCATTCGCCCGCTACGTCAACGCCATTGCCAACAGCCAGGCCGGTGCCGGCTCCGCGGCGGGCTCCCCGGCCTCGATCACCTGGTTCTACCGCGGGCCGGCGATCAACCCGGATGGAACCTCCCAGCTTATCCCCACCGCGGAAGCGCTGCAGATGCTCTGGGACTGGTTCTTCAGCGTCGGCGGTACCGACAACCCCGACCTGCGCTCCATCAGCATCCCGGGCGGGGCGACGGTGGTGGGTTCGGACATGAAGTCGCCCCACACCGACGAGATCTCCATCGGGATCAGCAAGCGGCTGGGCGCCCGGGGCATCGTGCGCGCAGATTACGTGCGCCGGGAAGGGGCGGACTTCTACATCGACCGCCGCGACACCTCCATCGGCACGGTGCAGCTACCCAGCGGCCAGATCGTCGACAAGTCGGTGATCGGCAACGAGAGCGACCAACTGGAGCGGGTCTACGACGGTCTGCACACCCAGGTGCGGTTCCGCATCAGCAACCGGCTCGAGGCGGGCGGCACCTGGGCCTGGTCCCACGCCCGCGGCACCTGGAACGGTGAGACCGGCGGCAGCGGCCCGGTGCGCTCGGCCCTCGGCCAATACCCCGAGTACCGGGCCTTCGAGCAGCACTTGGTGCGCGGCGATCTGGACACCGACCAGCGCCATCGCGCCCGGCTGTGGGTGACCTGGGATGTCCTGAGCCTTGGCGCCAACCGCCTCAACCTGTCGGTGCTGCAGAACTACGCCACGGGTCAGCCTTACGGCGCCGTGGGGTCGGTGGACCCGCGCCCCCATATCACCAACACCTTCGGCTACCGGACGCCACCAGCGTCGGTGGCCTACCACTTCACCTCACCGCACGCCTTCCGCACCGACACCATCACCGCCACCGACCTGGCGCTGGTCTACTCCTTCGTGTGGAATGCCTTCGGCTTGGAAAGGCTCGAGGTGCTTGTGCGGCCGGCGGTCACCAACGTGTTCAACGAGGACGGTGTGATTGGCGTGAACACCACCGTGCTCACGCGGGTCAACTCCACGGCCATGCAGGCCTTCAACCCCTTCACCGATACGCCGGCGGAGGGAGTGCACTGGGCCAAGCATCCAGACTTTGGCACGCCCTCGAGCCCGGCGAGCTTCCAAGACCCGCGTACTTTCGTCGTTTCCATGGGGTTGCGCTTCTAGCGGCATCGTCTAGCTGATTCCCTGGGCCCCGGCCGCGTCTGCGGCCGGGGCCCTTGCTTAGGGCGTGACTGCCCTTGGCTTCTTTCTGTGCCCGGACCGGTAACGCCCCCACCGCGGCTGCTACCACCAGGGCCAGCACCACGAGCGTGTTCCGAAGGTTTGGAGTTGCGGCGGCTTGCCGCCACAATCCAAGATCGAGCCAGGCGCGTCTCTTCACCTTTCGACTTCCGCCGCCGCGGCGATAAGATACGGCTCCGCATGAAAGCCGCGGCGCTCTATCTCGCCATCCCGCTGCTCCTGGCCACCGCGCTCCAGGCCCAGGGCGAGGAGCCGAGGAGTGGATCGATTCGCCCGAGGCCTACTTCGCCACCAAGGCGGAGCGCGAGGAGTGGCAGAGGCTGACCACCCGCGCGGACAAGGACGCCTTCAAGGAACGCTATTGGCTGCGGCGCGATCCTACTCCGGGCACCGAGGCGAACGAATTCCGCGAGGTCGTCCTGGCGCGCATCAAGGTGGCCAACGAGCGCTTCCCCATCGCCAAGACCGCGGGCGCGCGCACTGCGCGGGGTATGGCGTTTATCCTGTTCGGTTCCCCCGCGGCGGGTACGAACCGAGCGCGCTCCACGGTTGGAGCGGCCCTGCACCCCCACACCTGCAGGCCCGCCGTGCCCTCCCGCCGGCCTGCACGAAGGCAACGAGGAGTCCGATGCCCATGCCGCGAGGCGAGGAGCAGCGCGACCGTGAGCCATGCGTACGCCGCGATCGCGCCCCACGGGAGACCCTCACCGGCTGGCGTCCACGGCCGGGGTGATCGAGATTCAGGGCAACGATACCGGCTCCGTCAATCTCACCGTGAGCGGCAACGACCTGGATGACTTCAACCAGTCCGGAGTCAATGTGGTGGCCGATGACGCTTCCGATGTCGTGGTGGACATCGACGGCAACTTCATCGATACGAACCAGCCCGACAAGATCGGCATCCGGTCGAGCATTCGCAACGCGGGAATGTCCCGGCTGACCATCCGGAACAACCAGATCGGCCAGACGACCGCGTGCCCGGCACCGTCGGCACCCGGTCCGCGCAACACCCTGACGAACGTCGGATCCGGTGCCGCCGCCGAGATCGTCACCGATACGGCGGGGGCGGGAACGACTCTCTGCCTCGACCTGCGGTCGAACACGGCGGTCAATCCGGGTCCGACCACGGGAGTCATCGAGCTCATCCGGTTCGAGGGAACAACCTATTCGGTGGAGGACCTCGCTGACGTCGTGACCAACAACCCCGCCGCGAACGTCGTCTTCGATCCGCCGAATCTGGGAGCGTTCTCCAACTCGGAAGGCTGCCCTGACTCCGTAGAGTCGATCGGCGTGAGGAGATATTGAATCGGTCAGATCGACCTGGAGGGCCTGGAATCCGCGCTCGAGCCGAGAGTTGGGGATCGTCGTTCGCGAAGCGCTTCAAGAAAGGCTCGTCGTAGCTGAACCCGAGTCTGGTTCGTCAGGATCGGCGTTGCGCTGGCCCCGGGGGCTACTTGCCGCGGCGCCTTCGGCGCCACTCTTTCGCGCGCGAGTCAATTTGGACAGCACTGTAATCATCTATAACATTCACCTGGGCGACTCCGCTTCGAGCCATGCGCGATCGAGAAGGTCCGATACGCCCGCTTCGGCGGCAGCCCTCACGAGATGCTTCCGGTCCATTCCCGGTCCGGAAACGCGGAGCACTCCGATGACGTCGCGCCATTGCCGCTCGGACTGCTCCCCTCCGAGCCGATCCCACATCAACCGTGCGGATCATCAGATTCTCCGGTGCAGCTCGCCTTCGAGCCGCCGGAGGGGCGGCGGCTCAGGGTCGAGGCGGATGCGTCACGGGAACAACGGCGGCGGCACGCGCTTTCGGGTCGCCTGCTCGAACGCGTAGGCGATCCGCAGCAGCCCCGGCTCGCTGCAAGCCGTCCCCGTGAACGTGACGCCGAACGGGGCGGGTTTCGCGTCGAATCCGTCCGGATACGGCGTCGACGGGGCGTTCGGGATCGTGCCGAAGGGAACGATCACCGACGGATAGCCGGGACGCGCCGCGATCGCCGCACCCCAGTTCGATGGGAAGAGGAGCGCGTCGAGGCGGTGCTCCTTCATGACCGCGTCGATCCCGCGCGTGCCCGCGAGCTCGATGTCCCGCGCGCGGTCGTGCTCGTACCGCTCGCGGAAGATCTCCTGGTCCATCGCGCTGGAGTAATCGAGCAGAGCCTGTCCGTACTTCAGCGTTCCCATCTTCTCGTGCCGCTCGTTCCACGCGCGCAGCTCGGCGAGGGTCTTCACGGGCGCGGCGTCGCCGAGCGACTCGAGCCACGCGTTGAAGTCGCGCTCCATCCCGTACCCGAAGGAGATCGAGCACTTCCGCTCCTTCACCTGATCCATGGAGGTACAGATGCCCCAGAGGAGGTAGCTTTCGTCCGGGTCTTGATCGACGACGCTCGGAGGATTCACGGGATCGACGATGATCGCGCCCTGCGCCTTCAACACGGCGACGGCGTCGTTCATCACCTTGCGGTGGCTTTCGCCGAGGCCTCCGCGGGGACGCTCTTCGCCGGGCGGCGTGTACTCGTCCCAGTAGAACGCGCGGGGGATGCCGATGCGCGCCCCCTTCAGTCCGTCCTTCTGGAGAAAGACGGTGTAGTCGGCGACGGGGTCGCAGCGCGTCGTCGCGGAATCGTTCGGATCGGGCTCATCTCCTTCGAGAACGCCGAGCACGATCGCGGCGTCGGTGAGGGTGCGCGCCATCGGTCCGGCGGTGTCCTGATCGGCGGTGATCGGGATGATGCCGTGGCGGCTGACGCGTCCCACCGTCGGCTTGATCCCGGCGAGCATGTTCGCGCTGGCGGGGCTGAGGATCGACCCGGAGGTCTCGGTGCCGACGTTCGCAGCCCAGAAGCTGGCGGCGGTACCGACGCCCGAGCTCGAGCCGCCGGTCGCGAGCACGGGGCGGCCGTCGCCCGTCGCTTCCCGCGGATCGCGCCGCGGGTCGTACGGATTGAAGCCGTAGCCGTGCAGGGAGTTGTAGTTCGTCGGCATGCCGCGCCCGATCCAGTTCGCGAGCTCGGTGAGGCCCGTCTTCGCGAGGATGATCGCGCCCGCGTCGCGGAGATTCCTGGTGAGCGTCGCCTCGTAGGGCGGAACGAGCCCGGCGAACGCGAGCGCGCCGCCGGTCGTCGGCATGTCGGTCGTGTGGATGATGTCCTTCAGCGCGACGGGGATGCCGTGGAGCGGCCCGCGGACCTTTCCGGCGGCGCGCTCGCGGTCGAGGCGGTCCGCCTCCTCGAGCGCGTGCGGGTTCACGCTCATCGTGGCGTTCAGCTTGTCCTCGTAGAGCGCGATCCGGATCAGCGACTGCGTCACGAGATCGCGCGAGGTCACGCGCCCCGTGCGCAGCGCCTCCTGCATCTCGGAGATCGTCGCCTCGACGACCGAGAAGGGCGGCTCCGGTTGCTGGGCGGCGGCCGAAAGGGGAAGGGCGAGAAGGAGGGCGGCGGCGAAAAAGCTCTTCATGATGGAAAGATTCTACCGCCGGCGCCCCGTCGCCTCGACATCGGCGGACGCGGTCCACAGAATCGACTCTTCATCCGATGACACTCCGAGTCGGGAAAAGGTGTGCCCCCACGGCTAAGACCGCCCCGCCGCCACGCTACTGCGGCCGCACCTTCCGCGGAGTGTACCCGGCCGGCAGATCCGTGGCGCGAGGAAACGAAGGCGCCTGAGCTCCCCGGTTCCGTCCGGCTGCCGGCGTCAATTCGTGAATTCGGCGAGCTTGCGCAAGCGGATGCCCGGGTCGCCTGCGAAGTTGTGTTGCAGCCAGCCCAGATGTCCGGCACCGAAGATGACCAGCACCCGCTCGTCCGGAGAGTCGGCCAGCCGTACGACGTTGGCGTAGATCCGCATATTGCGCCGGAACCAGTCGGCGACCAGGTCGGCGCCGGCCCAATTCCACGGCTCGCTGAAGTGTGCGTATCGGTAGTAGAAGCCGACATCCTCGGCGACGGAGTCGTCGGAGTTCATGAAGAGCAGCGTCTCGAGCACGGTGTGGGAGGCGAGATGCTCATTCGTGGCTCTCACTCTGGCACCGACCTCGTCCATCAATGCGTCGAACTCTTCGGTGCGGCCATGCGCTTTGGCGTAGTCGACGAGGCGCGGGAACGGGAACTCGCCGGTGACGTCCACCGCGTGAACCGTTTCGTGGCCGAGCTTTTTGGCGAGGCGGAAGCCGATCTGCTCGGTCTCGTTACGGGTGAGCTCGTGATTGCCGGCCAGGTATTCGCCGTAGCGCCGGGAGGTGGCGTCGCTGCTGAACCGCGCTTCCACCGCGATTTTCGTGGGGTGAAACTTCTCGAGGACCGCGATGACTTCCGCGATCTCGGCCTGGCGCCTGGGCGCGAGAACGTCGTCGGCCTCCATGTTGAAGACGTCCCGGCTCGGGTTGGACATGTGGTAGACGCCGACGACTAACACCTCCGGGCGGGCCGGCGCGGCGGGCCTCTCCCTGGGCGAGTCCTGCGCGACGACGAGAAGCGGGTTGACTACCCACAGACTGAGAGCGGCGACGATCGCCGTGGATCGCATGTCGAACCTCCCATGAGCCGCGAATCGTTTCGAGGTTGCATCAGTCCGCGGCGCGCCAGCTCCCGGGCGGGCGCCACCCCTCGTCCGACGGCTCGTCATGTGGCCGGCCATTTCGCGGCTCCGGTAACCAGGCAGATCGCAGCAAGCGTGAGAACGACGCTGCCGATGAACACGCCCGCCAGGGAAAAGACGAAAAGCGCATCGATCACGCAAACCAGCGCAGCGAAGACCACGAGAGGACGGGCTGAGGTCGGGCCACGCAGTGCTGCCCAGGCCACGGCAACCGCGAACGCCACGAGGTGCCAGGAAAAGAAGAGCCAGATGCCTGGGAGCGCGCCCCGAAAAATGGAGTCGGGTGGCAGGCCGGTGAGTGCATCGACGACACCCCGATATCCCACGCTGTGCAGCGCTGCGGCGCACAGCAGAAAAAAGGCTCCAAGCCCTGCCACGATCCTGTGAACCGCTCTTGCGCTCATCGGCGTCGACCGCGCGCGATGAAGTATACAGCCGCTAAAGGGCAGTCGCGCACGCGCGGCAGCGCCGTGCGTCGACCGGAATGGCTTCGCGGCACTCCGGGCATTGTTTCACCGGCGTCGCGGCGGCAGGCTTCAACAATGCGCGCACGATGAGAAAGACCACGATCGCGATGATGAGGAACTCGAGAAGCGTACCCATGAAGTTTCCGTAACGAATCGCATTCTCGGTGATCCTGCCGGAGGCATCGGTCGCGGTCTTCAGAACGATTTTGGCTTCGCGCCAGTCACCGGCCGGAAGGACCATGCCGACTACCGGCATGATCATGTCGTCGACGAGCGAAGAAACGACCTTTCCGACCGCGGCACCGATGATCACCCCGATCGCGAGTGCCATCGCATTGGACGTCGTGAGAAACGCGCTGAATTTCTTGAACAAGCAATATCCTTTCGGCCGCGCGACCTGTCTGCGAGGCTCTAGCAAGAGACGTGACAGCCTTGGCGTCTTTGGGCGACCGCTCCGTGACTTGTCGTGATCCATGTCGGCTCGATGGCCGCACTCGCCGGCGGCCCGGCGGACGCTGGATCCGAGGTTCCGAGATCACGCTCTCACGAGGTCCGAGGCGCGCGCCGGCGGAGCGAATCTCTCGGGTGGAGCACTGGCTGGTGCCGTTCGCGGCGTAGCGTGCAGGCGCGGGTCGGTCATGGATGGCAGAGCGCGGGCAACCTCCGGGGTTGCCCGCGCCCTGCCGCAGCGGACTCGTCGCGAGCTCAGCGGCGCGCCGCGAAAGCGCGCCGGCGCCCGCCGTTGACCTTAGCGAGAAGATCGTAGCGATCGAGGTTCATGACCTTGTTCCAGGCAGCCACGAAGTCACGAACGAACTTCTCCTTCGCATCGTCACTCGCGTAGACCTCCGCCAGCGCCCGGAGCTGAGAGTGCGCGCCGAAGACGAGGTCGGCGGCCGTGGCGGTCCACCTCGGCTTGCCCGCGACGCGATCGCGGCCCTCGTACACGTTCTCCTCCGAGGCGGATGGCCTCCACGCCGTCCTCATGTCGAGCAGGTTCACGAAGAAGTCGTTCGTCAGCGTCTCGGAGCGGTCGGTGAAGACACCGTGCTTCGACTGCTTGTAGTTCGCGTTCAGGACGCGCATCCCGCCGACGAGAACCGTCATCTCCGGCGCGGTCAGCTTCAGCAGATTGGCCCGGTCCAGCAGGCGCGTCTCCGGCGAAAGCGGGTCTCCCGCTCGCATGTAGTTGCGGAACCCGTCGGCGGCCGGCTCGAGACATGCGAACGTGTCGACGTCGGTCTGCTCCTGGGAAGCGTCCGTGCGCCCCGGCGCGAACGGGACGGTGATCTCGTATCCGGCTTTCCTGGCCGCTTCCTCGACGGCGGCGCATCCGCCGAGAATGATCAGGTCGGCCAGTGAGACCTTCCTGCCGCCGGACTGGGAGCCGTTGAAGTCCTTCTCGATCTTCTCGAGGGTCTTCAGCACCTTCGCCAGTTGCTTCGGTTCGTTCGCCTCCCACTCCTTCTGCGGCGCCAGGCGGATTCGCGCTCCGTTCGCGCCGCCACGCTTGTCGGTGGAGCGGAAGCTGGCCGCCGCATTCCAGGCCGTGGAGACGAGCTCCGGGATGGACAGGCCCGAGTCGAGGATCTTCCGCTTCACGGCGGCGATGTCCTGCTCCCCGATCAGATCATGATCGACCTCGGGGACGGGATCCTGCCACAGCTGCGGCTCCGGAACCCATGGACCGAGGTAGCGCGGAAGGGGGCCCATGTCGCGGTGAAGGAGCTTGTACCACGCCCTTGCGAACGCGTCGGCGAGCTGGTCCGGATTCTCGAGGAAGCGCTTCGCGATCGGCCCGTAGATCGGATCCACCTTCAGCGACAGGTCCGTCGTCAGCATCATCGGCGCGTGCCGCTTCGAGGGGTCGTGCGCATCGGGCACCGTGCCTTTGGCCTCCGGATTTTTGGGAGTCCACTGCTTCGCACCCGCGGGGCTCTCCGTCAGCTCCCACTCGTACCTGTACAGGTTCTCGAGAAACCCGTTGTCCCACTTGGTCGGCTCGTTGGTCCAGGCGCCCTCGAGGCCGCTCGTGATCGTGTGGGGACCCTTGCCGCTGCCGTATTTGTTGTTCCAGCCGAGGCCCTGATCCTCGAGGGGGTTGGCCTCGGGTTCCGGGCCGACGTTCTCAGGCGCCGGTGCGGCACCATGGGACTTGCCGAACGTGTGGCCGCCCACGATGAGCGCGACCGTCTCCTCGTCGTTCATCGCCATGCGGGCGAAGGTCTCACGAATGTCCCGGGCGGCAGCCTTCGGATCCGGGTTGCCGCCGGGACCTTCGGGATTCACGTAGATCAGGCCCATCTGCACGGCGCCGAACGGACCGGTGAGCTCGCGGTCGCCGCTGTAGCGCGCGTCTCCCAGCCAGGTGTCCTCAGGGCCCCAGAAGATCTCCTCGGGCTCCCAGGTGTCGTGGCGGCCGAAGCCGAAGCCGAACGTCTTGAACCCCATCGACTCCATGGCGACGTTGCCGGCCAGGACCAGCAGGTCGGCCCAGGAGATCTTCCGGCCGTACTTCTTCTTGATCGGCCAGAGCAGCCGGCGCGCTTTGTCGAGGTTCGCGTTGTCGGGCCAGCTGTTGAGGGGCGCGAAGCGCTGCTGGCCATCGCCGCCACCGCCGCGTCCGTCGGCGATGCGGTACGTGCCGGCTGCATGCCACGACATGCGGATGAAGAGCCC
>DATKCD010000105.1:0-21014 GCA_035544735.1 Thermoanaerobaculia bacterium
GACACGGAGATCGTGTCGGGAGTGCTGCACAAGCCGTTCGACGTCGCCGAGCTGGGCTCGCTCATCCGCCACATCGTCAAGGGAATCAACGGGGATCTGGCCGAAGCGCTCCGCAACTCACAGGAGCGGGCGATCCGCGAGTTCGTCGAAAACATCGAACGGAAGCGGAGCGAACCGAACGGGACGCACTGACGCGCTCACAGCGACGCACCCCCCTTCTCGTCCTCTTCCTTCTCGCCTCGGATTCGCGGGAGATCGTCGGGGGCGATCCATCCTTGGCTCAGAGCGTGCTCCGCGGCGGCGATCGTGTCGCCGACCAGGATCATGTCGACGCCGGTGTCGCGACGGAGCGCTTCGGCGAGCCGCGCGACCTCGTCGTGCCTGCGCCGTCCCGCGACGTCGCGGACATAGGCGGCGAGGATTCGACCGGGATCGCGACGGGCGAGCGCGGCATAGATCTCCGGATCGCGCTGGCCGCTGTCGCCGATCAGCAGGAACGGCAGGGACGGATACGTCCGGACGACGGTATCGATGTGCTCCCGTTTGTGCTCGTCGTGCGGGGCGACGATCAGTTTTCCACGGTCGAAGCCCCAGTCCTGCAGAAAGACCGGACCGGGAGGAATCCCGCGGAGCTCGAAGAGGTGGTCGAGCAGGTCGTACAGGTTCCAGGGGCCGCTCGAGACGTAGAAGATCGGATTCCGGCCATGATTCCGGCCGTGGTGGAGCGCGCGATAGAACGCCGCGATCCCTTCGAAGGGGAGGCGAACGTGGGCATTCTCGAAGAGGACGGCGCGCAGCATACGGAAGAGGCTGGTCGCGTCGGTGCGAATCACGGTGTCGTCGATGTCGCTGACGATGCCGAAGGCGGCATCGGGCGGCGGGACGAGCACCTGCGCGCTCGCCCGCACGTCGGGCCGTTCGGCGAGAGCGACCTCGACCTCCACCCACCCGTCGTCCGGCACCGATCCGGCGACAGGCACTTCGAGGTGGAAGTACCCTTCGTCGTCGGTCGATCCCGCGACCGTGATCTCGCCGTAACGCGCGAAAAGCGCCGCGCCCGCGATCTTACGCGTGAAGATTCGCTTCCACGTCTGCCTCAGGTGCACCCATCGCGAGTCGCCGTCGGCGGCTCGCCTCAGCCCGCGGTCCCCGAGCACCCTCCCCTTCGCGTGCAGGACCGACCGGGTTCCGAAGGCTCGGTACGTCTGCACGAAGGCGGCGGTGCCGGCGATGCCGCGCGGCGGGCGCCGGCGCTCGAGCGCGCGCTCGAGGCGAAGCATCAGCCCGAGCAGCCATCCGCCGCTTTCCGCCATGGCGGCATCCTACCTTGCCTGATTGCGCACGAGCTCTCGCTCACCCCGGAGGCGGAGAAGCTGAATCGCGAGTGAGGGAGCGGGCGGACGGACCGGACGAATCGTCCCGACGCCCTCGCTCTACCGGGTGAGCTGCCGGTATTTGATCCGATGGGGCTGGTCGGCGTCGGTGCCGAGCCGCGCGCGCCGGTCGGCCTCGTACTCGGAATAGTTCCCGTCGAAGAAGGTAGCTCTCGAGTCCCCCTCGAAGGCGAGGATGTGGGTGGCGATGCGGTCGAGGAACCAGCGGTCGTGGGAGATGACGACGACGCAACCGGCGAAGCGCTCGAGGGCTTCCTCGAGGGCGCGCATGGTGTTGACGTCGAGGTCGTTGGTCGGCTCGTCGAGGAGGATGACGTTGGCGCCGCTCCGGAGCATCTTCGCGAGATGGACGCGATTGCGCTCGCCTCCCGAGAGTGATCCGACCTTCTTCTGCTGGTCGGTCCCGGAGAAGTTGAACCGGGCGACCCAGGCGCGCGAGTTGATCTCGCGCGGTCCGAGCCGGATGACGTCCTGCCCCCCCGAGATCTCCTCCCAGATCGTGGCGTCGGCGCGCAGCGCATCGCGCGACTGGTCGACGTGGGCGAGCCGGACGGTCTCGCCGAGGCGCAGCGTGCCGCGGTCGGGCTTCTCCTCTCCCGTGATCATCCGGAACAGCGTGGTCTTCCCCGCTCCGTTCGGCCCGATCACTCCGACGATCCCGCCGGGCGGCAGGCGGAAGCTCAGATCGTCCATCAGGAGATTGCCGCCGTAGGCCTTGCCGACCCCGTCGGCCTCGATCACGACGTCGCCCAGGCGCGGGCCGGGCGGAATGTAGATCTCGAGCTCGCGCGCCAGCGCCTCACTGCCGTTCTGCTCGAGCAGAGCCTCGTAGGCGTTGATGCGAGCCTTCCCCTTGGCGTGCCGCCCCTTCGGCGACATCCGGATCCATTCGAGCTCGCGCTGGAGCGTCCTCTGCCTCTCGCTCTCAGTCTTCTCTTCCTGCTCGAGCCGCGTCTTCTTCTGCTCGAGCCACGACGAGTAGTTCCCCTGATACGGGATCCCCTGCCCGCGGTCGAGCTCGAGGATCCACCCCGCGACGTTGTCGAGGAAGTAGCGGTCGTGCGTGACGGCGATGACCGTCCCTTCGTACTGCTGCAGGTGCCGCTCGAGCCACCCGACCGACTCGGCATCGAGATGGTTGGTCGGCTCGTCGAGAAGGAGGATGTCGGGCTTCTGCAGGAGCAGCCTGCAGAGGGCCACCCGCCGCTTCTCTCCCCCCGAGAGGACCTTCACCGCCGTCTCCCCGGGCGGGCAGCGGAGCGCATCCATCGCCATGTCGAGCCGCGCGTCGAGATCCCATCCGTCCAGCGCATCGAGCTTCTCCTGCACCTTCCCCTGCCGCTCGAGCAGCTTCTCCATCTCCTCGTCCGACATCGGCTCGGCGAATCGCTCGCTGATCCGCTCGAACTCCGCGAGCAGATCGACCGTCTCCCGCGCCCCCTGCTCCACGATCTCGCGCACCGTCTTCGTCTCGTCGAGCCGCGGCTCCTGCTCGAGGAATCCGACCGTGAATCCGGGCGAGACGACCGTCTCGCCGAGGTGATCCCGATCGGCCCCGGCGAGGATCCGAAGCAGCGACGACTTGCCCGACCCGTTGAGACCGATCACGCCGATCTTCGCCCCGTAAAAATAGGAGAGATAGATGTCCTTCAGGACCGGCTTCTTGTCGTAGTACTTCGACACGCCGACCATCGAATAGATGACTTTGTTCGCTGCAGGCTGGCTCATCCCGCACCTAGACCGTTCGCCGGGCTGCGGAATTCCCCCGCGGGGGGCAGTCTCCGGCCGAATCGAGGCCTCCGGCCAAATGCAGTATGCAAAATGCGAAATATGCAAAGCCATGCAGAATGCAGAGCGAATGCAGAATGCAGAATGCAGAATGCAGAGGCCAGAAAGGGGGCGTGGCACGATCGCCCTAAGGCGGAATGCCGTTTTGAGCCTTTTCTGGATTCGACATTCTGCATTCTGCATTCTGCATTCGTCCGAAGGGCGTTCTCCCGGCCTGCCCGAAGGGCGTTCTCCCGGCCTGCCCGAAGGGCGCGCCCCGCCCCGCCCGAAGGCCCCCCCGGCGCACTCGGCTATACTGGAGCCGACCTTGTGTGTCGGGAGGTGGGTGTGAACGAGCGCAGCGTGGTCTTCCGGGTCGTCCTTCTCCTGGTTCTCGCGGTCCCTCAGGCATGGGCGCAGCTCGCGCCGGGCGACCTGGAGGTCGGCATCGACGGGGGGATCATTTCCCTCGACTCGGCGGCCGGGGACGACACCGAGGCGATCTTCGGTATCCGCGGCGGGTTCATGGCGACGCCGCGGTTCGGCTTCGAGATCGAGTACAAGATCGCCGAGGCGCCGCTCGATTCGGATCTGTCCACCTGGATGGGGAACGTCCTCTACAACTTCGGCTCGTATGGGAGCCTCGATCCGTTCGCGTACGCCGGGTTCGGTCTGGCTCTTCTCGAGACGGAGGGGGTATTCGGCCAGCCGGTGGACGACAAGGGGCTGGCCTGGCAGGGGGGTGTCGGGGCGCGGATGTTCTTCGGAGCGCGGTTCGGCGTCCGATTCCAGGCGGGGGCGCTGTACGAGAACACGTTCGACGCGGGCTCGACGCACGTGGTCGCGACGGCGGGTTTGACGGTCCGGCTCGGCCGCTGATCCGCCGGGCCACCGTGTAGAATGTCGGCGGCCGCGCCCCTAGCTCAATGGATAGAGCAGCAGACTTCGGATCTGCCGGTTGGGGGTTCGAGTCCCTCGGGGCGCGCCAGAACCCTCCGGCGCCGTTACACGTCGCGCTCCCCGAGCTTCGATCTCCGCCCGGACCGGCTACAATGACCGTCATCGCGGAGTCAGCCTGATGTTCTGTCCGAACTGTGGTGCGAAGAACGAGGGAGCAGAGCGGCAGTGCTTCGTCTGCGGGAAGAGTCTCCCGGCGGGATCCGAGGGGGGAAGGATCACGCCGGGCTCCCCCTCGCGCGCCCCGAGGCCCGGAGGACCGATCGAGGTCCCCGGCTCGGTGGGCGACCGGATGATCGCGCTGGTGATCGACCGCGTCCTGCTCGTCGCGCTTCTCTCGGTCGGCGTCGCCTCCCTCGGCGCCGAGCGTGGCGCGCTCGCCGCTCCGCGCTCGGTCTGGAGCGGAGTCCTCGCCGGGCTCGGTGTGGCGGTCGTGATCCTTCTCTACCATTTCCTTCTCGAAGCGCTGATGGGGACGACGCTCGGTAAGGGAGTGATGGGACTGCAGGTGCGCTTCGAGGGGGAGCGAGGAAAGTTCGCCTCTTCGGCCATCCGGAACGTGATGCGGCTGGTCGACGGGATCGGGCTCTACCTGATCGGGTTCTTCGTGGCGCTGTTTTCCCCGCGGCGGAGGCGGATCGGCGACTACCTCGCCGGGACCGCGGTGGTGGAGCTCCCCGTGCCGCCCTTCGCGCGGGCCGCGCTGATCGTGACCTGGATCGTGATCGTCGCCGCCTGCGTCTGGATCGCCGGCGCGCTCTGCGCCGACTGCGCCCGCGTCATCACGGCCGGTCCGACGTTCCCCGCATAGCAGGCTGCCTCACCCCGCCCTGGGGGCGGGCGCGCTCCCCTCATCCGATCCCGCGTCGACCTCCGACCAGATCCGGACGTCCTTGCTCTCGCGGACGAAGAGCGATCCGACGACGAACGTCAGCAGAGCGACCGCGACCGGATACCAGAGCCCGGCGTAGATGTTCCCGGTCCTCGCGACCACGGCCGTGGCGATGAGCGGTGTGAATCCGCCGAACCAGCCGTTCCCGATGTGGTAGGGGAGCGAGAGTGACGTATAGCGGATCTTCGCCGGGAAGGCCTCGACGAGGAAGGCGGCGATCGGCCCGTAGACCATGGTGACGAAGAGGACCTGGATGAAGACCAGCAGCGTGAGCATCACCGGATTCACCGGATCGGAGAACGCCGTCATCGCCCTGTAGATCGGAAAGTACGTCAGGGCGGCGATCAGATTCCCGGCCATCATGATCTTCTTACGCCCGATGCGGTCGGACAGGGCGCCGCAGACGATGAAGAACGGCGTGCCGAGGGCGAGCGCGACGGCGACGATGACGTTCGCGAGCACGAACTCGACCTTCAGCACGTTCTGCAGGAAGAACAGGGCGTAGAACTGGCCCGTGTACCAGACCACCGCCTGGCCGGCGGCGGCTCCGAACAGTACGAGGAAGATGATCTTGAGATTCTGCTTCGATGCGAAGCTGTCGCGGAGGGGACTCTTCGAGGTCTTGCCCGCCCGCTTGAGCGAGGTGAACAGGGGCGACTCGCGGAGGCGCAGGCGGATGTAGAGCGACATGCCGACCAGGACGATCGACAGGAGGAAGGGGATGCGCCAGCCCCAGGTGCGGAAGTCCTCCTCGGACATGGAGGAGCGGACGGCGAGGATGACGCCGAGCGAGACGAAGAGACCGAGGGTCGCGGTGGTCTGGATGAAGCTGGTGTAGAAGCCGCGGCGCCTGTCGGGAACGTGCTCGGCGACGTAGACGGCCGCGCCGCCGTACTCGCCGCCGAGGGCGAGGCCCTGGAGGAGCCGGAGCAGCACCAGGATGAGGGGCGCGGCGATACCGATCTGCTCGTACGTCGGCAGGATCCCGATGATGAACGTCGCGCCTCCCATGATGACGAGCGTCACGAGGAAGGCGTACTTGCGGCCGACCAGATCGCCGATGCGTCCGAAGACGATCGCGCCGAACGGCCGGACCGCGAAGCCTGTCGCGAACGTCGCGAGCGTGAGCAGAAACCCCGCCGTCGGGTTCTCCGTCGGGAAGAACAGGCCGGCCATGATCGCGGCGAGACTTCCGAAGATGTAGAAGTCGTACCACTCGATCATCGTGCCGGCGGAGGATGCGCCGATGACCTTCCAGATCTCCCGAGGGCGCAGCCCTTCGTTCTGCGTCGTCGTCGACATTCGTCCTCCAAGGATGCGGTGATCTTCGCCGGGCGATCGTCTCACGAATCGGGAGTGCAGCGGTCAATCATCGACCATCAATCGGCCGGCCAGCCACTCGACGGCGCGCTCCTCGGCCCAGTAGCGGCACGCCCACGGAACCCCCGAGACGAACCCGGCGTGGCCGCCGATCGAGGTGGCGCACAGCTCGAGTGCGGGGGATGCGGTCGCGCGGACGCGCTCGAGCACCCCTGCCGGCAGAAACGGGTCGTCGGCGGCGCTGATGCAGAGCGCCGGGGTCGTGATCCGCCCGAGGTAATGGATCGAGCTGCAGGTGGCGTAATACTCGTCGGCGCCCCTCATGCCGTGGAGAGGCCCCGTCGCCGCGTCGTCGAACTCCCGGAACGAGCGCGCCCGGATCGCGGCCGCGACGTCGAGACGCTCGCGCGGAAGAGCGTGACGCCGCGCCACCTCCACCGCCTTCGCCCTCAGCGTCCGGAGGAATCGACCGACGTAGAGCGGGCCGAGCCCCCGTTCGAGGTGCCGGCCGCCGGCATCGAGATCGAACGGCGCCGAGATCGCGACGCCCGCCGCGAGATCGCGCCGCTCCGGATGCTCGCCGAGCCATTTGAGCAGGATGTTCCCCCCGATCGAGACGCCGATCGCCCCGAGCCGCGTGCCGGGAGCGCGCCTGCGGAGCTCGGCGACGAGGAGCCCGAGGTCCTCCGTCTCGCCCGAGTGATAGAGCCGCGGCGTGCGATTCGGGATCATCCGCCTGAGGCGCTCCGGCTCGCGCGCGCACGAGCGGTAGTTCATCACCGTCGCCGGGATCCCACGCTCGCTCAGGAGGCGGAGCACTCCCTGCACGTAGACGGAATACGAGCTCCCTTCGAGCCCGTGCAGCACGATCGCGCGGACGTCCGCACGCGCGCCGTCGAGATGATCGAGCACCAGCTCGTCGCCGTCGGGCGTCGGCAGGACTTCGCGACGAAACGCGACCAGGCGCCGCGGCCGCGACAGCGGCCCCCATGCCGTCTGCAGGTGCGCTCCCGGAAGCCAGACCGCCGGCCGGAATCCGTTCGCGTCAGTCACGCGCGAAGTGTACAGGAGCGCCGGCCGGCGGCGTCGTCCGGTCTGCGTTTCTGCGTTGCCTCTCTCCCCGCCCGTTCCGCTGTCGCCGATTTCGACGCGGTTTCATCGGCGCTCGGGCATCCCCGAGCCTGGACTGCAGGACGAATGCAGAATGCAGAATGCAGAATGTCGAATCCAGAAAAGGCTCAAAGCGGCATTCCGCCTCACGGTGATCGTGCCACCCACGCTTTCTGGATTCTGGATTCTGCATTCTGCATTCTGCATTTCGCTTTTGCGTTCGATGCCCCGGAGCGCGCCGGCCGTTCCTCATTCGCTCGACCACTCCCCTGCCGGGATTCCGTGGCCGGAGATTCTGTCGCCGGGGCTCATGTGGCCGGGCCCGGATCACTCCGCCCCGTCGCGCTATCATCCTCCGATGCACCGCGTCGCGTTTCAGGGAGACCGGGGAGCGTTCAGCGAGGAGGCGGCGCGAGGGCTTCTCGGAGTGGCGGTCGAGACGCTTCCCTGCCGCTCGTTCGAGCAGACCTTCGCCTCGGTCTCCGAGGGGCGGGCGGACTGCGCCGTGCTTCCGATCGAGAACGCGCTCGCCGGCTCGGTCCACCGCAACTACGACCTGCTCGAGGAGCATCGGCTCGCCATCGCGCGCGAAGCGTACGTCCGGATCCGGCTCGACGTGATCGTCCCTCCGGGGGTCGAGCTCGCCGCGGTGCGGCGCGTTCACTCCCATCCCGTCGCTCTCGCGCAATGCCAGCGCTTCCTCGCGGCGCACCCGGCGATCGAGCCCGTCGCCGCCTGGGACACCGCCGGAAGCGTGGCGCTGGTGCTCGAGCGCGGTGACACCGGCGAGGCGGCGATCGCCGGCCCCGCGGCCGCCGCCATCCACGGCGGCGTCGTCGTGGCCGAAAGCATCGAGGATCACAAGCGCAACTACACGCGCTTTCTCCTGCTCACCCCTCCCGACCGCGTCGCCGGACATCAGGAGGGAACGTGGCCGCGATGGAAGACCTCGGTCGTCTTCCGGACCCCCGACCGGGCCGGGGCGCTGTTCCGCGCCCTGGCCGCGTTCGCGCTTCGGGACGTGAATCTGTCGAAGATCGAATCGCGTCCGATCGAGGGACGGCCGTGGGAGTACTCGTTCCATCTCGACGTGTCGGGCAGGAGGGGAGACGAGCCGGTCGACCGGGCGCTCGCTCATCTCGACGAGATGGCCGAGAGCCTCCGGATCCTCGGGTCGTACCCGGCCGCCGACGCACCGCTGGAAGGCCCGGGCTGAAGTCTCGCCGCGAGCGGCGGCGCGGAATCGCGCTCAGGCGGGACGCCGCCAGAATGGATCGGCCGTGACCTGGACCGCCGTCAGCGCCTGCCCCTTCCGGATCGTCAGCATCGCCTGGTTGCCGTGGTAGATCGATGCCTCCCCGACCATCTGCCACCCGTCGGTCGAAGCGATCGAGAGGATCAGGTCCTCCAGACGGGCCGCTTCGATCGTCTCGCTCCTCGGCGCGGGCGTGATGCGCCGCCCTCCCTCGTCGACGAGCGGGATCCACTCCACCGAAAACTGCATGTTCGAGGTCGCTCCCCTCAGGCAATGGTACGGGGCCACGTTGTTGGACTGCTCGGGACTTCTCGGGACTGCTCGGGACTTCTCGGGACTGCTCGGGACTACTCGGAGAGCGAGAGGATAACGCCTGACCGCGGGCCTCTCAAGCGAACGGGGCCGTGGGCGCGCAGCGCGCGAGCGGCCGGCGCGTCAACGGACCCCCGCCCCCGACGAGACGATCGCGAGGAGCCTCCGGCCGATCTCGGTGTTCTCGTACACGCCCGAAAACGCCTCCGCCCCCGGTCCGTACGCGAAGAGCGGGATCAGCGCGGCGCTGTGCCCGCCGGTCGACCAGTTCAGAACCAGGCTCCCGTCGGGGGTCGACAAGAGGCTCAGTCCGCCCGTCTCGTGGTCGCCGGTGACCAGAACCAGCGTATTCCCGTCGCGCGAGGCGAATGCGAGCGCCACCCCGACCGCCTCGTCGAGGGAGTGGAGGCTCCGGATCACGTCGTCGTTCGCATGGTAGTGGCTGGCGGTGTCGGTCCCCTCGTGCTCGATCATGAGGAAGAATCCGTCGGGATCGCTCGCGAGCTTCCGCAGGGCCGCTTCGGCGAGCAGCGGCAGCGGCGCCTCGGCGGCGTCGAGGTCGTTGGGCTGCGAGGGGAAGATCGCGAGGACCGGTCTGTCGCCCGAGCGATCGATCTCCTCGAGGGAGCTCGCGAGCTCGTATCCCGCGGAGGCCGCCACCTGCTCGAGCGGCGGAACGTCGTCGACTCCGAAGACTTCCACGCCGGTGCTCGCGATGATCTCGATGCCCTGATCGAGCATCTGCATGCCGATCTCGTGTGCCTCGCCGCGGTCCTTCACGTGGGCGGCGAACGCCGCCGGAGTCGCATCCCAGAATCCCGTCGTCGTGAGAAGGCCCGTCGATTTGCCCCGCTGTTCCGCGAGCTCGAGGACGGTCCGATGAGCCACTCCCTCGGGATCGACGGAGATCGCGCGGTTGTCGGCCTTCACCCCGGTGGCCATCGCCGTCGCCGCCGCCGCCGAGTCGGTGATGATCGAGTCGGCCGAGGCGGTCGAGACCAGACCGGCCACCGGCATGGTTCCCATCCGGAACTCCCCGGCGCGGAGCATGCGGGCGGCGGTCACGTGCGCGATCCCCACTCCGTCACCGATGACGAGGATGACGTTCTTCGGCGGGCCGTGGAGGATCGGCGGCCGCAGCCGCTCCTCGGGGACGATCACGGGCGCCGAAGCGACCACCGGCGCGATCGGCGCGCCGGTCTGAGCGCTGCACGCGAGAGCGAGCAGCGCGAGGAGAATGGAAGCGATTCGTCCGATCATCGTGCGTGGCCTCCCTGGTCGGTACACCCCAAACCGATTCCGGATCATATAATTCGCCGATCGGTCATGCCATTCGACCCCGACACCGGCATCGGCGGTACCGCCGGACGATTCCCTCCGACCCGCGCGACGATCGTCGCCGGGCTGCGCGGCGGCGACGCTTCTGAACGGGACCGCGCGATCGACGCGCTCGCCTCGCTCTACTGGAAGCCGCTCTACAAACACGTCCGGATCCGCTGGAACCGCGGCAACGAGGACGCGAAGGACCTGGTCCAGGGATTCTTCGCCCACGCGATCGGGAAGGAGGCGCTCGAGGCCTACGATCCGTCGCAGGCGAGTTTCCGGACGTGGATCCGGCTGCTGTTCGACCGCTACCTCGCGAACGAGACGAAGTCCTCCTCGAGGCTCAAGCGCGGAGGGTCGCAGCGCGCGCTCGCCTTCGACGAGGCCGAGCGGGAGCTCGCACGACAGGCGGTCGACACCTCGCTCCCTCCCGACGAGATGCTCTACCGCGAATGGGTCCGGAGCCTGTTCTCGATCGCGATCGAGCGGCTGCGGGCCGAGTCGTCGGAACGGGGGCGGCAGACCGCATTCGAGGTCTTCCACGCCTACGACGTCGACCGCTCCGAGGGGGAGCGGCTGTCGTATGCCGACCTCGCCGAGAGGTTCGGCGTCCCGGAGACGACCATCACGAACCACCTCTCCGCGATGCGGCGCCGATTTCGCGAGACGGCGCTCGAGACGCTGCGCGAGGCGACGGCGAGCGAGCAGGAGTTCCGCGCCGAGGCCCGAGCGCTATTCGGACGAACGTGATGTGGCTCTCCGATGAAACGGTCGGACGGCTCCAGCAGATCGGCACCGAGCCTGATCTCGCCGGGACGAAGTACCGACCCGTGCGGGAGCTCGCCCGCGGCGGCATGGGGACGGTCTGGATCGCGCACGACGAGGAGCTCGACCGCGAGGTCGCCCTCAAGGTGCTCCGCCCCGAGCTCTCGACCCCCGAAGCGGCTGCGCGGATGGTCCGTGAGGCGAAGATCGTCGCCGCACTCGAGCATCCCGGCATCATTCCCGTCCACGACGTCGGCTCCCTCCGCGACGGCCGGGTCTTCTACGCCATGAAGCTCGTGCGCGGGACGACGCTCGAGCAGTTCCGGGAATCCGGCCCCACCCGTGCCGAGGCGCTCCGAGCCTTCGTGCGCATCTGCGAAGCCGTCGCCTTCGCCCACGCTCACGGCGTGGTCCACCGCGACCTCAAGCCGGGCAACGTCATGGTCGGCCCGTTCGGCGAAGTGCTCGTCGTCGACTGGGGCGTCGCGAAGCTCCTGCGCGACGCCCCCCAGACGATCTCCCCCTCCCCCCCGCACGACGAGCACCAGACGCGCGACGGCACCGTCGTCGGCACCCCGGGTTACATGGCGCCCGAGCAGGAACGCGGCGAGATCTCCCTCGTCGACGAGCGATCCGACGTCTTCGCCCTCGGAGCGATCCTCCGGTTCCTCCTCGGCGAAGCTCCCGCTCCCCCGCCGCTCGCCTCGATCCTCGGCAGGGCGATGCACGCGCAACCCGAGAGCCGCTACCCCGGAGCCAGCACGCTCGCCGACGACGTCGTCCGGTTCCTCGACGGTCTCCCTGTCAGCGCCCATCGCGAGTCCCACCTCGAGCGCCTCGCCCGCTGGGCCACGCGACACCGTACCCTCCTCTCGCTCATCGCCGCCTATCTGATGGCCCGTTTTCTCGTCTTCCTCTGGATCGACCGATGAAGGCAATGGAATCGTGACACCCGTTGAATAGAACGTCGAACGCGCCTATTCGCAAAAGGAGAGACATCGATGAACAAGCCGCTGCTCGGACTTCTGCTCGGAGGGATTCTCGGGGTCTTCGACGGGCTGACCGCGTGGTTCACGCCCGAGGTCCGTCCCTTCATCATCGGGATCGTCATCGGGTCGACGTTCAAGGGGATGATCGCCGGAGTCGCCGCCGGCTGGTTCGCCAGGAAGGTGCATTCGGTCCCGGCGGGAATCGTGTTCGGCTTCGCGGTCGGGCTCCTCCTCGCGTTCGCCGTCGCGGCGATGCCGTCGGAGACGGGGGAGCATTACTACTTCGAGATCATGCTTCCCGGAAGCGTACTGGGAGCCGTGGTCGGGTGGGCGACGCAGAAATACGGCCAGCCCGCCGCGGCGGCGCAGGCGGCGTGAGCGGCCACCCCCGCCGTGTGGGTGGTGGAATCGTCGGATCCGCCGCATGCAGGTTGCCAGACGGGGGACGATTCTGCATGCTCGGGGTCCGATGCCCGACAAGGACCAGCCTCTGCGGGACGACGTTCGCCTGCTCGGCGAGATGCTGGGCGAGACGCTGCGCCGGCGCGAAGGGGAGGCGCTGTACGAGCGCGTCGAGCTGGTGCGCGCCCTCTCGAAGAGCGGACGGCGCGGCAACCGGGAGGACTTCGAGCGGCTGGCCCGCTACCTCGAGAAGATGCCGTCGGAGGACGCGCTCCCGATCGCGAGGGCGTTCGCTCACTTCCTGAACCTCGCGAACATCGCCGAGCAGCATCACCGCGTCCGGCGCCGGCGCGAGTACCGGCGCGAGGGTGCGAGACCGCAGCCGGGCTCGTGCGAAGAGGTCTTCGGGCGGCTGGTCTCGTCCGGGATCGGAGCGGAGGCGCTGCGCGAGGCGGTGATCGCGGTGCGGGTCGAGCTGGTGCTGACGGCGCATCCGACCGAGGTCGCGAGGCGGACCCTGCTCCATCTGCACGGACGGATCGCCGAGATGCTCGCGATGCTCGACCGGCCGGACCTGACGCCGGACGAGACCGCGGCCGCCCGGCAGGAGCTGCGCCGCCTGATCACCACGGTCTGGGAGAGCGACGAGGTCCGCCACGAGCGCCCGACGCCGCTCGACGAGGTGCGTGGCGGGCTGTACGTGTTCGAGCAGACGCTGTGGGCGGCGGTCCCATCGCTGCTCCGGACGCTCGATCGCGCTCTCGAGCATCACGCCGGGGAAGGGCTTCCGATCGATTCGATGCCGGTGCGATTCGGATCGTGGATCGGAGGGGACCGCGACGGGAATCCGAGCGTGACGCCGGAGGTGACGAGGGAGGCGTGCCTTCTCTCGCGCTGGATGGCGGCGGAGCTGTTCGAGCGGGAGGTGAGGTCGCTTCGGGACGAGCTCTCGCTGCGGGACGGGAGCGAGGAGCTGCGGGCGCGCACGGGAGGCGCGCGCGAGCCGTACCGCGCGCTGCTGCGCGAGGTGCGCGATCGCCTCGTCGCGACCCGGGTGGAGATCGAGGCGACCCTCGCCGGACGGCCCGCCGATCTCGCCGCCCCGCCGTATCGCGAGACCTCCGAGCTGATGGGCGACGCGATGCTCGCGTGGCGATCTCTCGTCGCGAGCGGCAACGAGCTCATCGCGCACGGACGCCTCCTCGATCTCGTCCGCAGGATCTCCTGCTTCGGACTCCCCCTCGTCCGGCTCGACGTCCGGCAGGAGGCCGCGCGCCACGAGGCGCTTCTCGACGCCGTGACCCGCGAGCTCGGTCTCGGCGCGTTCGCCGAGTGGCCCGAGGAGCGGAAGCACGAGTTTCTCCTCGCCGGGCTCGCGAGCCGCGGCCCCCTCGTCCCGCGCGAGATCGCGCTCGAGGAGGACGAGCGCGACGTGCTCGACACCTTCCGCGCGATCGCTTCCATCCCGCGCGAGTCCCTCGGCGCCTACGTCATCACCATGGCCTCCACTCCCGCCGACGTCCTCATCGTCGCGCTACTCCAGAAGGACGCCGGCGTCACTCCTCCGCTCCGCATCTCGCCGCTCTTCGAGACCGTCGGAGACCTCGCGAAGGCCGGAGGCGTCATGCGCGAGCTGTTCGCCATGTCGGCCTATCGCGCCGTCGCGAAGGAGAGCCACGAGGTGATGATCGGCTACTCCGACTCGGCGAAGGACGGCGGAAGGCTCGCCGCCGCCTGGCGTCTGTTCGAGGCTCAGGAGGATCTGGTGGCGGCGGCGCGGGAAGCTGCGGTCGAACTGACGCTGTTCCACGGCCGCGGCGGAACCGTCGGACGGGGGGGCGGGCCGACCTGGCTCGCCATCGCCTCCCAGCCCCCCGGCTCCATCGACGGAAGGCTCCGCCTCACGGTCCAGGGAGAGATGATCCAGGCTCAGTTCGGGCTCGAGGGGGTCGCCGAGAGGAACCTCGAGGTCTACACCACCGCGACGCTCGAAGCGACGCTCGCTCCGGCCGCCCGCGCCCCGGCCGAGTGGCGGGCGATCATGGAGGAGATGGCCGAAAGCTCGCGCCGCGCCTATCGGAGCGTCGTCTACGAGACTCCGGAGTTCATCCCCTACTTCCGCGCCGCGACCCCGGAGGGGGAGATCGCGGAGCTCAACATCGGAAGCCGGCCGGCGCGCCGGAAGAAAGGGACGCGGGGGGTCGAGGACCTCCGCGCCATCCCGTGGCAGTTCGCCTGGACGCAGACGCGCCTGATGCTCCCGACGTGGCTCGGCGTCGGCGAGGCTCTCGCCGCGCAGATCGACCGCGGGAGCGAAGCGACGCTGCGGCGCATGGCGAAGGAGTGGCTCTTCTTCCGCTCGACGCTCGATCTCATCGAAATGGTGCTCGCGAAGGCCGAGCCGGCGATCGCCGCGCGCTACGACGAGCTGCTCGTCCCTCCGGAGCTCGGCCCGCTCGGCGAGGCGCTGCGCGCCCGCCTCGCCGCGACCATCGACGTCGCGCTCCGTGTCAGCGGGCACGAGCAGTTGCTCGCCGAGAACCCCGTGCTGCGCCGCTCGATCGAGGTGCGCAACCCGTACGTCGATCCGATCAACCTCGTCCAGGCGGAGCTGCTGCGACGGTACCGCACCAGGCGCGATCCCTCGCTCTTCCACGCGCTCGTCGTCACCGTCAACGGCATCGCCGCCGGAATGCGCAATACCGGGTGAGTCCGCTCCGTCTCCGCCTGCGCCCGGGCTGCGGCTCGCGGCGCTAGTGTCCACTAGAATGGCGCGATGCGACTCGCTGCGCTTTCGCTGGCGCTCCTGCTCGCCTCATGCAGCTCTCCCGACGACGCGATCCGGATCACCATCTCCGCGAGCGCCGTCGGCCGCGAAGGTGAAGTCCTCGAGCGGCAGCTCCGCCGCTTCGAGCAGCTCCACCCCGGCATGCGGGTCCTCGTCCAGCGGACGCCCGACGACGCGACCCAGCGCCATCAGCTCTACGTGCAATGGCTCAACGCCCGTCTCGGCTCGCCCGACGTGCTCCAGATCGACGTCGTATGGACCCCCGAGCTCGCCGCCGCAGGGTGGCTCCTGCCGCTCGACCGCTTCGCGCCCGACGAGGCCGACATGTTCGACGCCTCCCTCGCGGCGAATCGCTGGAGGGGATCGCTCTTCGCCGTCCCGTGGTTCCTCGACGCCGGAATGCTCTACTGGCGGAGCGATCTGATGCCCTCCCCTCCGTCGACGCTCGGCGAGCTCGAGCGTCTCGCGCGCGCCGCGCGCGCCTCCGGCGAGGCGCGCCACGGCATCGTCTGGCAGGGAGCGCGCTACGAGGGGCTCATCACGGTGTTCCTCGAGATCCTGACGGCGCACGGCGGGACGATCCTCGACGAGGACGGACGGCCGGCGCTCGATTCGGAGGCGGCCCGGCGCGCGCTCGAATTTCTCCGCTCGCTGATCGAGAGCGGCGTCACTCCGCGCGAGGTGCTGACCTGGCAGGAGGAGCAGACGCGCTTCGCGTTCCAGAACGGGACGAGCGCCATGATGCGGAACTGGCCGTACGCCGTGGGACTCCTCTCCGATCCCGCCGATTCCGCCGTGGCGGGGAGATTCGAGGTCGCTCCGATTCCCGCCGCTCCCGGCGGGCGGCCCGCCGCCGCTCTCGGGGGAGCGCAGCTCGCCATCAATCGATGGAGCGCGCAGCCCGACGCGGCGTGGCGCCTCGTCGCCTTCCTCACCGCGCCGGAGCAGATGCTCGAGCGTGCCGGTGCGACCTCGCAGTACCCCGCCCGAGCCTCACTCTACGGCTCGGCCCGGCTCGACGCGGCCCTCGGCACCGATTCCTCGCGCGTCCGCGCGATCCTCGACGCGGCCGTGCCCAGGCCGGTGACGCCCGTCTGGAGCGAGATGTCGGAGGCGATTCAGATCGAGCTGCACGGGGCGCTGGCGGGGCGGAGGGAGAGCGCCGAGGCGCTCGTACGGGCGAACCGCGCGTGCGAGGCGATCCTCGCGCGCGCCGGTCTCGCGGAGCGAAGGGGAGCTCATTGAAGCGGCGGCCGTTGCTCTGGCTCGCCCCGGCGCTCGGGACGATCGCGCTCGTCGCCCTCTTTCCGCTCGTCTGGACGTTCTGGGAATCGCTCCATCGCCACGATCTCCGGATGCCGTGGCTCGGCCGCCCGTTCGTCGGCCTGGGAAATTACGCCGAGATGCTCGGCGACGGGAGGTTTCTCGGAGCGATCGGGCGAACGCTGCTGTTCGCCCTGGCGAGCGTGACGCTCGAGGTCGGGCTCGGTCTCGCGGCCGCTCTCCTGCTGCACCGCCGGATTGCGGGGCTCGGCGCGCTCCGGACGGCGATCCTGCTGCCGTGGGCCCTGCCGACGGTCGTCGCCGCGATGCTCTGGAGGTTCCTGTTCGACTCGGAGGCGGGAGCGGTCGCGCTGATGCTGGAGCGGAGCGGCGCCCGGCCGGTCGTCTGGTTCGCGCACGAGGTCCTCGCGTGGGTTCCCATCGTTCTCGCCGACGTCTGGAAGACGACTCCGTTCGTGGCTCTGCTGCTGCTCGCCGGCCTGCAGCAGATCCCGCGCGAAGTCGAGGAGGCGGCGGCGATCGACGGCGCGGGAGCGTGGCGGAGGCTCGTCTCGATCACCCTCCCGATGATCCGGCCGATGCTGCTCGTCGCCATCGCCTTCCGGAGCCTCGACGCGCTCCGCGTGTTCGATCTGATCTACGTGCTGAGCGGAGGCGGTCCGGGGACGGCGACCGAGCCGATCGCGCTCTACACCTTCAACGCGTACTTCCAGAACCTGCGGTTCGGATACGGCTCGGCGCTCGCCGTCGCGCTGTTCGTGATGACGGTGGCGATCGGCGCCGTCTCGGTCCGGCTCTTCGCGAAGGAGCCGGCATGAGAAGCCGCGCGCTTCGGGCGACGGGAGCCGTGCTGCTGTTCGCGTGGGTCGCGGCTCCACTGGCGTGGGCCCTGCTCGCTTCGCTCACGCCGGAGCCGGAGCTGTTCGACCGCGGGATCTTCCCCAGCCGCCTGACGGCGGGGCACTATCGCGCGCTGTTCGAGAGCCGCGACTTCGCGACGCCGGTGCGGAACTCGATCGTCGTCGCCCTCTCCACGACCGTCGTCGCGATCGCCTTCGCCGTTCCCGCCGCCTGGGCGCTCGCCCGCTTTCCCTTCCGCGGCCGCTCCCTCGTCCTCGGCATCATCCTCGGCATCTCCGTCTTCCCGCAGATCGCGATCGTCAGTCCGCTCTTCCTCCTGCTCCGCGCCCTCCGTCTGATCAACACCTACCCCGGCCTCGTCCTCCCCTACCTCACCTTCGCTCTTCCGCTCGCGATCTGGCTCCTCGCCGGATTCTTCCGGCAGATTCCGGGCGAGCTCGAGGAGGCGGCTCTCGTCGACGGCGCCGGTCCGCTGCAGATGCTGGTGCGGATCATCCTGCCGGTCGCCGCTCCCGGAATCGCCACCACGGCGATCCTGACCTTCATCTACTGCTGGAACGAGTTTCTCTTCGCCCTCTCGTTCACCCTCGGCGCCGACCGGCAGACCGTGCCGGTCGCCATCGCTCTGTTCCGCGGCCAGTATCAGGTGCCGTGGGGAGAGATCCTCGCCGCGGCGATGGTGGCGACCTTGCCGGTGATCGCGGTCGTGCTGTCGTTCCAGAGAAAGATCGTGGAGGGACTGACGGCGGGGGCGGTGAAGGGGTGAGGAGTCGGCAGCAAATGGGCATCGAGCCGCAGATTCCGTAGCCGGTCCGGGAACGGGCCAGGGGCCGGTTCTTGCGGCCTTCGGCCAAATGCACAATGCAAAATGCACAATGCAAAATGTAAGAAGAGAAGCAGGCGGCGCCGTGATCACGCCCGTTTCAGCGCAGAGACTCCGGCATCGATCGGTCGGGCGGGCGACGGTCGAGCTTCGTCGGCTCCTTTTTGGATTGTGCATTTTGCATTTTGCCTTCTGCATTTGCCCGAAGGGCGATCTCGACGCGATTCTCCGCGACATTCTGAATTCGCCCCGAGGCGACCGGTAGAAATCGGCCCGATTCCGGCGCGATCACCCGCAAGTTTGCACCCAGGGCGACACGAGTAGGGCGAGCGCCATCCCCGATGCGCCGACCGCGATCGCGACGATGCCGCCGAGCCAGAGTGGACGCGCGCCGAGCCGGCGGAACATGGCGAAGCGGGTCGAGAGGCCGACGGCGGCCATGGCCGTGGTGAGGAGCCATCCGCTGGCCACTTCGCCGATCCACCGCGTGGCGGCGCGCCAGGCGTCGCCGTCGACGACTCCGAGCGCGACGCCGGATCGCGCGAGCGTGAGATCGCCGATCGTGCGGACCACCGCCATCGCGACGAAACCGATGACGAAGAGCGGGACGAGCGAGGCAAGGCTCGCTCGTGGCGCGCCACTCCCAACCGGTCTCCGGCGCGTCGCGATCCACCCGAGGAGCGGCACGACGACGATGATGAAGAGATTGCGCGTCAGCTTCGTCACCGTCGCCGCCTTGAACGCGATCTCGTCGGCGAACATCTGCTGATACGCGAGCGCCGCGCCGAGAACCTGGCTGGTGTCGTGGATCGACGTCCCGAGGAAAAGCCCCGCGCCGACGGACTGCCCCGCGAACACCGCGTGCGCCAGCCATGGATAGAGCAGCATCGCCACCATCCCGAACAGCGTCGTGTTCGCGACCGCGTAAGCCACCTCGGTCTCGTCCGCCTCGATCGCGGGCGCGGTCGCGAGCGCCGCGGTCACGCCGCAGATCGAGGTGGCGGCCGCCGTGAGCAGGCCGAGCTTCTCGGAAACGCCCAGCCGGCGCGCCGCCCATCGCGCCAGGAGCACCGCCGAAACGATGATCGCCGCGACGAACGGGATCCCGATCGCGCCGAGCTGCAGCACGTCGACGAGCGAGAGTCGAATGCCGACCAGGACGATGCCGACCCGGAGGAAGTGCTTCACCGCGAGCTCGTACCCCGGCTTCAGCGCGGGACGAGGGGCGATCGTGGATGCGACGAGAAGACCGAGAACGATTGCGACCGTCACCGGCGAGATCGGATTCCCCTTCGCCGCCGCCGAGTCGAGCCCCTGGATCTGCAGCATCCACGCGCCGATGACGCCGGCCAGCACCGTGGCAGCGAGCGTCACCGCGATCACGACGAGAAGGCCGGGGAGGAGGCGGGTCATCGGCGCTCGGGCATCCGGGACCCAATCGGACTGTCAGGACGAATGCAGAATGCAGAATGCAGAATGTCGAATCCAGAAACGGCCGATGGCGGCATCCGGGCTACCGTGATCGTGCCACACGTTCTCTGTGGATTCTTCATCCTCCCTGCCGGCACTCGGGCACCCTGCCGGGGCGGCGGCGTCCCTCTCCCCGGCGCGATTTCGTTGAGAACAAGATCGTGTTTCGGGGAGAGGGATCGAGGGTGAGGGGCCCGGCGGCGCGGCGAGGGTGCCGGTTCGAAGCCACACCTTCGCGGCTTCGCTGTGCTCCTCATCCCCGGCGCTTCTCCCCGGAACACGACCGCGCTTCGTGTGTCGGCGCCGCGGAGAAGGGGGCAGCCACCCGCACGGGGCCGTTTTTCAACATTAACGTTCAACATTCAACATTGCCCCGATACCACCCGCCCGGAGGCGGGCGAGACGCCCGCCACCACACGCGAGCGTCACCCCGATGACGACGAGAAGACCGGGAAGGAGGCGGGTCATGGATCGTTGAGCATCCGGGACCCAATTGGACAGTCAGGACGAATGCAGAATGCAGAATGCAGAATGTCGAATCCAGAAATGGCTCAAAACGGCATTCCGCCTCGCGGTGATCGTGCCACCAGCCCTTTCTGGACTCTGCATTCTGCATTCTGCATTATTCTGCATTCTGCATTCTGCATTCTGCATTCGCTCTTCCCCGCCCGTTCCGCCATCCCCGATTTCGACGCTCCGGCCATCCGCGCCCCGTGACGCCCGCCACCACACGAACGCCCCTATGCGGCAGCCTTCTCTTCCTTCCAGCCGAGGACCTCGTCGATCGTCTGCTGCGAGACGGGGTGGTAGGTGGGGCGGGCCCGGGAATAGATCTCCCGCGCTCGCTCGAGACCGGCCGGAGTCTTCGCGAGCTCCTTGTAGAGCGGCTCTAGGAACTTCCGCCTTCCCATCGATGTGAGGAACGTCTCGAGCGCCTCGTCCGCGGGCGTGTAGCCGCTCTCGAGCGCCTTCATCAGCCATGCGAACAGGATCTCCGAGTTCCCGCTCTGCGTCAGGTCGAACTCGCGATCGAGATCCGCCATCTGCGACGCGGTGAGCTTCGGGAGCGCGCGGAAGAACAGCAGCCACTCCTGCGTCCCCCACTCTTCCGTCTCGAGCTCGGAGGGCGGGCGTCCCCAGACGAACTGCTCGGCCTGAGCTCGGGCGCGCGCGATCCGCTCCGACTGAACGACGGGCGCGTTCGAAGGCACACCCGGCCCGTACACCCATTCGTCGACCCGGATCGCGGTCTGCTCCCGCGGCGTGAGGAGATTCTGCTTCAGGTATTCGACGAAGTTCTCC
>DATKCD010000106.1:0-43284 GCA_035544735.1 Thermoanaerobaculia bacterium
TGACGCCGACGACCGTCTCGTCGCCGTCGCGCAGCGCGATCGAGACGCTCCAGAAGGGGAAATGCTGCAGATAGTTCGAAGTCCCGTCGAGCGGGTCGATGATCCAGGTCCGGCGCGCCTCGGAGCGGGAGCCGGCGGTCGTGCGCCCTCCTTCCTCCCCGATGCACGCATCGTCGGGGCACGTCTGGTGGAGGAATCGGACGATGGCCGCCTCGCTCTCCCGATCCGCCTGCGAGACCCAGTCGTTCCGCGACTTGAGGTCGGCGTGCTCCCTGCCGAGCTGCTGCCAGTGACTCAGCAGAACTCCGGCCCCGATCCGCGCGGCCCGAGTGGCGATCTCGAGTCGATCCAACGAGTGTTCCTCCTCTGCGCCCCTCGCGCGGGCGGCATTGTAGTGCACCGCCGGACCGCGCGGTGCTTTCGCGCGATCCTCGGGCGCCTGAATCTCGACTGAGGAATCTCGCTCGATGCTCCGCGGCGCCCGGAGCCGGGTCGAGCTCACCCCGCGCCGGCGAGCCCCAGGTCTTCGGCGCGCTCGCGCATCGCGGCGAGCACGAACTCGATGTGCTCGTCGAGCGGAACGCCGAGCTCCTCGACGCCCTGATGGATGTCGTCGCGAAGGACCGTGCGCGCGAACGCCTTGTCCTTCAGCTTCTTCTTCACGCTGCTCACCTTCACTTCGTGGATCGACCTGCCCGGCTGGACCAGGGCGCACGCGGTGAGAAACCCGCACAGCTCGTCGCACGCGAACAGCACCTTCGCCATCATCGTGTCGCGCGGGACCCCGGTGTAGGTCGCATGGCCGAGGATCGCACGGCGCAGCTCCTCGTCCCATCCCTCCTGCTCGAGGATCCTCGAGCCGACCCACGGGTGCTCCTCCGCCGTCGGATGTTTCTCGTAATCGAAGTCGTGCAGCATGCCGCAGATCCCCCACCGCTCCGGATCTTCACCGTAGCGATCGGCGTAAGCGCGCATCGCCTGCTCCACGGCGAGCGCGTGCTTCCGGAGCGACTCCGACTCGGTGTAGCGGTGGAGCAGATCGAGGGCGTCCCGCCGGGTCTTCACCCTCGAATTCTATCCCGGTGAAGATCGCGCGGCGGGAGGGCGGTAAAGTTTGCGCCGGACCGGCGGCAAGAACTCCACCGCGGGGGCTCCTTCGGGCTCTCTTCGGGCGCGGGTCTCTGGCCTGTTTCGTGCACCGGCCTCGAACATCATGGAATGGATCTCGACTCATCGTTTCGAGACCCTACCGCGCGAATCCAGCCTGAACGTTCGCGCCAAGTGGCCGCTGCGGTCCCGCACAGATGATTGGACCGATTTTGGACGTTTCTTCTTCTCTACCTCTTCTCAGCCCTCCAGACTGCCGCAGCGGTCCGCCCTGTTTTCCTGCCGGTCGCACTGATCGGGCCGTGCGCGGGCATTGCGCCTGCGCCGTGCCGGCCGTCCGCGAAGGACGGCCGGCCCGAGGCCGGTTCCCTCCCGTGCCGAATCGTCCCGTGAGGCCGGCCCGCGCGCCCGTCGCTTCCTGCATGCTCCTCTCCCGCGGCTCATCACTTCTATACAATCGCGCGCGATGACGACTCGACGCGGACGCCTGTTCCTGATCGACGGCTCGAACAACCTCTATCGCTCGTACTACGCGATCCGCGGACTGACGACCTCCTCCGGCATGGCGACGAACGCGGTCTACGGGTTCATCCAGATGCTGCGGAAGCTGCTGAAGGAGCAGAAGCCGGATGCGGTGGCGGTGGCGTTCGATCTGGCGGCGCCGACGTTCCGGCATCAGCAGTTCGTCGACTACAAGAAAGACCGCAAGCCGATGCCGGACGACCTGTCGATCCAGATTCCGCTGGTGCGGGAGGCGATCGAGGGACTCGGGATCCCGATTCTCGAGATGGAGGAGTACGAGGCGGACGACGTGATCGGGACGCTGGCGTGCGTGGGGCGCGACGTCGGGTGGGACGTCGTGATCGCGACCTCGGACAAGGACTTCTTCCAGCTCGTCGGCGAGGGGATCTCGTTCTATCACACGGGGCGGGACGTGCTGTACGACGCGAAGGGAGTCGAGGAAGTGTTCGGGCTGCCGCCGGAGAAGGTGGTCGACGTGATGGCCCTGTGGGGTGATGCGATCGACAACATTCCCGGCGTGCCGGGGATCGGGGAGAAATCGGCGAAGGCTCTGATCGAGCAGTTCGGATCGATCGACGAGATGTACGCGCGGCTGGACGAAGTGAAGAAGCCGTCGCAGAAGAAGGCGCTCGCCGAGCACCGGGAGGCGGCGTATCTCTCGCGCGACCTCGTGCGGATCCGGTGCGACCTCGGGCTCGACGTCGATCTCGAGGCCCTGGCGGTGCGCGAGCCGGATCGCCGCCGGCTGCACGAGCTGTTCGCGAAGCTGGAGTTCCATTCGCTGCTTCAGGAATACCTGCCGCAGGAGAAGCTGGAAACGGCGCGGGAGTACGCGATCGCGAGATCGGCCGAGGAGCTGCTGCGGCGGCTCGGCGATCCGTCGCGTGCCGTCGCGCTTCACGTCGAGCCGGACGGGACGGGGGGCGAGCTCGAGGCCGCGACCTTCGCGGTCGATCCGGGGAGCGCCGTGATCGCTCCGCTCGCCAACCGGCTCGGAGCGAGCGCCGAGATGCGCGACGCCGTCCGCCGGCTTCTCGCGTCCGACCGCCCCTTCCTCGCTCACGACGTGAAAGCCGAGATTCGCAAGCTCGCGGCGGCCGGCTGGCCCGTCCCCCGCCGCTTCGACGACACGATGCTCGCCTCCTACATCCTCCAGCCGGGAGCCTACGGCCACACCCTCGAGATCGTCGCCCGCGAGCGCCTCCGCCGCGACGTCGTCACCCGCAAGGAGCTCTTCAAGTCGATCTCCATCCTCACCCTCGAAGGTCCCGCATGCGAATACCTCGGCGAGAAGGCCGAAATGGCCGTCTGCCTCTGGAACGAGCTCGGCCCGCAGCTCGACGCCGATCCGGCTCTCCGCCGGATCTACGAGGAGATCGAGCTCCCGCTCGTCCCCGTCCTCGCCAGGATGGAGGCCTATGGCATCCGCATCCACGTCGATCTGCTCGCGGAGATGTCCGCCGAGATGGGCGCTCAGCTCGCCCGGCTCGAGGCCGAGATCCATCGCGAGGCGGGCGAGGAGTTCAACATCAACTCGCCGCAGCAGCTCGCGACGATCCTGTTCGAGAAGCTCCAGTACCCGGCGCTGAAGAAAACTCAGAAGACCCGAAGCGCTTCGACGGGCGTCGAGGTCCTCAGGGAGCTGGCCTCGCACGGCTACGCCGTGCCGCGGCTGATCCTCGAGCAGCGCGAGCTCCACAAGCTGAAATCGACTTACGTCGACGCCCTCCCGCAGCTCGTCGCGGAGGACGGCCGCGTCCACACGAGCTTCAATCAGGCGGTCGCGGCGACCGGACGGCTCTCCTCGTCCGATCCGAACCTGCAGAACATCCCGGTGCGGACCGAGGCGGGTCGGAAGATCCGGCGGGCCTTCATTGCCGAGGAGGGTCAGGTCCTGCTCGCCGCCGACTACTCGCAGATCGAGCTGCGGGTGCTGGCCCACATGACGGAAGACGCCGACCTGATCGATGCGTTCCGTCGCGGGGCCGACATCCACCGCGCGACCGCGGCGAAGGTGTTCAACCGCGACGAGCGCGACGTCACGCCCGAGCAGCGCCGCGCCTCCAAGACGATCAACTTCGGCGTCCTCTACGGCATGTCGGCCTTTCGTCTGGCGCACGAGCTGGCCATCTCCCAGACCGAGGCGAAGGAGTTCATCGAGTCGTACTTCGCCCGCTATCCGCGCATCCGCGAGTATCTCGATCGGACGCTCGAGGAGGCGAGGGCCACCGGGAAGGTGACCACGATGTTCGGCCGCGTCCGGTACATCCCCGAGATCCACAACCGCTCCTGGACGGTACGGGGGAACGCGGAGCGGATGGCGACGAACGCTCCGATCCAGGGGACGGCGGCGGATCTGTTGAAGATGGCGATGATCGGCCTCGACCGCGCCCTTTCCTCGGAAGCGCCCGAGGCGAAGATGCTTCTGACGGTCCATGACGAGATCGTGCTCGAAGTGCCGCGGGAGGACGTCGAGCGGGTCGAGACGATCGTGCGAGCGACGATGGAGGCCGTCCATCCGCTCGCCGTACCCCTCGGCGTGGAGACGAACTGGGGAACGAGTTGGTACGACGCGAAGGATTAGCGCGGCTCGCCTGGGCCTTCGCGCCCCTGCTCGCCGTCGCCTGCGAGGCGGAGAGATCGGTCGCCCGCCGTCCGCCCGGCGCGCCGGCCCGCCGCGCTCCGCAGGTCGAGGCCACCGTGCTCACGATCCGCGAGAGCTCCCACCCGCCGACTCGCGCCGTCCTCCACCGGATTCTCGTTCACGGCTCCCGCGTGCGCTCGACCGAGGAGCTCGACCGCTGGCGCCTGTTCGATCTCGAAGCGCAGACGGTCACCTGGGTCGATCAGATCGCCGGGACTCACCGCACGCTCGCCCTCGACGACCTCGTTCGCGCGCGCCGGCGCCAGCTCCGCGCTCCCATTCCCTCCGACCTTCCCCCCATCTCCGTCCGGAAAACCGAGGAGACGATGGAGATCGCCGGCTACCCCGCGGAGCAGTGGGTGATGGAGCTCGGCGGATACCGCCGCGTGGTCTGGACCTCGCTCGAGCCGATCGTCGCGCCCCACTTTCTCCGGATGTGGGTCGCATCGAGCCCGATCAGCGAACCGTGGGCGGGGGTGATGCGCGAGTCGGAGGAGGCGTTGTTCGAGATCGAGGGCTTCCCCCTCTGGGACCGGAGCGAGCTCGCCTGGGAGGGGGGCGGCATGGTGAGCGAGCGCCGGCTGATCCTCGTCGAGAAGCGCCGCGTTCCACGCTCCTTCTTCGAAATCCCGGAGGACTACGAGGACACCACTCCGCCGGCTATACGATCCGGCGGTGGTCGCCGACGCGCTTCGTGATCCCGGCGCGGTCGAAGTGCTCGAGAAGAGGGATGACGATCTTTCTGGAGATGCCGTAGAGGTCCTTGAAGAAGGCGACGTCGACCGTCCGCTCGCGGTGGCTCGCGAGCTTCGCCTTCGCGGACTCGATCACGTCGCGATGGAGATAGACGTTCTCGGCGAGGCGGACGAGGACGCCGCTCCTGGCGAGGTATCCGACGACGCCTTCGATCGTCTTCGGACGCTGCGGAATCGAGCGTCGGAGCTCGGAGAGGGAGGGGGGGGCGAGGCCGGCGTCGCGGAATCGCGCTTCGATCATCCGGGCGAGATCGCCCTCGGCGCCGCCGAGCTCGCGGGAGCGCCCCGGGACGTGGACGCGGTCCCCCTCGATCGCGGCGATCCCCTCGCGCGCCAGCTCCTCGAGCAGCACTGCCGTGGTCGCCGCGTCGATGCGGGCCAGCCCGAGGCGCTGGAGGAACGCCCCCTTCGGCATGCCGAGCGCGGTGCGGTTCTCCCGGAAAAAGGCTTCGATCACCTCCATCGCGCGGCGGCGGACGTCCCGGACTGCGTCCTCGTGGATCAGACGCCTGCCGGCTCCGCGTCCGAGATCGAGCAGGCCGGGCGGGACCGGGTCGAGCTGCCGTTCGAGCGCGGCGATGGTCGATCCGCTGCGCGCCTGCAGCTCGGTGAGCGAGATCCCTTCGACGCCGGCGAGGCGGGCGAGCAGCGTCACTCGCTCCGCTGCGCTTCCCCCGCGGAGGAGCTCGAGCATCTCTTCGCGCGTTCCGCGCGCGAGTTTCGGCAGATGAGGATCGAGAATGACGCCGCCGCCAATCGTCGCGGCGGGGGAGTATCGCCGGATGACGAAGCGGTCGCCCGCGACCGCCACGACCGGCGCTTCGAGCCGGATCTGGGCCCACGCCCGCGAGCCGGGTCGCACCCGATCGGCCGTTCGTCCAATGAGGCGGACCTTGCCGAGCAGCTCGGCCGAGAAGTGGTGGAAGCGGATGCGCGTCTGATCCTCGAGGACCGGAGCGTCGCCCAGGAGCTCCAGCTCGACGGTGACGACGCTGCTCGGCCGGAGAGTGAACGGGGGGACCAGATGCTGGCCGCGCCGAAGCGCCTCGAGCGGGACGTCGGCGAGATTGATCGAGGTCCGCTCTCCCGCGCTCGCGCGCTCGCGCGGGGTCCCGTGGACCTGGATGTGGCGCGCGCGCGTTCGGATCCGTTCCGGCAGAACCTCCAGCTCCTCTCCCTCGCCGATCGCGCCGCTCACGGTCGTCCCGGTGACGACCGATCCGAAGCCTCTCATGGTGAATGCCCGATCGATCGGGAGGCGGAACACGCGTCCCTCGACCGGCTTCGGGGCGGCGCCGGAAAGCTCGCGCCGCAGCGCCTCCTTCAGCTCGGAGACGCCCGCAGAAGTCGCCGCGCTCGTCGCGATCACCGGCTTTCCCTCGAGAAAGCTCCCGCGCACCAGCTCCTCGATCTCGAGCCGCACCAGATCGAGGATCTCCCGCTCGACCAGATCGGCCTTCGTCAGGGCGACCACTCCAGTCGGGATGCGCAGCAGCCGGCAGATCGCCAGGTGCTCGCGCGTCTGCGGCTTGATCGACTCGTCCGCCGCGACGACCAGCAGCGCGGCATCGATCCCTCCGACTCCCGCCAGCATGTTCCGGACGAATCGCTCGTGTCCCGGAACGTCGATGAACCCGACCTGGAGATCGCCGTCGATCCACGAGGCGAACCCGAGATCGATCGTGATCCCGCGCCGCTTCTCTTCAGGAAGGCGGTCGGTGTCGATGCCGGTCAGGGCGCGGACCAGCGAGGTCTTGCCGTGATCGATGTGTCCTGCGGTTCCGACGATACGGCGCATGGGGCGTCTGGGGGCGTCTGGAGCGTCCCGGGCGTCTGAGGCGGCCTGGGGATGAATGAGCGATGCTTCGACGGTCGTGCGTATTCTGCATGCTGGCGGCGGCATTCTCAATCCGCCGTTTCGCGAGCGAGATGAGAGGGACGGGCAGGAGTCCGGGATTCCGGCGCCGGAGAGCTACTGTCCCTGGCCTTCGGCCGGGGGAGGGCGGCGGAAGATGCGGCTCCAGAAGGGCTTTTTCGGGGGGGAGGTTTCGGCGAGGTCGGGCTCGGCGGAGACGGTGGCGGGGGGAGAGGAGACGGGAGGGACGGATGAGCCGCCGGCATTCGGGCCGGAGGAGCGCTGGGCGCCGCGGCGACGCTGGATCTCCTCCCAGCGGCGCTCTTTCTCGGCGAGGTCGTGAGCCTGGTCCGCCTCGATCTTCTCGACGGCGGCGAAGGCCTCGCGCTCCCCGGCGAGGGCGACCTCGCTCCAGGGATAGCGTTCGAGATAGGCGCGGTAGTGCCGGAGGCTCTCCTCGAACATGCCGGCTTCGTAGAGGAGGCGGGCTTCGCGAAGCGCCGCTTCCTTGGCGCGGACCTCGTCGGGGGAGGGAGCGGCGACGACGGCGGCCTGATCGTTCCTCACCTCGCGCTGCATGAAGCCGACCGCGAGGAGCAGTGGGACGCTCAGGGCGGCGATGACCCCGACGCCGATCATCGTCGGGATGGTGCGGTTGAGGCGGCGAAGGCTTCGCCGCGCCGCGCTGTCGAGCAGGATCGGGGTGGTCGGGGTCTCTTCGGGCGTGAGGTTCGAGACCACGGGGATCCGTCGGCCGAACTTGAGCAGCGGGTTGGTGTCGCTCTGGTCGCCGACGAGCCTGCGGAGCTCGCGGCTCGCCGCTGCGGCCGAGAGGTAGCGATCCGCCGGGTTCTTGGAGAGGAGCCGCCGGATGAGCGCGCCGACCCATCGAGGCAGATCCGGCCTGACGAACTGCACGTCGGGAGCGGGCGCGTTGACGATGTTGTAGAGCACGTCCATCAGGTCCGTCCCGGCGAACGGCTTCTGTCCCGACAGCATCTCGTACAGCACCACGCCGACCGAGAACAGGTCCGCCTGCCCGTCGACCGGCTTGCCGGCGATGACCTCCGGCGACATGTAGTAGGGCGTGCCGATGATCTGTCCCACGTCGGTCAGGGTCGTCTTTCCGACCGAGCGGGCGTAGCGCGCGACACCGAAGTCGGCGAGCTTCGCATCGCCGGTGACCGAGATCAGGACGTTCGCAGGCTTGATGTCGCGATGCACCACGTTGCGCGCGTGGGCGTAGGCGAGTCCCTGCAACATGTCGTCGACGATCTTGAGCGACGCCTCCAGGCTCAGCGTCTGCTCCCGGTTCATCAGCGACATCAGCGACTCGCCTTCGATGTACTCCATGGCGAGATAGCTGATGCGCCGCTCTTCCCAGCCGACCTCGTACAGCGTGATGATGTTCGTATGGATCAGCGATCCGCAGAGCTCGGCCTCGCGCCGGAACCGGTCGAAGAACTCCTGCTCCGCCTCGGCCGACTCGAAGTGGCGCGGTCCTCGCGGGATCGTCTTGAGCGCGACCTTCCTCCCGATCCGGAGGTCGCGCGCCAGGTAGACCACCCCCATCGCGCCCGTCCCGAGGGTCTTCTCGACCTGATAGTGGTCGAACAGCATCCCGGAGGCGTCTCCCTTGCGGAGCGGGTCTGAGTTCATGCTCGTCGGCGTCCTGGTCGATCGCGACCGCGCCGCAGCCCGCGGCGCACGAATTCCGGACGGGATCTCCCGCCGGGACCGACGATGTTACTCCTTTTCGCGGAAGCGGTCGGGCCAGGCGGCCTGCAAGGTTTGCCACGCTTCGGCCGGCTGCCCGAGCTCGCGCTGCAGATCGAGTGCGTTGACGATCGCCTGACCGCGAAAGTGGTTATTCGTAATGACGTAGACCTCGTGCTCCGCCGCCAGCGCGCGCGCCCGCTCCACCCACGGCGCCAGCTCCTCCTTCGTGTAGAGATAGTCGTAGCGCTCCCACGACTCCTCGTGCTCGAACCACTTCGCGTAATTCCGCCCGTGCAGGCGGATGTACGCGAGGGGAGCGGTGGCGACGGCGGCAGGGCGCACCGAGTCGCCGAACAGCGGCTGGTCGATGTTGGCGAATCCGACCCGGTGCGCGGCCAGGAGCTCGAAGATCTCCTCCTGCTGAAAGCTGCCGTGCCGGAACTCGACGACGGCGGGATAGTCGCGAAAGGCCTCGAACAGACGCTCGAGCCGGAGGCGCGATTCGGGGGAGTCCTTGAAGCTCCAGGGGAACTGGATGAGCAGAGCGCCGAGCCGGCCGCTCTCGGCGAGGGGGGCGAGGAAGCGGCGGAAGGCGTCGGCGTCGCCGGCGGCGGCGTCGGTCTGGTGCGTGAACCCGCGCCAGAGCTTCGCCGCGAAGCGGAACTCGGGGTTGGCGGCAGTCCGGCGGACCCAGCTCGCCGCGTGGCCGGGCGGGGGGATGCGGTAGAACGATGAATTGACCTCGATCGTGTCGAACGAATCGGCCAGGAAGGCGAGAGGGTCGAAGCGGCGCCCCGGAGCCGCCGGATAGACGATTCCCTCCCAGTCTTTGTAGCTCCAGCCGGCCGGTCCGATCCGGATCCTGTGGGGGGTGACGGAGGTCGAATCGAGGGAATCCATCTTTATTCCCGAAAGCGGATCATTCGTTGCGTTCGGCCCCATCGTTATGCTAAAAGGCGAACTTACAGCGAATCGACAATCCACAAGCCAGGCATCTGCAGCTCCGCGGACTCGACTCGTGTATCGGAAGGAGGACTGATCGGTATCTCAGACGGCCCAACCATCCCATGCGGGGCGAATCAGTCGCGGCACCCCGCTCGCGCACGAGGCTGCGGCATTTGAACTCATTTTCTTTTTCTGATGTAGGAGACTCGATTTCCATGGAGACTTTCGCTGACAAGACTCTCAACTGCGTGGAATGCGGGGGAGAATTCCTCTTCTCGAAGAGCGAGCAGGCATTCTATGCCGAGCGGGGATTCACCAACGAGCCGAAACGATGCAAGGGCTGCCGCGACAAGCGCAAGACCTCGCGCGACGGCGCGGGAAACGGCGGCGGTGGCCGCCAGATGGTCTCGGTCACCTGCGACAACTGCGGCGTGACGACCGAGGTCCCCTTCACTCCGGTGAGCGGCAAGCCCGTCTACTGCCGCGATTGCTACAACCAGCGCCGCTCCCAGCCGAGAGCTTACGCCTGATCCGTACGTACTCCGCAGCGCTTTCAGGAAAGCAGGAGCCCTCTACGGGGCTCCTGCTTTTTTTTCGGCATCAGTCGTGCGTCGCAGGTGAACCCGGCGGCCGGCCGGCCGCAACGGCCCGGCGGTTGACTCCCCCCGGCGCGGTTCCTAGAATCGCCGAGCCTTGGGCACCCGACCGTTGTCCCGCCCCGTCTCCAGCGTTCTCGACCTGATCGGCAACACTCCGATGGTTCGCCTCCGGAGGATTCCCGGGCCGGGGGCGGCGGAGGTGTACGTCAAGCTCGAGTCGCTGAGCCCCGGCGGGTCGGTCAAGGACCGGATCGGCATCGGGATGATCCGCGCGGCGGAGAGGGAAGGGCTGCTGCGCCCCGGGGCGGCGATCGTGGAGCCGACCGCGGGAAACACCGGCATCGCCCTGGCGCTCGCCGGCGTGCAGCTCGGCTACCGCGTCATCCTGGTGGTGCCGGAGAAGTTCTCGGTCGAGAAGAGGGAGCTGATGCGGGCTCTCGGCGGCGAGGTCGTGGTCACGCCCGACGACGAGGGGATGAAGGGGGCGATCGCGAGGGCGGAGCAGATCGCCTCGGAGATTCCCGGCTCGTACGTCCCGCAGCAGTTTCGCAATCGATTCAACGCCGACGCGCACTACGAGACGACGGGACCGGAGATCTACGAGCAGATGGAAGGGCGGATCGACGCGTTCGTGATGGGCTCGGGGACGGGAGGAACGTTCACGGGCGTGGTACGTCATCTGAGGGAGCGGCTTCCGGATCTGGAGGCGATCCTGGTCGAGCCGGAGGGGTCGGTGCTGGGGGGTGGGGAGTCGGGCCCGCACGAAGTGGAGGGGATCGGCGCGTCGTTCGTGCCGGAGGTGCTCGATCTGGATCTGGCGGACCGGATCGTGACGGTGCGGGACGAGGAGGCGTTTCCGATGGTGGGGCGGCTCGCGAGGGAGGAGGGGATTCTCGCGGGCTCCTCGGCGGGGGCGAACGTGTTCGCCGCGGTGGAGGTGGCGCAGCGTCTCGGAGCGGGGGGGCGGGTGGTGACGATGATTCCCGACAGCGCCGAGCGTTATCTCTCGAAGGGCATCTACTCGAAGTGGCGGCGCTGAGCGGCATCGAGGGAAGGATCGACGATGGGTTTCTCGACCGAATGCATTCACGCGGGGCAGGAGCCGGAGCCCGAGACGGGGGCGGTCACGTTCCCGATCTTCCAGACCTCGACGTACGTGCAGCCGCAGCTCGGCAGGCACAAGGGATACGAGTACGCCCGGACGGGGAATCCGACGCGGGCGGCGCTCGAGGCGAGCCTCGCGGCGCTCGAGCGCGGCGCCGCTGCGCACTGCTTCGCCTCCGGGATGGCGGCGATCACCACCTTGATGGCGGTGCTCCGGCAGGGCGATCACGTCGTCGCCGCCGAGAACATGTACGGCGGGACGTTCCGGCTTTTCCATCACGTGCTCGAGAAGTACGGAATCGAGTTCGCGTACGTCGACACCTCGAGCCTCGACGCGGTGCGGGGTGCGCTGCGCGACTCCACCAGGATGCTCTTCCTCGAGACGCCGACGAATCCGATGATGACGCTCACCGACCTGGCGGGCTGCGCGGAGATCGTCTCGGGGCGCGAAGTGATGGTGGTGGTGGACAACACCTTCGCGTCGCCGGCGCTGCAGCGGCCGCTCGAGCTCGGCGCCCACGTCGTCGTCCACTCGACGACCAAGTATCTGAACGGGCACTCCGACTCGGTCGGCGGAGCGGTGATCAGCGGCTCCGCGGAGCTCGGAGAGCGGATCGGCTTCCTCCAGAATGCGATGGGCGGGATCCTCTCGCCGTTCGATTCGTTCCTGGTCCTGCGCGGGATCAGGACGCTCGCCGTCCGGATGGAACGCCACAACGCGAACGGGATGGCGATGGCGCAGTACCTCGCGAATCATTCGAAGGTGAAGAAGGTCTTCTATCCCGGGCTCTCGTCGCACCCGCAGCACGAGCTCGCGCGCAGGCAGATGCGCGGGTTCGGAGGGATGATCTCGTTCGAGCTCGGATCGAAGGAGAAGGCCGAGGCTTTTCTCAACCGGGTCCGTCTCTGTGCCCTGGCCGAATCGCTCGGCGGAGTCGAATCGCTCATCTCGCATCCCGAGACCATGACTCACGCATCGGTTCCTCCGGAGACCCGCCGGCGGCTCGGGATCACGCCCGGGCTGGTCCGGATCTCGGTCGGCATCGAGGACATCGAGGACCTGATCGCCGATCTGGAGAGCGCGTTCGAGGCGATCTGAGTCGCCCGGGCGCGCGGCTCCTCCGGCCGCGACTCGATACAATGGAGCCGATGCTCCCGGCCGCTCTGCTGCTCGCCAGCTATCTCATCGGGTCGATCCCCTTCAGTTATCTGGTGGCGCGGGCGGTCTCGGGAGGAGACATCCGGAACGTCGGGAGCGGCAACGTCGGCGCCACCAACGTCGCGAGGAGCGTCGGAACGGGCCCCGGCGCGGTCGCGCTCATCCTCGACGCCGCGAAGGGCTGGGGAGCGGTGATGCTCGCCCGGCTGATGGTCGAGAGCCCGCTCTGGCCGCCGGGGGGCGGCCTGCTCGAGGTGCCGAGCTTCTGGATCGCCGCTTCGGCGGTCACCGCGGTGCTCGGCCACATGGCCCCGGTCTGGCTGCGCTTCCGCGGCGGGAAGGGAGTGGCGACCGCGGCGGGAGTATTTCTCGCGATCGATCCGCGCGCCGTGGCGATCGTGCTCGTTCTGTTCGTTCTGGTGACGGCGACCACGCGGCTGGTGTCACTCGGCTCCATCCTGACCGCCGCCGCGATGCCGCTGGTGCTGCGTTACATCGAGCGGCAGACTTTCTGGATCGTCCTCGCCGCGATCGTGATCGCCCTCGCGATCATCGTCAGGCATCGCGCGAACATCGCCCGGCTGGCCGCCGGAAGCGAGCCGAGGTTTCCCCGCTGATGCGAATCTCGATCATCGGAGCGGGGTCGTGGGGCTCCGCCCTCGCCGAGCTCGCCGCCCGCTGCGGCCACGACGTGCTCCTCTGGGCCCACGACCCCGAGGTCGCCGAAGCGATCCGCCGCACGCGAAGCAACCCCGTGTACCTTCCCTCCGTCGAGTTTCCTCCGAGCGTGCGGGTCACCAGCTCGCTGGACGAGGCCGCGGCGTTCGCTTCGACCCTGCTCGTCGTCACCCCCAGTCACCACTACCGAGCCGTCCTCGGCGGACTCGCTCCTTCGCTGAACGGACCCGTGCGGATCGTGTCGGGGACCAAGGGAATCGAGAACGACTCGCTCGAGCGGATCTCGGAGATCAGCGGCGAGGTCCTCGGAGACCGGCTCGCCGCCTTCGCTGTGCTGTCCGGTCCGACCTTCGCTCTCGAGGTCTCGCGCGGCGATCCGACCGCAGCCGTCGTCGCCTCGACTGACCTTCGATTCGCCGAGCTGATCCAGCACGAGCTCTCGTGCGGAACCTTCCGCCTCTACCACTCCGACGACGTGGTCGGCGTCGAGCTCGGAGGATCGCTGAAGAACGTCGTCGCGATCGCCGCCGGAGTCGTCGAAGGTCTCGGCCTGGGAACGAATACGATGGCCGCGCTGATCACGCGAGGGCTGCACGAGATCCGCAGGCTCGGGGTCGCCCTCGGCGGCCGTCCCGAGACCTTCGCCGGCCTCGCCGGCATGGGAGATCTGGTGCTCACCTGCACGGGCTCGCTCTCCCGGAACCGCAGCGTCGGCGTGGCGCTCGGCCGGGGCCGGCGGTTGGAGGAGATCCTTCGCGAGACGCGTCTGGTCGCCGAGGGGGTGAAGACGTGCCGCTCGGCGCGCGATCTGGCCGGGAGGCTCGGCGTCGAGATGCCGATCACCCTCGAGATGGATCGGGTCCTCCACGAGGGGGAGGCGCCGCAGACGGCGATCGAGCGGCTGATGGGGCGGACGCTGAAGGCCGAGGTGGAAGGGGAGTAGGCCCGAGGCGAGCCGAGCCGTGGCGCAAATGCCGATCCGGAAACGGGTTGGGCGGCGGGCGAGCTGGCCTTTCCATTGCAATTTTCCGGCGATGGAAGGAGATCGCTCATGTGGAGCTTCATCAGAAAGATGATCCGCTTCCGAATCGGCCAGAAGGTGTCCCGCGGTGCGGCGCGGAGGCTGGGACTGCGGCCGATCTCGTCGCTGCTGGGAGTGATCGGCGGGCTGAAGGCGGTTCGGAAGCACTGAGGCGAAGGCCGCGAGGAATCCGGGGCGCGGCCCCGACGGTGAGGGCCCACCGATTCGTCGGTGGGTTTTTTTTCGCTTAAGATTGGCCCCGCATGGACAGGAAGAACCTCGGGGACATGTTGCTCGCGGCGAACCTGATCGACGAGGTTCAGATGAAGATCGCGCTCGCCGAGCAGGAGAGGACGGGGAAGAAGTTCGGCTCGACGCTGGTCGATCTGAAGTTCATCGACGAGAACGTCCTGGCGGCATTTCTGTCGAAACAGATGGACGTGCCGTGCATCAGTCTGCTGCACATCGAGATCCCGAAGAAGGTCGTGCGGCGGGTGCCGGCGCGGATCGCCCGGGAATGCCGTGCGATCCCGATCCGGGTCCAGGGCGAGGAGCTCGAGGTCGCGATGGTCGATCCTACCGATCGAGAGCTGATCGAGGTGCTCGAGACGGCGACCGGCATGAAGGTCGTGCCGCTGATCGCGCCGCAGAGCTCGCTCGAGAAGGTGATCGAGACGCTCTATCCGCTGTCGGAAGAAGTGGACGACACCGTGGCTGCTCCGATGCCGGGGGTGTCGGACCCGCAGTTCCGCGATCTGATCGAAGAGATCGAGAATGCCGACTTCGAGGCGCGCTTCGACCGGATCGAGGAAAAGCTCGATCAGCTCTGGACGCTGCTCGAGCGGGTTCTGCGGAAGGTCGAGGACGGGGAGCGCGTATCGAGCGAAGACTGACGGGTCCCGCTACGCCTCGTTCTCCCGCGCATCGAGCTCGGCCTGAGCCGCCGCGAGACGCGCCACCGGGACGCGGTAGGGTGAGCACGAGACGTAATCGAGCCCGCAGCCGCGGAAGAACCGGATCGAGTCGGGCTCTCCTCCGTGCTCGCCGCAGATTCCGACCTTCAGCTCGGGATTGCCGCGTCGGCCGCGCTCGGTGCCCAGCTTCACGAGCTCCCCGACGCCGGCCTCGTCGATCGATTCGAACGGATCCCGCGGCAGGATCTTCTTCTCGAGGTACTCCGGCATGAACGTTCCGACGTCGTCCCGCGAGTATCCGAAGGCCATCTGCGTCAGGTCGTTCGTTCCGAACGAGAAGAATGCCGCGTGCTTCGCGATCCGGTCGGCGAGCAGCGCCGCGCGCGGGATCTCGATCATCGTGCCGACGATGACCGGAACCTCCCCGCCGGCCTCCGCCATCGCCTCCCTTGCGGCCCTCTCCACCAGCTCCTTCAGGATCGCCAGCTCGCCCGTCGTTCCGACCAGCGGAATCATCACTTCCGGCCGCGCCTCGATCCCTTCCTTCTTCACCTCGCACGCCGCTTCGAAGATCGCCTTCACCTGCATCTCGTAGATCTCGGGATAAGTGATCGCGAGCCGGCAGCCGCGGTGCCCGAGCATCGGGTTCGTTTCGGTGAGCTGGTGGACCTTCGCCCGCAACTCGACGAATCCCCATCCCATGTCGCGGGCGAGCGCCGAGATCTGAGCCTCGGTGTGGGGGAGGAACTCGTGCAGCGGCGGATCGAGAAGCCGGATCGTGGCGGGACGCCCGTCCAGCTCGCGGAAGATCCCGGCGAAATCCTCGCGCTGGAACGGGAGCAGGCGGAGAATCGCCTCGCGGCGTCCCGCGGCGCTGCGGGCCAGGATCATCTCCCGCACGGCGAGGATCCGCTCTTCCTGGAAGAACATGTGCTCGGTGCGGCAGAGCCCGATTCCCTCGGCGCCGAACCGGACCGCCGCCCTCACGTCCGCCGGCGTGTCGGCGTTGGTCCGCACGCCGAGCGTTCGGATCTGGTCCGCCCACTCGAGAAGCCGCGAGAAATGACCGAACACCTCCGAGGCCTCCGGCTCGAGGGTCTGCTCGAGCAGGACCTGGATGATCTCCGAGGGTCTCGTCTCGACGCGGCCGTTGAGGACCTCACCGCTGGTGCCGTCGATCGAGATCCAGTCGCCTTCCTTCAGGACGGCTCCCCTCTCCGAACGGAGCTCCGCGCGGCCGTAGTCGACCCGGACCGAGCCGCATCCGACGATGCACGGCTTGCCCATGCCGCGGGCGACCACGGCGGCGTGGGAGGTGAGCCCTCCGCGCGTGGTGAGGATCCCGGCGGCGGCGTGCATGCCGGCGATGTCCTCGGGCGAAGTCTCGATGCGGACCAGGACGACGGGGTCGGAGCCCTTCGCCATCTCGACGGCGTGCTCCGCGCTGAACGCGGTCCGTCCGCTCGCCGCCCCGGGTCCGGCCGCCAGGCCTCGCGCCAGCATCCGCCCCTGGTCGAGCGCCTTCTGTTTCGCTTCCGAATCGAAGACCGGCGCCAGGAGTTGAATGAGCTGGTTCGCCTCCACCCGCCGCACCGCCTCCTCCCTCTCGATCAGCCCCTCGTCGACCATGTCGTTCACGATCTTCACCGCGGCGAACCCGGTCCGCTTACCGGTCCTCGTCTGCAGCAGATAGAGCTTCCCCCCCTCGATCGTGAACTCGATGTCCTGCATGTCGCGGTAATGCGCCTCGAGCTTCCGGTAGACGTCGACGAGCTGGCGGTAGACGACCGGCATCGCCTCCTCGAGCGAGGTTCCGTCTCCTCCCGAGCGTTCCTTCGAGATGGGGTGCGGCGTCCGGATGCCGGCCACCACGTCCTCGCCCTGCGCGTTCGGGAGGTATTCGCCGTAGAACGCCTTCTCGCCGGTCGAGGGATTGCGCGTGAACGCGACGCCGGTCCCCGAGTCGTCGCCCATGTTGCCGAACACCATCGACTGGACGTTGACCGCGGTGCCCCATTCGTCCGGGATGCCGTTGAGGCGCCGGTAGGTGACGGCGCGGGGATTGTTCCAGGAGCGGAAGACGGCGCCGACGGCGCCCCAGAGCTGGGCCTCGACCTCCTGCGGGAATGGGCTGGACCGCTCCTCGAGCACGATCTGCTGATACTCGCGGACGAGCTCGCGCAGAGCGCCGGCGGGAATCTCGGAATCGTTCTGCACGTCCGCCCGCTCGCGCGCCGCCTCGAGCCGCTGCTCGAACGTCCCGCGATCGATCCCGAGCACGACGTCGGAGTACATCTGGATGAACCGGCGGTAGGAGTCCCGGGCGAAACGCTCGTCGCCGGAGCTGGTGGCGAGCGCCTCGACGGTCCGGTCGTTCAGCCCGAGGTTCAGGATCGTGTCCATCATGCCGGGCATCGAAGCGCGCGCGCCCGAGCGTACCGACACGAGCAGCGGCCGCTTCGTGTCGCCGAACTTCCTCCCGGTCGACTTCTCGACGCGCTCCAGACCCTCGCGCCCCTGCTCGCGCAGATCGTCCGGGAAGGTTTCACCGTGATGGTAGTAGTGCAGGCAGGCCTCGGTCGAGATCGTGAAGCCCGGCGGGACCGGCACGCCGATGTTCGTCATCTCGGCCAGGCCGGCCCCCTTCCCTCCGAGCAGGTCCTTCATCGAGGCGCTGCCGTCGGCCTTTCCGTCCCCGAACCAGTAGACGTAGCGAGTCATCGGGGCGGGCCTCCGCCATCCGGCTCGGTGACGACCAGATCGATTCTGTTGTTCAGGCGGACCTGAAGCGGAGTCCACGGGCGGTCGGGAGCGGAGACGGCTTCGGCCCGGCCGGAGGCGACCAGCTCGGTGCCGGCGAGGTCCGCCCCGGCGGCGATCAGCGCGGCCCGCAGACTCTCGAGCCGTTCCGCCGCGATGCGCCGGTCGGCCTCCGCGGAATCGCTGCCGACGTGGTGGGCGACGAGGCGGCACCTTCCGGGCCGCCGGGCGCGCAGCGCCTCGGCGAGGCGGCGGACGGCGGGCGCGCTTCCCTCGCGCAGCTTCGTCCCTTCGAACTCGAGGCCGTAGAGCGGATAGCGGCCGTCCATGCGGAGGAAGACCTCCATCGGATCGGGACCCCCCTGCGGCCGCGAGCCGGAGCTCGCGCGCGAGCCGGTCCAGCTCGCTCCGAAGAACGGCGGGTCGGGCCGGAGATACCACATCAGCGCGCCGAGAGCCTTTCCCTCGGAATCGAGCGTGGCGGCCCCCACCCCCCGCTCCGCCTCGCGCGCCCAGGCGAACCGGATCAGGCGCCCGTCCCATCCTCCTTCGAGCGAGCGGGGAGGATCTTCGAGCACGACTCCCCGCACGATCGACTCGCCGGCGTCGAACACGGCGTGAAATCCGTTGATCCTCCATCCGCCGGAAGCGTCGGGTCGCGGGGCCGCGGCGGGCTCGGATCCCTCGACGAAAAGGGTCGGCACGAGGATCTGCCGCGCTTCGGGATGGAACCCTTCGTCGGTGGTGACGCGGACGTAGAGGGTCGGGGTGGGAGGGACTTCGAGCCACGCCTCGCCGTAGTCGTCGAGTCTGACGCGGCCCAGCGGAGAGAAGGAGGAGCCGTCGAGGGAAGACTCGAACGCGATCGAGCGCGGCGCGCGGTAGCCCTCGAAGGTGCCGGTCGAGAAACCGATGCGGCGGACCTCGGCGATGCCGGCGAGAGCGAACGTGGCGCTCTGGTCGGGATCTTCCATGGGGGTCGCCCACCAGGTTCGCGGATCGGAGTCGATGGCCAGGAGCGGCGAGACCTGGAGGTCGTACTCGCCGGTGCGGTGGACGAGGGTGGCTCCGCGGGTGATGGAGAGGAGCGACTCGGGCGGGTCGAGCAGGAGCGGGCGATCGGAGGACGAGTCCGCGGGCCGGTCACAGCGGGCTGCCGCGAGAAGCAGGGTGAGCGCGAGACACGGAGCGAGCCGTCGGCGATCCATCAGCGTGCATTGTAATCGCGACGATCGACGACGATCCTGGTGACGTCGGCGATCTGTCGTGCGGCGAGGCCGACCCGGTTGAGCAGAGCGATGCGGTTGCGTCGGATCGCCTCGTCGTCGACCATGACGAGGACCTCGTCGAAGAAGGTGTCGAGCTCGGCGGTCATCCCGGCGAAGGACTCGAGCGCCGCATGGTATCGCCCCTCGGCGACGAGCCCTCCGATCTGCTCGGCGACGAGCGCGCTGACCTCCGCGAGGCGCTTCTCGGCCGGGTGCTCGAGCAGCGCCGGATCGACCGCCGTCGACGACTCCTCCCCCGCGATGTTGCGGATCCGCCTCGCCGAATCGAGGATCGAGAGAAACTCGGGCGAGCGGCGGGCGTCGCGGATCGCCGCCAGCCGGTCCTGCAGGTCGGGAAGCGATCCCGCCCATCCCGACTCCATCGTCGCGGCGATCTCGTCGTACCCGTAGCCGCCGTAGCGCGGGTGTTCCATGAGCGTGCGCACCCGCTCGGCGAGGAACTCGCGCAGATCGTCGGCCGTTGCCCGCGCCGATACCGGATCGATCCCGTGCGCGGAGAGCGCGATGTCCAGCAGGCGCTCCACCGGCACCTCGAGGCGCCACGGATCGCGGTTCAGCAGGATCTGAACCACGCCCTGCGCCGCTCGCCGCAGCGCGAACGGGTCCTTCGACCCGGTCGGCCTCAGCCCGATGCGGAACAGTCCGGCCAGCGTGTCGAGCTTGTCCGCGATCGAGACGATCGCCCCCCCGAGCGTCCGCGGCAGCGCCCCTTCGACGTTCACCGGCAGGTATTGATCGTAGATCGCCTGCCAGATCTCGTCCGGCATCCCCTCCTCCCGGGCGTAGATCCCGCCGATCCGCCCCTGGAGCTCGGTGAACTCCTTCACCATCTCCGTCACCAGATCGGCCTTGGCCAGCCGGGCCGCGCGCTCCACGGCGCCCGCGTCTCCCTCTCCGAGCTCGTCCCGGATCGCCGCCGCGATCGCGGCCATCCGCTCGGTCTTGTCGTAGTAGTTCCCGAGCTTCTCCTGGAACTGGAGACGGCGCAGCTCGGGGACGCGGTCCTCGAGCGGCCGCTTCCGGTCGGTCTCGTGAAAGAACCGCGCGTCGGCGAACCGGGCGTTCGTCACGAACGAGTTCCCGCCGGCGACGTTGCCGTCGCGGTCGTCCGTCTGATCCATGACCGAGAGGAACGAGTTGGTCAACGACCCCTCGCGCCAGATCGGCAGTTGCTTCTGGTGGACGCGCATGACCGTGACCAGGACCTCGAACGGGATCGAAAGGAACGCTTCGTCGAACTCCGAGCGGACGAGCCCCGGCCACTCCGTGAGGTACTGCCACTGATGCCAGATGCCTTCATCCTCGGCGGGAGTGCCTCCCACTTCCGCCGCGAGCTCGGCTGCGAGCGCGCGGAGTCTCTCCACCCGCTCTTCCGGATCGACGACCACGCGCGCCTTCGCGAGCCGGGTCGCGTAATCCTCCGGCCCCGAGACCTCGATCTTACGGTTCGCCAGGATCCGGTGGCCGGAGGTCGAGGATCCGGCGGAGATTCCCAGGACCTGCATCGGGAGGACCGCGCCGTCGAAGAGGGCGACGAGCGAGTGCGCGGGACGGATGTACGCGCGCTCGCCCCGTCCCCACCGCATCGACTTCGGCCAGTGCAGCCCTTCGACGATCGCCGGAATCTCTTCCGCGAGGAGCCTTTCGATGCGGCGGCCCGCCACCTGCCGGCGGAGTCGAACGTAATCGTCGCGCACGGTGAGATCGGAGGCGGAGGCCTGGTTCTTCCGCAGAAAGCCCTCGAGCGCGCGGGTCGGAGAGCCGTCGGCGGCGTATGCGGCCCTGGCGGAGGGCCCCTTGATCTCTTCGTCGCGATCGGGCTGGCCCGCGGGGAGGTCGGTCAGGGTGAACCAGATGCGTCGTGAAGTGGCGCCGACGCGGATCGATCGGGGGGCGGGATCGGTCCCGGTGAGCTCGCGCAGCATGGCGGCGAGTCGCTGCTCGAGGGCGCGGAGCCGCTCGGGGAGCATCCATGCGGGGATCTCTTCGAGGAGAAGTTCGAACAGGAACGAATGGCTCATCCGCGACGGCGCATCCTCATGCTGTCTTGTCGGCGAAGGCGGCGAAGGCGGCGAGGGCGGCCTCCCGCTCCTCCGCGGGAAGGAGCGGGAATCCGAGCCGGCGGCGCGCCTCGAGATACTGCCCCGCGCAGCGGACCGCCAGATCGCGGACCCGCTTGATCACCCCCACGCGCTCGGTCGCCGAGACCGCCCCGCGCGCGTCGAGCGTGTTGAATACGTGCGAGCACTTCAGCGTCCACTCGTACCCCGGAACGACCAGATCGGCGTCGAGACAGCGCCGCGCCTCGTTCTCGTACGACTCCAGAAGGCTCCAGTGGAGCGGAACGTCCGCGACTTCGAAATAGTACTTCGACAGCTCGTACTCTTCCTGGTGGCGGATCGGCCCGTACCCGAACCCCCCTCCCCATTCGACGTCGAATATCGAGTCGCGCCGCGTCAGGAACATCGTCAATCGCTCGAGCCCGTACGTGATCTCCGCGGCGATCGGCGCCAGATCGATCCCCCCGGCCTGCTGGAAGTACGTGAACTGCGTGATCTCCATTCCGTCCAGCAGCACCTGCCACCCCACCCCCCAGGCACCGAGCGTCGGCGATTCCCAGTTGTCCTCTTCGAACCGCACGTCGTGACGCTCGAGATCGAGGCCGATCGCCCGGAGCGAGTCGAGATAGATCTCCTGCACCTCCAGCGGAGACGGCTTCAGCACCACCTGAAACTGGTAGTGCTTGCCGAGCCGGAACGGGTTCTCGCCGTACCGCGCGTCGGCCGGCCTGCGCGAAGGCTGCACGTAGGCGACCTTCCACGGCTCCGGCCCGAGGACGTGAAGGAACGTCGCCGGATGCATCGTCCCCGCTCCCACTTCGAGGTCGAGCGGCTGCTCGATCACGCAGCCCTTCCCGGCCCAGAAATCCTGGAGCGTGAGGATCAGCCCCTGAAACGACAGGCTCGCCGGCATTTGGGGGCGAATTCTACCGCGGATCTCCGCGTCGGTTGGCCGCAGGGGGGTGATCGCGCGCGGGGCGTTCAGGCGAGTCCGTCCGGCTCGAGCGGGTCGTCGCGTTCGCCCTCGCTCGAATCCGCGGGGGAGGGAGGCTCGGGCTCGGGATCGGTCGAAGTGGGTGGCGGCGGGTCGGTCGGTTCCGCCGGATCGCGAGTCTCGGTCGGCGGCGGGGTCGGGGCGGGCTCGACGGGTGGCTCGGGGTCGGCCGGCTCGGGGGCGGGCTCGCTCTCGGGCGCGGTCCGGGGCTCCTCGCGCGTGGAGGGGGGTGGGACCGGGGTCGCCGGAGGAATCGCCGGTCGCGCCGCGGGAGCGGGGGGTCGTGGCGAGCGGTCGGGAAGAGTTCCGGCGAGGCTGCCGGGCGCGGCCGTGGTCGTCTCTTCGGTGAGCGGGTCGATCCCGGTGAAGGCGGCGGTGGTGTCGACGTCGGTCGCGGTCACTGGAGGCACCGAGGCGATCTGCTCGCCTGGAGCGGCGAGGGAGGTGGTGACACCTCCGGCCGATCCTTCTTCGATCACGTCGTACTGATCGACGCGCCGGGACAGGTCGGATCGGCGCGAGCAGGCGCCCGCCGCGACGAGAAGGACGATCGAGAAGAGCAGTGCGGTGTTTCGGGTTCTCATGGGGCAGGGTTTTCCGAGTCTTGACAACGAGGCCGCACGATCTGTGCCAAAGATGAACCCCTTCGGCGAAGGCGAGTTGCGATGCGTGGGCGGCCCGGTCCGGGCATCGCGAGCCGCCGGCCGAGCCGGCCGGAATCGATGAGAGACCGTCGTACACTCGCGCTGCTTCTGATCCTCGTCGGGGGGTGCACGCTCCGGAACGAGGTGACGATCACCCCGGTCTTTCTTCTGCCGGAGGACGTGCGGACGCGGGGGACCGGGGTGATCGAGCTCGAGTCGGCCGGAGACTACGCGCGGGCGCTGACGTACGCGAGCGCGGTGGAGTCACGCAGCCGGCCGCGCGTTGGCGAATACCTCGCTCTCGGCAGCGCCGAGCTCGCGGCGGGCCGATTCGACGACGCCCGCCGCCACCTGCGCGCGGCGCTCGACCTCCGTCCCTCCCGCGAGGTCGGCGGCGACATCGCATGGGCCCTGTCGCAGACCGAATATCTGTCCAACAATTACGCCTCCGCTCTCGAGTGGGCGCGCTTCGCGAAGGAGCACGGGATCGGCGTTCGCAACTGGCATCTGCATTATCTCGAGGCTCTCTCCGGAACGCCGACCTACGAGTTCGCCTCGCGCCGCGCGGCCCTGCTCCCGATGAGGATGGGCTCTCCCGACATCCCGCGCGTGAACGTTCGCGTCAACCGCGATCACTCCGTGACGTGCGTGATCGACACCGGCGCCGTCATGTCCATCGTCTCCGAGACGTTCGCCCTCGAGGCCGGCGTCCGATCCGTCGGCGAGTTCGAAGGGACGTTCCTCGGCCTGCTCGGCGAGCCCATCCCGGTTCGCTTCGGGATCGTCGACTCGCTCCAGCTCGGCGACCTCGAGGTGCGCAACGTCCCGATCGCGATCATGGGCGACGACAAGCTCCAGTTCTTCGTTTCCAACCGCAAACCGTTCCGCATGGACTTCCTGATGGGCTCCGATCTTCTCAAGGAGTTCCGGCTCGAGCTCGATTTCCGCAACGAGGTCGTCACCTTCCAGCCGCTCCATCCGGCCGATCGGCGGCCCGGTCCGGACCAGAACCTCTTCTACGTCGGGTTTCGCCCGCTCGTCCAGACCGCCATCAACCGGAAGGGATGGTTCCTGTTCATCGTCGACACCGGCTCGGAGGTGACGTTCCTCAACGACGAGCTGATCCGATCCACGCCGGTGCGCAGCTCGATTCGATACCACGGCGCCACCCTGCAGGGGCTCGGCGGCGCCCGCAAGCGCGGCGAGAAAGTCGAGGACGTCGAGATCGTCGTCGACGCATGGGGCGGGAAGTTCAGGAACATCCCGCTCTACAACGCCGGGCAGAGCCGGGCCTTCGGAATCCTGGGGCAGAACTACCTGAAGAATTTCCGCGTAGTGGTCGACTTCGGAACGATGCGTCTCGATCTCTATCGCGACCGCGGGCCGTTCCGCAGAAGCGCGATCGAGCGAGGGCGATAGAGCTCGGAGCTCGGGCGGGGACTCCGCCCGGCGGGCCGCACCGCCGGCTCACACCTGCAGCGAGGCCTCCGAGGGCTCGACGAGTCCATCGAAGACCTCGAGAGCGAGGTCGACGCGGCCGAGGGGGGCGGAGACCTGGACCCCGGCGACGCGCTCGCGCACGGCCCTGAGGGTCTCGCGGGCGATGGCGACCCCTTCGCGCAGCCCGTGCTCCTTGCTCCGCTCGCTGGCGACCCGCATCCGCTCCATCACCTCGTCCGGAACCGAGACGCCCGGCACTTCATTGTTCATGAACTGGGCGTTTCGCCACGAGAGCAGGGGCCAGATGCCGGCGACGATCGGGAGGCTCCATCCTTCGATCCTGCCGAGAAAGTGCTCGAGCTGGCGGAGATCGAACACGGGCTGGGTGATCGCGTACTCGGCCCCGGCCTTGACCTTCCAGTCGAGGCGTCCGAGCTCGTAATCGAGATCGAGGTGGCCGGGATTCACGCCGACGCCGATGGTGAAGGCGGTCGTCTCTCCGAATGGGTGGCCGCCGAGATCGAGACCGCGGTTCATGAGGCTGACCATGTTGGTCAGGCCGATCGAATCGATGTCGAACACCGCGGTGGCGTCGGGATACGGCCCCATGCGCGGCGGATCGCCCGTGATCAGGAGAAGGTTGCGGAGTCCGAGGGCGGCGCAGCCGAGCAGGTCGGAGTGCATGCCGAGGAGGTTTCGGTCGCGGCAGCAGTAATGGAGGATCGTCTCGATGCCGACCTGCTGCTGGATGAGGACGGCGACGGCGATGGCTCCCATGCGGTTCTGGGCGCGGGGGCCGTCGGGAACGTTGACGCCGTGGACGCCGGCGCGTTTGATGGCCCGGACCGACTCGAGCATCTTCGAGGGGTCGGGACCCTTCGGGGGGACGATCTCGATCGTGGTGACGAACTCGCCGCGGGCGATGCGCGCGCCCCAGTGCGAGCGCTCGGGAAGGGGGACCGGCTCGCGAGCCGCGACGCCGCTTCCGGGCGCTTCCTGTTCGACCGCGACCAGGTGACGGCGGGGCGAGAGGGGGCGGACGGCGTCGGCCATCAGGCGGATGTGCTCCGGGGTGGTGCCGCAGCAGCCGCCGAGGAACTTCACTCCCTTGTGGATGAGACGCTTGGCGTATCTCGCCATGTACTCGGGGGAAGCCATGTAGATCTGGCGTCCCTGGATGTCGCGCGGGAGGCCGGCGTTGGGCTGGCAGGAGATCTTCTTCGCGGTGACGGAGGCCATCGACTCGACGGCGTCGAGCATGACGTCGGGGCCGACCGAGCAGTTCAGGCCGATGACGTCGGCGCCAGCGGCGTCGAGGCGCTGCGCGATGATCGGGGGAGTGTCGCCGAACACGGTGCGCCCGTCGACGCCGATGGTCATCTGCGCGATGACGGGGAGCGAGCAGACGTCACGGACGGCGAGGATCGCCTGTTCGATCTCGTCGACGTTGGCGAAGGTCTCGAGGATGATCAGGTCCGCCCCTCCCTCGACGAGGCCTTCGATCTGCTCGCGGAAGAACTGGCGCGCTTCCCCGAGCGCGGTCGGCCCGTAGGGCTCGATCCGCAGTCCGAGCGGTCCCACCGAGCCCGCCACCCACGCCCTTTCTCCCGCCGCCTCGCGCGCGAGCTGCGCTCCACGCAGATTCACCTCGCGAACCTGACCTTCCAGCCCGAACCCTCTCAGCTTCGGCCGATTCGCACCGTACGTGTTCGTCTCAAGGATCTCCGCGCCCGCCTTCATGTACGTGCGGTGGATGTCGATCACCGCGTCGGGCTCGCGCACGTTCAGCTCGTCGTAGCACTTGTTGATGAAGAATCCGCGCGAGTAGAGCATCGTCCCCATCGCGCCGTCGAACAGGTAGACGTGGGAATCGGTCAGCGTCTGAATGAAATCCTGCATGGCACCCTCGGGCGCCGTGGACTCACTCGGAACGCAAAAGGCCCCACCACCAGTGGGGCCTCGGCAATGCGTTCTCGAGCGTTGCTCCGCGGCGATTTAGCTTTTTTTAGGCTGGTTGCAAGCGGCCCCAAATCAATCCAGCGCGATCGAGCCTACGCGCCCCTTCGCGACCTTGTCAAACTCCCCCGCTCAGAAACGGAACACGGCCGAAAGCGAGCCGACCTTGAAGTCGTCCGACGTGTCGTACGCCGCGTCGATCTGGAAGCTCGGCCACGCCAGCCCGATCCCCACCGAGTAGTGATCCTGGTCCCTTCCTCCCGGGAAGATGATCCCGGAGCGCACCCGGTTCGCCGCGCACAGCACGCGGTCCCCTTCGGCGATCTCCGGATCGGTGCACGTCTGCGGACCGGCGTACCTCAGCCCGTGCGCCGGCTCCAGCCAGTATCCCGCCCGGATCGCCACCGGAATGCGCGTGGTGAAGAAGTACTCGATTCCCGCGTGGTACTCCCACGAGTCCTCCACCTCGTACGGCTGATCGAGGATCGCGATCTCCGGGTACGCCGAACGGAAGTCGTCGGTCAGGTTGGAATACTTCACCCAGACTCCGTCGAACACGAAAGTGAGCACCGGCGCGGGGCGCCACGCGAAGCCGATCCCGGCGGTGTCCGGAACGTGGAACGTCGTCGGGAACGCCTCGTCGAAGACCTCGCCTTCGGCCACGAACCTCTGGAACACTCCGGTCGGATACTCCGCCCCCTGCTTGAAGACGCCGCCGATGCTGAGGGCGTTGGAGAGGGTCCACTTGAACCCGGCGGTGAAGGTGGTGTCGTCGACCTCCTGCGGCTCGAACTCGTCGTCGAGCTCGGTCGCCTGAATCAGCGCCTCGACCGGGACCAGATCGGGAGTGTAGCGGAGGGTGAGGGCGGCCTGCCGGAAGGTCTGCCGCCGGACGCCGGCGCCGAGGGAGAGGCGTCCGAGCTCGACCGCGCCGGCGGCGCCCCAGGTCTCCTGCTCGACCTCGACGGCCGACAGATACGGATTGATCTGGAATCCGGTGCAGGAGCCGAGCTCCTCGGTCTGGAGCTCGATGCACCGCTGGCGCGTGACCGCGCCGCCGCTGCCCGGCGGATCTCCCCGCTCCACGAAGAAGATCGGGAGGCTCCGGAGCACCGGCTGGTTGAAGTCGTCGAACTCCCATACCTGATTGATCTCCGTCTCGAGGCGGAGAGGGAGGTGGTAGTAGAGAGCGAGCGCCCAGCGCTCGCCGGGAAAGACCACGCTCGCGAAGGAGATCTCCGCCCGCTGGCTGTGGGTGATGAACAGATCCGTCTCGAGATCGGGGTAGTCCCCGGTCGCGTTGACGACCGTGTCGGTCCGGTGGTTGCGGAGCTCGAGCGAGACCTCCGGAAGCCGGAGGATGGTCAGGCCGGCGGGATTCGCCTCGGCTGCCGTCGCGTCGTCGGCCAGACCGAGGAACGCCCCTCCCATGGCCAGCGACCGCGCGCCGGGGTTCCGGAAGTTGAACGTCAGTCCGGCCAGTGCCTCGATGTCGGTGTTCTGCGCGCCGACCGGAATGGCGAGAACGGAGAAGAGCGATGCGCACACGAATCGTTTCATGTCGACTCCCGTCGGTCGTGGTCTGGGGGGGACGGAAGCGTCCCTTCGGATCTGATTGTCGGAGGACCTCGCTCGAAGTCTAGTGCCCTGTAACGCCGGAATCAATAGCACCTGGCTCGGTCCAGGAACCGTTCACCGCGGAGTCAGGCGGCCATGAGGGAAGGTCCCGGCGGCGTCGCGCCCATGGACGGGCTACGCCCGCGCGTCGGAACCGACGACGGCGTCGATCACGCTCCGGACGACCTCGGCGGGGGTGCCGAGCCGCTTCTGCTTGTCGCGACGGCTGGACCATTCGATCTGGCCGTTCGTCAGATTGCGGGTCCCGACCACGACGCGGAACGGGAACCCGATCAGATCGGCGTCCTTGAACTTGATCCCGGGCCGCTCGTCGCGGTCGTCGAACAGGACGTCGACTCCGGCGTCGAGCAGCGCGGCGTACGCCTTCTCGGCGGCGGCGAGGACCTCGGGCTCCCTCCCGGCGGCGATGACCACCGCCTCGAACGGAGCGAGGGCGACCGGCCAGATGATGCCGTCTGCATCGTGGCTCTGTTCGATCGACGCGGCGACGGTGCGCCCGATGCCGAGCCCGTAGCACCCCATGATCATCGGCCTGCGCTCGCCTGCTTCGTCGAGGAAGGTGCAGCCCATCGACTCGGAGTATTTGGTTCCGAGCTTGAAGATGTGGCCGACCTCGATCCCGCGATACTGCTCGAGAGGCGTACCGCAGGTCCGGCAGGGGTCGCCGGCGCCGACCAGGGTGAAGTCGGCGAACTCGGAGAGGTCGAAGTCGCGGCCCCGGACCGCTCCGCGGTAGTGCCGGTCGCGCTGGTTCGCTCCGACGGTCCAGCGTCCGCGCTCGCGGAGCGACTCGTCGGCGATCACACGCGGACACGGCGTGCCGACCGGGCCGCAGAACCCCATCGGACCTCCGACGACCTTCTCGAAGCTCGAAGGCTCGAGCAGCTCGATCTCGTCCACCCCGAGGTAGTTCCGGATCTTCACTGCATTCGCTTCACGGTCGCCGCGGACCAGCACCATGACCGGCCCCTTCCCGGTCCTGAAGACGAGCGTCTTGACCAGCGCGGACTCCTCGAGCGCGAGCAGTTTCGCGACGTCGGCGATCGTGGCGGTTGCCGGAGTCTCGACGACGGTCAGGCTTTGCGGCTCGTCCCCCTCCGTGGCCGCCGGAAGGGTCGAGACCGCCTTCTCGACGTTCGCCCCGTACCCGCACGACGGACAGCGGAGCACGACGTCTTCGCCCGACTGCGCGAGCACCATGAACTCATGGGACGCCGAGCCGCCGATGTTTCCGGTGTCCGCTTCGACCATCACGTGGTCGAGCCCGCAGCGGCGGAAGATCGCTCCATAGGCGTCGCGCATCCTCGCGTAAGTCTCCTCGAGGCTCTCCGCTCCGTCGTGGAACGAGTACGCGTCCTTCATGATGAACTCGCGGGCGCGCATCAGACCGAAGCGCGGACGGACCTCGTCCCGGAATTTGGTCTGAATCTGATAGAGGTTGAGCGGAAGCTGCCGGTACGAGGAGACCGAGTCGCGGACCGTGTCGGTGATCACCTCCTCGTGCGTCGGGCCGAAGAGAAAATCGCGATCGTGCCGGTCCCTGATCCGGAGCAGCTCCTTCCCGTACTGGCTCCACCGGCCCGATCTCTGCCAGAGCTCGGCGGGCTGAATCGCGGGCATGAGCAGCTCCGCCGCTCCCGAGCGGTTCATCTCGTCCCGGACGATCGCCTCCAGCTTCCGGATCGAGCGTAGCCCGAGCGGCAGAACCGTGTAGATGCCGGCCGCGACCTTCCGGATCATCGCGGCGCGCATCATCAGCTTCTGGCTGACGACGTCGGCGTCGGCTGGCTCCTCGCGGATCGTCTGAATGAAATATCGAGTCCAGCGCATGATCGTGGCCGAGCGTGGCCCCTTCGAGTCGGATTTCCCCGGGAAATGAACCGCGCGGGAAGGCGCCGCATTCTATCGCGGTCCGCTCTTCCCGCGCGGTCCGGCGCCGGGGCCCGCCGGTCCCGGGGGCGGCGGCGATGCTCGGGACGGGATCGGGAGGGACCGGATTTTGAAAGAGGGCTCCCGCGATGACCGACTCGATGGAGACGACGACGCTGGTATTCGACCGGACCCCGGTCGCGAGGCTCGCCTCGTGCGCCGCCGCATTCGGCTCCGCGGCGCTCTTCTTCGACTACCTCTCGCGCTCGCCGGACCGGCTGAGCCCCCTCGCCCTCGCCGGGCTCGGAGTGCTCGTGGTCGGCTCGGTGCTCGCCGCGCTGCTTCAGTATGGTGATCACATCTACGTGGGGCCCGAAGGACTCCTCTACGTCAACCGGTGGCTTCCGATCGCCCGGAAGGAGGCGGGATGGATGCGCTGGGACGAGGTGGTCGAGGTCCGCGAGGTGCGCCGGAAGATTCTGCTCCTGCTCTCGAGCGACGGGAGGCGGCTGCCGGTCGATTCGATCGCCGCCTACCCTCTGGCGAGGCGCGAGATTCTCCGGCGGACGCCGCACGCGGTGATCTCGGGAACGCTGACGAGGGAAGACCGGCCTTGAGCGCGCGGACCCGGATGCTCGCGATCGTGGCAGGGGCGGTGGTGCTTGCCGGCTGTCTGGCCTGGCTCGCGGTCCGGTCGCGGCCGGCGGCGGGGGATGGTGGGGTCTCCGCGCGCGCTCTCGACGTGACCGAGCTCCGGCCGGCGCCTTCGCTCGCGACCCTGCCGCCGGAGCGATGGACGCCACGCCTTCTCGAGTTTCACGCGGCGGCGGAGTGGGATCGTCTGCGCTCGGAGCTCGAGGCTCTGCGCGCGGCGCGCCCGGACGAGTTCGACGGCGCGCGCCTCGGTTACCTGCTCGCGCGCGCCGCGATCGAGCTGGGGGACTTCGAGGCCGCTGAGCGCGAGCTCGCGCCGTTCCTCGCCCCCGACGACCCGTTCGCCCCGCTGGCGCGGCGGCGTTCCATCGCGATCGCGCTCGCGCGCGGCGAGGAGGCCGAGGCGGCGCGCCTCCGGGAGAGCTGGATCTTCGACCAGCCCGATTCGATGGGCCGCAACGACGAGATCGAGGCGCAGATCGATTTTCTCCAGCGGAGCGATTCGCCCGGCCTGCTCCGGCTCGCGCAGCGCCTCGATCCTCCCGCCTCGAGCGCGCTCGGGCGCGAGCTCCAGGCGCGCTCGGCGGAGGCGCTCTGGGAGCTCGAGCGCCGATCCGAGGCGGTCGCGCAGGCGGTCCGCGTGCTTCGGGGCGGCACGGCCGACGATCCGGCCGAGCGCGCGTTCCGCCTGCTCGACCGGAGCGGGGCGCTGGCGCGGGCCACTCCCGACGTTCTCGTCCTCGCCGGCGAGACGGCCCGCGCTCATCGCCATTTCGCGCGCGCGGTCGAGATCCTCGAGCAGGCGCGGGAGCGCCTTCCCTCGCGCGAGGCCGACCTGCTCTTCTCGATCGGTCGGAGCTGGTTCGGCAGCGAGAGCTACGAGCCGGCAGAACAGGCCTACCTCCTGGGAGCGGCCCGCGCTCCGAGCGACGAGCAGAGGGCGCTCTTCCACTTCCATGCTTCGCGTGCCGCCCAGCTCCTCGGCGAGGACGACCGCGCCGTTCGTCACATGACGCGGGCCATCGCCGTCCCCGGACGGTTCGCGTCGACCTCGGCGGCTCTGACTCAGCGCATGCGGACGAGGATTCACGAGGGGGATCTCGAAGGAGGGGTGAGCGACCTCCGGCAGCTCGAATGGCTCTTTCCGCGGGGAGAGTCGCGCGCGGAAGCCTCGACGCAGCTCGCGATCTCGCTTCTGGCGGCGGGGCGGGCGGGCGACGCGCTGCGGGAGCTCGAACGGATTCCCTCTTCGCTCGTCGGGGCGTGGGAGCGCCCCGAGATCGACTACTGGCGCGCCCGCGCGCTCGAGGCGAGCCATCCCGAGCGCGCCCTCGAGTTTCACCTCCGCGTCATGCGCGCGGAGCTGCCGACGCACTTCGCGTACTTCTCGCGGGAGCGGACGCGCTCGCTGGCGCTCGGGCCGGTGCGCGCGTCGCGGCTGGTCGGGGCGCGGGAGGAGGCGGACGCGGCGGCCGCGCGGGGCGACTGGGAGGGGGCGCGCGAGCCGGCGAGCGTGGCGCTGCTGCTCGACGGCACCGAGGACGATCGCTCCCGCCTCGAGCGCATCTATCGCGAGCTTCCGAGCTATCGCGAGGTGCTCGATCTGGAGCCCGCGCCACTTCCGGCTTTCCCCCTCGACGGCGCGGGAGAAGGCGATGCGCCCGCGCGCGCCGATCTTCTGATGGCGATGGGGCTGTTCGACGAGGCGCAGGAACAGATCGAGTCGCGATGGGGACTCGAGTCGATGAGCGCCGCCTTCACCCGCGCCCATGCCCTCAATCTCGCCGCCGCCTCCCGCGAGTCCATCCATGCGATCGAAGTCATGATGCGCAGGGTCCCGCGGGACTTCGTCCCGCAGCTCCTCCCGCGGCGCGTCCGCGAGCTGCTCTACCCACGATACTTTCACGGGCTCATCATGACCCACGCCGCCCGGTACGAAGCCGATCCGCGCCTGGTCCTCGCGATCATGCGCGAGGAGTCGCGCTTCAACCCGCGCGCGAAGTCCCCCGCCGCCGCCCGAGGCCTGCTCCAGTTCATCATCACGACCGCCCGCGACATCGGCACCTCCCTCGGTCTCGCCGAGGTCGAGTCCGAGGACCTGTACGACGCGAGGCTCATCATCCAGCTCGGCGCCAAGTACATCGGCGACCTGCTCGACGAGTTCGACGGCGACGCCTACCGCGCGGCCGCGGCCTACAACGCCGGCCCGCACCAGACGCGCCTCTGGGCCCGCCTTCAGCCGGCGCCCGGAAGCGACTACTTCCTCTCCTCGATCAACTTCTCGGAGACGAAGCACTACGTCCGGAAGGTCCTGAACAGCCACGAGCGCTACGGCGAGATCTATGAAGGGGATCCGCCGGTCGGCGGGCTGCGCGCGGAGCCGTAGGGGCGTCTGGGGCGTCTGGGGCGTCTGGGGCGTCTAGTGCGTCTAGTGCGTCTTGGGCGTCTTGGGCGTCCGGGGTGTCCGGGGTGTCCGGGGTGTCCGGGGCGTCCGGGGCGTCTTAGCGTCTCGCAGGCAGCGCCGCCCCGCGCGTTACGGGAGTCTGCGGGCGAGGATCTCCTGAACGCGCCTGCCGTCGACTCGGCCGCGGTGTGCGGCCATGATCTCCTTCATGACGCGTCCCGTGTCCTGCTTCGAGGTGGCGCCGGAGCGTCGAATCGCCTCGTCGACGACGCGCTCGGTCTCGGTCTGGTCGAGCATCTGCGGAAGGTAGGTCTCGAGCAGCGCGATCTCGGCCTCTTCCTTCGCGGCGAGATCGGCGCGCCCTCCGCGGGTGTACTGCTCGACCGAGTCCCGGCGCTGCTTGACCGCGCGACGGAGGACCGCCTCGGCTTCTTCGTCCGAAAGCTCGCGTCCCTTGTCGATCTGCTCGTTCTGGAGGGCGGCCTGGACCATCCGGAGCGTGGAGGTCCGGGCCGCGTCGCGCGCCTTCATCGACCTGGTCAGGTCGCCGCGGATCCGCTCGGTGAGGCTCATCGGCGGGGAGTATACGCCGCGCCCGACGGCGGGTGATATCCTCGCGGGTCGCATTCCGCGGACCGGAAACGAAGGAGTCATGAAGACGGTCGAGTCTCTTCTGCGCGAGACGGGGGCTCTTCTCGAAGGGCATTACCGTCTCTCGTCGGGGCTGCACAGCCGGCATTACGTGCAGTGCGCGCTGCTGCTCGAGAGCCCGCTGCATGCGGACGAGCTCGGGGCGAGGCTCGCGGAGAGAATCGCGCCGTGGCAGCCCGGCCGAATCGTCGCCCCCGCCCTCGGCGGTCTCGTCATCGGCTACACGGTCGCCCGCGCTCTCGGCGTCCCGATGAGCTTCACCGAACGCCGCGATAGTGAAATGGCGCTGCGCCGGGGATTCCGGATCGCGAACGGCGAGCGGATCGCGATCGTAGAGGACGTCGTGACGACGGGGAAGTCGACGCGCGAGACCGCGGCCGTGGTCGAGCGGCACGGCGGCGAGGTGGTCGGCTTCGCCTCGATCCTGAACCGGAGCGGACGCCCGAATCCCTTCGAGGGGCCGCTCGAGGCGCTGATGGAGATGAAGCTCGAGGCGTGGCCGGAGCAGACGTGTCCGCTCTGCGCCTCGGGAGGGCCCCTCGATACGCCGGGGAGCCGCTTTCCGGGGGGACGATGAGCGAGACGATCGTCATTCTCGGCGGATCGGAGATCGCGCTTCGGGTCGAGAAGGAGGGGGAGCGCCATCGGGTGCGAACGGCCGACGGGCGGGAGGTCGAGGTGGAGATCGTCTCTGTCCGGGAGGGGGTGGCCGAGCTCCGGCTGAACGGCCGTATGGTGATGGTTCCTTTCGCCCTCGGCGGAGAGCGCGTCGAGCTGATGCTGGATGGAGAGATCCGGCGCGCCGCGGCGAGCTCCGGCGCGCGGCGCCCCGGCAGGGGGCATTCGGATCATTCCCTGAGCGCTCCGATGCCGGGGCAGGTGCTGAAAATTTTCGTCGAAGTCGGGGACGTTGTGGCGAAGGGGGAGGCCCTGATGGTTCTGGAGGCCATGAAGATGGAGCATCAGATCGTCGCGCCGTGGGACGGGCGCGTGGAATCGATCGCCTGTGCGGCGGGCGAGATGGTGCAGCCCGGGGTCGACCTGATCGCGATCGCTCCGGAGGAAGGCGAATGAGGTTCGAGGTCGACCGCGTGAAGGTGGTCGAAGTCGGTCCGCGCGACGGGCTGCAGAACGAGCACGCCACGATTCCGACCGAGGCGAAGGTCCGCTTCATCGAGGCGCTGGCGGCCGCAGGGCTTCCGGTCGTCGAAGCGGGAGCGCTGGTCCACCCGAAGTGGGTTCCTCAGATGGCCGATACGGCCGAGGTTCTCCGCCTGCTCACGCGGAAGCCGGGCGTCGACTATCCGGTGCTGGTTCCCAACATGACGGGGCTCGAGAGGGCGGTGGAAGCGGGCGTCGACTCGATCGCACTGTTCACGGCCGCCTCCGAGACGTTCAATCAGCGAAACATCAACATGACGATCGATCAGTCGTTCGAGAGCTTCGCGCCGGTGGCGGCGCGGGCGAAGAGCGAAGGAATGCGGATCCGCGGCTACGTCTCGTGCGCCTGCGGCTGCCCGTACGAGGGTCCGGTCGCTCCCGAGAAGGTGCTCGAGGTCGCCGCCCGCCTTCTCGATCTCGGATGCTTCGAGATCTCGATCGGCGACACGATCGGCGTCGGCACTCCGCTCCAGGTGCAGGGGCTCATCGCGCTGCTCGTCCAGGTGATTCCGCGCGAGCGTCTCGCGATGCACTTCCACGATACTCGGGGAATGGCGATCGCGAACACGATGGCGGCGCTCGAGAGCGGGATCGCCGTCTTCGACGCCTCGGCGGGAGGCCTCGGAGGCTGCCCCTTCGCTCCCGGCGCCTCCGGAAACATGGCGACCGAGGATCTGGTCTACCTTCTCGACGGCCTCGGAATCGAGAGCGGGGTCGATCTCGACCGCCTCGTCGCCGCGAGCGACGTCATCGCTCCCTTCCTCGACCATCCCCTTCCCGGCCGCTACCTGCAGTCGCAGACGCGCGGACGGCAGAAGTTCGGCGTGTCGCCTGTCGTACAATGACTCATTGAGACTACATTCCGCACGGGATGTGTTCGGGTCGGGGCATGCCATCGTTCGCGACGAGCGGCTGGAAGGACGGCTGGTACGTGGTGCCGTGGGAGGTCACCTGGCGCGATCTCGACGCGATGGGGCACGTCAACAACGCCGTCTTCTTCACGCTCTTCGAATGGGGGCGGACGCGCTACTGGCTCGATCTCCGGCAGTCGAGGGAGGCGCGCGACATCGGCTTCATCGTCGCCCGCGCGGAGTGCGACTTCCTCCGCCAGCTCGGCCTCGGCGACCGGATCGAGATCGCGACACGCGTCGGCGAAATGCGCTCGACCTCGTTCGATTTCGTCAGCGAAATCCGGACCGAATCGGGGGAGGTTTCCGCCCGCGGCCGGGTGGTCGTGGTGATGTTCTCCTGGGAACGGAATGAGAAGATGACGATCCCGGCGGAACTTCGGGCCGCCGTCGCCGGTTTCCAGAGGTCGGAGAGAGTGTGAGGAGGGAGGACGCGATGCAGACCGGACGCGTATTCATCCATCCCGCGGCCGCGCGCGGGCGATTCCGCGAGCTGGCGGACCTGCCCGAGGAACGGCTCGATCTCGGCGAGGCCTCGCTGGTGATCGCGCTCGAGGAGTATCCGCGCCTCGACGTCCCGGCCTATCTCGAGCGGATCGAGCGGTGGGCCCACGCCGTGCGCGAGAGAACCGAGGGATCGGCCGACCCCGAGCGGATCCTCGCCCAGATCAACCGGCTGCTGTTCGAGGAGGAAGGATTCCACGGCGAGGGGGACGATTACTACGATCCGAAGGGAGCGCTGCTGAACGAGGTGCTCGACCGGCACGCCGGACTCCCGCTCGCCCTCTCGATCGTCTACATCGAGATCTCACGGCGCGCCGGACTTCCGGCGGCGGGCGTCTCGCTGCCGGGGCGGTTTCTCGTCCGCGTCGCGGGCTCGTTCGGTGAGATCGTGATCGATCCGTTCGACTCGGGGCGCGTGCTGACCGGCATGGAGTGCCAGCGGATCATGGACCAGGTGTTCGGCGGGGCGGTGAAGCTGAGCGAGCACCATCTCCGTCCGTTCGGCAAGCGCGAGATCCTCGCGCGCGTGCTGGCTCATCTGAAGGCCTCGCATCTCGCCCACAGGAACGTCGAGGCGGCGATCGCTGCGATCGACCGCATCCTCATCCTCGACGAGAACGATCCCTACGAGCTGCGCGACCGCGGCATGATGGCGATGCAGCTCCACCGTTATGGGGAGGCCACCCGTTTTCTCGAGCGGTACCTGGCCGCCATGCCCTCGGCCGAAGACTGCTCCTCGGTGCGCGAGCAGATCGAATGGATCCGCGCGTGGCTCGACGAGAACTAGGGTCCTGTAACGCCGGAATCAATAGCACCTGGCTCGGTCTCGACGCCGTGAGCTTCGCTCACGCCTCCTCGGCATAGACCCCGCTATGCCTGCGTCGGCGCGCCTCGCTCACGACGCCGATCCCTTCGCCATCTGCCATCGATTCCGACGTTGCAGGACAGTCCAGGACCGTCCGGCGCCGCCGCCGACCTCCCCGACCCGTTCCGATCGGGCGTCCCGGCCCTCCGTCCCCTACTCTGCTAAGATCCTCGAACTCAGGTCGTACCGACGAGAGGTCGCGGTGTGATCACCGGATTCAATACCGACATCAAGCACAACAGCAGGGTGTACCACATCCAGACCGAGGACAAGGGTGTGGCGAATCCCTACATCGAGTCCCTCGTCTACGTCGGGGGTGAGATCCTCGCGTCGAAGAAGACCTCCTACGCCGAACAGCTCCGGACCGGCGTCGACGAGAAGTGGATCAGCGGGATGATGGAGCAGCAGCACAAGACCATCATCGCGGCGATCAAGCGGGGGCGATTCGAGAATCTCGGCGACACGCAGAGCCGGAACGAAGTGCTCGAGTCGCTCGATACGCAATCCGCCGAGCTTCTGCCGCCGAGCGCGCTCGGCCCGGCGCCCGGCGTCACCTCCCCCTCCGACGACCGTACCCTCGACCAGGTGATCATCGATTACCTCGCCGCCGAGGCCGAGACCGAGCACCTCGAGCTCTCGCTCCTCAATACCGCCGAGTTCATCGCCGGGCAGCCGGTCGAGTTCCGCGTCGCCACCCGCAAGAGCATCTCCCAGTCGCCCGTTCCCGCCGCCACTCTCGAGGTCAAGGTCATCTCGACGGTCGAGGCTCCCCGAGTCATCTTTCGAGGAAAGACCGCCGGCGACGGCCTCGCGACCATCCGCTGCACGATCCCCGTCTTCCACGAGGGGACGGCGGCGATCATCATCTCGGCGCAGAGCCCGATCGGCAACGACGAGGTCAAACAGCTCGTCAAGCGAAAGAGATGACGCGCTCCGCGTGTTGGAACCGGAGCATGACGACGACCAGCGGAGGGATTCGGATCGAGGTCAATGGGGCCACCAGGGCGGTCGAGCCGGAGGCGACGGTCCTCGATCTGGTCCGCGAGCTCGGGCTCGAGCTCGAGCTCGTCGCCGTGGAGATCAATCGTGAGCTGGTCCGCCGAAGCGATCTGGCGGGGCGGCACCTCGCCCCCGGCGACCGCGTCGAAATCGTCGAGTTCGTCGGCGGCGGCTGACCGGCTGGCGGATTTGCTGCATAGCGGTCGAGTTCGATGCCGCGTCACCGTTTCCTCCTGACCCTTCTCATCCTCGCCGGCCTGGCGGCGATCCTCTACGTCCAGATCAGCCTGTTCGTTCCCTCTCCCCGCCGCATGATCTTCGGCGTCGACAAGGAGAGCGGCCGGGTACGGCGGGCCGAGCAGAGCATCGTCTTCCTGCCGCCGCACCAGTACTACCGTCTCAACTTCGACATGCGGGGCGGCTCGGCCGCACACGAAGGGGTGGTGGTGGTGCGCTCGAAGGAGGGGGTGCCGGTGAAGCTGACCTACCAGCTTCGCTTCGGGGTGCCGGACGAGCGGATGCCGGACGCCAGGCGGCTGGTGCGCGAGGGCTGGAGCGCCTGGATCCGCGCCCGCGTGTCGGAGGCCGTGTCGGCTCTGTCGAGTCAGATTCCGATCGAGGAGCTGGTGTCCCCTTCCTCGCAGTTCGCCGCGCGTCGCGATCTGGTGCGCAGGACCGTGGCGGCGCACCTGGCCCGGAGCGGTCTGGACGTCAGCTCGTTCGAGCTCGAGCAGATCGAAGTCGACCGCGACGAGATGCTTCGCTACAAGCGGGCCGAGCTCCGGCGCAATGCGCGGGGCGCCGCCGGCCGCGTCGCCGTTCTCGGCCTCGACGGAGCCGACTGGGAGCTGATCCGCGAGCTCATCAACGACGGCCGCATGCCCAATCTCGACGCCATCCTCGACGCGGGAACCAGCGGCACGGTTCAGCCCATCCAGCCGACCATCGCCCCGCTCGCCTGGACCACGCTCGCCACCGGCCTCTCGCCCGACCGCCACGGCGTGTTCGACTTCACCGACGGCCACGCCGCCGCCATGATCACTTCCGCCGTCCGGAAGGCCCCCGCCCTCTGGGACCTCGCCGCCGCCTTCGGTCGGCCCGCGGAGGTCGTCGGCTGGTGGACGGCCTGGCCGCCGACCCATCCCTCGATCACCGTCTTCGACACCCCCGTCCAGCACGTCCCTGAGGCGGTCCATCCCGCCGCGGCCGCGGCGGTCGTCGAGACGGCCGCCATTCCGGAAGCGACCATCGGCTTCGATCAGATGTCGCGGTTTCTCAACGTGACCGAGGCCGAGTTCCGCCGCGCCGTCACCTCGGGCGACTCCGCCGATCCGATCGTTCGGCTTCGCGCGACTCTGGCCAAGACCTGGACCGATCATCGCGCCGCCATCGCTCTGTTCGAGCGGCAGAAGCCGATGCTCACCATGGTCCTCTACGACGGAACCGATACGGTCAACCACCTGTTCGGTCCCTACCATCCGCCGCTCCGCCGGGGCATCCCGTTCGAGGAGTACCGGAAGTACTGGCCGACGGTGGCGAACTACTACGCCGAGATCGACCGGTTGATCGGCGAGTGGGTGAAGGTCCTTCCGACGGACACGACGCTGATGATCGTCTCGCCGTACGGCATGACGTGGGGACGCGAGCGCCCGGCGGCGCGGCCGGAAGGAGGGTCGGCGCTGTCCGAGCACCGCCGCAACGGGATCTTCGTCGCGTTCGGCAACCGGGTGGCGAAGTCGGGTCTGCGGCGTCCCCTGTCGGTTTACGATCTCGCCCCGACGGTGCTCGCGATCCTCGGGCTGCCGCAATCGATGGAGATGGGGGGAGAGGTGATCGAGTGGGCCCTCAGTGGAGTGGAGGCGATCGAGTCGGTCCGGATCATCAGCTACAGCGACGTGCTGGTGCCGCGACTCGTCCCCGTGGATGCGAACCGCGACCCGGCGACTTACCTCGCGATCCTGAGGTCGCTCGGCCACGTCGTCGACCGCAACCGCGCGACGGCGATGGCGATGGAGTCGGCCGGGAGCCTCGAAGAGATCGGCCCGGACTCGGCGGAGTGGGGCGAATACGCCTACTACAACAATCTGGGGGTGCAGCTCCAGAGGCAGGGGAAGTTCCGCGAGGCGATCGACGCGCTGCAGAGGGCGATCGATCGGAATCCGGGGCGATCGACGCCGTATCTGAATCTGGCGATGGCGCTCGCGAGTGAGAACCACTTCACCGAAGCGGAGGACGTCTTCTTCATGGGGATCGAGAGCGGGGTGAGCGACCCGGTGCAGGCGATCCTCGATTTCGCCGCGTGGCACCGAAAGATGGGGAGCCACGCGCGGGCGAGCGCGATCCTGGCGCGCGGTAAGGAGCTGTTTCCCGCTTCGGCGGAGATCGCCGCCAATCTCGGGACGGCGCTCGCGGCGCAGATGCGCTACACCGACGCGGTCGGCGAGCTGGAGCGGGCGCTCGCGCTGCAGCCCTCCTCGACCCTGGTCCTCAACAACCTCGGACAGATCTACGTCCGCCGCCAGGAGCTCGGCCGCGCACTCGACTACTGGAACCGCTCGCTCGCCATCGACCCCGCCCAGCCGAAGATCCGCGAGGGCGTGGAGGCCATCCGCACGCGGATCTGAACCGGCGGATCCGTGCGAGAATCCGCGAATGGCCGATTCGCTCACGCAGGAGGAATGGTCGCGGTACGCGAGGCACGTTTCGCTCCCGGAGGTCGGCCGCGAAGGGCAGGAGCGACTCAAGGCGGGCTCGGTGCTCGTCGTCGGCGCGGGAGGGCTCGGCAGCCCCGCCGCGCTCTATCTCGCCGCTGCCGGCATCGGCCGGCTCGGCGTGGCCGACTTCGACCGCGTCGAACAGAGCAATCTGCAGAGGCAGATCCTGCACGGCACCTCAGCGGTCGGCACGAGCAAGCTCGACTCCGCCGCCGCGCGGCTGCGCGACCTCAACCCCAACGTCGCCGTCGAGACTCATCCGACTCGCCTCGACTCCGGCAATGCGATGGAGATCCTCCGATCGTACGACGTGATCGTCGACGGCTCGGACAACTTCCCGACGCGCTACCTCATCAATGACGCGGCCGTCCTTCTCGGAAAGCCGAACGTCTACGGCTCGATCTTCCGGTTCGAGGGGCAGGCGTCTCTGTTCTGGCCCCCCCACGGACCGTGCTATCGCTGTCTCTATCCCGAGCCGCCGCCGCCGGGTATGGTTCCGAGCTGCGAGGAGGGAGGCGTTCTCGGCGTCGTTCCGGGGATCGTCGGCTCGATCCAGGCGGTCGAAGCGATCAAGCTGATCCTCGGCCGCGGCCGCAGTCTGGCAGGGCGCCTCCTGCTCATCGACTCTCTCGGGATGGAGTTCCGCGAGCTCCGCCTCCGCCGGAATCCCGAATGCCGCGTCTGCGGAGAGAATCCGAGCGTGCGCGAGCTGATCGACTACGAAGGGTTCTGTGGAATGAGGAGCGGGATGGAGATGGAGATCGCACCCGGTGAGCTGAGCGAGCGGATGAGGAAGGGAGCGGGAGCGCTGCTGCTCGACGTCCGGGAGACGTGGGAGTGGGACGTCTCGCGGCTCGAAGGGGCCGAGCACGTTCCGATGGGACGCCTTCAGGAAGAGCTGGAGCGCCTTCCGCGGGAGCGGGAGATCATCGTCTACTGCCGGAGCGGCTCGCGAAGCGCCCGCGCGGCCGCGCTCCTGCGCAATGCCGGCTTCCGCGACGTGAAGAATCTCAGCGGCGGTCTGGCTCGCTGGTCTCTCGAGATCGATCCGTCGATGCGCGTCGCGTGATCGGATCCGCGATCCGCTCGCGCCCGAAGATCACCACCACCGACGTTCCGGACGTCCGTCGCGTGGTGCTCCCTTCGATGACCGCGATCCCGCAGTCGACGTACTCCCCTCCCAGGATGTTCTCGCGGTGTCCCTCCGATTCCATCCATGAGGAGACGAGCAGCTCCGGCGTCTCGAATCCGACCGCGAGGTTCTCCCCCGCCCGTTCGTGCCGGTAGCCGCGATGGCGCATCCAGACGAACGGCGAGTGACCCTCGGGCGAGCGGTGTCCCCAGTAGGCGAGCTCGATCATGTCGCGCATCCGGTCTTCCGCCGCGTGACGGAGGCGGAAGTCCTCGCGCAGCGGCGGGAGGCCCGAGCGCTCCCGGTGGACGTTGATCTGGTCCAGCACGGATGCGGGAGTGATCGCCGGCGGCGCGCCTTCGGCGCGGCCCGCCGCGGGGACCGCCACCAGAGCCACCGCCAGCGCCAGGCCGGCTCGCAGAGTTCCCGATGCGCGCATGATCGCTCTTTCCAAACCGGACGAAGCGGCGGGCTGTTCCTTTTCCACCCGTCCGGACGGTCGCTCGACCGTCCGAGCTTAGACCCGGATGCCCCGGCCGTTCGTGACGTTTCCGCTACGAGCGACGCTCCCGCGACGCGTTTGACACCCCTCACCGGCGTCAATAGACTCCGGCCCCATTCGGGGGGATGGGACCGGCATGGAGACGATCGGGGTCGTCGGCGGCGGGACGATGGGAAACGGCATCGCGCACGTCGCGGCGCAGACCGGGCACGAGGTGATCCTGGTCGAGCTGACGGACGAGCTGCTCGAGCGCGCGAGCTCCACGATCGACCGGAACCTGCAGCGCGGCGTCGAGAAGGGAAAGATGACGGCCGAGGAGAAGCAGGCCGTCGTGGGGCGGATCCGCACGACGACCGATCTTCACGCGCTCGAGCAGGCGGAGATCGTCATCGAGGCGATCGTCGAGAGTCTGGAGCTCAAGGCTGATCTGTTCCGCCGACTCGACGGGATCATCCGGCCCGATGCGATCCTCGCGTCGAACACCTCGTCGATCTCGATCACGAAGCTCGCCGCGGCGACGCGTCGCCCGGAAAACGTGATCGGCATGCATTTCATGAACCCGGTTCCGGTGATGGCCCTCGTCGAGGTCATCCGCGGGATCGCCACGTCGGATCAGACCTGGCGGCGGGTCGAGCAGCTCGCCGCGGCAATGGGAAAGACTCCGATCGAAGTGAACGACTATCCGGGATTCGTCTCGAATCGCGTTCTGCTGCCGATGATCAACGAGGCGATCTTCGCGCTGTGGGAGGGGGTGGCGACGCGCGAATCGATCGACGGCGTGATGAAGCTCGGCATGAATCATCCGATGGGCCCGCTGACGCTGGCGGATTTCATCGGACTCGACGTCTGCCTCGCGATCCTCCGGGTCCTCGAGGATGGTTTTGGAGACCCGAAATACCGCCCGTGTCCCCTTCTGGTGAAGATGGTGGATGCCGGATGGCTCGGGCGGAAGAGCGGGCGGGGGTTCTACGAGTACTAGTGGACTGTAACGACAGAATCAGTAGCACCTGGCTTGGTCTCGACGCCGTGAGCTTCGTTGCGGCTCCTCAGCATAGTCCCGCTATGCCTGCGTCGCCGCGCCTCGCTCACGCCGCCGATACCGGCGCCATCTGGTACTG
>DATKCD010000107.1:0-7924 GCA_035544735.1 Thermoanaerobaculia bacterium
TCCGAGATCGGTGCCGAGAAACAGCTGCTCCTGCCCCGCCGGCACGAGGCGATCGAAGGTCGGCAGCGTGATCTGGCCCCGATCCGGCTTGTTCTCGGGAAAGGGGCAAAAGATGGTCCGGAGCTCCATGAACGAGGTGACTTCGACCGTTTCCGGCACTTCGAGCCGCCACATCCACAGCGAAACGGACGTTGGGGGGTCTCTCGGGAACCAGAACTGACCGGTCGTTCTGCGCAGAGAAACCACCCTGCCTGGTGGCACCTCCATTGTTGTGGTCCTGCCGACGGCGATCTCACCATTGCTTACGTTCAGAAGCCGGACCTGTTCCGTCGTTGATCCGCTGTTGTAGAAGAGGACGTCGCTTTCCCAGCGGAGCGACAGACACGCGTTCAACCTGGCGCCGGGGGCGAACACCCCGATTACGTGAAGCTCTCGGGCGGTGCTCGTCAGGGCGACGAGCACCAGAGAGAGTGAACAGCCAAGGATTCTCGAAGCGAACATGGATCACCCCTCGGGTCGATCGACGACGGTCAGTAGCTGATGCGCGGACGCACGAAAAGAACCAGAGAGAGAGAGTTTCATGCAGCCTCCTGTATTCCGACGGCTCTGTTCGGTCCTTGTCCGGAATCAAGCTCTATTCCAGGAGTACCGTAGTGGCGGTGGTTTCCTACCTCCCGTGGATCGATTCAATATCCGCCGCCTGCACCGCGGCGGACTCAGGGGGAAGGGTTCCCGCAGGCGGGGGAGGATGGCTATTCGCTCGCGCGCAGGCTGCGCGAGAACCCGCAGACCGCTGCCGTCCGGATCGCGGTGGTCACCGCGTTCGCCGGGGAGAGCGTGAAGAGCGGGCAGGCCTCCATCGACGCCTTCTTCGTCAAGCCCGTCGATCGGTTCCGCCTCGTCGAGGAGCTGGCAAAGCTCTTCGAATGACCCCCGTCGCGCCTCCGACGCGCGCTCGCCTCGACTCGGCCGGACGGCTGCGGGTCGGCAGAGGGAAGGGTGGCGCAACGGCCGGCTGACCGATGCGTCGCCACGGCGGAGGAGGATACGCGCCGATTCGCGGGTCGAGGCTCCTCCTGTACCATGGCGGGCGGCGCCCGCGCGGCCGGCTCCCGGATCGTGACTCGCCGCGCCGCGGAGCTCGACCGACACGAAGGGAACCGCTGACGCGATGGAACCGATCGAGTCTCATCTGCAGACCGGTACCGAGGAGTACGCCGCGAACTACGCGCGGATGGAGGCGCTCGTCGCCGACCTCCGCGCGCGCCTCGGGCGCGCGCGGCAGGGTGGGGGAGCGCGGAGCATCGAGCGTCACCGCGAACAGGGAAAGCTCCCCGTCCGCGAGCGCCTCGACCTGCTGCTCGATCCCGGCACCCCTTTCCTCGAGATCGCTCCCCTCGCCGCGAACGGCATGTACGACGACGAGGCTCCCGGCGCCGGTCTGGTCGCCGGCATCGGCCGCATCGAAGGACGCGAGTGCCTCGTCATCGCCAACGACGCGACCGTCAAGGGGGGGACCTACTTCCCGATGACGGTCAAGAAGCACCTCCGCGCCCAGGAGATCGCGGAGAAGAACCGCCTCCCCTGCGTCTACCTGGTCGACTCGGGGGGCGCGTTCCTCCCGCTCCAGGCCGAGGTGTTCCCCGACCGCGAGCACTTCGGACGGATCTTCTTCAATCAGGCGCGGATGTCGGCGAAGGGGATCCCGCAGATCGCCGCCGTGATGGGCTCCTGCACGGCGGGGGGCGCCTACGTCCCCGCGATGTCGGACGAGGCGGTGATCGTGAAGGGAACGGGCACGATCTTCCTCGGCGGGCCGCCTCTGGTGAAAGCGGCGACGGGAGAGGACGTGTCGGCGGAGGATCTGGGCGGTGCCGACGTCCACACGCGGATCTCGGGGGTGGCGGACTACCTCGCCGAAGACGACCGGCACGCGATCTCGCTGCTGCGCGGCATCGTGGGGGCGATTCCTCACCGTAAGCGAAAGCCGCCGGGCCTCGCCGCGCCCGAGGATCCGCGGTACGACCCGAATGAGATCTACGGGACGATCCCTTCCGACCCGCGGCGCACGTGGGACGTTCACGAGGTGATCGCGCGCATCGTCGACGGCTCGCGCTTCCAGGAGTTCAAGGAGCGCTACGCGACGACGATCGTCACCGGCTTCGCGCGGATCTGGGGCTTCGAGGTCGGCATCCTCGCGAACAACGGCGTTCTGTTCAGCGAATCGGCGCTGAAGGCGACGCATTTCATCGAGCTCTGCACCATGCGCGGAATCCCGCTCGTGTTCCTCCAGAACATCACCGGCTTCATGGTCGGGAAGCAGTACGAGAGGGGAGGGATCGCGAAGGACGGGGCGAAGATGGTCCACGCGGTCGCCAACGCGACCGTGCCGAAGCTGACGGTGATCATCGGCGGGTCGTTCGGGGCGGGGAACTACGGGATGTGCGGGCGTGCGTACGAGCCGCGATTCCTCTGGATGTGGCCCAGCGCGAGGATCAGCGTGATGGGAGCAGAGCAGGCGGCGGGAGTGCTGGTGACGGTCAAGCGGGATCAGCTCGAGCGGGAGGGGAAGAAGATGTCGGCGGAGCAGGAGCGCGCGATCGCCGACCCGGTCCTGGCGAAGTACGAGGAGGAGGGGAGCCCGTACTACAGCACGGCGCGCCTCTGGGACGACGGGGTGATCGATCCGGCCGACACGAGGCTCGTCCTCGGGCTCGGCCTCTCGGCCGCGTTCAACGCCCCGGTCGAGCCGCCGCGGTTCGGCGTGTTCAGGATGTGACGATGGCGGGCGAATCGTGGTTCGTCTTCGATCTCGGGAACGTCGTGGTGCGGCTCGCGTACGACCGCGTGCTGGGAAAGATCGAGAAGCGCTCGCGCGCTTCCCGCGAGCAGCTCATCGATCTGCTCGATTCCGCCGGCGGCTACCGCGACCTGGAGAGGGGGCTCATCGGCTTTCCGGAGTTCCACCGCTTCCTCTGCGACCGGATCGGTTATGCGAGCGACCTCCGGACGTTTCGGGAGCTGTGGGGCGACTTCTTCGAGGGGGCGGTGGAGGGGATCGACGAGGTTCTGCGGCGAGCGCGCGAGCGGTACCGGATCGCGTTCCTCTCGAACTCGAACGAGGTGCACGCCGAGGTGATCCCGCGGAAGTTCGCTTCGCTGTTCGAGAAGGGGGACGTCTTCATCTTTTCGCACCGGCTCCGGTGCGCCAAGCCGGACCCCGAGATCTACCATCAGGCGCTCGAGATGCTCGGAGCGAAAGCGGCGGACGTGGTGTTCGTCGACGATCTGGCGGAGAACGTGGCGGCGGCCCGGAACGTCGGGATCGAGGCGTTCCAGTTCCGCGATTCGGTCTCGTTGCTGGGGACGCTCGAGGAGCGCGGGCTCCTCTGAGCCCCGCGCTCACACGCCGTCGCCGTACCAGCGTCGGTGGAACTCCATGAGGGCGTCGGCGTTGGTGGTGTCTCCCCCCGTCGCCCCCGTCGCACGGAACAGCCGCGGCAGGTCGAACAGGACCCAGGCGAAGTTCCGCTTTTCGTACTCTTCACCGGCGCGGCGGAAGGCGTCGCCGTCGAGGACGAAGCGCTCCTGTCCGCGCCAGCGCAGGACGACACGCTCGAACTCGCGGTTTCGCATCGACTTCGCGTACTCGAGGAAGGCGGTGTGCACCTGCAGCGGCGTGCTGTCCGGCCCCACGCGCCTGAGGTCGTAGACCACGACGCCCGGCACGAGCCAGTAGTCGTAGTGCGCGGAGACCGACATCCCCTGGAACGCCGGATGCCCCTGCAGGATCTCGTTCATCGGCTGCTGCAGGATGACGAAGTTCGCCAGATAGCCGATCACCGTCGCGAGAACCGGCGTTCCGACGAAGATGAGCCGCGCCTTCCGGAACGCCGGCATCGGCATCGAGACGCGCTCGAAGCGGAACTGCTCTCGGAGGTGCCGCCCCCACCTTCGCAGGCGCGACTCTCCGTCCCGGCGGCGGAGCTCCTCGACCGGCATCGCGTAGTACGCGATCGACAGCAGCAGTCCCGCCCCGATCGCGAGCAGCCCGACCGGCTTGAACAGCACCAGCGTCACCAGACCGAACACGTACGCCACCCAGCTCGCGTAGTTGACCCGCGCCCGCCGTTTCCGGAGCTGCTGGCGATGGAACTCATCGTCGACGATCTGTCCGCAGTGGCGGCACCGCACCGCCTTCCCTTCGATCTTCCCCAGACAGAACGGACAGTCCGCCATCTCCAGGTCGCTCGCCCGCCGCCCTCGCCGGACGTAGTCCTCCTGGCGCCGCAGCGGCAGCTCCTTGTGGAGAAACAGAAGACCGCAGCTCGGACAGGCGGTCGAGCTCGCTTCACTGCTGGTGTGACATTCGGGGCACCGGATCGGTTTCATAGTCGTCTGGCCGACTTATTTGCAAACCACCGGCCATCGCGACGCCGGGCGTCGTGGTTGGGCGGGGGGGGGCGCGCAAACACCGGAGGGAGCGTACGTTCAACGCAAACCGTAGCCCCCTCAGCGGCCGCCGAAGCGGCGCTCGAGGTTGAACCCGAGGTGGAAGTCGCCACTCCGCAGGCCGGTGCCGAGGAGCGTGCTGGTGAGGTACTGATCGACGTGAGTCGCGCGGCTGTTGCTCAGCAGGACCTCGAAGTAGTGTCCTCCGACGGCCCGTTTGATCCCGACCGCCCATGCGATCGACGACTCGAGGTCGTCGGGCAGATCGGAGTTCTCCGGCACGAGCTCGGCGATCAGACTCAGCTCGGGGCGGATCTCCCAGGCGATTCCGACGGGGAGGTTGAAGGCGCGCTCGAAGGCGCGGTTCCCGTCGATCTGCGCGTCGGTGACGAAGCTCGGAACGACGAAGAGCTCGACGCGGCGTCCGATCCGCTTCGAGACGATCGCCTGGGCGAACCACGAGGTCCGCCGCTCGACGTGCTCCTCGGTCCGCCAGTCGACTCCTCCGCGCACGGCGATGCTGAGCGGGATCGCCGGCGCCTCTTCGACGATCATGTATTTCGCGCCGATCTCGAAATCGTCGAGGAGATCGGTGCGGAAGATCGAGAGTTGAAGGTGCGGCGTCGCGGCCCAGGCGAGGCCGATTCCGATGTCGGCCGAGCTGTCGAGGCCCCACAGCGAATGCTCGTCGCCCTCGTTGATCGGCTGGGAGAAGCGATGCGTGAAGCGTATCTCCCAGCTCCGGTGCCCGATGGTGCGCGGCGTCGGCAGGTTCAGCAGCGACTCGCCGAGGCGGAGCGGAGGGATCGGAGCGTAGCGGTTCTGGGCGAGCGCGGGGGTGGCGAGGAGCGCGCAGGCGAAAAGGATCGGCGCGGCGAGCCGGCGCTCAGTCATTCGGGGCTCCTCTCCGGATCCAGTCGCGGATCAGCGCGATCTGCTCGGGCGGCAGCGGCGGGCTGAACGCCGGCATCCGTTCTCCCGTGCCGGCGGTCCCGGTGATCTTTCGATAGAGATAGCTCCGGTCCGGATCGCCCGGCTCGATCCGATCGAGCGCCGGCATCTGGGTGCTCGGGCGGTTGACCAGGTTCGCGTACGCCTGCCCGGCGACCAGGACGAGCCCCTCGGACTGGCCGAAGGTGTCGTGGCAGCCGATGACGGTGCAGGTGGGCGTGAAGATCTCGGTCTGGACGCGGGTGAAGGTGGCGGAGGGGTCGGGGGGAGGCTCCGGTTCGGGAGGGGCGGTGATCAGCTCCAGTTCCCCGCATGCCACCGTCAGAAGAAGAGAGAGCGCGGAGGCTGCGAGGGCCGCCGCGGCGCGCATCCCGGCCCGGTTCATGATCGCGGGTTAGTGTAACAGATCGTGTGACACTTCCATCGGCGCGCCGTGCTCCGCGCCGGGCACGAAGAAACTTCACTGCACCTCTGACGGATCCGGCAGACAATGAAGTCATGCTTCAGAGCGTCTCCTGTCCGTACTGCGGCGAGCCGGTCTCCATCGCGATCGATGAAGCAGGCGGCTCGCTGCAGCAGTACGTCGAGGACTGCCGGGTCTGCTGCCAGCCGTGGGAGGTCACCGTCCGGATCGGCGGCGAGGTCGAGGTCCATCTCCGGACCCTCGACGAGTGAGAACCGAGCTAGTGTCCTGTAGCGCCGGAATCAATAGCACCTGGCTCGGTCTCGACGCCGTGAGCTATCGATTCCGACGTTACAGGACACTAGTCCGGTTGGGACCGGCCGTTCCCGGCCGCGGAGGAGCGACTACGAACGCCGCCGTACCGGATCGACGCGGGGAGGCTCACCAGCCGTAGCTGCCGCCCGGCATCGGCTCCTGTCGGCCGAGAAGGGTCTCGGAGTACCGCTGAAAGTCGGCCGTGCGGAGGAACGACTCCGGCAGGACGCCGCGGAGGTACTCGAGATACTTCTCGCCCGGGATCGGGTTGCCGTTCTCGGTGAGCAGGGTGCCGCGGACGTCGTAGGGCAGGAAGATGATCTCCTCCATGCCGCGCTGGCGGAAGAACTTCGCGTCGGGTACGAGAAGAAGGTCCTCGGGGCGGATGCCGCGCTGGGTCTCGCCCGTGTCCTGAATCTCGCGGACGAGCACGCGGGCGTCGGGAGCGGTGATGTCGGCCACGCGGCTCTGAACGATGGCGACGTTGGTCAGCTCGATCACTTCGCCGACCTCGCCGAGGTATTCGCTCTGCGCCGTGCCGTTCGTCTTGTTCTTGAAGCCGAACGCGATGGCGGTCTCGCCCCCCCGCTCGTTGCCGAACATCTCGACTCCGCGCGGAAGCCACGCGTTGAGCGACTTCTGGATGTCCTCGATCGAATAGTCGCCCTTCCCCTCGGTCGCCGACACGGCGATCTCCTTGAGGAACATCCGTCCCGACCCGATGTGGAAGCCTTCCTCCGAGAGCATCGGACCCATCGAGCGGGCCATCGGCGCGTACGAGAAGACCTTCTGCATCTCGAGCTGGTACTTGCCGACCAGGTCGATTACCGTCGCAAAAGTCACGTTGTCGAGGAAGTTGTTGAAGGGAATGTTGAACGCGTCGAGTACGTGGTTGCCGAGCTCCATCGAAAGGAGCTCGTCCATCGTATCTTTCGCGATGTCGGGATGACCAGGCTTCTTCCACGTCGGGTCGTGAGCCAGAACCCAAAACATCTGGTAAGCGTGGCGCAGCTCCTCGGCCATGATGCGAAGAACCGAGACCTTCATCTGGTCGTTCGGCGCCTTCTCGAGGGTCAGCCTGTGCTGCTGGATCGAGCCGAGCTCGGTCGAGGCCTGGGCACGAATGATGTCGCGGGCCGAGTAGAACATGTTTCCGGTCATCTCGCCGGCGTGCTCTACCTTTGGTTTTCCGGTGAACCGCCCGTACTCGATCGATTCGTCCTTGAGCTTGCCGATCTTCGCGATCAGCTCGAACGGCGTCTGTTTCGCAAAGTAATTCGACCAGTTCTTCTCGAGGAACTCGAGCTCGGGGAAGTTCTTTTTCTGCCATCCAACGAGAGCATCGTGGTACTTCGCCTGGATCCTGTCGGTTTCGTATCGTGCCAACACAACCTCCTTCGTCGTGGACTGGTGCTGATGGTCTCAGAGTAGTCAGTCCAACGATTTCGGGGAGCATATCATTCTGGATTCTCTCGAAAACGGCCCTGAATCGTGACAGAATAACCCTTCGAATCTTCTCCGACCGCGGATAAAAACGAGGGAGTTATATGAATCAGTTGATACTGATCCATTCGGAATCATTTCCCATCGACGAACTGCACGATTTCCTCCAGGCAAGGAGGATCGAACCGGTCGAGGCTCACAGGACAGACCCGGGAGATGGCCCGGCCATCGTAATCCTCGACGAAACGCTCCCCGAGGTCCCCCCGACCGTCCCGCGTCCCTCGCTCACGATCAGAATCGGAGTCGCGCAACCGAGTCCGACACTCGGGGCCGAGATTTTCGCGTCATTTCCAACCGGGG
>DATKCD010000108.1:0-8853 GCA_035544735.1 Thermoanaerobaculia bacterium
GAAGGAGCTCGGTGCGAACGGATTTCTGCAGCAGCGCGCCGATCAGCTTCTCGGAATCGAGCTCTCTCCCAACGACTCGATCCGCGTTCGAGTCGAGGAGGGAACCGCCGTCGTCTACGGTGCGACGACGGACAACGTGACCCAGGACCCGAGCCTGCAGATCGCACGGCGGACGGAATCGGTCGAGGGGGAGTTGCGCATCCTCCCGGTGGTCGGATCGCTCGAGGGCGCCCACGGGTCGTTCTTCCGGACATCCCTCCAGTTGCACAATCCCGCGGACGTCGCGATCGAAGGGCGGCTCGTCTTCCACCTCTCCGGCCAGTCCGGAAGCGCAGACGATCCTGCGCTACTCTATCGCCTCGCGCCGGGAGAGACCGTCGCTTTCGATGATCTCCTCCCGGCGATGGGGCAGGAGGGGATCGGAAGCGTCGACCTGGTCTCGGTGGAGGGTCCGCTCCCTCTCAGCGTCGCGCGCATTTTCAATGACGCCGGTGAGGCCGGAACGACCGGCATGACCGAGGAACAGGTTGCTCTCGGGCAGGTTTTAGCGGTCGGTGAGCACGGACTGCTGATCGCTCCTCCGAATCCCGATCAGGCGCGATTCAACATCGGCGTCCGTACGCTCGGCGAGGGGGCGGAGCTCGAGATCGTCGTCCGCAACAGCTCGGGAACCGTCGTCCAGGAGATCTCGAGATCGTATGAGCACACCTTCTTCAGTCAGACCAGCGCCGCCGTCTTCCTCGGGATCGCGCCTGGTCCGAGCGACGTGATCGAGATCCGGGTGACGGAGGGAAGCGCCATCGTCTACGGCGCGACCACCGACAACATCACACAGGATCCCAGCCTGCAGATGGCGCACTGAGGTCCAAGAAAATCCACTACCTCATGGAGGCTCCGCCATGCGTGCTTTCGTTCTCAGCGTCATTGCACTCGTTCTGTTACCGGTTCGTTCACGGCTGCTGCCGATGAGCTTCGGATCCCCTGCCCGGCGGTCGGCTCTCGGGGCAGTACCTGATGCCGTTCCGTTTCACCGTGGAGCTGATCCAGTAGGCACGGTGTGCCCTGAGTTGGAACGAAGGAGGAAACGAGATGAATACGTCCCGCACGGCATGTTTTAGCAGGGTCGCGGCGGTCACGGCGTTGGTGCTGTGCTTCGTCACGGCAGCACAGGCGCAGACCACGGAACGGGTCAGCGTGGATTCCTTCGGCGTTCAGGGGAACGGCGACAGCTCGCGCTTTAGCTGGCCCGCGATCAGCGCCGATGGCCGTTTCGTCGCCTTCGGCTCGCGCGCCGACAACCTCGTTCCCGGCGATACCAACGGCGTCATGGACGTCTTCGTCCACGACCGTCACACGGGGAAAACCGAACGGGTGAGCGTGGATTCCCTGGGCGTTCAGGGGAACCATGCCAGTGGTCCTCTTTTTGGCGGGGGGGGTCCCTCTATGAGCCCCGATGGCCGTTTCGTCGCCTTCGGCTCGTTCGCCGACAATCTGGTTCCCGAAGACACCAACGGTGTGGGTGACGTCTTCGTCCACGACCGCGAGAGCGGCGTCACGGAGCGAGTCAGCGTCACGAGCGACGGCGCCCAGGCGAATGCCTCCTCCTGCTGCTTCCCTTCGATCAGCGCGGACGGTCGCGTCGTTTCCTTCGTGAGCGAAGCGGACAACCTGGCGCCGAACGACACGAATGGCGGTAGGGACGTCTACGTCCACGATCGCATGACCGGCGTGACGGAGTTCGTCAGCGTCGCCATAGACGGCACGGCGGCCGGCGCCACCGAAGCGAAGGTCAGCGCCGACGGCCGTTTCGTCGCATTCCGGTCCTCTGCCGACAATCTGGTGTCGGGAGATACTCTGAAGACGGCGAACTTCTTCGTCCGGGATCGCCTCCTGGGCGTCACCGAGCGGGTGAGCATGCTTCCCGACGGATCGCAGATCGACCCCGGGATCACCGTCAGTTGCTGTGAGGTGTCGATCAGCGCCGACGGTCGCTTCGTGGCCTTCTCGACCTTCGCCGACGGCCTCGTGCCCAACCAGGGGGACGGGCTGGCCCACGTCTTCGTCTATGACCGGATCGAGAAGATCACCGAGCTCGTGAGCCCCCCGGAGAACTTAAGCCTCTTGTCGTCGCTCAGCGCCAACGGCCGATTCGTGTCGTTCTTCTCACGCCTCCCGGGCGAACAGGACGGGCACATCATGGTCCACGACCGAGTCCTGGATACGACGACGCGCGTCAGCGTCGCAGACGACGGCACCCCGGGCAATGACGATTCGTTTCGTTCGACCATCAGCGCCGACGGACGCTGGGTCGCCTTCTCCTCCGCGGCCGACAACCTGGTGGCCGGGGATACCAACGGCTTCCAGGACGTCTTCGTCCGCGGGCCGCTACCGATCCTTCAGGCAGCCGGTCTGCTGGCGGATCTGATCGATCTGGTGAGGGAGCTCAACCTGCACGCCGGCATTGCCAACAGCCTCGATGCCAAGCTGTCGGCAGTGGAGAAGGCACTCGACGACCTGAACGCGCACAACGACGCCGCGGCGATCCACGCCCTCGAGGCCTTCATCGCCGAGGTCCAGGCGCAGTCGGGCGACAAGATCTCCCAGGCGGACGCCGATCTCCTGATCGCCACCGCCGAGACGATCATTGCTTTGATCCGGTCAGCTTGAGGGGGTCAAATCTTCGATGTTCGATCGCTTCCAATCCGAGGAGGTTTGGGCTTGAAAACCTCCTCGGATTGGAAACGCTCCTGCGCAAATCGAACATCGAAGATGTGACCCCAGTGCTCCCTCCAGTGCTCCCTCGAAGATGTGACCCCAGTGCTCCCCAGTGCTCCTGATACCAGTGCTCCTGATACTCTTCCGGGATGCGCCTGATCGCTCTCCTCCTCGCCGCCGGCTTTCTCCCCCTCCCCTCCCCCGCGTCCGCCGCCGATGAGGTGGCGACCCTGCACGCCCTGTTCGATCGGGAGTGGGAACAGCAGCTCCGCGACGATCCCCTCTTCGCCACCTCCGTCGGCCGGCACGATTACGACGACCGCCTCCCGTCGGTCACGCCGGCCGATCTCCGGCGACAGTACGAGAGGAAGAAGGGCGCGCTCGCCGAGCTGACGGCGATCGATCGCTCCACCCTCCCCCCCGGCGAGGCGGTCAACTACGACATCTTTCGACGGCAGCTCGAGGACGCCCTCGCCGGCTGGGAGCTCGGCGACCATCAGATTCCGATCAACGCCGACTCCGGCTTTCACACCTCGTTCGGCCGGCTGCCGAAGCAGGTCCCCCTCTCGACCACCCGCGACTACGAGAACTACATCGCCCGCCTGCGGGAGTGGCCCCGCTACGTCCGCGAACAGATCGGACAGATGCGCGCCGGACTCGGGCGAGGGATGACCGTGCCGAGCGTCACGCTCGCCGGCTATGACGGAACGATGGCCGCGCACGTCGTCACCGATCCGGCGGAGAGCGTCTTCCAGGAGCCGTTCCGGAAGTTTCCCTCATCGGTTCCGCCGTCGGAGCACGAGCGCCTGCGGAGAGAAGGACGGCGCGCCGTCATGGAAGGCGCCGTGGCGGGCTACCGCGAGCTCCTCGACTTCTTCCGCAACGACTACCTCCCCGGCGCGCGGACCACGCTCGGCGCCTCCGAGCTGCCGAACGGCCCCGCCTACTACCGGCAGAAGATCCGCGAGTTCACCACGCTCGATCTGACCCCGGAGGAGATTCACCGGAGAGGTCTCGCCGAGGTGGAACGAATCTCCGGAGAGATGAAGAAGGTGATCGACGAGGTCGGATTCGAGGGAGATTTCGCGGCCTTCCTCCAGTTCCTCCGCACCGATCCCCGTTTTTATGCGAAGACGCCGGAAGAGCTGCTCATGCGAGCCTCGCGGATCGCCAAGCGGATGGACGGCAGGCTTCCGGCGCTCTTCGAGAGGCTGCCGCGCCTGCCGTACACGGTCGAAGCCGTGCCGGCCGACATCGCCCCGAAGTACACGACCGGACGCTACGTCTCCGCGCCGCTCGGCAGCACGCAGCCCGGCATCTACTGGGTCAACACATACGAGCTCGAGTCGCGGCCGATCTACAACCTCGAGGCGCTCACGCTGCACGAAGCGGTCCCCGGCCACCATCTGCAGATCGCGCTCAGCCAGGAGCTGGAGAATCTGCCGAACTTCCGGCGCTTCTCCTACATTTCCGCCTTCGGCGAAGGGTGGGGACTCTATGCGGAGTGGCTCGGGCTCGAGGCCGGCTTCTACACCGATCCCTACGACGAGTTCGGCCGGCTGAGCTACGAGATGTGGCGGGCCTGCCGTCTGGTGGTCGACACGGGCCTCCATGCCATGGGATGGGGGCGGCAGCAGGCGATCGACTACCTGGCGGCGCGCACCGCCCTCCCGCTGCACGAGGTGACGACCGAGGTCGACCGCTACATCTCCTGGCCGGGGCAGGCGCTCGCCTACAAGCTCGGGGAGATGAAGATCAGGGAGCTGCGCCGCCGCGCCGAACAGGCGCTCGGCACCTCCTTCGACGTCCGCCGGTTCCACTCCGTCGTCCTCGGCAGCGGCGCCGTCCCGCTGACCGTGCTCGAAGCGAACGTCGACGCCTGGATCGCCTCAGAACGTGTCGTCGGGCTCGGTACGAATCGACCGCACTCTTGTCGGCTAGACACGATTCTCGCTGAACAGTGAGAGGATGTTTCCGTCGGGATCCTTCAGCCAGGCCACCCTGGTCGGTCCCGCGTGATGGATGTCGCCCTCGCGTCTGGTCTCGGGCAGGTCGTAGTGCTCGAACCTGACCCCCTTCCCCTTGAGATCCTTCACGATCTCATCGAGGCCATCCCCGACCTCCCACGATGCCGCCGTTGCCTGGTTGGTGCCGGCGTATTGAGAGACGTAGACGAGCACTCTCGAGTCTCCGCTCTTGTAAACGACCGCATCGTCGCTCCCGTTCTCGGATCGCTCGAGTCCGAGAGTCCCCTCGTAGAACTTCCGGGCAATGGTCATGTCTTTGACTGCAATCGTGGCCATGGCAGGCTTGTCTTTCAGCATCGTGATCCCCCTGGCCCTCTGTCGGCAGGCATGGATCATGCCGATCCCGCCGGAGGTAAGCGCCGAGGAGCAGGATGATCCTCGACGGCTTCGCGGCGGACTGCGCGGCGAGACTCCGGCACGCGCTTCTGTACGTTCACGACGTGACGGTCGTGGGGATGAACGCCGGCAAGGACGTTTACACCCTGATGCAGGAGATCGAGCTGGCGGACGATCTGCGCCTGCCCGAGAATTACGGGACGGTGCGATGGCCCGGTTTCACTGAATACAGACCGCGTCTACGTCACCGCGCCCCGTATCTACGTCACCGCGCCCCGTAGAGGATGACGGCGGCGCCCGCGACGCAGAGGGCGGCCCCGCCGAGATCGGTGAGACGCGGGGCCGTCCGCTCGACGATCGCGAGCCACGCGAGCGAGCTGACGATGTAGATGCCGCCGTAGGCGGCGTACGCCCGTCCCGCGAAGGCGGCGTCGACGCGCGTCAGAGCGACCGCGAAGGCGATGAGAATCACCGCGCCCGGCGCCACCCACCACGCGCTGCGCCCGAGGCGGAGCCACATCCAGACCATGTAGCAGCCGGCGATCTCGCAGGCGGCGGCGAGGACGAACCACGCGAAGCTCTGCATCCGTCCATTATCCGTCGCACCGCATACCGCAGGAGAGTCTCGATCCCGAATCGCGCACGCAGCAGCCGCACGAGGTCGATCCGCCTCTTCCCGCCGAACGAAATTCCGTCCCTCCTCTCGATCCTCGGCCCCCGGCGATCTCCCGGCGTCGATCTCGCGGCTCCCGCGCACGAGCCCCGATCCGCCAGGTGATTGCGCGCGGTGGCGAATTCAGGACCCCCAGTTCGAAACGGCCCGGAGGGAGCGAGGTGCGCCGCCTCCGGGCCGTGGGCCGAGGTGTTTGCCTCGCTACTTCTCGTCGGCGATGCGGGTCCCCTGGGAGGAGACCACCTGCCAGTCGCCGTTCCGCTTCGAGTAGGTGTCGATGAATCGGATCTTCCGGTCGAACCTTTTTCCGCTCTCATCGCGGCCGCTGACGTGGTAGATGCCCGTGACGATGCCGACGTCCCCGTGCATCTGGACGTCGAGATCGCTTGTCCACGCCGTGTCCAGCCGCTCGCGGCGCGTCCGGAGATCCGCGATCTCCTGCGCTTTCGTGCTCCTCTTCCCGTCGCGGCTGGAGATCCCGATGTAATCGTCCGCGAGATTCCGCTCGAACCAGGCGGTGTCGCCGCGGAGATCCGCTTCGCTCCACTCCGCCTCCTTGTAGAGGAGCTCGCCGGCGCCCCTCACTGCATGGCCGGTCGTGGTGATCACCTGCCATCGGCCGTTCCGTTTTTCGGCCACGTGGATGCTCCGGCCGTAGGTCGTCGCCTTTTTTCCGTCCGCCACGGTCGTCACCACGTTGCGGTGCGTGATGACCGCCGTGTTCGGCGTGCAGTGGATGATGTAGTGATCGAAGGACGGTGCCGGCTGGTCAGGGTTTCCGGCGTTCTCCGCCGCCGTCTCGATCGTGCCGGCGATGGTCCGGGCCTTGTCGGCCGCGTTGCCCGGGGTCAGATCCATGAAATCGTCCGCAAAGATGCGCTCGAGCGCGGCGCGGTCGCCCGCCGCCGTAGCCGCGCCCCACGCGCGGTCGAAGTCCTCCAGTGCTTTTCTGTCGGCGCGTGAACAATCGGCGAAGGCGGGGACGGAGACGGCGAGGACGAGAAGGGAGACCAGTAGAGTCCGAGTCATGGACATTCCTTTCGTGTGAGTGCGCGGAACCGCAGCCCTGCTCTGCGATCGCGACGGCCGTCAGCCCTGCGCGGTGAATTGTCGTGGAAAGCGCACGGAGCATACTCGCGGGGAGATTCGAAGTCTCATACCCAATAATGGAAGAGGCTCCGAAATCGATTGTTCCAGGGTCACCGTCTTCACGTCAATCGTTGCCTGTTCACCGCTTTCCCGGAGCACCGTGATCGGTGCCGTATGGCTGTGACAGCGTCAGATTCGCTTCGAGGCCCAGAAGGTGAAGGCGATAGAGCACGTGAAATCGGGCGGCAAGCTCGAGGTGCCTTGAACGAAACATCCATGCCGGCCTCGGAGTTCATGGCGGCGCGGTGCTCGTGGCGCCCGGCCGGAACCGCACCGTGATCGGCATCGTCGGCGACGTCCATCACGGACAGCTCGGAGCCCCGTCGTTTCCGCAGGCGTACGTTCCGATGACGCAGTTTCCGTGGGGACCGATCATCGCGGTGATGAAGACGACCACGCCACCCGGGTCGCACGTCGGCTCGGTGCGGGAGGTGATGCGGAGGATCGACCCCGACGTCCCGGTGTTCTCGATCGCGACGCTCGACTCGCTCGTTTCCGCCTCCGAGGCGACGCGCACATTCATCCTCGGGATCCTCGCCGGATTCTCGGCAGTCGCGCTCGGGCTCGGCATGATCGGAATCTACGGCGTGCTCTCGTTCGCCGTGACGAGCAGACGGAGGGAGGTCGGCATCCGGATGGCTCTCGGCGCAACCGCCGCGCGCGTGTTCCGCATGATCGTGGGCGACGGCATGCGCGTGGCCGCCCTGGCCCTGGCCGCCGGCTTCGCTCTCTCGCTCGCGTTCGGCCGCTTTCTCGAGGGGCTGCTTTTCGGCGTCGGCAGCCGCGATCCGGTCGCGCTCGGGCTCACGTTCACGCTTCTCGCGATCACCTCACTGCTCGCTGCGGCCTTGCCGGGCGCCCGAGCCGCGCGTCTCGATCCTGCGGAGACGCTGAAGGAGGAGTAGCGCTGTTGCGAGCAGCACGGCGCCCGTGGCCGGAACTTCGCAATGGTCCAGGCGTCGTGCCGGCCGCAGGTCGCGTTCTGCCTTCGAGCTCCCCTCCCCTCACCCTTCCAGATCCCTCTTCAACCGCGCCACCTGCGCCACGATCGGCCTGCCGGCGCAGTTGACTCCGTTCTCGGAGAGCGTTCGCCGACCGGTCTCTACGAGGCGTAGTCGAAAAGTTGGTGTCAGGTCTGGAAAACCAACTTTTGCGATCTCCGGAAGTCCTGATGTCCAGCGTGGGTTTCCGGTGTGTCGCGATGAGCGGAAATGCACTCGCGCTACCGAGGCCGAAAAGTTGGTTTTCCAGACCTGACGCCAACTTTTCACGCGGTCGTAGCCCCAGATCTCCGCCTCGCTGGACGAGCTGATCTTCTCGAACATCACCTCGCGCGGCTTGCCCAGCAGGACCAGCGCGCGCCCGCGCTCGGTCAGCGATCCCCGCTCACCCTGTGGCCCCGCGAAGGCGCGATCGGCGAAGGCGACCCTGGCGTCGAAGCTCGAGCGAAATTCATTCTCCTCGGTTTTCGGAGTCGGATCGCGCCGCGTCCAGAACTCGTCCAGGAATCGCTCGCGGGCCTCTTCTCCGATCGGCGCCTTCCATGCGTCGAGCTCCGCCGGCGTCGCGAGATACCGCGCAGCGGGTTCCCACGACGAGTGCTCCGGCACCTCGGCCGAGAAGAGCCGGTACCCGGGATAGCGGCGATCGAACTCGGAGGGCCTCATCGCACGGACGGCGTTCGACACCTCCACGAAGGCTGTGACTGAACGGCTCCGGATACTGCGACTTGTCCACCGACTTCGTGGCTGAGGAGTAGATCAGGAACCGTTCGATCTCCTCGCGGGCCCGGCCCATCTCGCCGACGTGCGTGTAGGCGAGCGCGGAGAAGAAGTGGATCGCGGCGAGCGCCTGAGTCCGCACCTCCGGATTGTCGATCGCGGCCGCGGCTTCGACGCCTTCCTGCAGCACGCGCGCGGCATCGGCATAGCGCTGCTGATGAAGCGCGTTCTG
>DATKCD010000109.1:0-20044 GCA_035544735.1 Thermoanaerobaculia bacterium
CGGGCTCGCCGCTGCCGTCCCGATTGCCCTCGCCCCGGGCGGAAGGTACATTGACCGCGTGAGCTCCCCTGAGGACGCGGTACGGATCGGCGACGTGGCCCGCGTGCTGGCGATGGCGTGGAAGAACATCGCCGCGTATCCGCCGGGGCATCCGATCTTCGTCTCGTCGCTGGACGAGGCTCATCGGAAGATCGTCGGACAGGCGACGCTGGCGGGGGCGCTGACGCTCGGGATCGGCCGGAATGCCCTGCTGTCGGGAGAGGAGCGAGTCGATTCGCCGCACGCGCAGAAGTTCGCCGAGGCGCTCTACCGGCGGGGAGTGGCGCTTCTGACGATCGAGCAGGAGGTGGAGCCGTGGGAGCTGGAGATGCTGTTCCGGTTCATCTCGGGCGAGGTGCGGGCGGGCTCGAAGCCGCTGTGGGACGAGCTGACGGAGGCGGGGGTCACGCATCTCGAGCTCGTGCCGGTCGATTACTCGGGAGTCCGCACGACCGAGGGGTTCGACGAGCCGCGCCGGGAGGAGAAGGACGAGACGCTGTTCGAGGACATCCTGCGCGCGCTGCTGACGGGGCGCGAGATCTCGGCCGAGGGGGTGGAGCTGCGCGAGGGTGAGGCGATCGAGGCGGAGGGGCTCGCCTCGCTGCTGATGCGTTTCCTGGGCGAGCTGCCGGGGGAGCGGGGGGCGGGGGCGGGAGTGGAGGGGAGCGGCGGGGGCGGGGGGGGAGCCGCGGGGGTGCATTCGGGGCGGGCCGGCGAGGTCGCCGATCTGATCGCCGAGAAGCTGACGACGCATCTGCGGCGTCCGGGTGCCGCGCGCAGGCAGGTGACGATCCATCAGATCGCCGAGCTGCTGCGCAATCTTCCCCGGGACGTCCGCGAGAGAGTGCTCGAGTCGGCGGTGAAGGTTCTCGCCGGAGATGCGTCGGCGGCGCAGGAGCTGCGCTCGCTCGCCGGATCGCTCGGACCCGACGAGGTCTTCCGCGCGCTGTCGAAGGTCCGGAGTGCGGGCGGCACCCTGTCGGCGCACGCGCTCGAGCTTCTCCAGCAGCTCATGGTGACGACCGGGGCGGACTCGCGCGAGATCCCGGACGCCGCGCTGCCCGAGGTCGCCGCGCTCACCGACGAAATCTCGCATCTGCTCGGCGGCGACGACATCGACCGCTACAATCCGCCGGAGCACCGCGAGCTGCTCGAGCAGGTGCGGCTCGAGATCCCCGCGGCGGAAGAGGGAGCCCGCGAGCGGGCGCTGGAGCTCGGGCCGGAGCGCCTCGGCACGATCGAGGAAGACGCCGTCAACCGCGCGGTCCGTCTCGCGCTGCTCGAGATGATCCGGCGACAGGATCCGTCCGCCGATCTCGCGCCGATCTTCGCGCGGCTCGAGACCCAGTTTCTCGAGCTCCTCGGCACGATGCAGATGGCGGAGGCGATCGAGCTGGCCGATACCATCCAGGGCTTCGCACGCAAACCGGGCGTCCCCGCGCACATTCAGGCTGCCGGGCGCCGCTCGGTCGAGCGGCTCGCCACCGGCGAGGCGATCAAGGTGCTCGTCGACTGGCTCCATCTCGCCGCCGACGATCTCATCCCGCAGATCCAGAGGATCATCGATCTGTTCGGATCGATCGGGACGCGGAACTTCCTCTATGCGCTCGTCGAGGAGCAGGATCGATCGCGACGGCGCCGCATCTTCGACTTTCTCGTCGGGCTGGGACCGCTGGTCGTCCCCGACGCGATCGCTCTTCTCGGCGACGCCCGCTGGTACGTCGTCCGGAACATGATCGTGCTGCTCCGGACCGTGGGCGACAAGCGATCGGTCCCGGAGATCCGGAAGCTGGCGGCGCATCCCGACATCCGCGTCCGCCTCGAGGCGATCAAGAGCCTGCTCGCCTCCGACAACCGGCTGCCGCGCGACCTGCTCGAGAAGGCGATCTCGGATCCCGATCCGAAGCTGGCGGAGACCGCCGTCACCCTCTGCGGGAGCTACGGCATCGCCGAGGCGGAGGAGCCGCTCGTCCGCATCGTCCTCGCCCGCGACTGGTTCGGACGCCACCAGGCTCTCCGAATGAAGGCGCTCAAGGCTCTCTCCGAGCTCGCACGGCCGTCCACGCTCGACCATCTCGCCCCGCTTCTGCGCGAGCGACGGTTCGCCAGGGTCAATCACGAGGCGCGGCGCTACGCCTACGAGCTGCTCGAGTTCTATCCCGCCGCCGCGCGCGCGCCGTGGGTCGACGAGGGCCTCCGTTCCCGCGACGCCTCCGTCCGCGAAGCCGCCGAGCGCCTCGCCGCCAGAAAGGACCGCCCCCTTCCCGAAGGGAGCGCCTGACCCGATGCCTCCTTCCATGTCCGAGAGAGCTCCGATCCAGCAGCTCATCGTCGAGATCTCGGCGACGATCAACGCGCGCACGCTCTACGGCGCCTCCCACCCGACCGTCGCCGGCGCGATCGAGCGGGTCGCCCGGACCCTCGAGGGCATCCTCGGCACCGAGCGCCGCGACTCGCTCACCTTCCTGATCGTCGGAAACGACCTGCTGGCCGACCAGCAGCCGCTCCGTCAGGACACGCTCTTCCAGCGGCAGTTCATCCAGTCGTTGAAACGCCGCGGGGTGGAGAGGCTCACCCTGGCGAGCGGCCTGACGCCCGCGGAGCTCGCCGCGTTCGTCGATTCGATGGCGGAGGGAACGAGTCCCGTCTCCAGCGACCACCTGGTGGTCGGCCGCGTCGAGGTCGCCTTCATGGACGACGAGGATGCCGCCGCGCGGCGAGGCGAGGGAGCCGCCGGACTCTCGGTCGAACAGATCGAAAAGGCGAAGGAGGCCTTCACCCGGTTCCGACGCGACCGCACGGTCGCGATCGGACTGATCGAAGAGGTCGTCGGCGGCCTGGCCGAATCGCTCGCCCGCTCGACCCGCTCGATGCTCCCCCTCGCCCGGCTCAAGGACCACGACGAATACACCTTCATCCATTCCGTGAACGTCTCGACCCTGGTGATGGCGAGCGCGCGATGGCACGGCTTCTCGAGCGACCAGATCCGAAGCATGGGTGTCGCGGCGATGCTCCACGACATCGGCAAACTCGCCGTACCGCTCGAGATCCTGAACAAGCCGGGAAAGCTCGAGGGGGAGGAATGGACCCGGATGGCGGGCCATGCCGAGCTCGGCGCCTGGTCGCTCGCCGCCTCTCCCGCGACGCCCCCGCTCGCCATCGCGGTCGCGTACGAGCACCATCTCCGCTACGACGGGGAGCCGAACTATCCCTCTCTCCTCGACGGGCGCCGCCCCTCGCTGGTCAGCCGGATGACCTCGATCGCCGACACCTACGACGCGATCTGCACCATTCGCCCCTACCAGGCGGCGAAGTCGAAGGCGGCCGCGCTCGAGATCATCCGCAAGCGCGCCGGATCGTTCTACGATCCGTTTCTCGTGGCGAACTTCGAGCTCATGGTGCGCGCCGAGTCACGGGCGGAGGGGTGAGCGCGCATCGGTCAGACGAATGCTGAATACTCTGCATTCTGCATTTCGTCCTGCCCTTTCTGAGCAGTCTCGCAAGCCTGGGAGCGGGTCGGGACGCTCGAGATCTCGCCCGCGGGCCCGCATGACGCCGAACGAATGCAGAATGCAGAGTGCAGAATGCAGAATCCAAAAAGGGCGGGCGGCCTGATTACCGTACGCGAATCCGGCCATCGTCCATTTCTGGATTCTTCATTCTGCACTCTGCATTCTGCATTTCGTCCTGCGCTTTCTGGGCAGTCTTGCAAGCCTGGAAGCGTTCCGCGTTCCGGCCCGGCGTACGACTCCCGGGACTCCCGGCCCCGATCACTCCACGCCGATCGTGAGCTCGTAGTCGCTCTGGCGGAGCGGCTTCCCTTCGATCGGATGAGGGGCGAGCTCGAGAAGCCGGATCCGATGGCCGGCGAACCTCACGGCCGTTTCTCCCCGGGTGTGGAGACGGAGCTCGGCCGCCTCGCCCGACTCCGAGCTCGCCCGCAGTGCGACCTCCGCCTCCCCCTCCCAGACGCAGGTCACGCCGACGGGGCAGCGGCTGTCGGCGATGACGGCGGCGAACTGCAGAATCACGCCGCCCGGCTCGAGCCGGCCGCTCTCGCCCATGCCGAGGGTCACGGTCTCGCCGCGGCGGACGGTCTCGAGAGGGGCGGGGGCGGCGCTGCATCCGACGAGGATGAGCAGCAGGGCGAGCGCGGCGGGCTTCATGCGATCTCTCCGTTCAACCTTCGTACCCGACGGGATCCCGTCCGCCCGGACAGGACGGAATTCTGGCACGATTCGCTCGCCCGGCGGAATCTCGTGATAGCTTGATCCGACCTCGAAATCGACGGAGGCATCGATGCGCATCCTCGCGACGCTCCTGACGGTTCTCGTTCTCGGCTGTGGAACCTCGCCCCAGCACGATCCCACGGCATCGGAAGGCGGCGCGGTCGCCTTCGTCGGCGCCAACGTCGTGCCGATGGATCGCGAGGGCGTCCTTCGCGACCACACGGTCGTCGTCCGCGGAGACCGGATCGAGTCGATCGCTCCCGCCTCGTCGGCATCGATCCCCGCAGGGGCTCGGCAGATCGACGCTTCCGGCAGCTTCCTCCTTCCCGGACTCGCCGAGATGCACGGGCACATCCCGCCGCCGACCGCCTCGCCCGAGCTGATCGAGGACACCCTGTTCCTCTACGTCGCGGCGGGAGTGACGACGGTGCGCGGGATGCTGGGCGCCCCGGGTCAGCTCGATCTGAAGGAGAGGGCCGCGCGCGGAGAGATCGTCGCTCCGAATCTCTATCTCGCCGGGCCGAGCTTCAGCGGAAACTCGATCTCCTCACCGGAGGAGGCGATCGAGAAGGTCCGCCTGCAGAAGAGCGAGGGGTGGGACCTGCTCAAGGTACACCCCGGCCTCACGCGCGCGGAATACGACGCCATGGCGCGGACGGCGAACGAGCTGGGGATGCGCTTCGGCGGCCACGTCCCCGCCGAGGTCGGGCTGGTCCACGCGATCGAGATGGGGCAGGAGACGTTCGACCACGTCGACGGATACGTCGAGCATCTCGGCCCGCCCGACGCCGCGCTGGACGAGGGGAAGCTCGCCGCGATCGTGGAGAAGACGCGGAGCGCCGGAGCGTGGATCGTTCCGACGATGGCTCTGTGGGAAACGCTCCTCGGTTCGGCCGATCCCGAGAAGCTCGCCTCCTACTCCGAGCTGCGCTACATGCCGCGCGCCACGGTGGAGAGCTGGAAGGAGGCGCATCGCCGGCGGCTGGCGAGCCCTTCCGCCGATCCCCGGCTCGCCCGCCGCATCGTCGAGAACCGCACGCGCATCCTGCGCGCGCTCCACGAGGGAGGCGTCCCGATCCTCATGGGAACCGACGCCCCGCAGCAGTTCAGCGTGCCCGGATTCTCGATCCATCGCGAGCTCCCCCGCATGGAGGCCGCCGGCATGTCGCCGTGGGAGATCCTCGCCACCGGGACGCGGAACGTCGGCCGCTACTTCGCCGATCACGACCGGTTCGGCACGGTGGCGGCGGGAGAGCGCGCCGACCTGATCCTGGTCGGAGGAAATCCGCTCGAAGCCCTCGGAAACCTCGAGGACCTCGAGGGGGTGATGGTCGGCGGACGATGGCTCGGGCGAGAGCAGATCGACGCGCGCCTCGCGGCGATCGCGGCGCGCCGGGCGGCGGAATAGGACGGACGGGACGCTTATTCGTCCCGTCGCTCCCGGCGCAGCCGCTCCAGCTTCTCGCGCAGGAAGTCCTTCTCGGGCGAGCTCATCGGCATCGTGAGGGCGCGCTCGAAGGCGGCGGCCGCGCGAGGGCGGTCGCCGAGCTCCAGCCAGTAGTCGCCCTGAAGCGCCGGGAGCAGAGCGTAGTCGCGCAGCCTCGGATCGTTCGCAACGCTCTCGAGCGCATCGAGGCCGGCCTTCGCCCCTTCGAGCTTCGCGACCGCGACGCTGCGGTTGAGCGCGGCGATCGGCGAAGGGCGGATGGCGAGCAGCTCGTCGTAGAGCTCGATCACCCTGCGCCAGTCCGTCCGCTCGAACGATTCGGCGCCCGCATGAACCGCGGCGATCGCGGCCTCGACGTGGAAACGGCTCAACTCCCTCCCGCCGATGCTCTCTTCGAAGTGATGAAAGCCCCGCGCGATCCGCTCGCGATCCCACCGCCCCCGATCCTGCTCCGAGAGAACGAGCATCCGTCCGTCCTCGTTGCGCCGCGCCCGGAACCGTGAGGACTGCAGCAGGAGCAGGGCCAGCAGCGCGTGGACCCTCCGGCGCCGCGTGGCGGGGCTCGAGGCCAGCAGCTCCCCGAGCCGGATCGCTTCCAGGCAGACCTCCTCCCGCACGAGATCGTCTCCGCCCCCGGCCGTGTACCCCTCGTTGAACATCAGATAGAGGACCTCGAGGACCGAGTCGAGCCGCTCGTCGAGCAGAGCCCGCGTGGCCGGCATCTCGAGCGGGAGCTTCCGCTCGCGGATTGTCCTCTTCGCGCGGACGATCCGCTGGGCCACCGCCTCCGCTCGCGCCAGAAGCGCCCTCGCGATCTCTTCCACCGAAAACCCGCCGACCGCCCTGAGCGTCAGCGCCACCCTCGATTCCGTCGGAATCTCGGGATGGCAGCAGATGAACATCATCCGAAGCTGGTCGTCGCGCGGCTCCCACTCGAACAGCGCAGCCGCCGGCACTTCCCGCTCGCCGCGATCGAGGAGCGGGACCTTCCGCCGGAACGCGCTCTCGCGGCGCAGCCGGTCGAGAGCGCGGTTCTTCGCCACCGCCAGCAGCCATCCTCCCGGGTTCTCGGGAATCCCGTGGAACGGCCACGAGCCGAGCGCCGAGACCATCGCCTCCTGGACCACCTCCTCGGCCAGCTCGATCCGCTCCGGACCGAAAAGCCGGGTCAGGGCGGCGACCATCTCCCCCGCCTTCCGGCGGAACAGATGGTCGACCAGCCCATGGGTCTCGTCAGTCACCGGAGCCGAGCTCATCGATCTTCCGGATCTCGATGCTCCCGAAATCGAGGTGCGGGCAGTCCTTCGAGAGCTCGACCGCCTCGTCGTAATCCGCCGCCAGCAGCGTGAAGTAGCCGCCGACCACTTCCTTCGACTCGGCGAACGGCCCGTCGCTCACCGCCAGCGACCTTCCATCCCTCCGCACGATCCGTCCCTCGCCGTCCGAGAGCTTCTGCCCGTCGGCCACCTTTCCCTTCGCTTCGAGCCCGGCACGCCACTTCTGATAGCGCGCGATGATCTTCTGGATCTCCTCCGCGCCGATGCCGGGATCGAAATCTCCAGAGTCCCTGAGGATGAGCATGAATTTCGCCATGGCTGGCCTCTCCTTCGATGCGGTGAGATCGTCACCGCGATTTTCTCTCAAGACGAACGGGGAGGCGAAAACTCGACCGCCGCGAGGAGGGACGGACGCCGAACCGGACGACTCAGGGAACGGAGAATCCCACCGAGGCGCTGGAGGCTCGAAGCAGGGACGAGCTCGAGAATCGCGCGGCCGAGCTCGGGATCGAGGGGCGCAGCCGGATGGACAAGGACGAGCTGGTGCGCGCGATCCGGGAGAAGAACGGCTGAGGGCCGCGCCGATGGGATAGAGTTCCCGGCGGATGACCGCGCGGGATGAATACGCGTCGCGGCTCGACCGGCGGGTGGCGTCGGAACGTGCGCTCGCGCGCCGGTTCGAGGCGATCGCCCGCCTGCGGCTCGCGGCGTTCGTCGCCTTCGGCGTCGTGTTCTGGTTCTCGCTCGTCCGCCCGCTCGTTCCCGCGTCGCTGCTCGCCATTCCGGCGGTCGCCTTCATCGTTCTGCTGATCCTGCACGACCGGGTCCGGCGGAAGAGAGCGCGCCTGCGGCGGGGGGCGGCGTACTACGAGCGCCTGCTCTCCCGGATCGAAGAGCGTTGGCAGGGATCGGGCGCGGAAGGCGAGCGCTTCTCGAGCCCGGAGCATCCGTATGCCGACGATCTCGACCTGTTCGGGAGCGGATCGCTGTTCCAGCGGATGTCGACGGCGGGGACGGGCGTGGGCGAGGAGACGCTCGCGCGGTGGCTCCTGGCGCCCGCCGATCGGGGGGAGATCGAAGGAAGGCAGGGGGCCGTGCGCGAGCTCGCCGTCCGGATCGATCTGCGCGAGGCGATGTGGGTCGAAGGAGACGGATCGCGACGCGGAGTCGGATCGGAGGCCTTGCGAAGGTGGGCATCCGGTCCGCCGGTGCGATTCACCCGGACCGACCGTCTTCTCGCCCGCGGCGCGGCGGTCTTCGGCATCGTCGCGCTGATCGCCTCGATCCCTCCCCTGTTCCGGGCGATCCTCTCCCCGGCGGGCCTGACCGACCGCGCGGAGTCGGGGGTCTGGCTGCTCCCGCTCGCGATCCTCGCGAGCTGGGCGGTCTGGAGGGGGCTGCGCGAACGGGTCGCTGCCGTGGTCTCCGGCGTCGAGCAGGCGGAGCTCGATCTCGAACTCGTGCGCTCGCTCCTCCGCGTCGTCGAGCCGGAGAGGTTCGACGCTCCGCTGCTCCGGCGTCTGATGGAGAGCCTGGCGGTCGAAGGGCGCCCTCCGTCGGCGACGATCCGGGAGCTCGAGAGGCTCGTCGCCCTCCTCGATTCCCGGCGAAACCAGTTCTTCTTCCCGATCGCGGCCCTCATTCTCTGGACCTCCCAGCTCGCCTTCGCGATCGAGCGGTGGCGCGAGAGCTCGGGGGGGGCGGTGCTCCGCTGGGTCTCGGCGATCGGCGAGCTCGAGGCACTCGCCTCGCTCGGCTCCTTCCACTACGAGAAGCCGGACTACGTCTTCCCTCGCCTCGTCGACGGCCCGGCGCGGTTCGTCGCCGCAGCCCTCGGTCACCCGCTGATCCCCGCGGCGGTTCTGGTGCGGAACGAGGTGAGGCTCGACGGCGAGCCCGCTCTGCTTCTGGTCAGCGGATCGAACATGTCGGGCAAGTCGACGCTGTTGCGCAGCGTCGGTGTCGCGGGGGTGATGGCATTCGCGGGCGCCCCGGTGTGCGCGAGCTCGCTCGAGATCTCTCCTCTCTCGATCGGTGCCTCGATGCGCCTCCACGACTCGCTGCAGGAGGGAGCGTCGCGCTTCTGGGCCGAGCTGCGCCGGCTGCGTCAGCTCCTCGACCTCGCTTCGGGGCCGCGGCCGCTTCTCTTTCTTCTCGACGAAGTGCTGGCCGGAACCAACTCGCACGACCGGAGGATCGGAGCCGAAGCGGTGCTCCGCGGTCTTCTCGACCGCGGCGCGATCGGGCTGGTCACCACGCACGATCTCGCTCTCGCCGAGATCGCCGAGGCTCTGGGGCCGCGCGCGCGCAACGTCCACTTCGAGGATCGGATCGAGAACGAAACGATCGTGTTCGACTACCGGATGCGCGAAGGCGTGGTCACGCGCAGCAACGCCCTCGAGCTGATGCGAATCGTCCTGAAAGGCATTGAAAGGCATTGATGATCGAGGATTGAGGATTGATGATTGAAAGGCAATGAGAAGCATTGATGATTGAGGATTGATGATTGATGATTGAAAGGCAATGAAAGGCATTGATGATCGATGATTGATGATTGATGATTGAAAGGCAATGAGACGCATTGATGATCGATGATTGTCAGGCACTTTGAGGATTGATCGATGGGGCGTTAGTCAATCGATCAGCGGAAATCGACATTCGCCCGCGATCCGATCGGTCATCGATCGCCCTCGATCACTAATCATCAATCATCAATCACAGATCATCAATGCTTTTCGTTGCCTTGCAATCATCAATCATAGATCATCGATCATCAATGATCCCTGCTACAATTTCGCGGAATGCGCATCGCGGTTCTGTACGAGCAGTGGGAAGGAACCGAGGAGTATCCCGGCGCGGAGGCGGACGAGCAGGCGCACCGGAAGGGCGGAAAGAGGCTGAAGCGGCCGAAGCTCGATCGCGACGAGATCTTCGAGGCGCTCGAAAAGCTCGGTCACGAGCCGTTCTATCAGCTTCTGGACGGAACCGACGCCAGCCTGGCCGGCCTCGCGCGCTGCAAGGCCGATCTGTTCTTCAATCTCGCCGAGTCGTTCGGAGGCGACGACGGGAAGGACATGAACGTCGCCGCCTGGCTCGACCTGATCGGCAAGCACTACACCGGCTCCGACGCTCGCGGTCTGATCCTGGCCCAGGACAAGGGACTCGCGAAGAAGATCTTCCACTTTCACGATCTCCACGTCCCGTTCTTCGCCGTCTCGTGGCGAGGCAGGCTCGAGTCGGCGCAGGACATCCGGTTCCCGCTGATCGTCAAGCCGGCGGGCGAAGACGGCTCGATCGGCATCGACTCGGGCTCGGTCGTCAACAGCGTCAAGGAGCTGATGGAGCGGATCCATTACATTCACGAGGAGTTCGACTCCCCCGCTCTCATCGAAGAGTACATCGACGGACGCGAGATCTACGCGGGAGTCCTCGGGAACGAACGGCCGGAGGCCCTTCCCCTGATCGAGCTCGATCTGTCGAAGCTGCCGGAAGGAGCCCCGCGGATCGCCGGATACGACGTCAAGTTCGACCGCGACTCGGACGCCTACAAGAAGACGAAATCGGCGCCGGTCGAAGACCTCGACGACAAGACCCGCGAGCGGCTCGAACAGACCGCGCTGACCGCCTTCCAGGTGCTCAAGCTCCGCGACTACGCCCGCATCGACATGCGTCTGACTCCCGAGGGGAAGATCTACGTCCTCGAGGCCAATCCCAACCCCTGGCTCTCGTCCTCGGCCGAGTTCACGATGGCGGCACGGAAATCGGGGCGCACCTACACGCAGACCATCGGCGAGATCGTCGATCTCGCGTCCGCCCGTTACGAGGAATGAGGCCCGCGGCTCCCCCCTTCCTGCGGCGCCGTTCATCCCCGGCCATCGCGCGTCACGGGTGCACGAACCTGCCGCGCGTGAGGTAGTTCATCGCGAGGGTCGTCGCGTAGGCGGTCAGCTCGACCAGAGTCGCCGACTCGCGCTGCGGATCGACCACCAGCCCCAGCTCCCCCACCCGCTTCTCCATCTCCTCGACCAGGATCTTCACCACCGACCGCCGAACTCCCGTCCAGTAGGTGATCTTGTCGACGATCGCCTTCCGGTTCTCCGCCACCAGCTTCGAGGCGGGACGGAGCTCCCCCTCACGCCCGGGCTCGGGCGCGAGGAACAGATCCTCCAGATCGCTGTCGAGCGCCAGATCGGCGATCGCCTCCCTCTCGTCCGGCGTGTTCTCCCGATAGAACTCCGCCAGCGACTCCGCCAGATCCTCCACCGTGTAGTCGATCTCTCCGGTCGCCTTCAGCGGAGGAAGCTCCCCCACCTCCGCGGCGATCCGATCAACGTACTGCAGCTTCCGCAGCGCTCCCCATCCCGCGTACCTCTTCTTCCAGTTCGCCCCCGGCGTCAGCCACACCGCGAACGTCTCCGCGAAATCCTCGTCCGGATGCTTCTGCGCGTACCATCCCGCGATGTGCCGGACGTACTTCTTCGAGAACGGGATCGGGCGGTACTCGTCGATGTACGCGCGGCGGAACGGCCCGAACAGCTCCCGCCACTCGTCGCTCTTGTACAGCTCGTACGCGTAATTGAAGGCGTGTCCCGTCTCGTGACGCATGTACATCATGATCTCGCGCTCGCTCTCGAGATCGTTGATCGCCCGCTCCAGCGACGCCACCTCCGGGTTGACCAGATAGAACGGAACGCCGATCACCGGCTCCTCGTCCGGACATCCCCACTGGTCCGTCAGATAGAACGCCGGCCGGAACTCCTTCAGCCCCTTCCGCTCGAGCTCTCCGTAGAGGCGCTGGATGTGGCGCTCCACCGGGGAGCCCTCGATCTTCAGACCGAGATCCCGGATCGGCTTGAGCAGCAGCGCTCGCGCCTCGGGGGGGGACTTTTCGAACTCGCGCATGGTGGCAGGGGCCCGATTGTAGTCGAGCGGCCCGCCGCCCCAGGGGTCGGATTCGGAGGGGCGGCATCGCCCGGCGGCAGGCGGACCGAGCCGTCATTTTCGACCCTCCCGGGCGGGCGCCTGAGGGCGGGCCCGATCCTCCTGTTACGGCTCCCAAACATTCCAGCCGCACGATTTGTCGTTTTCGCCGCGCTCCAGTATCTTGCGGCGACTCCGACCGTCTCATCCAGGCGGCCCCGCGCCGCTCCGAGGCAGCTCCGACGATGACGCGACTCCGCCACCTGCCGGCTCTCCTGCTCGTATCCTCGATCCTCGCGGCCGCTCCCGCCGTGGTCCGCCCCGAGCGGATGGACGATGCGGCGACGATCCGGCTCGGGCTCGAGCGGCTCGGCGTGCTCGGCTCGGCCCTCTACGTCGCGGCCCATCCCGACGACGAGAACACCGCGATGATCTCGTGGCTCGCCAGCGGCCGGCTCGTCCGGACGGGCTACCTCGCCGTCACGCGCGGCGACGGCGGCCAGAATCTCATCGGCAACGAGAAGGGAGAGCTTCTCGGCGTGATCCGAACGCTCGAGCTGCTCGAAGCCCGCAGGATCGACGGAGGCGAGCAGTTCTTCACCCGCGCGATCGACTTCGGTTACTCGAAGACGCCCGAGGAGACGCTCCGCATCTGGGGAAAGGAGCGGATCCTCGGCGACTTCGTGCGCGTGATCCGGATGTTCCGTCCGGACGTGATCGTGACGCGGTTTCCCCCCGATGGCTCGGGCGGTCACGGCCATCACACCGCCTCGGCGATCCTGGCGGAAGAGGCGTTCCGCCTCGCCGCGGATCCGGGGGCGTATCCGGAGCAGGTCGGAAGGTACGGGACGTGGCAGGCGAGGCGGATCTTCTGGAACTCGTGGCGCCCGGCAGAGACGACCGGGCTGGTGGCCGTCGACCTCGGCGAGTTCAATCCGATGCTCGGCCGCTCCTACACCGAGCTCGCCGGCGAGAGCCGATCGATGCACAAGAGCCAGGGCTTCGGGGCGGCGGAGCGACGCGGGTCGCTGCTGAATTACCTCGAGCTGCGCGGCGGCGCTCCGGCGGCGGACGACCCGTTCGAGGGAATCGACCTGAGCTGGCGGCGCGTGCGGGGAGGCGAGACGATCCCGCCGATCCTCGAGCGCGCCCGCGCCGCATTTCACGCGGAGGATCCCTCGGCGATCGTTCCGCACCTGATCGAGATGCGACACGCCATTCAGGCGCTGCCGGCGCACGGCAGGTGGGAGATCGAGACCGTCGAGCGGAAGCTGCAGGAGCTGGACGAGCTGATCCGTCAGGCTGCCGGCATCTGGATCGAAGCGGTCGCGCCGGTGCCGGCGGGCGTGCCCGGAACGAGCGTCGCGACACGGCTCACGGTGGTCAACCGCTCGCGCCTTCCGCTGCTCGCATGGACCGCGGCTCCGCAGGGTGGCGCGATCCGCTCGGAACCGATCGCGTACAACCAGCCGTGGGCGCCGACGATCGAGATCGCAATTCCCGAAGGCGCCCCGTTCACGCATCCGTTCTGGCTGCGGCAGGCTCACGACGACGGAGCGTGGCGGATCGTCGACTCGTCGCTGATCGGGCTGGCGGTCGAGCCGGAGCCTCTTCGCCTGCCGCTCGTGCTCGAGATCGACGGAGAGCCGGTCGGGTTCGAGATCCCGGTGACCTACCGCTGGACGGATCCGGTTCTCGGCGAGCGATACCGCACGTTCGAGATCCATCCGCCGGCGACCGCGAACGTCGAGAGCGGCGTGCTCCTCTTCCCCGAGGCGGAGGAGAAGGTCGTTCGCGTCCTGATCAAGGCGGGGCCGCAGGCGGTCCGGGGGATCGTGCGGCCGGTGATCCCCGAGGGATGGGGCGTGCGGCCGGCCTCGATCGGGTTCGAGCTCGGCGAGGCGGGGGCCGAGCAGGTGGTGGCATTCACGCTGACCCCGCCCGAGGAGGCCGCGGAAGGAGACCTTTCGATCCTGATCGACCCCGAGGGATGGTCGACGCCGTACTTCCTGTCGCGCCTGCCGCTCGATTACCCTCACATTCCGGTTCAGACTCTGCTGCCGCACGCGACGGCGAGCCTGATCCGCGCGGACGTCCGTCGTCGCGGGGAGCGCATCGGATACGTGATGGGGGCGGGAGACGAGGTTCCGGAAGCGCTGCGGCAGATGGGTTACGAGGTCGCGCTGCTGACGGACGAGGAGATCGGGAGCGGCGATCTCGGCTCGTACGATGCGATCGTGATCGGCGTACGGGCGTACAACACCCGCAAGCGCCTCGGGGCGCTGCAGAGGCGGCTGTTCGACTGGGTGGAGCGCGGCGGGACGCTGGTGACGCAATACAGCACGCTCGACCGCGATCTCCCCGAGACGATCGGCCCCTATCCGCTGAAGATCTCGCGCGACCGCGTGACGGTCGAGGAGAGTCCGGTCGAGATCCTTTCGCCGCGGCATCCGGTGGCGAGCGCGCCGAATCGAATCACCGAGGCCGACTTCGAGCGATGGGTCCAGGAGCGCGGCCTCTACTTCCCGAACGAATGGTCGTCGGAGTACGAGCCGGTTCTCGCGATGTTCGAGCCGGGCGAGGACGAGAAGCGCGGCTCGATTCTGGTGGCCCGCCACGGCCGCGGCGTATTCATCCACACGTCGATCGCGTTCTTCCGACAGCTCCCGGCGGGGGTGCCGGGCGCGTATCGGCTCTTCGCCAACCTCGTTTCCGCACGAAACGGAGAACCCGATGCCGACGACTGACGCCGGGCCGCCTCTCGAGCCGGAAGAGCCGCCGCCGATCGGAGGTTCGTGGCGACGGCTCTATTCCGTCGTGCTGATCGCCCTCGCCGTGGAGGTCGTGATCCTCTACTGGTTCACGAGGGCGTTCTCATGACGAATCTCGACTGGGCCATCCTGGTCGGGACGCTGGTCGCAATCGTCGTCTACGGCGTCTGGAAGGGACGGAAGGCGCGCGATCTCGAGGGCTATCTCCTCGCGGGGCGCGGCAACCGCTGGTACACGGTCGCCCTCTCGATCATGGCGACTCAGGCGAGCGCCATCACCTTCCTCTCGACGCCCGGGCAGGCCTACAGCGACGGGATGCGGTTCATCCAGTTCTACCTCGGGCTTCCCCTCGCGATGGTCGTGCTGTCGATCACGGCGGTCCCGCTCTATCGCAGGCTCAGGGTCTACACCGCATACGAATATCTCGAGGGGCGCTTCGACCTGAAGACGCGGTCGCTCGCGGCGCTGCTGTTCCTGATCCAGCGCGGTCTCGCGTGCGGGCTCACGATCTACGCTCCCGCGATCATCCTGTCGACTCTGATGGGATGGGACCTGCGGCGCACGATCCTCGTGATCGGCGTCGCCGTCGTGATCTACACCGCCTCGGGCGGGACTCGCGCCGTCAACCACACGAACTTCCATCAGATGCTGATCATTCTGGTGGGGATGGTCGCGGCGTTCATCGTCCTCGTCGTGAAGCTTCCCGACCAGGTCGGCATGGGCGATGCCGCCTGGGTCGCGGGAAAGATGGGGAAGCTGAACGCGATCGACCTCTCGTTCGATCTCCAGAACCGCTACAACCTCTGGTCGGGGCTGCTCGGCGGGTTCTTCCTCGCGCTCTCGTACTTCGGCACCGATCAGTCGCAGGTGCAGCGATATCTTTCGGGACAGTCGGTAGCACAGAGCCGTCTCGCGCTCCTGTTCAACGGGATGGTCAAAGTGCCGATGCAGTTCTTCATCCTCTTCATCGGCGCGATGGTGTTCGCCTTCTACCAGTTCACGGCGCCGCCTCTGTTCTTCAATACGGAAGAGGTGCGGAAGATCGAGCAGAGCCGGTATGCGGACGAGTATCGCCGGCTCGAAGCGGAGCACCGGAAGGTTTCGACGGAGAAGCAGCAGGCGGTGCGGGAGCTCGTCGAAGCGAGGCGCGGCGGCGAGCAGGGGCTGGAGAGGGCCGAGCGCCGCCTCGAGCTCATCGACGGGCGCGCCGCGTCGCTCCGCGAGGAGGCGGTCAGCCTGTTCGTCGCCAACGATCCCGGCGCCGCCCGCACCGACACCAACTACGTCTTCCTCACCTTCGTCGTCAGCTACCTTCCGGCCGGCCTCATCGGCCTCGTCATGGCCGCCATCTTCTCGGCGGCCATGTCGTCCACCGCTTCGGAGCTCAATGCCCTCGCCTCGACGACCATCGTCGACGTCTACAAGAGGATGATCCACCGCGAGGGGAGCGAGCTCCACATGGTCCTGATCTCGAAACTGACTACGGTCTTCTGGGGAGCCTTCGCCATCGGCTTCGCCATGTACGCCAACCGGCTCGGCTCTCTCATCGAAGCGGTCAACATCCTCGGATCGCTCTTCTACGGCACGATCCTCGGGATCTTCCTGCTCGCCTTCTACGTCCGGCGCGTCGGGGGAACCGCCGCCTTCGCCGGAGCCCTGATCGGCGAGGCGGCCGTGATCTGGTGCTTCCGGTCGACCGAGATCTCCTTCCTCTGGTACAACGTGGTCGGCTGCCTGGTGACGATGGGCGCGGCGCTGATCATCGAGACGGCGATCGGACGGCGGGGGAGCGCGGAGTCGCAGGCGTAACGAGCAGAGCGGGCCGGCCGCACGAGGGGGCCGCGATTCCCCCGACGTGTGGTGCGGGCGTCCCGCCCACCCCGGGTGGGGGGTCAGAAAACAATCCACCATCCCCCGCGTGGGTGTGTGCTCAGGCTCAGGGGTGCGCTGCGGCCGAGGCAGCCGTTGGTCCACGGGACCCCCGCCCGGGGGCGGGCGGGACGCCCGCACCACACCGCCGGGTGGGGGCAATCGCGGCGTGGTGAGTGACCAGGATTGTTCCCGGCCTCCCCTCCCCTGCGAGTCAGCGTGAGCGCTTCCACTCCGCGATGTCGCGCTCGAGCGCGGAGGTATCGGGAGGATTCTGCGCGGTCTTCGCGACCTTCACCGCCTTCTCCCCGGCGGCGACTGCTTCCTTCGCCTTACCCTGGGCGGCGAGAATGCGGGCCTTGAGCTGGAGGTTGGGCCAGCTCTCCTGGATCGCGATCGACTGATCGACCCAGCGCAAGGCATCAGCACCGTCGATCTCGTTTTGCCAGGCCCAGTTCGCGGCCTGATACGGGACGCGCCAGTCGAGCGCGGAACGGGCGTCCGCGAGCACCTTCGCATTCGTATCGACGCTGATGGTGAACGGAATCTCGAGCCGGTCCCACGCCAGGACCACCTCGGCCGAGTCGGCGCTCACCACCGGAAACGAGAAGGTCATCAGCTCGTGCGGATGATCGCTCGCGCGCGGCCGGACGCTCAGCCGCAGCGCGTCGTTCGCGGCGTCGTAGGAGTAGCTGCCCCACTGGTTCGCCTCGCGATTGAAGATGAGGGTCCACGAGTCCCGCCCCGGGATCGTGTGGAGGCTGTACGTCCCCTTCGTGAGCTTCTCGCCGTTGATGGTGACGTCGTCGCCGAACTCGACGATGGTCGCCTCGTTCGCCCCCGTCCGCCAGACCCGGTCGTACGGCACGAGCCCGCCGAAGATCTCGCGGCCCTTCACGCCCGGCCGGCTGTAGATGATGGTCACCGGGGTCAGGCCGACGGTCTGCGACACGGTCGCCTTCGGACTGACCCGGGGAAGCTCGATCTGCGCCATCGCCGGAACGGCGAGCGCGACCGCCAGGAGAATGAGAATCGGAACACGCTTCATTCTGGCCTCCTTCTGATTCGTCTGTGCGGCGCGATCCTATCAGAGGTACGGACCGGGGGGGGATGCCAGGGTGCGGCCGGATCGCCCCAATTCGCTCTCGCCCGAGCCGGCCCGAGCCCTCCCTCCCTACCCCCGCCTCCTCTTTCCCCGTACACTTCGCGGCTCAGGAGGAGGCCTGCATGGAGTGGCTGACGAGTCCCGAGGCGTGGATCGCGCTTCTGACCCTGACCGTGCTCGAGATCGTGCTCGGGGTCGATAACATCATCTTCATCTCGATTCTCGCGGGGAAGCTTCCCGCGAAGAAGCAGGACAGGGCGCGGCGGCTCGGCCTGCTCGGCGCGGCGGGAATGCGGATCCTGCTGCTTCTCTCGATCGCCTGGCTCGCGAGGCTGACCACGCCGCTGTTTCACGTGCTCGACCGCGGCATTTCGGGACGCGATCTCATCCTGATGGCCGGAGGCCTGTTCCTCCTCGCGAAGAGCGTGCACGAGATCCACGACAAGCTGGAGGGAGAAGAGGGACGCGCCGTCAGACGCATCCCCCCATCGTTCACGGCCGTGATCGTCCAGATCATGCTGCTGGACGCGATCTTTTCGCTCGATTCGGTGATCACGGCGATCGGGATGGCGCGCGAGCTCGGCGTCATGATCGCGGCGGTGATGATCGCGGTGGCGGTCATGATGGTCGCCGCGAAGCCGATCGGAAATTTCGTCGAGCAGCACCCCACGATCAAGATCCTCGCCCTCAGCTTCCTCCTTCTCATCGGGACGGCTCTGATCGCCGAGGGCATGCACTTCCACATTCCGAAGGGTTACATCTACTTCTCGATGGGGTTCGCCGTCTTCGTCGAGATGCTCAACCTCAGGCTGAGGAAAGCGAAGCCGGTCCATCTCAAGGATCCTTACCACGAAACGGGCGAGACGGCCTGATCGGGAGGCGGCGGCCGGAGTGAGTCGAACGGCGGGGCTCCGCTCCGGGCCCCGCTGTACCCGCCCGCCCGTTCCCGATACCCTTGCCGCATGCTTTACCGGATCCTCGCCGACCTGGTCGCGACGCTCCACTTCCTCTTCGTGCTCTTCGTGATCTTCGGCGGGCTGCTCGTGCTTCGGCATCCGAGGCTGGCGGTGATCCATCTGCCGACCGCGGTCTGGGGAGCAGCGATCGAGTTCGCGAACTGGGTCTGTCCTCTCACTCCGCTCGAGAACGCTCTGCGCCGCCGGGGCGGCGAGCAGGGGTATGCCGGCGGGTTCGTCGAGCATTACCTCCTCCCGATTCTGTATCCTGCGGGTCTGACTCGCGGGGTCCAGATCTTCCTCGGAGTCGCGGTGATCGCGATCAACGCGTTCATCTACTGGAAGGTCGCGCAGCGCCTGAGATCGGGGGCGTGAGCGCGCCGTGGACCCGGAGTCGAACGGCATCATGCAGGCGATACTCCTGTTCGGTCACGGCAGCGTGCTCTGCGGCGCGGAGCGCAATCTTCTCGACCTGGCCCGCGCGATGGAAGCGGACGGTGCCGCCGCGATCGTCGAGGCGGCCTTTCTGAGTTACACCCCACCCGACCTCGAAACGGCTCTGGCGCGCTGCGTCGAGCGGGAAGCCGCGACCGTCGCGATCGTTCCCTGGTTCCTCGTCGCCGGAAAGTTCGTCGTCGAGGAGCTCCCGGGGCGCATCGGGAGCGTTCTTTCGAAGTTCCCGGAGATCGAGATCGTCGTCGCGGAACCGATCCGCGCCCATCCCGGGCTCGCCGACGCGATCCTGGCGTGCGCGGAACGCGTGCGGCGACCGGCGGAATGGCGGGCTCTCGCCGCCGTCGAGGCCGCGGCATCGTGCCGCAACGACCCGCGATGCCCGCTGTACGGCAGCCCGCAATGCCCCCGCGCGGCGCTCGCCCCGACCCCGGCGGGCTCGCCGTGAAAGTGCTGCTCCTTCTCGCCCACGGCAGCCCGCGCCCCGAGGCGAGCGCCGACGTGTTCGCGGCCGCCGAGGCCGTTCGCGCCCGAGGCCGCTTCGATGCCGTCGAGGTCGGATTCCTGGAATGCAATCACCCCGACGTTCCCGCCGCCATCGAACGCTGCGCCGCTCTCGGCGCCGGCGAGATCATCGCCGTCCCCTTCTTCCTCCTCGGCGGCCGGCATCTGACTCACGACCTTCCGGAGCTACTCGAGCAGGCCGAGCGGCGTCATCCGTCGATCCGCATCCGGATGGCCGATTCCGTGGGGCGAGAGCGGACGCTGGGGCGGATCGCCGGGGAGCGGGCGGCGGAGGCGCTGGCGCGAAGCGCGGGTGGCTCGAAACGTGACCCGACGAAGCAGTAGTAGTCATCCTGTCAACGACTTCGGTAGATTCCGCAACTGACCGCCCGCGTCGGTCCGCTGGCACATTTCTTTCTTATTCATAGCTGACGACGCCATGACGACCAACCGAGTGCTGATTGTCGACGACGA
>DATKCD010000110.1:0-96296 GCA_035544735.1 Thermoanaerobaculia bacterium
ACGAACTTGCGGCGGTTGCGGATGTAGTCGGCGAGGATGTACTCGCCGAGGCGGTCGATGGAGGTGTAGAAGGCGCGGCCGCGGTTGATGCGGGAGAGCTGATCGACGAAGTTCACGAGCATCGGATCGGTCGCGAGCATGAAGGTGGTGATGGGGATGCCGGCGCGGCGGCATCGCTCGGCTTCCTCGAGGGTGCGGTTGACGATCTTCATGTCGAGGCCGAACGAGTTGGTGTAGAGGCGGCCGTTCTCCTCGAGGGCCGACGGCTTGCCGTCGGTGATCATGAAGATCTGCTTGTTGGTGTGCTTGCGCCGGCGGAGGATGTTCTGGGCGAGCTGGAGCCCGGCCCGCGTGTTGGTGTGGAACGGCCCGACCTCGACGTAGGGGATCTCGGAGATCGGGACCTCGCGAGCCTCGTCGCCGAAAAGGACCACGTCGATCGAGTCCTTCGGGTACTTCGTCAGGATCAGCTCGGTCATGGCGAGGGCGACCTTCTTCGCGGGCGTGATGCGGTCCTCGCCGTAGAGGATCATCGAGTGGGAGATGTCGATCATGACGACGGTCGCGCAGCCCGCGTTGTGCTCGGTCTCGTAGACTTCCAGGTCGTCCTCGGTCACGACGATCTCGCGCGTCGGGTCGCCGTGACGGCTTGCGTTCTGGAGCGAGCGAATCCCGTCGATCGACATCGGGTCGTCGCCGAAACGCCAGGCGCGGGTCTCCGGCAGACGCTCGGTTCCCTCCCCCGCCAGCTCGACCGAGTGGTAACCGGCGGCCGACTTCCGCAGCCCGCCGAAGATCTCGTCGAGCGCATCGCGCCGGATCTCCCGCTCGCCCGCCGCCCCGAGAACGAGGCCTCCTTCGCCGTCCTCGCCGAGCACTCGCTCGTCGAGCATCTCCGCGAAGAACGCGTCGAGATCGACGGACGGATCGATGAAGCCGCGCTCCTGCAGCGCCCGCATCCAGCGCATCGCCTCCTCCACGTCACCCGAGGTCTGCAGCAGGATCTGGTGGAAGAGCCGGCGCAGCCCCATCGCCTCCAGCAACCGCCGGATCAGCTCGGGATCGAGAAATGAGTATCGGTAGCGCATGACCGACTCACACTCGTCACGTCACGACGCCGGTGCGGCGGACCTTGTCGATCCAGCGGTTGATCGCGGGGTTGTTCGGGAGGAGCTCGCGGGCGTCCTCGAGCGCCTCGAGGGCGTCGGGGTTGCGCCCGAGGACGAGCAGGATCTGCACTTTGAGCTCGACCAGGCGCTGATAGAGCTGCAGATCGGGAGGGTCCTGCGTGGCGAGCAGCGACATCGCGCGGTCGACGAAGCGGAGCGCGGTCTCGGGCTTCGACTCGTTGAGCGCGTCGGCGGCGAATCGCTGGAGCATCCGGGGAGAGTCGCCGAGAAACGACTTGGCGTCGACGAACTGGTGGATCGCTTCGCGCACGAGCGCTTCCCGGCTCGGGAACCAGCCGTCCCGGACGATCCGATCGATGCGGCGGGCGAGCTCGTCGGTGATCTCGGCGGTCACGTTCGGCATGTCATTTCACCGTCCTGAGGACATTGAACTTCAGAAGCTCGGAGAAGGTGATGGTGGAGTCCAGGTCCTCGCGCGCGAGGCGGAGCGCCTGGTGGAGCCCCTCGAGGATCAGCTCCATGGCGAAGGCGCGCTCGCGCGCGTGGCGCGAGCGGAAATGTCGGTCGGCGAGGTCGCCGAGCGTGGGGACGCGGGACAGCTCGCGGCAGTATTCCTCGAACGGCTGCTCGTCGGAGAGCACGATCCGGTTCCCCGCGGCGAACCACGCGAGGATCGGCTCGTAGTCGGCATCCCCGGGAGGCGCCGGCTGGGGCGGCGCGTCGGCGGAAGGGCGGCGCGGCCGCTGCGGCCGCAGCTCGTCCTCCTCGTCGAGGGGCATCCGCGCGCGGGCCCCCGCCCGCTCGATCGGCGGGAAGTGCTTCGCGAACAGCTTCGCCACCGCCGTGCCGATCAGCTTCTTCGCCACCACCTCGGAGCCCTGCTGCTCTCCTTCGTAGACCATCTCGACCTTCCCGGTCACCGCGGGGAGGATCATCTGCAGGTCGGCCAGCCGCGGAAAGACGTGGGTCTCTCCGGTGCGCGCCGCTCGCCGTTCGAGGTTCGAGTGCAGGATCTCGATCGCCGAGATCGGCATCCGCGCGGAGACGCCGGAGGATTGATCGACGAGCTCCGATTCACGCGCGACGAACGCGACGTTCTCGACGAGCTCGCGCACGTAGTCGGGGATCTCGATCGAGGCCGCGACGCCATCGCGGTCGAGCCACGCCTCCTGACGAGTGATCGTCATGGCGGTCGCGACGTCGGGGGGGTAATGCGTCAGGATCTGCGAGTCGATCCGATCCTTGAGCGGCGTGATGATGTTCCCGCGGTTCGTGTAGTCCTCCGGGTTGGCGCTGAAAACGAGGAGGACGTCGAGCGGGATCCGCACGGGGAATCCGCGGATCTGCAGGTCGCGCTCCTCGAGGATGTTGAGCAGGGCGACCTGGATGCGGGGGGCGAGGTCGGGCAGCTCGTTCACCGCGAAGATGCCGCGGTTGGTCCGCGGGATGATCCCGTAATGGATCACCTCCTCGTCCGCATACGTGAGCCGCTGGTTGGCGGCCTTGATCGGGTCGATGTCGCCGATCAGATCGGCGACGGTGACGTCGGGCGTCGCGAGCTTCTCGCGGTAGCGATCCTCGCGTGCGAGCCAGGAGATCGGGAGGGCGTCGCCCTCGTCGAGCGCGCGGCGGCGGCAACGCTTGCAGATCGGCGCCGCGGGCGAATCGTTGATCTCGCATCCCTCGACGACGGGAATTCTCGGGTCGAGAAGGTGGATCAGCGAGCGGAGCAGCCGGGTCTTCGCCTGGCCGCGCAGACCGAGCAGGATGACGTCGTGGCGGGCGAGGAGCGCGTTCTGGATGGTCGGGATGACGGTGCGGTCGTAGCCGTGGATGCCCGGGAAGATCGGCTCGCCGGAGGCGATCCTGCGGAGCAGGTTCGCGCGGATCTCGTCCTTGATCGGCCGCTCGCGCCATCCGGAAGCGCGGAGCTCAGCCAGCGTCTGGGGGGGTCGGGTCATCGTCGGATCGTCCTTCCGGCTCCGGCTCGCGATTGAAGGTGTTCATCGCCCGTCGCAGATCCCCGCGAGCGAACAGAAGGATCGCGTCGCACGCCTTCGCGACGCCCTCCTCCACGATCGGCTCCTCCTCCGGCTCGAAATCCTCGAGCACGTACCGGGCGAGATCCACCGATTTCGAGTACGTCGACCCGCGGATGCCGAATCGTAATCGGGGGAAGTGGCCGGTATCAAGCGACTCCACGATCGAGTCCATGCCGTTGTGGGTCCCGGCCGAGCCGCGCTCGCGGAGGCGGAGCCTGCCGAGGGGGAGATCGATCTCGTCGTAGACGACCAGCAGATCCTCGAGGGAATCGAGATGGGCGCGCACGAGGGACGAGACCGCTTTGCCCGAAAGGTTCATGAAGGTGAGTGGTTTGGCGAGCATCAGCGCCCGTCCGGCGACGCGGCCGCGGCCGGTCATCGCGTCCTTCTCGTGGGTGGGGAGCTCGATGCGGTGTTTCGCGGCGAAGGCGTCGATGACGCGATAGCCGACGTTGTGGCGCGTCCTGTGGTATTCCGGTCCTGGATTGCCGAGTCCGACGACGAGTCGCATTGTGATTTCCGGAGCGGAAGTGTACAGTAACCGCCCCGATGGGGCGGGACGCCATGAAGCCCGAGCGCATCGTCATCATCGACGACAACGCGAGCGACGCGGCGATCATCCGGCGCAGACTCGAGCGCGCTGGCTATGACGTACGGCACGCGAGCTCCGGCGAGGACGGGCTCCCCGTCATCCGCGACGAGCCGCCCGACCTGGTCCTGGTCGACTACCGCATGCCGGGGATGGACGGCTACGAGGTCTGCCGCCGCATCAAGAGCGATCCCGCGACGCAGAACGTCCCCGTGCTCATGCTGACGGGAGCCGACTCCGCGAAGAACCTGGTCGAAGGACTCGACGCCGGAGCCGACGATTACGTGACCAAGGCGGCCGACTTCGAGGTCGTCCTCGCGCGGGCGCGCGCTCTGCTGCGCGTGAAGGCCTATCAGGACGAGCTCCGCCAGCACAACGACAGGCTCCACAGCGACCTCCAGTTCGCCCGCCGCGTCCAGGAAGCCCTCCTCCCCGTCCCGCACTACCGCGCGCGCCGCGTCGAGATCCGATCCGCCTACATACCCAGCGAGACCCTCTCGGGCGACTTCTACGACTACTTCGAGCACGACGGGACCCTGTTCCTCCTCATCGCCGACGTCTCCGGTCACGGCCTGCCCGCCGCGATCCTCGTCTCGCTCCTCAAGAGCTTCTTCCACTCCGAGGTGGCCGAGACCTCTCCGGCGGAGTTCATGAGCCGCCTCAACGATTTCCTCTCGACCGCCAGCCTCCCCTCCCAGTTCGCCACGGCCCAGCTCTTCCGCCTCGAGCCGTCCGGGCGGAGCATGACGTTCTCCACCGCCGCCCACCCGCCGTTCCTGCTCTACCGCAACGAGGATGCGAGCATCCTCGCGCCCGAGATCCCTGGCCACCTGCTCGGCATCGCCCCCGGCGCGAGGTTCGAAGAGCACGAGCTCGACCTCTCCCCCGGCGATCTGCTCTTCTGCTACACCGACGGCCTCACCGACCGCCGCAACGAGTCGGGTGAGTTCTATTCGATCGATCGCGTCGCCGCGATCCTCCGCGACAAACGCGCGGCCTCCACCGACGAGATCCATCAGGCCATCCTCGAGGACGTCACTTCGTTCGCCCCGATCGAGGAGTTCCGCGACGACCTCGCCTTCACCCTCACCAGAGTCTCGGAGGACGTTTAGCCGGCGCTCGGCTGACGGCGCCGCGCGGCACGACCGGTCAGCTCACGCGGGCGAGCAGCTCGACGGCCTTCGACTTGTTCTCGTAGCGCACCGGGGAGGAGGTCACTCGGCGGAGGCATTCCTTCGCCTCCGAGACGCGGTTCTGGCGGAGCCGCGTCTTGGCGAGCCAGTACCAGGTGTCGACCAGGTACTCGTTCTCGCTGAAGCGGTGCGACTCGATGGCCAGACCGAAGCGATCGGCGGCCTCGTCGAATCGCTCGGTCAGGTAGAAGATCCTGCCGAGCTGGGCGAGCGCGTCGAAGTAGTCGTACGAGCTCTGCTCGACTTCCTCGACGACGCGACCGTAGTACTCGGCGGCGCGGTCCCACGCCTTCCGCTCGTAATGGATCGAGCCGCAGAACAGCAAAGCATTGCGATGGAAGTATGGATTGAAAAAGGGGGCCGCCGCGTCGAACAGCCCGAGCGCCCGCTCGAACAGCCCGAGCGCCTCGTCGTAGTCCCCGAGCGCGTAGCTGTTGAGCGCCTTGAACGCGAGCGCCTGCGCGGTGACGTTGTCGTTCGAGGAGTAGCGGAGCGAAGCATCGTGCAGGTCCCGGGCGCGCTCGTAGTCGTGCTCCTCGTGCGAGAGGTTCCCGAGGATCACGTAGGACTTGTACTTGATGTCGTTGGCCTCGTCGGACTCCTCCGACTCGCACGCGGCCAGAAAGCCGGCGCGCGCCCCCGCGCGGTCGCCGGCGTAAAGCGCGGCGATCGCGCGGTAGTAGGTCGACTCGAGCGGCGAGAGCACGTTGCTCTTCGCTGCGGCCAGCTCCTCGATGAAGCGATCGACCAGCGACGCGAGCATCCGGTTGTCCGAGGTCGGGTCGACGACGAAGTTCTGGAGATAGACGAGCCGGTTCTCGAGGATCCGGATCAGCTCGAGCATGATCGTCGTCCGCAGACCCGCGTCCTCCGATTCGCCGAACAGACTCGAGAGCGCCTTCTGCAGGCGCCCGTAGGACCGCTCGTAGTCCGCGATCGCCCGCTCGCCCGGCTCGCCCGGCTCGCCCTGCAGCCGGCTCTCGAGCTCCACCCTCGCCCGCACGAGCTCCCGCAGCTTCGCCGCCACGTCGCCACCGTTACTCATAGATAACTAACCCCCGCGGGATTCTACCCGAAGTTCGGGCGGCGGACTCTCCGGCGCCGGGCGGGGGGCGGGCGGGGGGGCGGGCGGGGCGTTTCGCGTTCGGCTCACCGCGGCCGGCTTCCCCGCGCGCGCTCCTTCCGCTCGTCGACCGGCTGCCCTCCCGCTTCGATCAGGCGGAAGGCGATCTGGCGGCGGTCCTCGTCCACCTCCCAGACCTCGACCACGACCGGATCGCCGAGCCGGAACTCGCGATTCGACCCCTCGCCGCGCAGGCGGTGCTCGCGCTCGTGGAACTTCCAGTAGTCGCCGCCGATGGTCGCGATCGGGACCAGCCCCTGGACGAAGACCTCCTCGAGCTCGACGAAGATCCCGAAGGAGGTGACCCCGGTGATGCGGCCGCGGAAGCGCTCGCCGATGCGGTCCTTCATGTAGAGGACCTTCTTCCACTCGATGACCTCGCGCTCGGCATCCTCGGCGCGCTTCTCGCGCTCGCTCGACTGGCTCGCCCAGAGCGGCAGGCGCCGCCTCACCGCGTCGAGACGGTCGCCGTACATCGGACCCGTCGCGAGCATCTCGCCCAGCATGCGGTGGACGACCAGATCGGGATAGCGGCGAATGGGCGAGGTGAAGTGACCGTAGAACCGGAGGGCCAGAGCGAAGTGGCCGAGGCATTCCTCGGAATAGAGGGCGCGCTTCATGGAGCGGAGAACGAGCTCGGTGAAGAAGCGCTCCTCCGGAGCTCCCGCCACCTGTTTGAGCACGCGCTGGAGCTCGCCGGGGCGGAGGTTCTCCGGATCGGCCCGCAGCTTGTGGCCGAACTCCTCGAGGATCGACTTGAGGTCCTCGATCTTCTGCGGGTCGGGGGGAGTGTGGACGCGGTAGACGGCGGGCTGGTTTCCGAGCTGAAGGTGCTCGGCGACGACTTCGTTGGCGGCGAGCATGAACTCCTCGATCAGCCGGTGGGCGAGGTTCCTCGCCGAGGGGAGGATCGACTCGATCTCGCCGAGCTCGCCGAGGAGGATCTCGCTTTCCGGGAGGTCGAAATCGATCGAACCGCGCGCGTCGCGCCGGCGGCGCAGGAGCTCGTAGAGCTCGTGCATGCGGTGGAACTCGTCGAGGAGGGGCTCGTAACGCCGGCGGAGCTCGGGAGTCGGCTCGGTGAGGATCGCATTGACGTCGGTGTAGGTCATCCGCTCGCGCGTGCGAATGACGGAGCGGAAGAATTTCCGCTCGAGAAACCGCCCGTTCGGATCGATCTCGATGGTCGCCGAGAAGGTGAGTCGGTCGACGCGTGGATTGAGCGAGCAGATGCCGTTGGAGAGCCGCTCGGGAAGCATCGGCACGGCGCGGCCGGGAAAGTAGACCGAGGAGGCGCGCTCGAAGGCCTCGCGATCGAGCGCCCCTCCTTCGCGCACGTAATGGGAGACGTCGGCGATGTGGACGCCGAGGAGGAAATTTCCGTTTCCGAGACGGGTGACGTCGACGGCGTCGTCGAAGTCCTTCGCGGTCTCGCCGTCGATGGTGACGATGACGCGATCGCGCAGATCGACGCGGGAGGCGATCTCGCCCGGGTCGATCTCGAGGGGAATCGCCTCGGCCTCGCGCAGCACCTCATCCGGGAACTCGTGCGCGATGTGGTACTTCCGGATGACCACCTCGATGTCCACCCCGGGCTCGCCCAGCATCCCGAGCCGCTCGATGACCCCGCCGTGGGCGAGGCTCCCGCGCTCGGGGTAGCGATCGATCTCCACGTTCACCATCTCCCCCTCGCGTGCGCCGAGCGTCGATTCGGAATCGATCTCGATGTCCTCGTCGAGGCGGACGTCGAAGGGGCGGACCCACGGAGGATCGCCCTGATGAAAGCGTCCGACCACGGTACGGTGCTCGCGCTGCAGGACGCGGGCGACCTCGGCTTCGAGAAACCGGCGCTGTCGGATGGCCTTCCACTTCTCCTTCCGCGGATCGACGCGCAGCAGGACGACGTCGCCGTTCATCGCACCCTTCATGCGACGCCGATCGACGTAGAGGTCGGGCTCCTCGCCATCGGAATAGACCAGACCGTATCCGTCGGGCGAGACGCGAACCCTTCCTGAGCGGAACGGGGTGAACTCGAGCAGCGAATACCGCTTGCCGCGAACCGGAACGATCTTTCCCTCGCGCTCGAGACGATCGAGCGTGGAAGCGAGCGCGTCGCGGGAGGACTCGGGCAGTCCGAGGCGCTCCTGGATCTCGCGGATCCCGAGCAGACGGCTCCCCTTCCGCCGAAGCAGGTCGAGAACGCCGTCGATCAGCGAGTGGTGTTCGGTCTCAGGCACGGCCGGGGAGCTGCAAAAGCCGGGTCAGGCTACTTCTTCGTCGGTCGCTTCCGGGGGCCCCGGGAGGACGAGCCCTTGCGGGAGTTGCTTCGGCGCGGCCGGAGAGCCGCAACGTAGCCGTTGAGTCTCGACTGGGAGCGGAGCTTGTTGTGGATCGTGTTCCGGTGGACTCCCAGGAGCTGAGACGCGCGGGTGACGTTGCCGTGGTTCTCCGCCATGGCGACGCCGATGTACTTCGACTCGAATGCTTCGACCGCCTGTTCGAGAGTGATCCCGTTTGAGATGAGCTCTCGGATGATCAGCGTGAGACGGTCGTCAATGCTCGACATCGAACCTGCCTCGAGGGGTGGTGTCGTCGGAACGCGACATTCTACATCGCGCGGATGAGCCGGTAGCGACTCTTTTACTCGCGTTCGGATCGAGATGGAAGTCTTGACTTCACCCGGCGAAAGGACTATTGCTCCAGCGACCGACTCATTCTCCACGCGAAGAATGAGCGCAGCGTGAGCCAGCTCACCGCGATCGCGCTCACGAGCGCGCCCGCGATGAACGGAATCGGAACCCAGCTCCACTCGATCGTTCGACGCCCGCGCTCGACTTCCACCGCGACGAACATTCCGTTCGCGACCAGAATCGCGCGACGCTCGCCGTCCACCTTCACTCTCCATCCGCCGAGCGCCTGCTGCGCGAGCACCACCCAGCCGCGCGCGGGCGCGTCGATCAGCGCGACGATCCGGCGCGGACCGAACAGGGGCGTCCGTCCCCGGACGAGCCGAAGGCCCCCCGGCTCCGAGGGGGGTTCCGAGGGCGATTCCGAGAGTGATTCCGGAGAAGGATGAAGCTCGAGCCGGCTCCTCGGATCGAACGATTCGGCGAGCAGGCGCGCAGCGGACTCGACCGGATCGGCCGCTTCCGACGCCCGCGACGAGAACCACACCTGCGGGAACGCGCCGGCGTTCTCGAACAGCCGGATCCCCTCGCGCCGGGCTCCCGTGAACCGATATCCCGGCCCCAGCACGGAACGGTCGGTGAGGATCCACCGCACCGCCGCGAGATCGATCAGATCGTCGCGGCGGCCGCTCATTCCCGCCTCGACGTACGCCAGCGCCTCCCGCGAGACCACCGGAGCCGCCGTCTCGAACGCGAAGATCCGATCGTAGAGATTGAGATAGCCGCCGATCGTCTCGGCGGCGCGGGCGCCCGATCCCGCTCGGTCCCGCACGAAAACGAATCGCGACTCCCCTCCGAGCCGCTCGCTCCAGACCACCGAGGTGCGGTGCTCGCGCGAGCCGAGCAGCGGCCGGGTCGCCATCAGCAGATCGGCGGCGAGAAGAACGATCAGCACGGCGGCCCCACGCCGCTCGACGATCCATCGTGGGAAGGCGACGTAGACGAGCCCGAAGACGACGCTCCAGGCGAGGAAGACCCCGAAACGGAGGGCGGTGGTCGGCTGATCGAGAGGCTCGGACGTGAGAAAGCGCAGCCCCGCGAGTCCGACGATCGAGAGGGTGATGCCGAGCCTCCAGCTCAGCGGCTCGCTCCGGACGCGCTCGAGTCCGATCGCTGCGAGGCCGGCGACCAGCAGCGCGCCGAGAGGGACGACGCGGGCCGGATACCGGATCGCGTTGAATCGCAGCGTCAGAAGAGCGTCAGCCGCGAGCGGCAGCCGCGGGGCGGCAGCGAGCAGCAGGATCGCGGCGAACGAGAGCAGCAGCACCAGCAGCACGCGCTTCTTCTCCGGCCGCTCGGTCCGAAGCGAGCCGAGCCCCGCCGCCAGAGCGAGCACGACGGTCGGCAATCCGAGGTAGAGCGAAGGGATGAACTGCTGTTCGATCCGGAGCGGCTCGAAGCGTCCCGTCGCGCTCGCCGTCGACATCACCATCGCCAGCCAGTCGCCCGCCGCCATCGAATGGCGGAACGCTTCGCCGGGATCGAGCCCCGAGGTGCGATCGCTCGCGCTTATCCACGAGAGGAACGGCAGGACCTGCACGGCGGCGAGACCCGCCGCCCACCCCCCCGCCCCGGCGGTCCCGCGCCAGTCGCGGCCCGCCAGCAGCGCGATCGCCACCATGGCCGCCGCGATCGCCGCGTAGAACGGCTCGCCGCCGAGAAACATCAGGGCGAGCGCGACGCCGAGCGGTGTGACGCTTCGGGAGCGATCGTCCCTCCTCTCGAGAGCCAGACGGATGACGATCGGAAACCAGGCGAAGCTCGCGAGGTTGTTGTTGACGTCGAGCAGCGAGAACACCGGTCCCGACAGCATCAGGGCCACCGCGCCGAAAGCGGCCGCCGCGGGAGCCGCCCATCTCCGGAACAGCGCGTACGCCCCGACGCCGAGGATCGCCACGTGAAGCGCGAGAAAGAGAACGTATGCCGCCGGGAACGGCATCGCGAGGAAAATCCAGGCTGGAGGATAGAAGACGGCCGTCTGCGGATTCGAGAGCCACGGCTCTCCCAGCCCGTTCCACGGGTTCCAGAGCGGGAGCTCTCCGGCGCGCAGCGCCATCGCCGTATGCCAGCGCAGCGGGAGGAAGTAGCTCCCGTGATCGCGGAACGACGGCACTTCGCCGCGGACGAGCATGCAGGCGAAGGGGACGAGCGCGAGCGGAGCGAGCAGGATCGGGACGATCCGCCGCCGGATCATGGGGCCGCCGTCGCCGCGTCGCGGACGATGCGGCGCATCAGAGCGACGCCGGAGGCGAAGAAGCGGGCGCGGATCCGCTCGTCGACGCCGTGGATCGTATAGCCGTCGTAGTAATTCACCAGGAAGGGATTGAATCCGTAGGCGACGATCCCACGCTCCCGGAAGAAGCGGCTGTCCGAGCTCCCCGCCGAGACGTAGGGCCCGACCTCGGAGCCGGGGCTCGCTTCCCTCGCGGCGCGAGCGATGATCGAGAACAGCGGCGTGTCGACGGGAGACGGCGGGGCGGGCCGCCCCTCGAGCAGGATCTCGATCTCGACCGACTTCCCGACGGTCTCGACGAGCTTCGCGAGGAAGCTCGCCGGATCGCTTCCCGGCAGGAGCCGGATGTCGAGCTCGGCGGCCGCCGTGGGAGGAATGGCGTTGATCGTCTCCCCGGCGCGGATGACGGTCAGGCTCACCGTATCGCGCAGGAGGGCGAGTGCGCCGGGCGGGAGGTGCCCGAGCTCGGGTCGATCGAACCAGGCGGAGGGATCGGCGAGGATCTTCTTCTTGACGTCGAGCGGGGGCTTCACTGCGGAGAGCGAGCGGAAGTAGGCGGCGACGGTGGGAGTGAGCCGCCACGGCGTGGGAATCTCTCCGATGGAGGAGAGGGCCTCGACCAGGCGCATCGGGGCTCCGCCGTCGGGTGGAGGGAGAGCGCCGTGTCCCGCGCTTCCTCGCGAGACGACTCGAAGCCAGAGCGGAACTTTCTGGTCGACCTCGATTCCCCACCAGCTGTTCCGGTCGACGATGGTCTCGTTGGCTCCCCCTTCATTCAGGACCCAGCCGACGTTCTCGAACAGCTCGGGCTCCGACTCGAGCAGGGCGAAGGCGCCGCGGGTTCCCCCCGCTTCCTCGTCGGCGACTCCGAGGAAGACGAGGTCGCGGGCGAGGGGGGTGCCGGTCCGATGCAGCTCGAGCAGAGCCATGAGCTGCGCGATTCCGAGCGACTTGATGTCGAGGGCGCCGCGGCCCCAGATGTAGCCTTTCGCGCGCCGCCCTTCGAAAGGCGGAACGCTCCATTCCGAATCGATCGCCGGAACCACGTCGAGATGGTGCAGCAGCAGAAGGGCCGGAGCATCCGAGCCGGAGTCGAGCCGTGCATGGATCGACTGCCGGTTCGGATCGTCTCCGACCAGGCGCGACTCGATCCCTTCCGCGAGGAAGATCTCGTGGAAGAAGCGCGCCGCCTTCGTCTCGTTCCCGGGAGGGTTCGACGTATCGATCCGGATGTAGCGGACGAGCAGATCCTCCGCTTCCTTCTCGACGGAGCCCTGCTCGACCGCTTCGCCGCGGCGGCAGGAAAGCCCGGGGACGAGCAGCAGACAGACTGCGACGAGCGGGATCAGCGTCCCGGGACGGGAAGAGAGGCGACCTCGCATCGTACCGGTACGGGAGTATAGCGAACCGGGCTGAAACGAAACGAGGGCGTCCGGATGGACGCCCTCGCAGTGCTTCGATGGGGAATGGGTCAGTCGGCGGTCTGCACGCCTTCCGGCCAGATGATGAACTGCCCGTTCTCGTAGACGATGTCGCAGTCGAAGTTGGTCGTCGGACCCTCGGGCGTTCCGGTGTCGAGCGTCGTGTCCCGGCCGCTCGAGGCGACCTGGTAACGCTGCGCGCGAGTGGTGGCGCCGAAATTGACGTCCGCGTAGTAGTTCCACGCGGCATCCCATCCGTCGTTCGCCGGGAGCGTGCGGATGTAAGTCGGCTGCAGCGCCGACTCCAGGTCCGTGTTGGCGAGCTTGACGGCGAGATTCCAGGCGCCCGCCGCGTTGTAGCCGTTGACGTCGGTCGCGCGCGCTTCCCACGCCGTCGCGATCGAGCGCATGTCGGCCATCGACCGCTTCTGCTTCGAACGCTGCATCGCCGTGAGCAGGTTCGGAATCGCGATCGCGGCGAGAATGCCGATGATCGCGACCACGATGAGCAGCTCGATGAGTGTGAAACCCTTCTGTATTCTGGTCTTGAACATTCAATTCCTCCTGTCAGTTGTCAAACCGATCGGACTCTACTCACTCAACGGCCGTGCCACGACCGCCAACGACGCAAATCATTGATTCACAAGCCATTAATAATCGGATGCTTCCGCGCGCCGACACTGAGCGACAGCCGGACTGACACCAATTGTCAGGCCGGCGCCTTCAACCCCCCGTCGCGGGATCACGCCCACGAGTTCGAGCTCATGGGGCGCCCGACGGCGCCGGGGGAAGACACCACGCCTCGACCAGCCGGCGCGTCATCTCGACCCCCTCCATGAACCAGTCGAGACGGATCCTCTCGTCGTGGCCGTGGATTCCCAGGGTCTGAAAGAAGTCGACGGGAAACGGCCAGAAGCCGTAGGAATCGAGTCCGCGGCTTCGGAGATATCGCGAATCGGTGGTGATGTCGCGCATGACGATCGGTCCGACGGCGACCTCTCCGTAGGTCGCGGTCACGGCGCGCTCGATCTCTTCGAAGAACGGAGTCGAGGTCGACGAGAAGGGAGCGGGCTCCATCGTGGAGCGCACTTCGAGCTCGACTCCTTCCCGGGCGAACCTCCGGTGGAACCACGCGAGGGGTCTCGCCGGCTCCTCGTCGGGAAGGTGGCGGATCACGACGATCATCTCGAATCCCCCGCCGGCAGCCTGCCGGATCGAGCCTGCGGCGACGCTGGTCCCGGTCAGGTCGCGGTATTTCGCATGGAGCTTCCAGAACAACCCCTTATCGACGGCCGCGGGGACGTCGGCGATCAGCTCGGGCATCTCGGTCCGATGGGCGGCGACCGACTCGAAGTACTCGAGTACACCCGGGAGGAAGCGCTCGGGACGGGAGACGTGAAACCACGGCTCGAGATCTATCCTGAGATGCTCGAGCTCTTCGCGGCGATCGGATCGGGCGGTCAGGGTGATCGAGAGCATCGACCCGACCTCGATTCCGAAGTAGTTGATCCGGTTCGCGATCGTCTCGGTGATCCCTCCCTCGGTGATGGCGTAGCGCACCCCTTCGATCACGTCGGGACGGTTCCGGATCAGCCAGCCCATTCCGAGGTGGCCGCCCGCTTCCTCGTCGGCGGTCGCGAGAAGCACCAGGTCGCGCTCGGGGACGCGGCCGGAGCGCGCCAGCTCGGTGAACGCGACCAGGTGGGCGATGCCGATCGATTTCATGTCGAGCGCACCCCGCCCCCACACCATATTGCGCTTCACGTCGGCCGCGAAAGGAGGCACGGTCCACCCTTCCGGACCTGCCGGGACGACGTCGATGTGGTGCAGCAGGAGAAGACCCTCTCCCCTCCTGCGGCCGGGGATCCGCGCATGGAGGTTCGCCCGCCCCGGCGCCGATTCGATGATCTCGGCCTCGATACCGGCCTCGCGCAGCTCGCGGGCGAGAAACTCGGCGCCCGCGAGCTCGTTGCCGGGCGGGTTCGAGGTGTCGATCCGAATGTACTCGCGGAGCAGCTCGATCTCCGGAGTGAGCCGAGCCGGCCGGGGGATGTAGAGCAGATCCGACGGGGGGCGCCCGAGAACCGACAGCACCGCGAGCCCGATCGCCCCGACGACGAGAACCGCCAGAATCGTCAGGTAGAATTCGCGCGAAAACCTCGACCTCATGACTGCCACCGGACAGACTCCTCCCGCGAGCGACATAGCGATCGTCGTCCCCGCCTACGACGAGGAGCGGCGTCTTCCGGACAGTGTACGGAAGATCGCCGCGTTCATGGCGGCAAACCCGCGCGTGAAGGAGCTGGTGCTGGTCGATGACGGGAGCAGAGACGGGACGGCAGCGGTAATGCGCGAAGCGGCGAAGGCCTCTCCGACGGTGCGGGCGGTCTCGTACCGGCCGAATGCCGGCAAGGGATACGCCGTGCGGCGCGGGGTGCTCGAGGCGAGCGCGGATCTCGCTGTGCTGATCTCGGATGCGGACCTGTCGACGCCCCTCGACGATCTCGGCGCGCTCGAGCGCGCCCTCGCCGACCACGACGTGGCGATCGGCTCGCGCGCGCTCGCCCTCTCGCGCATCGGCGTGCGGCAGGCGTGGTACCGCCAGTGGATGGGGCGCGGCTTCAACCGGCTCATGCGGTCGATCACGGGGCTTCCGTTCAGCGACACGCAGTGCGGATTCAAGATGTTCCGGGGCGAAGCGGCGAAGGCGATCTTCGCGCAGGCGACCGTCGACCGCTTCGCCTGGGACGTGGAGGTCCTGCTGATCGCGAACAGGCTCGGCCTGTCGATCTGCGAGGTGCCGGTTCGCTGGGACAACTCAGCCGACTCCAGGGTCCGGATCTTCCGCGACTCGCTCCGGATGCTGATCGACGTGATCCGCATCCGGCTCCGCCACGGGCGGTACCGGCGCCGGAGGGGCTGATCCCTTCGGCCCGCGCGCGGCGAGCGCGACGAGCGCGAGCAGCGAGAACGCGGAGATCGCCATGGCTCCCTGCACGAGCCGGTTCGCGTAGCGCAGCTCGATCCGGTGCCGGCCCGCCGGAACCTCGATTCCCTGAAAGCCGACGTTGACCGTACGGATCGGGACCCTCTCCCCGCCGAGCGTCGCCGACCAGTATTTGTGGGGAGTCACGCTCAGGACCAGCATCGCCCGCCCCTCCGCCTCGACCTCGATCGAGGTCCGGTTCGCCGTCTCGGCCGCGCGGATCACGCGCCCCCCCGCCGGCTCGAACGCCTCCCCGGTAACGAATGCCGTCCGCGGCGTCCAGTCCCCCGCGACCAGTCGCTCGATGAGATCCTCCTCGCCGCCGACCCGCCTCACGCGGTCCGCGAAGTAGTACCGCGGCCACTCCTGCTCCTTCACGTAATCGAGCGGCCGCGCGTTCCGCAGCCTCCCCCCGGTGCGCTTCCTCTCCTCTTCCCAGTCGCGATACTCCGTGCGGTACCAGGAATTCGACATCGCCATGAACGCTTCGCGCCAGCCCGCTCCGCCCCGATCGCGCACGGCCCACATCGCGTTCACCAGATCGACCGTCGGCAGGAGCGCAGTCTTGTCGTAGTCCCTCTCGAGCGCCATCGCGAAGCCCCAGGTCGCCGGCGTCTGCGGATACATTCCGTTGCGCACGATCCAGTACACCGCCTCCCCGCTCCCGAAGTACCTCTTCGCCACGTCGGTCGACCCGTACCAGTCGGCCTCGGGAAAGATCCGGTAGCTCCCCCGCCGGGGATCGAGCTGGGAGGCGATCGGCGGAGGGGTGTAGTAGCGGGCCTCCACGCGCGGAAGGACGTCGATCCCGATCGGCGCCAGGTCGGCGATCACGAAGAGGACGACCGCCCCGAACCAGAGGCGGGACGGGCTCCCGATCGCGCGCCGCGCGCCCCAGAAGAGAGCGAGCGCCGCCGCCCCGCGCCCCGCGAGAGCCCACCAGTCGCGCTTCGAGAGCTCCGCCATCCACGCCGCGCTCGGCCGCTCGCCCAGCCCCCACACCCGCCCGAACCATCCGGCATACGCGTCCGTCAGGGCGAGCGCGCCGAGACCGGCGGCGAGGAGCGTCACGGCCGCGGTGAAGCCGATCGCCGCATCGATCAGCTTCCGGTCTCCCTGCAGCATCCTGTCGAACATCGCCGCCGCGAACACGATCAGCGCGAACAGCCCGATGAACGACCACTTCTCCGGATAGCGCACGCCCGTCGCGAGTCCCGCGTCGTAGAGCAGGCGGAACAGCGGCGTGTGACCGCCCAGGGCGAGAAGCCCCGAACCGGCGCAGAGCATCAGGACCGGCAGTCCGCCGCGAGGGCGCACGGCCAGGCTCGCGACGATCAGCGCCGCCGCCAGGATCCCGCCGTAGATGCTGAAGAAGAAGGGCGAGCCGGTGCCGGGATAGAGACCCGACCCCCAGTACCACGTCCCTTTCTCATAGATGTGCCCGAACAGATGAGGGATCACGAGCTCGAGGGGGCGGGCCCACGGCATGCTCCAGGCGGTCACGAGGGAGAGATCGAACGGGCGCGCGCGTGCGGACTCGGCCACATGCTCGATCGCCGGCAGGAGCTGCGCCGCACCCGCCGCCATCCCGCCGGCTCCGATCCCGAGAGCGATCCAGAGGGGTCGCGCCATCGGCCCGACTCCCTCCCCCCTCCGCTCCCACGCGAGATAGAGCGAGTACGCCCCGATGAGAAGGCACGTCTGGACGAGCGAGGTCGGCTCCCCCGCGAGGCACTGCACGCCGAGCACGATCGCCGCCGCCGCGCCGTCGCGGACGCTTCCGCGCAGCATCGCCCGACGCGCGAACAGCAGCACGAGCGGACACCATGCGACCACGAACAGAATCGGCAGCAGGTTCACCAGCGAGACGACGAGCCCCCCCAGCCCGAAGACGAGCCCTCCGAACAGCGAGCTCTCCGCCCGCAAACCGAGCGAGCGCAGAAATGCGTACATGCCGAGCGCGGCGATCCAGAGGTGGAGGACGATGTGGAGGCGGAAACCGAGGTCGTAGCTCGGCAGGAGCACGAGCCACTGCGGCGGATAGAAGACCTCGTACTCCGGATTCGCCGCCATCGGCTGGCCGGCCGAGTAGTGGCGGTTCCAGTAGGGAAACTCTCCGCCGAGGATGACCTCGCGGACGATCTTCTTGGTCGGATAGTAGTAGCGGGTGAGGTCGCGGATGAAGAAGCGATTGCCGAGCAGCAGCACGTCGGCGAACATCAGGAAGACGGCGGCGCTCAGGAGCAGCACGGCTCTCGAGTCCCGCAGCGCTGTGCGGTCGGCGTCCATGAGGCGGCGATTGTAATCTGGTGGACTGTCACGACAGAATCAGTAGTAGACGGCGCAGGTATCGGCGGCGTGAGCGAGGCGCGGCGACGCAGGCATAGCGGGACTATGCTGAGGAGCCGCAACGAAGCTCACGGCGTCGAGACCAAGCCAGGTGGTACTGATTCTGCCGTTACAGTCCACTAGACTAGCTCCCCGTCAGATCCAGATCGCCGAAAGAAGCATTCCGAACGCGCAGATCGCCCCCCCGAAGATCACGATCGGAATCAGCGCCACGACCAGCGTCACGACCGCAGGAACGACGAAGACGAGCGCCAGCGGCACCACCGCTGCCAGCAGCACGATCTTCAGCGCGCCCACGACCAGCGCGATCGGGAGAAACACTACCTTCAGCGCGACCTTCACGAGAAGTCCGAACACGAGGATCGGGATCGCGATCACCGCGGCGATCGCCACGACGATGATCAGCGCGGCAAGCTCGAACATCGGGCACCTCCCTCTCTCTCCATACGAAGGGACGATGCGGCGGTTTCAGGCGCAGGACCGCGTTCCCGGGAGCCGGCGCCCGGCCGGCCCCCGGCTGATGCGGTTCCCGAGCCCGCTCAGAACGTCACGCGGTACGAGAGCGACACGTTCCGGCCCGGCAGAGGGACCAGATCCTTGAGCGGCGAGACGTGGTTGCGCGCCAGCTCGTCGGTCAGGTTGGTTCCCTTCAGGATCAGATCGTGGATCGTGTCGCCGGCGAACAGCCGGGTTCCGATCGCCGCGTTCAGCATCGTCCAGGAGTCGGTCGGCTCCTCGAGCGGAGCGACCCGGTCCTGCTCGAAGGTTCGCCGCACCTCGGCAAGGCCCCAGAAGCGCGGGCCGCGGTAGCGCAGTCCCACGCCGAGGCGCATCGGGGGAATCCGCGGGAGCGGGGTCCCGCCGGTCAGCTCGGCCGAGACCCAGTCGCCGCTCAGCTCGAGGTCGAGGTGGTTCGGCTCGGAGTGCCAGAGCTCGACGTCGGCATGAGCTTCGATTCCGTGGAAGCGCGCGTCGTCCTGACGGAAGACGAACACCGGGAGCTCGTCTTCCTCCTCGCCGGTCGGAACCTGATAGATGTAGCCGTCGAAGCGGTTGAAGAAGAGGTGGATCTCGCCCGTGATCGGACCGGCTTCCTTCCGCACCCCGACGTCGGCGCCGACGCTCACCTCCTCGGCGAGCTCGAGGTTGCCGACCTCGAACGTGAAAGTGGCGAGGTGGGGGCCGTTCGAAAAGAGCTCCTCGGCCGTCGGCGCGCGGACGGCGCGGCTGACCGAGGCCGACATCGAGTAGTCGGGAGCGAAGTGCCAGACCGATCCGAGCGACCCCGAGAGGCCGGCGAAGTCCAGATCGACGGGGGTGTCGAGCTGGAGCCTTTCGACCGGCGTCGGTTCGTGCTCGTGCTCGATCGGGATGGCGGAGACGTCGCTCGATTCCCAGCGGGCGCCGAACTGGAAGTGGATGCGGCCCCGCCGGGTCTCGTGGGTCGTTTCCTCGAAGAGAAAGAGCGCCCGGTTCTCCGTCGTGCTCGGGGGAACGAACGCCTCGGCGCCCGCCGCGGCGAAGTCCCGCTTCGAGAATTGCGCGCCGATCGAGCCCCTCATCGCGCCGACGGCGCGGTGGGGAGCCTCGATGCGCGCTTCCCAGCTCTCGTTCTCGAACAGCGTTCCGATCTCTTCTCCTTCGAGCTCCGTGTGCTGATAGTCGGCGATGCCGAAGCGCAGGCGCATCGAGCGAAAGATCGCGAACGGCTCGAGCCACTCGGCCCGCGCGTCCCATCGCCGCTGCTTCATGTCGATGCGGATGTCCTCTTCGTGCTCTTCTTCCTGACGCGGGCGGATTCCGGCGCTCTCTCCCTCGTGCTCGTGATGGAGGTGCACCGGCAGGCCGTAGAGCGAGTCGTATCCGCTCCAGGAGACTCCGACCAGGCCGCGCTCGCTGATCCACGATGCGCCCACCGTCGTGCCGTCCGACTCGAGTGCGCTGTTGAGCAGTTTTCCGGTGAACTCCTCGTGCTCCTCTCCCTCTTCTTCCTCGTCGTGGGCTTCCGCCGGCCCGGGGATCTCGACGTCACCGCTCTCGCGGCGGTGATGGCCGAGATGCCATGCGAGCTCGCCGGCGGCTCCTTCGAGCCTGAGGCTTCCGCTCCGCTCGTTCGCCGCGGTGCCGTATCCGAGGTCGACGGTGCCGGTGATCGGCACGCCCGGACTGCTGCGGGGGATCCGCGAGTCGATGACGTTGACGACGCCGCCGACGGCGTTGCTGCCGTACAGGAGCGTGGCAGGACCGCGGACGATCTCGATCTGTTCGGCGGAGGCGGGATCGTAACTGACGGCGTGGTCGGGGCTGACGTTGGAGGCATCTCCGGTGCCGAGGCCTTCCTCGAGCACGCGGATCCGGTCGCCGCCGAATCCGCGGATGACGGGACGGCTGGCCGCCGGTCCGAAGTAGGTCGAGCTCACCCCGGGCGACTTCGCGAGAGTCTCGCCGAGGGTCGACTCGAGGCGTAGAGCGAGCTCCTCGTGGGAGAGGACGTCGGTCGGCTGGTAGGTGTCGTTGGCCGAACGTGCTTCGGGGCTGGCGGTGACGATGATCTGTTCGCGGTGAACGGTCAGATCGAGCTCGAGCTCGAGGCGCGTGTCCGTTCCGGGCGCGACGGTGACTTCCCGGACGGCCGAGCCGTACCGCGGACTCTCGATCAGGACGAGGTAGTCGCCGGGAGGGACCTGGTCGAACCGGAACTCGCCTTCGGGCGAGCTGCGGACCAAACGATTGAGCTGGACGATCGTGACGGTCGCGTTCGATGCAGAGCCTCCGCCGGCGATCCGCGCCGTGCCGGAGATCGAGCCGGGGGACTGAGCGAATGCGAGCGAGGTGACGAGAAGCGACGCGAAAAGAGCCGCGAGACGACGGGTGCTGGTCATGATCCGAATCTCCCATGGCCGCGGACGGCGGCCGCGAACGAGCGCCCGGGGGCCTGCCCGAGTCCCGGGATGGCGCGGAGGAGGAGGGATCAGGCCGTCGGAGGGGAGCGGGCGGGGAGGTCGGCCGAACGGCGGGTCGAGGGATCGAGCGGCTCGGGACTCGCAGCCGGGCCCGCGAGCCGGAGCGAGACCGAGTCCGATCCGATCTCCGGCTCGGCGGTCTCGGGATGCGAGGCGCGGCAGAGCCAGCAGAGGCCCGAGCCTCCAGGGCCGGACGAGCCGGCGCTCAACTGAGGTCCCGATGCCGCGGGGTGAACGTGGAAGAGGGAAATCAGGGGGAGGGCGACCAGCGCCGCGAGGGCCAGGATCAGACCACCGATCGCAGCCGGCCGGTTCCTTCTCGCCTCGTTCATCGGCAGATCACGTCTCTCCCGCTCCCGCGGATCGCCCGGGCTCCACCACGAAGCTCACTCCGAAGCTGACTCCGTGGCGCCGGAATCCGAGCGCGTCGTAAAACGCGTGCGCGTCCGTGCGGGCCAGGTTGCTCGAAAGGACCAGCTTGTAGCAGCCCGACTCGCGCGCTCTCTCCATAGCGAACTGGATCATGGCCCGCCCGATTCCCGATCCTCTCGCCTCACCGTCGACCACCACGTCCTCGACCACGGCCCGACTACGGCCTGACTACGGCCGCCGGCCTGCAGCGGCTTCCGAGCGTCTCCATGATCAGCAGAGCGAACGATCCCGCCGCCCGCTCTCCACGGAACGCGAGGTAGACGCGATACGAAGGATACTCGCGCAGGCGATCGAGAAGCGCTCGAATCGTCCCGGGTGCCGGCCCCTCGCGTTCGGAATCGAGCTGACCGTACAGCGCCGCCAGCGTCGCCGCGTCGCCGCTCTCCGCAGGACGGATTCGAATCGTTGCCGTCACGTGACCCGCATTCTACAGCCGGCGGCTCCTCGGCTCGGAACAACGGGCCGCGATCTTGCTAACCTGCGAACGCGTGGTTCAGGGAGGTGGTTCATGAAACGAGCTCTTCTTCTCTCCATCGTCGCGGGCCTGATCTCAATGTCCGCGTTCGCACAATCGCGCTCGGTCGACGTCACCGGCTGGGTCACCTGGGTCGATCCCAGCGGGGACAATACCGTCGAGAACGTCGACGGAATCCGCGATCTCGACGTCGACTTCGAGACGGAACGGGGCTACGGCCTGGGCATCAACGTCTTCTGGTCCGACCGGATCTCGACCGAGTTCGCCGCTTTCGTCGTCGAGCCGAACCTCGATCTTCGTTTCCGCGACGACACCGTCCCGATCGGCCGCGTCGGCTCGCTCGAGATGATCCCCATCACCGCGACGCTGCAGTACCACCTCAGCCCGGAAGGACGGTTCGACCCATACATCGGAGCCGGCGTCGCCTGGGTCCTGTTCGACCGCGTCGATACCACCAGCGACATCGGAGAAATCGATCTCGACTCGATCGATTTCGACGACGACTTCGGATTCGTGGTCAACGGCGGGATCAGCATCGGTCTGACGCAACTGCTCGCGATCAACCTCGACGTCAAGTACGTTCCGGTGACGTCGGCCGCCCGCGCCGTGGTCGCCGGGGTCGGCGCGGATGAGGTCGACGTCGACATCAACCCGCTGATCGTCTCCGGAGGGCTCTCGCTCCAGTTCTAGTGGACTCGTGTCCGGTTCCCTGACGTATTTTGACTTGTGGTCTCTCCTTTGCAGTCGACCTGACCGGAGTGCCGCCTTGTCGGCGGTCTCCGCACGAAAGGAGACTCCATCTCAGATGACTACGAATCGATCCATTCCAGCGCTGATCGCCGCCATGGCGCTCGCGATGACGCTGGGCGCATGCAAGCACTCCGGAGTCGCCGTCGCCAGCGGCGGCCAGATCATCAACATCGACATCGACGCTCCGCGTACGCTGACCGAATCGGAGGAGACAAAACAACTCGAGATCGAGATTGCGAACCGCGGAGTGAGCAAGCTCAGCCGGCTCAATTTCGACGTCATCATGCCGGTCGAGTTGATCGTCCAGAGCCAGACCCAGAGTCCCGGCGTGACCTGGACCGAGCGCGTGACCGCGGGAGGGCAGAAGCTCTATCACTACGAGGTCGACCAGGTCAGCGTCGGAAGCCGCGCCCGGGTGACCTATCACATCAACGCCGCGTACGGATCGACCGGGACGGAAGGGAAGATCGAGGTCACGGCGTGGTCGGATCAGTTGCCGGGTGACCGGCTGATCGAAACGAAATCGATCGCCGTCCGGCGCTGACGCATCGACGCCGGCGTTCCTCGCCGGCCCTGCGGACGGCGCTCGAGCCGGGTCGAGGGACGGATCAGGTGCGGATGGGGGGCGATTCGACCAGAATCGAGCCGCGGAGCGTGCCGTCTCCCGTGACGCGGAACCCGAGCCGGCCCGGCTCGTCGGCGGCGAGATCGATGGTGAGGATCCGTCCGGGCGCCACGCGGCCGGCGAACGCCCCGCGGTCGGCCACGATCTCGACCGGGGCCGGCGAGCCTTCCGCCAGGAGAAAGCGGAGCTTCACCGCGGTGGCGGCCGGAATGACGATCGTCGGCGGATCGAGCTGGCCCGCGATAACGACCCATCGCTCCTGGGCGAGGGCGAGGGGAGCGGGCCGGTAGCGAGGCGCGCGCCGCGCGCCGAACCAGAGTGCGGCCGCTCCGGCGAGAAGAGCGGCGATCGCGAGCACGACGCCGGTCGCGACGCTCACGGCCCTTCTCTCCGAGCCCGCGGCAGCCCCCGCGAGGCGAGTGCCATCACCGCGGCCGATGCGGCGGCTGCCAGCATCGGCGAGGGCGCGAGACCGACGAACGGAGTCAGCGCTCCGGCGGCGATCGGGATGGCGAGCGCATGATAGACGGCGAACGCGATCCGGCCGAGACGACGGGCATCCTCGGCTGCTTCCGCTTCGCGGAACAGCGCCCCGACCGCGTCACAGTCGTCCCGCAGAATGCTCACCTGGTCGAACGGATCGTCGGGTGAGCTGCGCTCGAGGAAGGCGAGGCCGAGATCGGCGCGCGCCCGCGCCCGCCGGTCGCCTCGATCCGAGAGATAGGCGACCGGAGCCGCCGACTCCTGCCGGAGCGCGCCGATGAGCGAGGCCTTGGCTTCCGCGCCCGCTCCGGCGGCATACCGTTCCGCTCCGCTGATGCCGGCGACCGCCGCCGCCGTTCCGTCGGCGTCGCCCGTCAGGAGGATCGTCTGCTTTCCCCGGTCGGCGAGCGAGCGCAGGACCGTCTCGCTTCCGGCGCGTGGTGGATGGGCGAAGGCGATGACTCCCCGGACCGATCCTTCGCGTGCGACGACGAGAACGCTCTTGCGATCCCGTTCGAACCCGTCGATCTCTTCCGCCACGCGCCGCAGGTCGAGGCCCGCCGCCTTCGCGGCGTCGCGATTCGCCACGACGACGCCTTCGCTGCTGCGCCCCCGCGCGCCCGGCTCCCGCGCGAGGCGGAGCGCGATGGCCTCGCTGATCGGATGCTCGCGCTTCATCGCGGCGCCGGCAGCCATCTCGAGCAGCTCGGCGGCCGAGACTCCGTCGAGCAGGAGAAGGTCCGAGACGGCGGGCCGGGCCTGCAACACGCCGCCTCGCCCTGTGACCGCCAGGGTCGAGGTCCGGGCGGCGGTGCGCAGCGCGTCGGTTCCGGCGACGACGATTCCGGCTTCGGCGAGGCGGCGGAGCGCGGTCGTGCCGACGGCGCGGGAGTGAAGGGCGGGGGCGGCGGGCGCGCCCGCGAGGACGACCGCGGCGAATGCGAGCAGCGCCACCGGCCAGTCGGCGAGGCCGCCGGCAGCGAGCCAGAGCGCGGCCGCCGCGACTCCGGATACCAGCAGAACCAGAGCGAGGGAGCGCGAGTGTCGTTTCCGATCGAGGTTCTCCGGCGTCTCGAAGGCGATCGCCCGGTCGAGCGCGCGAGCCATTCTCCGGCGCAGCGTCGCCTCCGGCCCGGCCTCGTCCGGGCGGACGAAGGGTGCGCCGCGGCGCGGCGCCAGCGCCGCCTCCAGGGCTAGCGCGGCGACGACCCAGAGCGCGACGCTGTAGAACAGGGGAGGCGATCCCCCCAGCATCGTCGCGATCGATCCGACGATCGAGCCGGCCAGAAGAGCGATCACGGCCGCGGATGCGAGCAGCCTCGAGGTCACGACTCCTCGTTGCAGGTCGCGCAGGGCACCCTCCGCCCATCCCCGCCCCGCGAGCGCAGCCGTTCCGACGGCGAGAAGAGCGAGCAGCACGTGTGCGCCGGCTGCCGACAGCGCCACGTGTGCGCGCAGCGCCTCCGCGAGCGATGGAACCGACCGCGCGAGCGGAGCCACGGCCGGCGATCCCGCGAGCAGGGCGAGCATGCTGGCGGCGGTGGCGGCGAGCAGCGCCGTCGCCGCGCACCAGACGGCCCGTCGTCTCGCGCTCCGCTGCAACGGGTCGGGACCGGCGAGCGATCCCGCCCCCGGATGCGCCGCCTGCCAGCCGTGCGCTCGCAGCAGCGCGCGAATCCGTTCGGCATCGGCCGTGCCCGGCTCGTACGCCATGCGAACTTCCGCGGCCATCAGGTCGACCGCCGCCCAGACGACTCCGGGAAGCCTCGCGAGCTCCCGCTCGACCGGGCCCGCCTGCTCGAGACTCCCGGCGATCGACGCGATCGGAATCGCGACCTCCACGACCGCGGGATCGCCACCCGCCGCCCGCACCGCCCGCACCAGCGCGAGCGGGTCCACCGAAGAGGAGTGTCGAACCACCGCGAGTCCTTCGATCACGCTGACCGAGGCGCCCGACACGCCTCCGACGCGCTCGAGTCGCGACGCGATCCGCTCCGCACAGCTCCGGCAACGCAGCCCCGCGAGCGGGATCCGTGTCACCTGTCGCGCGGCGGAGTTCCCGTTCACCGCTCCGATTCGTCCTCCGCCTGCGACCGCTTCCTCACCAGGGTCCACCGGACCCGGAACCTCTCCCCTTCGATCACTTCGATCGACAGCGGGCCGAGAGAGACCCGGTCGCCCGCCTCGACCTCGCGGGCCAGCCGCGCGACCACGTAGCCGCCGATCGTCTTCTCCGCCGGCAGCTCCACGTCGATTCCGAGCCGGTCCACCAGGTCCTCGATCAGGTAGTCTCCCCGCACGCGGTACGTCCCGTCTCCCAGCGGCTCGACCTCGGGGCGCTCCCGGTCGAACTCGTCCTGGATCTGACCGAACAGCTCCTCGGTGATGTTCTCCATGAACACGATGCCCGAGGCGCCGCCGTACTCGTCGATGACGACGGCCAGATGCGACGTTCCGGCCAGGAACTGATTGAGCAGGTTCTCGACGGTCGTATTCTCGGGAACGTAGAAAACCTCGCGTTTGAGCTCGGTCAGCGGCCGCCCCGGCCCCCGAAGCTGGGCGAGAAACAGATCCTTCACGTGAATGTAGCCCACCGTGTGGTCGAGGCTGCCGTCGCAGAGAGGGTAGCGCGTGTGCCCCGTCACCCGGATGACCTCGAGGTTCTCCGAGACGGATCGCCGGGTCGAAAGGATCGCGACGTCGGTGCGGGGGACCATGATCTGTTTCGCGGTTCGCCGGCTGAACTGGAAGATGCCCTCGATCATCTCGAGGTTCGGCTCGGAAAGCACCCCGGCTTTTTCCGAGTGAGAGAGGATGAGGCGCAGCTCTTCCTCGGAGTGAGCGACTTCGCCCTCTCCCACAGGCTGAATGCCGACGAGCCGAAGGACCAGGTTCGACATTCCGTTGAGGAGCCAGATGGCCGGGAACATCACGAGGTAGAAGAAATAGAGGATGTGGCTGATCCAGAGTGAGGTCTCGACCGGCTTCCGGATGGCGATGGACTTGGGTGCGAGCTCGCCGAAGACGATGTGCAGGACGGAGATGATGGCGAAGGCGAGGGTGGCGGAGATGCTGTGAGCGATGGCGGAGGAGAAGTGACCGGTGCGGACGAACCATGGCTCGATGAGATGCGCGAACGCGGGCTCGCCGACCCAGCCGAGGGCGAGGGAGGCGAGCGTGATGCCGAGCTGTGTCGCGGAGAGATAAGCGTCGAGGTGGCGCGTGAGGCGGAGCGCCATCCGCGCGCGGACGTCACCGCGGGAGGCTGCCTCGGCGAGCTGCGTCGATCGGACCTTGACGATCGCGAATTCGGCCGCCACGAAGTAGCCGTTCGCGATTACGAAGAGCGCGGCCAGTACGAGATACCAGGTCGTCATCACGGGCTCGTGGCGCGCGTATTGTACCAATCGGAGGGATCCCGGGCGGCAGGCGGCGATGCCGTCCGTGCCGGGATCAGTCGGGCCGCGCCTCGCGCGCCAGCACGAGGGCGATCGCCACGACCGGCTCCGCGATGAGCGCTCCAGGCAGTCCGAACACGAGCATCAGCGCCGGGATCGAGAGGATCGTCAACGCCGGAGGAATGTGAACCCGCTTCTCCAGCAGGACCGGCGTCAGCAGATTTCCCTCGATCAGCTGGATCACGACGAATGCGATCACGACCCAGAGCGCCTTCTGCGGGGAGTCGAGCAGCGCCATCCCGACCGCCGGGATCGCCGCCACGATCGGGCCGAAGAACGGAACGAACTCGAGCAGCCCCGCGATCACGCCGAGCAAGATCGCCGAGCGGACGCCCAGCGCCGCCATCGTCACCGCCACGATGATTCCGACTGCGAGCATCGCGATCAGTCGCGCGACGAGCCATTGCCGAAGCGAGCTCCCCAGCTCCGACAGGACCTCTCGCGCCCGCTTCCGCTTCTCCGCCGGAAACAGCCCGACGATTCCCTTCACGTACGAGTCGGGCTCGATCGCGATGAACAGGCCGAAGAACAGAATGATGACGATCGCCGTCACCGCATCGACCATCGCGGTGGCGACCGGAAAGAGCATCTGACCGAGGTGCCGGAGGTTCTCGCCGACCGCGCGTCGGAGGCGGCCGTCCTCTTCTGCCCCGGCTTCCCCCCCTCCGCGGGGAGTCTCCGAGGCGCCCTGCTCCTCTTCGGAAGCGCGGTCCGGCTGCTCCGGAGCAGACTCGGCGGTCTGCCGCAGCACATCGGCGGCGATCCGCTCGCCCGAGATGCCGAGCTCCCCCTCGATCCGGTCGAGCACTTCCGGCAGCCGCGATCGAACCTCCTCGGTCTGCATGCGGAGCGTCGGCGCCAGCAGAAATCCGACCCCCGTCAGCGCGGCGAGGAAGAGGACGAGGATCAGGGGTGCGGCGACCCCCCGCGGGACTCCGAGCCGGCTCGCCCGCTCCGCCGCCGCCGAGAGGACGATTCCGACCAGAATCCCGAGCAGCCCGACGATGGCGACCGACCGCGTTTTCCAGAGGAAGAGCAGTGCGACGACGACGCCCGCGGCGATCAGCGCCGCCCGGAAGATCTCGCCCGGGCGCCACCCTCCCCGTTGCGGACGGTCGGCCATTCCGCTCGCTCCAGCAATGACGGTGCCGGGCCGACCCGGCCCGGCCCGCTCCCGGACCGGGTGTCACCTCCCCGTCGCCGCGACCTCGTCGAGGATCTTCCAGAAGCGCGGATAGGACTTTCCGACGACCTGCTCGTGGTCGATCGAGACGCCGCCGCGGGCGAGGCCGGCGACCGCGAACGCCATCGCAATCCGGTGGTCGCCTTCGGGGTCGATGGTCGCCGGCCCGGCTTCCCATCCGGGATGGATTCGAAGCGAGTCGTGCTGCTCGTCGACGCGGGCTCCGAGCTTCCGGAGCTCGCGGGCGAGGACGGCGATGCGGTCCGATTCCTTGATTCGGAGCGTTCCGATGCGCGTGAGCTCGACCGGGGTGCCGGCGAGAGGGGCGATGGCTGCGAGCGTCGGAACCAGATCGGGCGTGGCGTTGCAGTCGAAGGTGCCGCCGCGGAGCGGTCCGGTGCGACGGACGGTGATCCGGTCCGCAGCGCGCTCGATGGAGGCGCCCATCGCCTCCACGATCTCGAGGATCCGCCGGTCTCCCTGATCGGAGTCGAGCCGGAGGCCGCGGATCGTCACCGATCCTCCCGCCGCCAGCGGCGCGGCAACCCAGTACGAGGCCGAGGACCAGTCGCCTTCGACTGGGTAAGGGTCGCGTCGAAGCAGCGGCCCGCGCACGCGGAACAGGTCCGGCTCGTCCTCTTGCACGGTGGCGCCGAACTCGCGGAGGATCCCGGCGGTGAGGTCGACGTATGGACGGGAGGAGAGAGAGGTGACGCGGATCGCGATGCCGTCGGGAAGGGTGGCGCCGGCCATCATGAGAGAGGAGACGAACTGGCTCGAGCGGTCGCCTTCGATCTCGACCTCGATTCCGCCTCGCATGCGGCGGCCGCGCAGGACGATGGGAGGAAAGCCCTCGCGCTCGAGATACTCGACCTCGGTTTCGAGCATCCGGAGCGAGTCGACGAGCTCGCCGATCGGCCGCTCGTGCATTCGCGCGTCGCCGCGCAGAATGAACCGTCCCGGAACGAACGCCAGCCATCCGGTGAGGAACCGCATCGCCGTGCCGGCGTTCCCGACGAAGAGCTCGACCTCGTTCGCCGACATGGTCACGCGCGGGCCGATCCGAAGCCCGTCGCGGAACGATCCCTCCACGGCGAATCCGATCTTCCGCAGGGCATCGACGGCGTAGCGCGTGTCGTCGGCGTCGAGGGGGTTCAGCACAGTCGTCTCCCCTTCGGCCATCGCCGCGAGGAGCAGCGCGCGGACGCTGAGCGACTTCGATGGGGGCGCTTCGACGGCGGCGTCGAGATTCGAGGCTCGCGGAATCGTTTTCATCGTTCGTTCGATCGAGCCGTGCCCGCGCTCGCTCTCAATCCTCCAGCTCGAGGACCAGCCCGTCCCAGGCGAGGTGAAATCCCGGCGGAAGACCCGCCTCCACGCTCGCATGGTCGACGTCGTGGCTCAGATGAATGAGATAGGTCGTCGGAATCGCGAGCCGCCTGGCCGCCTCGATCGCTTCCTCGATGATGAAGTGAGTCGGATGCGGCGGCCCCGGACGGAGTCCGTCGAGCGCGAGCACCTCCACCCCTTCGAGCAGCCGCGCCGACTCCTCCGGAATCCCGTTCGTGTCGGTGATGTACGCGAAGTGGCCGATCCGATAGCCGAGGATGGTCCAGTCGCCGTGGGAGACGGGGACCGGCACGATCGGGATCCCGTCGTGCTCGAACGGCCGGTCGACCTCCCTCAGATCGATCTGCGGCTTTCCGCCGCCGATCTGGGTGTTCGCGTCCCAGATGTAACCGAAGGCGCGCCGGATCGCCCTGGCGGTGAGCGCGTTCGCGTACGCCGCGATCGGGCGGCGCTGGAAGAAGTTGAACGGGCGGACGTCGTCCAGACCCATCAGGTGATCCGAGTGGGAGTGGGTGAACAGGATGAAATCGAGTCGGTCGACGGGATCTCGCAGGAGCTGAGCGCGCAGGTCGGGAGTCGTGTCGATGAGGAAGACCCTGCCGCGCATCTCGACCTTGAGACTCTGCCGGAGCCGCGCGTTTTTGGGGTCGTCCGAAGTACACACCGGGCAGCGGCACCCGACGACGGGCACTCCGGTGGACGTCCCGGTGCCGAGAAACGTGATGCGCATGATCAGACGACTTCGAATCGCCACTGGCCGGACAGTGGTGAGATGGCGAGCGCTTCGCCCCGCTCGAACCATGCCGGAAGAACGATCACGCGCGGATCGCTCTCGGGGAGCAGGAGCTTGTGGTGGAAGTGGCCGAACACGACCACGTCGTAGCCCTCGTTTCCTCTGGCGCGCCCGTACTCTTCCATCAGCTCGACCGGGAGGCGCGTCTTGTGCTTGAAATTGGACGTGGCGAGCTTTTGCTCGACGCGGTCGACGAGGCGGCGGGCGATCGTCCGGGGGACCATGCGGACGGCGAGCTCCATGAACCGGTTTTTCGAGAACGCGCGCCAGAAGCGGTAGGGGAGATCGCGGTCGTTGATCATGTCGCCGTGGATCACGAAGTATCGCATTCCGGCCGCCCGGATCTCCTCCCAGTCGACCACGCGCGTGACTGCATCCTCGGCGGCCGAGCGGCGGACGAAGAAATCGCGGTTTCCCTCCACCCACACCACGTCCACCCCGCTCTCGCGCAGCGCGCGGAGGCGCTCGAGAAATCGCGTCACCGCATCCGTCATGAACTTCGGGTTCCCGATGTAGTAATGGAACACGTCGCCGTTGAGGTAGAGCGCGGCGGGGGATCGCGAGGCGAGCCGGTCGAGCCACTCCACCATCGCGCGCTCGTCGCCCTCACCCAGTCCGACGTGGGAGTCGCCCAGGATGTAGATGTCGCCCCGCGCGGTCATCCTTTCGTCTCGTCCAGTGCGGCGCGGAACTCCCGCATCGCATCCTCTCCGAACAGGCAGAAGATCACCCGTTCGACGCTCCTCGCCTCCGCCGCGAACTCCCGCGCGACGCCGGTCATGATCCTCGCGCAGCGGTCGAGCGGATAGCCGAAGATCCCGGTGGAGATCGCCGGGAATGCGACGCTCCGGGCCCGCAGCTCCTCGGCCCGCTCGAGCGCCGAGCGAGTCGCATCACGCAGCTTCCGCTCCTCGTCCCCTTCTCCCATCCTCGGGCCGACCGCGTGGATCACCCATCGGGAGGGAAGACTTCCCCCATCGGTCACGGCCGCGCTTCCCACCGGAACGAAGCCGATCCGATCGCTCTGCTGCTGGATGACGCTCCCGCCGCGGCGCACGATCGCCGCAGCGACCCCGCCGCCGTGCTGCAGGCTCGAGTTCGCCGCGTTCACGATCGCGTCGACTTCGAGGGTGGTGATGTCTCCCAGCCTCAGCTCGATCTCCATTCCCGCTCAGAGCTCCACGTCGAGGTCGGCTCGCGGATGCGTTTCGTAGGCCTGCTCGATCTGGTCGATTGCCGGCAGAACCGAGTCCGGCACCTTCTTCGGCACCGCGATCCGGACCTTGTAGTAGTGATCTCCGTAGCCGCCCCCCTTCCCCCGCTTCACTCCCTTGCCCGTCAGCCGGAAGGTCTGGCCTCCCTGGGTCCCGGCCGGGATCTTCGCCCGAACCGTACCATGGATCGTCGGCACGTCGATCTCGGCACCGCGGATCGCTTCCCCCATCGTGATCGGCAGCTCGATGTGGATGTCCGCCCGCTCCTGCCGGAAGAAGGGGTGAGGGCGGACGTGGATGACGACGAACAGATCGCCCGGAGGACCGCCGGTGAGGCCGGCCGAGCCCTTGCCGGGGATCCGGATCCTCTGGCCGTCGCGAACGCCCTCGGGGATTCTGACCCGTACCTTTTCGGTTCGGGTGACCACACCGGTGCCGCCGCAGGACTTGCAGATGTTGTTTCCGGTATGGCCGAGCCCGCCGCAGGTCGGGCACTCGGTCTGCCGGCCGAGCGCGAGCTCGAGGGTGGTTCCGCGCACGGCGTCGCGGAAGTCGATGGTCGACTCCGCCTGAAGGTCGGCGCCGCCCCGCGGGGCGGACTGGAATCCGGCGCCGCCCGCGGCGCTGCCGCCGAACAGGTCGGAGAAGATGTCGCGGAACTCGCCGGAGCGGGGGCGGCGGGAGCGGGCGCGCCCGGTCTGGGCGCCGAGGTCTTCGAAATCGAAGTGGAATCCGGCGAACGGTCCGCCGGGGCCGAACGGATCTCCACCGGCGCCGAACGAGAAGGCCTCGCGGCCGAGCCGGTCGTACTGGGCGCGCTTTTCCTTGTCGCTCAGGACGGCGTACGCCTCGGAGGCCTCCTTGAACTTCGCTTCGGCCTCCTTGTCGCCGGGGTTGACGTCGGGATGGTACTTGCGGGCGAGCTTGCGATAGGCCTTTTTGATCTCGCCCTCGCCGGCGTCCTTCTCGACCCCGAGGATGTCGTAGTAGCTGCGGTCTGCCATGGCTGGTCGGTGGCGACGCGCCGTCATGGGCGGGAGGCTCCGGAGGCGCGTGTGGAACGCGACGCTCGCATCCGTTGTGATAAAAGCATACCGAAAGTTGGTCGCAGACGTGCAAGCTCGTCCGGGCACGCCCGCCTGCCCGGAACTCCGAAACACGATCGATGCCATGATCCGAACCAGCGCCCTTCGTGACGTACTTTCGCTCGTTCTCGCGGGAGGAATGGGTGAGAGGCTCTATCCGCTCACGCGCGATCGCGCCAAGCCGGCGGTACCGTTCGGAGGGCGTTACCGGATCATCGATTTCGCCCTGAACAACTTCGTCAACTCCGGGTTTCTGAAGGTGAAGGTCCTGACCCAGTTCAAGTCGAGCTCACTGATCGAGCACATCACGCGGACCTGGCGGATGATCCCAGAGATCGGACAGTACGTCGAGATCGTGCCGGCGCAGATGCGGAAGGGGCCATTCTGGTTCCGCGGGACCGCCGACGCGGTCTATCAGAACCTGGAGCTGATCTTCGACGAGCAGCCCGAGCAGGTCTGCGTGTTCGGAGGGGACCACATCTACAAGATGGACGTGCTCCAGATGCTGGAGTTCCACCTCGACCTCGACGCCGACCTGACGATCGCGACGATTCCGGTGCACATCTCGGAGGCTCATCATTTCGGAATCGTCGAGGTCGACGAGAGCCATCGCGTGATCGGATTCGTCGAGAAGCCGAAGGATGGAGCGAAGACGATCCCGGGCAAACCGGATCAGGTCCTGGCGTCGATGGGAAACTACATCTTCAAGTCCCGCGTCATGATCGACGTCCTGGAGCACAACGCGTTGCGCGACGCGGCTCACGACTTCGGCAAGGAGATCGTGCCCCAGATGTATCCCGGGATGAACGTCTACGCCTACGACTTCGCGACGAACGTGGTTCCTGGGGAGAGCGAGAGGAGCCGCGGATACTGGCGCGACGTCGGGACGATCGATTCGTACTTCGAGGCATCGATGGACCTGGTCGAGGTGACCCCGATCTTCAATCTCTACAACGGGCGCTGGCCGATCCTGTCGGCGAACCTCCAGCTCCCCGCGGCGAAGTTCGTCTTCGCCGATCCCGACTCGCACCGCGTGGGCCTGGCGACCGACTCGCTCGTATCGGACGGCGCCATCATTTCCGGAGGGACCATCAACCGCTCCATTCTGCACCCGCGGGTCAAGATCAACTCCTTCTCGAACGTCGACGAGTCCATCCTGATGGACGGAGTCGACGTAGGGCGCCATTCGAAGCTCCGGAAGGCCATCGTCGACAAGGGCGTCCGGATTCCGCCGCACACCGTCATCGGTTACGATCACGAAGCCGACCGGCGCCGCTTCACGGTCACCGATACCGGGATCGTCGTCATTCCGAAGGGGATGGTGCTGCCCGAGCAGCAGCCGCCCGCCTGAGTTGGAAGAGCGCATGGAAGCCAGACGCGAAGGACGGCGCGGCGGAAGGGCCGCCGATCAGCTCCGCGAGATCGTCATCCGGCCGGACTGGCTGCGGCATGCCGAGGGATCGGCCCTGATCGAGGTCGGCGACACGCGCGTCCTCTGCACCGCCTCGATCGAGGAAAAGGTCCCCCCCTTTCTCCAGCGAACGGGGAAGGGATGGGTGACGGCGGAGTACGGGATGTTGCCGCGGGCGACGAACGAGCGCACTCAGCGCGAGGCGGCGCGGGGGAAGCAGGGGGGGCGAACGATGGAGATTCAGCGGCTGATCGGCCGCTCCCTCCGGGCCGCCGTCGATCCGGAGCTTCTCGGGGAGCGCACCGTCGTGCTCGACTGCGACGTGCTTCAGGCGGACGGCGGCACGCGCACCGCCTCGATCACGGGAGCCTACGTCGCCCTCGCTCTCGCCCTCGCGAGACACTATCTCGCGAAACGGCTCGCGAGCTGGCCCATCCGCGAGTACGTCGCCGCGATCTCGGTTGGCCTCGTCGGCGGGGTCCCGTCGCTCGACCTCGACTACGACGAGGACTCGCGCGCCGACGTCGACATGAACGTCGTCGCCACCGACAAGGGACGGTTCATCGAGCTCCAGGCGACCGCCGAGAAGGGGAGCTTCGGCGAAGAAGAGATGGCGACCCTTCTCGGCTACGCGAGAAGCGGAATCGCCACCCTGATCGAAAAGCAGCGCGAGATTCTTTCGCCGATGCTCTCGCAGGTCGAGAAGTTCGCCTTCGAGCGGCTGAACCGGAAGTTCAAGTAGCCCGTCTCGCTCAATCGATCATGCCGCTCAGCGGGCTCGACGCCGTCGCATACAGCTTCCTCTCGATCCGGCCCGACAGACGGGCCAGCCGTCCCGCCCGAACCGCGTAGTTCATCGCCGTCGCCATTCCCACGGGGTCCTTCGCTCCGGCGATCCCGGTGTTCATCAGCACCGCGTCGGCCCCCAGCTCCATTGCGACCGCCGCGTCGGACGCCGTCCCGACCCCCGCATCGACGATCATGGGGACGCTCGCGAACTCCCGGATGATGCGGAGGTTCGCCGGATTGCGGATCCCGAGGCCCGACCCGATCGGCGCGGCGAGCGGCATGACCGCGGCGCATCCCATCGCTTCCAGCTTCCGGCATGCGACCGGATCGTCGTTGACGTAGGGAAGAACCGTGAATCCCTCGGCCAGCAGAACCTCCGCCGCCCGGAGCGTCTCGGCCACGTCGGGGAACAGCGTCTTCGGGTCCCCGATGACCTCGAGCTTGATCCAGTCGCTCAGCCCGACCTCCCGACCGAGCCGCGCGTAACGGATCGCCTCGTCGGCCGTGGTGCATCCCGCCGTATTCGGCAGGATCAGATATTTGCCCCGGTCGAGATGATCGAACAGACGAGGCTGGCTCGGGTCGGCCACCGAGCTCCGCCGCACCGCGACCGTCACGATCTCCGCGCCGGAGGCCTCGATCGCCTCCGCCATCAGCTCCATCGTCGCGTACTTTCCCGTCCCGACGATGAGGCGCGAAGTGAACTCCTTTCCTCCGAGAACGAAAGGATCCGCCTGGGTTCTGGTGTCGAGAAGCATGGACATTCCGAAGAGTCTCCCGGGGCGATCCGCCCTCGGATGCAACGTAACGCGGGCGGTGAATCTTCCGCGGCTGGTGGACTAGTCGGTGTGGAAATCGATCACGCGCCGGATCGCGCGGTCGCAGACGCGGCAGAACCCGACGCGGTCGCGGGTGAACATGATGCAGTCCGCCTCGGGACGGTAAAGCCCCGTCGGCTCGTAGCTCGCCCCTTCGAACGCGCCCACCTTTCCGGCGTACTTCTGCGACGCGAGGAACTTCTCTTCCCACGCCTGCTGCTCGCGGAACAGCGCCTCGAGCTCCTCCTCGGAGGCGTTCTTCGCGCGCAGCTCGGCGCGCCGCTTCTGCACGGCCCGGCTGTGCTCCTCGAACTCCTCCTTCTCCCACGGGGTCGGGATCGGCGTTCCCGGCTCGACCAGGTCCCTCCATGTCAGGGCCGCCGGGTCGTGCAGCGCCGTGATGTTCGGCTCCCACGGCTCGGGATGGGACGCTGCCCCGGTCTCGTACGCGACCGGGGAGGTGTAGTACTCGTCGCCGAGAGCGGCGAAGTGATGTCCGAACTCGTGGATGACGAGGTAATCGGCGAACGCGCTGCCGGCGGCGGCCGTCGAGTGGAGCCCGTAGATGCCGCCCCCTCCGTACTGGCGCTCGTTCACGAGGATCTCGACGAACTCGTACGGAGCGGCGGAAGCGACGTCGCGGAGGGCGCGGTTGTCGAGCGTGAGGACGTATCGTTCGGAGTCGAAGATGTTGTACTCGACCGACATCGGAGTGCGGCGGTTCTGATTCGCGCGGACGCGATGCACGCCGCTCCGCGCGGCGGGGGGCGCGATCGCGCGGACGTTGAAGTCGGACCGGCGGCTCCGGAAGGGCTCGACCGCGAACAGCGCTTCAGCCAGCCGGCGCGCATCGGCCACGAACTCGTCCGCCTCCGCCGCCGTATAGCCTTCGCCGAGGAACAGCAGGTCGACCTTCGCGTGCACGGGACCGCTCTCGAAGATCGTATGGACCTCGCCGAGCGGCTCGAGCATCGCCCGGTTGACCTGCCTCGACGCCGGGTCGATGAGGGTCGACCAGACCGGGCGGAACGAGTTGCGCTCGCCGCGCTTCTCGAGGATCAGCTCGACCGGCTTCTTCGGCCATGGAAAGCGGACCGACTCGTGGAACGTCTGATTCCTCGATTTCGCGTCCGAGGTCGTCTCCCACTCGCCGTAGATCGACGAAAATCCGCGCGAATAGATCTCGCCGTGAGTCGCCAGATCACGCACCACGAAGCGGTACTTGCCGAGATCGAGCATGTCGAGCAGCTTCGTTCGGGGTCCGGCCCACGGGCCGTCGGCGACCACGCGGTCGAGACTGAAGGTCTCTTCGCCGGGGCCTCCGGTGTGGAAGTAGTCGACGCGCATGGTCCTTTCCTCGAAGAACGAGTCGAACGTGCGCGGGGACTGCGCGAGCAGAGGGAGCGAAAGGAGGGAGCAGAGAAGAAGGGGGCTGATCCGTCGCATGGCGCCGATTTTAACGATTTCGTGATCCCGGTGGGTTTCACCCCGTTCCGGGATGGTCCATAGTGGACCGGCAGGCGGCTCGCCGGGGTTCTCGAGGTGCTGGATCCGGCGCCGGACGTTCGCCGATCCGATGTCATGGCACGGTTCGTCATCATGCTGCTCCTCTTCGCGCTGGCGTCGCCGGCGGCGGCGCAGCAGGTCCGCTCGCGGATGGAGATCACGGTCGAGCGCATCCTGCTCGACCTCTACGTGACCGACGGCCGCGGCGAGCCGATCGACGATCTGCGGCCGTCGAACTTCCGGGTGAAGATCGACGGGATCCCCGCGGAGGTGGAGGCGGTCGAGTTCATCGACATGACGCGGCCGCGGGTGGAGGATCCGGAGATGGTCGATCCGGAGAGCGATCTCGCCGGGCTGCCTCCGGGGAGGCTGCTGGTCTTCTTCTTTCAGACCGATTTCCAGCGCGTGTCGACCCGGCTGGGGGGTCACATTTCCATGATCCAGCGCGCCATCGAGTTCCTCGGGACGCTTCAGCCGCGCGACCGGGTGGCCGTGGTCCAGTTCGACTCCCACCTCAAGATCCGGGAAGACTTCACTGACGACCGGGAGAGGCTGGAGCGGGCGATCCGCGAGTCGGTGCGGATCGACCGGCCGCCGCCGCCCCGGTCGGTTCCCTCGCCGTCGCTGATGGCGCGGCTCGACCTGGAGCAGGCGCGCAGGGCGGCCTCGCCGGAGAAGGCGCTACTGCTGCTCGGCAACGCGCTCATCCCCATTCCCGGACCGAAGTCGCTCGTGATGTTCGGCTGGGGCCTCGGGCGGTACGGCGCGGGCGGCGTGACGATGACGCCCGACTATCATCCCGCCCGGCGCTCGCTCGAGAAGTCGCGCACCGCCGTCTTCTCGCTCGACGTCTCCCAGGTCGATTACCACTCGCTCGAGGTCGGTCTGAAGAAGGCCTCGGAAGACACGGGGGGCTTCTACGTGAAGACCCACCAGTTCCCGTCGATCGCGATGTCGCGTCTCGAGCGGACGATCTCGGCGCGATACGAGCTGTTCGTCGAGCGTCCGCCCGAGCTGCCGCGCGGACTCCACAGGATCGAGGTCGAGCTGGTCGGCCGACGCGGCGCCCACGTCCTCGTGCGGGAGATGTGGGAAGATCCGCCGCGACCGTGAGCGCGGCCGGGCGGGGGATTCCCGACTGCGCCGGCGCCGTCGGGCGGGACGTGAGCCGTAGTCCCCGTGCGAAAGCCCGGGAAAGGCCGCGCGGGAGACCGGCCATGTCGCCTGCCCTGATACAATCGCCCCGCAATTCCACGAAGATGAGGGCGGGCAGGTGCAGCTGACACTCCTGGCGATCGCATTTCTCGCGTTTCTTTCGCTCGGCTATCGGATGTACGGCGGCTGGATCGCCCGGCAGTTCGCGCTGGACGGGGAGCGGCGGACGCCGGCTCACGAGCTCGAGGACGGGGTCGACTTCGTTCCGACGAAGCGTTTCTACCTGTTCGGGCAGCATTTTTCGGCGATCGCGGCGGCGGGGCCGATCGCCGGTCCGATCATCGCGTGTCAGGCGTTCGGCTGGCTTCCGTGCATTCTGTGGATCTCGCTCGGAGTGGTGGTGATCGGGGCGGTGCACGACTTCGCCGCGCTGGTGGCTTCGGTCCGGCACCGGGCTCAATCGATCGCCGAGATCGTAAAAGAGCACCTCGGGCCGCGCGCGGGCGTGGCGATGATGGCGTTCATCTGGATCGCCCTCCTGTACGTGATCGTCGCCTTCGCCGACATCACCGCCGGGAGCTTCGTGGGGCAGACCGAGGAGCTCGCCGGAGCGAGCGTGGAGTTCAATCCGGGCGGCGCGGTCGCGGCCGCGAGCATCCTCTATCTGTTGCTCGCGGTCGTGATGGGGCAGGTACAGCGGTGGCTCGGCCCTCCCCTGTGGCTGCTCACGGTGATCTTCGTTCCGGCGACCTTCGGCGCGGTCTGGCTCGGAACGCGCCTGTCGACGGTGCTGATCCTCGACGTGAAGAGCTGGGGGCTGCTGATCCTGGTCTACTGCGCGGTCGCTTCGATCGTTCCGGTCTGGTCGCTGCTCCAGCCGCGCGGATACCTGGGCGGCTTCGTCCTCTACTTCGCCCTCGGCCTCGGGGTCCTCGGGATCTTCTTCGGCGGTTACTCGATCGAGCAGCCGGCGTTCCGGTCGTGGGACGTCGGGGGGATGACGGGGACGCTGTTCCCGTTCCTGTTCGTGACGATCGCGTGCGGCGCGTGTTCGGGGTTCCACGGGCTGGTCTGCTCGGGGACGACTTCGAAGCAGATCGACCGGGAGACCGACATGCGGCCGGTGGGATACGGCGGAATGCTGGCGGAGGGTTTCGTGGCGCTGATCGCGCTGGTGACGGTGATGATCGTCGCGGACGAAGGGCTCACGGGTCTGAGGCCGGGGACGATCTACGGCAACGGGATCGGGCGATTCATGACGCTGGTGATCGGGGAGGAGCACCTGAACTTCGCGATCACGTTCGGCGCGATGGCGTTCTCGACGTTCGTGTTCGACACGCTCGACGTGTCGGCGCGGCTCGGGCGCTACATCGTTCAGGAGCTTCTCGGATGGCGGACCACGGTGGGGGCGGCGGCGGGAACCGTGTTCACGCTCGTGCTTCCGGCGTACTTCGTGGCGTTCGCGCCCGAGGGGAGCTGGGTGAGGTTCTGGACGCTGTTCGGTGCTTCGAACCAGTTGCTGGCGGCGCTGACGCTCCTCGCGGTCGCGGTCTGGCTTCACCAGTCGCGCCGGCGCATCGCATGGCTTCTGCTGCCGATGCTGTTCGTGCTCGTCATCACGCTCTGGGCACTCGGAAAGCTGGCGGTGGCGAATCTCGGAGCGAGTGCGGGGCTCGACGTGGCCGCGGCCAACGCGTTCTCCGCCACCGCGCTCATCGCGCTCGCGATCTATCTCGTCATTCGCGCGATCGCGTCTCTTCGTCGCGATCACTCCGCTCGTCCGATCGTCGTCGAAGGCGCCTGAGGCTCGCTCGCGAGCTTCGGCACCGCGTCGCGTCGGATTCGCGAGTCGAAAAAAAATTCGACGAGGTGTAGAAAGATCGGCGCGAATGCCGTACACTACATGATCAATGGAGGTTCGACTCGAGTGCAGATCATCGCGAGCGAGTCGAAGGTGGTCCGAAACGCGAACAGGCGTCCCTGGTTTTTTCGGTCCCGGGTGGTTGAGATGAGGAAGGCCGGATCGAATCGGTCCTGCTGCTCCGAAGAAAGGAGACGCACTCATGGCTGCTAAAAAGAAAGCGAAGAAGTCGAAAAAGTCGAAAAAGAAATCTGCTGCTAAGAAGAAGTAACCTAGATGCGTTTCGGAACCGCCGCTGGAGGTCGTGCCTGATGTTTCTCCCGGTGGTGTTCGGTTGCGACCTCCAGTCCCCCTACCTCCCCCAGCCAGGCAGCCGATGACGGCCCCTGGTCCCTCCCGACTCCGGGGCGCGTGCCGGCCGCTCAGCGGCCGATCAGCTCGCAGAACCTGGCCAGATCGACGTTGCCGCCCGAGACGACGGCGACGATCGGCCCGGAGCCTGCCGCCTCTCGCCGCGCCGCCGCAGGGCCGAGCGCTCCGGCTCCTTCCGCGATCACCCGCACCTTGTCCGCGATCAGGCGCATCGCATCGCGCACCTCGTCGAGGGTGACCACCACCGAACCGTCGACCGTCTCGCGGAGCCGCTCCCACATCGGCGGGAAGATGCTCTTGCCGCCGGCACCGTCGACGAACGAGGCGGTCCACCCCTCGAACACGCGAGGCTCTCCCGCCTCGAACGACTTCGCGCCTGGCGCGGCGGTCTCCGGTTCGGCGCCGAGAACTCGAACGCGAGGGGCCAGCGCCCTCATGGCCGAGCCGATCCCGGCGATCAGACCTCCGCCGCCGATCGCCGCGATCACGGTCCGGACCTGCGCCAGGTCGTCGAGGATCTCGAGCCCGATCGTCGCGTTTCCCGCGATGAAGTCGTGGTCGTCGAACGGATGGACGAACGTCCCTTCGACCCCGGGAAACGTGCGCCGCTCCATCGCTTCCCAGCAGGCGTCGAACGGAGCCTTGACGATTCGGGCCCCGAGCGCGCGCATCCGCTCGACCTTCGTCTCGGCCGCGGTCTCGATCGCGACCACCGTGCACGGTACCCCGGCGGCGCGCGCGGCGAACGCCACCCCCTGTCCGGCGTTTCCCGCCGAGATCGTCCACACCCCCCGGCTCCGCTCGCCCGGCGGAAGGAGCGCGACCGCGTTCGCGGCCCCGCGCAGCTTGAACGCATTGATCGGCTGCAGGGTCTCGAGCTTCAGCCAGATCTCGGGTGCCTCGTCCCCGAGGTTCCACCGGACCAGCGGCGTGCGGACGATCGTTCCCGCGATCCGCTCGCCGGCGGCCCGGATCTCATCGAGCGTGACGGGTCTGACGCTCCGGCTCGCCATGCGCGGATTCTACGACGTCCCGCTCGAATCGCCCTCTCCGGCGGCATGGTCCCTCTTCCGATGATGGCGGCGCTCGGCCTCTTCGACCGAGTGGGAGCTCCCGAGGCTCGACTCGGTCGCCATCTCGGCCAGACGGCGGAAGTGCAGCCGGATCGCACGGAGCTCGGACTCGGTGAGCGTCTCCACGTCGATCAGCCGGTTGCTCGCTCCGTCGATCGCCGCGACGATCTCGTTGAGCTTGAGCTGGACCGCCAGCGACTCCTTGTTCTGCGAGCGCTGAATCAGGAAGACCATCAGAAAAGTCACGATCGTCGTTCCCGTGTTGATGAACAGTTGCCAATGCGCCGAGTAGTCGAACAGCGCACCCACCGCCGCCCAGCCCAGCACCAGGAGCAATGCCAGCGCGAACGCCCAGCTCCCGCCGGCCCAGCCCGTGACCCGCTCGGAGAACTGCCCGAGAGCATCGCTCACCCGGCTCCGTTGCACCGTGCGCCGGCGGTCCTGGAAGGATGATTCCTGAACGGTCATACTCGCCTCCCGAAGGGCGGCGGGTGCGAAAGGCGCGCCGGGCCGGTTCCCGTGCGGCCCGGCTACGTCGGAACCGGCCAGTCGCGCCGGTCCATCATCTCGCGGAGCGGTACTTCCCAGATCTCCACCGGATGGCCTCCGACGATCCCTCGCTGCCCGGTCATCCTCCGTTCGCTTCCGCGCGTCGGGACGCGGATCAGGATCTTCTCCGGCTCGAGGATCTCGAATCGGTCGGGGAGGAGCCTGATCCCGGGGATGAACACGTCGGCGTTGGCCGGGATGCTCTCGAGATTCATCTGGACCAGCGGGACGCCGGGCGCCTGCATGTTGATGGTGAGCCGGCCGGGAGGCGCGTCGAGGATGATGAACGAGCCGTTGTCGGCGACCCCCCCCGAGGCGTAGGGGACGTCTTCGAGGCTGATCGAGGTCTGCTCGAAGAGGCGGGACTGGTGGGGCGAGATCCGGGCGTTGGGCTCGGTGACCGAGAAGACCTCGGGCGGGGGGGCGCCGGCGTCGATCTCGGCGAACCATCCGCGGATGCTGACCGGACCCTTGCGGAAGCTGCCTCGGTCGGCGCGGTCGGGGGACTCGTTCCCGCCGCATCCGAGCGGGAGCAGGAGCGCGAGAACGAGGGCGAGCCGGCGGACCATCGGAGGCATTTTATCTCAGGCGAACATCGCCGGCGCGGGCGGGAAGCTGACAGCGGCCGCTCGAACGGCGATAATGCCAGGGAGAAGATGGATCCCACGGGGCCGGGGCAGGGCGGGAGATGATGCGAGTTGCGGGAGTCGTTCTGACGGCGGTGCTGACGCTGGTCGGAAGCGTCCGCGCGCAGACGGGAGCGGCGACTCTGCGGGCGCCGTCCGGGGAGCGGGCGGTGCTGGTGATCGAGCAGGAGGGGGCGGTGTTCGTGCCCGCCGACGCGGTGACCGAGGCGCTCGGCGGGACGATCGTCGGAGACCGCGCAGGATACCGGATCACGCTCGGCGAGAACACGGCCGGATTCACCGTCGACAGGCGGTTCGGCGCGGTCGGTGAGCAGTTGATCGAGATGCAGTCGGCGCCGATCTTCGTCGACGCGACCCCGTTCGTTCCGTGGCAGTTCTTCCGTGACGTTCTCCGGTTCACTTCCGAGCTCGATCTGCGCTGGGACCCTGCGACCCGGGTTCTCGAAGTGGGGAGGGGGCGGTTCGACACGGTCGATGCGCGGATCAGCGTGATCGAGCTGGACGAGACGACGAAGATCGTGATCGAGTTTCCGCGGAGGGTGGAGCACGAAGTGCGCCGCGAGCCCGCCGCGTACGTGATCCAGACCCGCGCGCCGGTCCGGGCGGACGTGGCGGACCGGAGCTACGAAGGAGCGCTTCTCGACCGGATCACGGTGCGGGAGAACCAGATCGTCGTTCAGCTCTCCTCCGCGGAGGTTGCCGGCGATCCGTATACGCTGGAGAGCCCGTTCCGGATCGTTCTCGACCTCCAGCGCGGCTCGCCCGCGCTCGCCACGACGCCCGACCGTCCGGGACTGCGGTTGCGCGAGCTTCCCGGAGTCCGCACGATCGTGCTCGACCCTGGTCACGGCGGGAAGGAAGTCGGCGCGATCGGCCCGGGCGGCCTGGTCGAGAAGGAGGCCACCCTGGCGATCTGCCGCCGGCTCCAGTCGCTCATCGCCTCGTCCCTCGGCGCCCGCGTCATCCTGACTCGCGACGACGACTCGCTCGTCCCTCATGACCAGCGCACGGCGATCGCGAATCAGTACAAGGCCGACCTCTTCCTCTCGGTCCATCTCAATGCCTCCCGCTCCCCCCAGGCGCGCGGCGCCGAGACGTACTATCTCTCCCTGGAAGCCTCGGACGATCTGGCGCGCGCCAGCGCCGAGCGCGAGAATCGCGAGGCCGACGCCGCATCGCCTCCTGGTGCCCGCTCCCCCGCGGCCGATCTCGACCTCATCCTCTGGGATCTCGCCCAGCAGCAGTACCTCCGCGAGTCGAGCCGGTTCGCCGAGCTCGTCCAGCAGGAGATGAACGGCCTGAGCGGAGTCGGCAACCGCGGAGTCAAACAGGCTCCCTTCCGCGTCCTCGTCGGGGCGACCATGCCCGCGGCCTTGGTCGAAGTCGGCTTTCTCTCCAACCCCGAAGAAGAGTCCAGGCTCGGCTCCGCCGCCTATCAGGACGCGGTCGCTCAGGCGCTCCTCCGCGCCATCCGAGCCTACAAGGCAGAATACGAGGCGCGACTCGGCCTCGAACGCCGCGCCCCCGAACGCCTCGGCAGCGGCGCCCCTCCGCCCACCCCCGCCGCCGGCTCCGGACGATGAAGACCCTCGCCGCCGCTCTCGCCATCCTCCTGGCCCTCTGCCTCGCGGCCTGCGATCAGCGCGAGCCGCAGGCTCCCCCCTCGGGGCCCACCCCCGAAATCGCGAACCGCGTCGCTCCCCGCTCGGTCATCCTCTACTTCGAAGGCCCCACCGGCCTGCTCTTCCCAGAGACCCGCGAGCTCCCTCTTCCGGACAACGAGGCCGCCGCCCTCCATCCCCTCCTCGCTGCACTCGTCAACGGTTCAGCCAACGCCTCGGTCCCGCGACTCTTCCCCGAGGACACCGTGATCCGTGGCGCATTCCTCCTGCCCGAAGGAACGGCGGTCGTCGACCTCGGCGGAGCGACCCTCGAAGAGGGATGGAACACAGGAAGCCGGGCCGAGATGCTGGCGGCCTACGCCGTCGTGCAGACCCTCGTTTCGAACTCCCGCAACGTTCGGCGCGTCCAGATCCTGGTCGGCGGCCAGATCGCTCCCACCCTCGCCGGGCATCTCGATCTGACCAGACCCCTCCGCCCCACGTCCCATCTCATCCAGAGACCGCCCGGATAGAGGAAACAACGGACCGCTTTCCTGGGGTGCTCACCATAAGTCGTGGGAGCGTCGGAGCTTGCTTCGGAGTGTCACAATTGAGTCACGATGGTGAAAGATTTCACAAAGGGGGATGAAACCGGTTATAATCCCAACCGTCGAAACCATGCAGCACTGGATGGGCAGGGGGAAAGAGCGCCAGAAGTCACTCCTGCCAACCGATGGAAACATCGCCTGAAGAGTCTTCAGAGATCTCGCCACCAAAGTCCAACCCCATCGCGTTCCACCACCCATCCAGAATGAACATCGAGACCCCGGCCGCAACGCCGGGGTCTTTCTTTTGCGGCAGACGGAACGCGGGGCTCCGGACTGGCGCGCGTCCCCGCCGCCCGCTGCGCGCCTGCGCGCTCATCGGGTTGCGAGAGTCACGAGCGCCTGTTCGAGGAGGAGGCGCGAGTCGGCGTTGACCTGGAGGCGGGTGGCGTTGCGGACGCTGACGGAGGCTGCGCGGAGGAGGTCCTGCGGCGGGAGGTGCTGCCGGATCGTGGAGAGGCTCGTGGGATCGATGGAGTCGCGCGGATCGATGGCGGCGGCGTCGCGGAGGAGGATGGCGAGCAGGGCGAGCGCGGCGGGAGGCTCGGTCTCGGCGGTGAGGGTGCTGGCGGCGCCGAGGAGCGCCCCGAAGTCGCGATGCTCGGCGAAGGCGGCGAGAGCGGCGAGCAGCCGGCGGGCGATTCTCTCGGCGTCTGCGGGATCGAGCGAGGGGAGAGCGAGGGCTTCGCGGCGGATCCGCGCCGCCTGAACCGATCCGGCCGCGCCAGCCTCGTCCCGGACCGTCCGCTCGAATGCATGATGGATGGCGATCGACTGCGAGCGCGACCGGATGGTGGGCAGGAGCAGGTCGGCCGATCGCGTGAGCAGCAGGAAGACGGTGTCCCTGGCGGGCTCCTCGAGCGTCTTCAGCATCGCATTCGCCCCGGCGGGGCTGATCGTATCGGCGCTCTCGACGAGAAACACCTTCGTCCGTCCCTCGTACGGCCGGAGCGTCGCTTCGGCCAGCATCCGCCGGATCTGATCGACGGAGATCAGCTTGCGGTCTTCTTCGATCGCGACGTGATGGACGTCGGGATGCGTCCCCCGGGCGATCTTTCCGCAGGAGCTGCAGTCGTCAGGGCCATTGCCCTCGGGGCAGTTGAGAGCCATGGCGAGGCGGACTCCGAGATTGCGGAGCTGGTCGGAGAACGGCCCGTGAAGGATGAGGCAGTGGTGGAGACGCCCGCGGCGGGCGGTGTCGAGGAGCAGCTCCTGGACGCGGCTCATGACCGGCTCGCGGCCGGGTCGAGGCGCAGGACCGGCGCTCTCTCGCGGAGCCCGGAGGTCAGTCGCTCGAAGACGGCGTCGGGATCTCCCGACGCGTCGATCACGAGATAGCGCTGCGGCTCCGCTTCGGCGAGGGTGAGGTATCCCTCCCGCACGCGCCGGTGAAAGCGGACGTCTTCTCCCTCGAAACGGCTCTCGCCGTGAAGATCTTCGGCGGCGTTACGCGCGCGGGCGCGCTCGAGTCCGAGCGCCTCGGGAAGGTCGAGGATGACCGTCAGGTCGGGGCGGATGCCTTCGGTCGACCAGTCGTTGAGCTGGCGGAGGCGGTCGAGCTCGAGCATCCGCCCGAAGCCCTGATAGGCGAGGGTCGCGTCGGTGAATCGGTCGCAGAGGACCACGGCGCCGCGCTCGAGCGAGGGACGGATCAGCTCCGCGACGTGCTGGCGGCGCGAAGCGGCGTAGAGAAAGAGCTCCGCGAGCGGGTCCATCCCCTCTTCCTGCGGATCGAGCAGGATCGCGCGGATCCGGTTGCCGAGCTGCGTCCCCCCCGGCTCCTTGGTCACGACCACGTTTCGCCCCGTCGCCCGCAGCGCCTGCTCCAGCCGGCCGACCTGCGTGGTCTTCCCCGACCCCTCGATCCCTTCGATCGCGAGAAAGAATCCCTCGCCGCGGACGCGTTCCTCGCTCATAGGCCGCTCATTCTACCTTCACCCCGATCTCCCGCAATCCCGTCTCCAGTCCGCGCAGATAATGCTCGCGCATCAGCCGCTCGAACACCCCGCGCCTCGCCAGCGGCCTGAACTTCTCCCCCAGTCGCGCGAGAAACCGCAGCTTCTTCACCTCCCGCTCGCTCGCGAGGCCTCGGTCCCGCAACTCGTACACTCCGAGAAAGTGGCCCAGCTCCGGGTGCTTCCGGAAGAAGATCGCTCCCGACCGTCCCACTGTGTACTGCCTCTTCGAGAACGAGTCGACGCTCATCCGATGGTAATGACGCGTCACCGCGCCCGCCGCGTACCGGATCTTCAACCCCGCCGCGTCGAGCCTCCAGGCGAGCTCGATGTCCTCCCAGGCGGCCGCCGGGAACGTCGGATCGAACGGCTCCTCCCCGAGCAGCTCCCGCGAGATCGAGATGTTCGAGGTGTAGAAGAAATTGAACGGGACCACGGCGCCGTCCTCGATCAGCGCGTAGCCGAACTGCAGACCGTAGTCGTTGATGTAATCCATGAACGCCGTCGCGCCCCCTCCCTCGGGCCATCCGGTGTAGCCGAGACAGGCGAGCAGCGGGTCGTCCCCGCTCTCCCGGTGCACGCGCGCATGCTCGGCGAGAAACCGAGGCTCGGGCACCGTGTCGTCCCCGATGTAGACGACGAACGTCCCGCACGCGAGCTTCGTCCCCCGGTTCCGCGCCCGCCCCGGCCCGGCATTCGGCTGAGACTCGAAGTGGAGAGGATAGGCGAAGCTTCCTGAGTCGATGGCGCGCCGGACGGTCGCGGCCGTCTCGTCCTTCGAGCCGTCGTCGATGAGAACGACCTCGAACGGAGGGGCCTGCTCCTGCTGACCGAGCGCGCCGAGCACGCGCATCAGAGTCTCGATCCGGTCGTACGTCGGGATCACCACGGAGAGATAAGGATTCATGCGTCTGGGGCGTCTGGGGCGTCTCGGGCGTCTTGGGCGTCTGGGGCGTCTGGGGCGTCTTGGGCGTCTTGGGCGTCTGGGGCGTCTGGGGCGTCTGGGGCGTCTCGGGCGTCTTGAGCGTCTGGGGCGTCCTCGGCGTCTCGAGCGTCCAGGATGTCCGGACGCCGGTCAGTTTCTGCGTTCTTCGTTCTGCCTTCTGCCTTCTGTTCCGTGTCCCGGGAAGCTCAGACGCTCCAGACGCCCAAGACGCCCAAGACGCTCAAGACGCCCAAGACGCTCCAGACGCCCGAGACGCTCCAGACGCTCCAGACGCCTTACTCCTCGTACCGCGATTTGAGCGACTGCACCACCGCGGGGTCGGCGAGAGTCGTGACGTCGCCGAGGGCGCGCCCCTCGGCGATGTCGCGGAGCAGCCGGCGCATGATCTTTCCCGATCGCGTCTTGGGCAGCTCCGCGGTGAAGATGATCTTTTCCGGCCGTGCGATCGCGCCGATCTTCTTCACGACGTGATTTCCGAGGTCTTTCTCGAGGGTCTCGGGGTCGGTGGCATCCTTGTGCGATTCCTTGATGATCACGAATGCGGCGATCGCGGTCCCCTTGATCTCGTGCGCGATGCCGACCACGGCCGCCTCGGCCACCGAGTGATGGTCGACCAGCGCCGACTCCACTTCCATCGTTCCGATCCGGTGTCCGGCGACGTTGATCACGTCGTCGACGCGCCCGAGCAGCCAGAAGTACGCTTCCTCGTCGCGCTTCGCGCCGTCGCCGGTGAAGTAGATCCCCTTCCACTTCGACCAGTACTGCTTCTCGTACCGCTCGGGATCGCCCCAGATGCCGCGAAGCATCGACGGCCATGGTTTCGTGATCGCGAGGTACCCGCCCCCGACCGGAATGCTCTTCCCCTGCTCGTCGAGGATCTCGGTGGCGATGCCGGGGAAGGGGCGGGTGGCCGAGCCGGGCTTGGTCGGAACCAGGCCGGGAAGGGGAGTGATCATGATCGCGCCGGTCTCGGTCTGCCACCAGGTGTCGACGATGGGGCAGCGCCCCCCGCCGATGTTCTGCTGATACCAGATCCACGCCTCGGGATTGATCGGCTCGCCGACGGTTCCGAGCAGGCGGAGCGAAGAGAGATCGTGGGCTTCCGGGTGCTGATGACCCCATTTCATGAAGGCCCGGATCGCGGTCGGCGCCGTGTAGAAGATCGTGACTCCGTACCTTTCCACGAGCTCCCAGAGGCGGTCGCGCTTCGGCCAGTCGGGTGCTCCCTCGTACATCAGAACCGTGGCGCCGTTCGCGAGCGGTCCGTACACGACGTAGGAGTGACCCGTGACCCATCCGATGTCGGCCGTGCACCAGAAGACGTCGCTGTCCTTCAGATCGAACACCCATTTCGTGGTCGCATACACGCCCGTCATGTATCCGCCCGTCGTGTGTATGATGCCTTTCGGTTTTCCGGTCGTTCCGGAGGTGTAGAGGGTGTAGAGCCCGTGCTCGGAATCGACCCACTCGGGCGTGCACTCGGCCGCAGCCTTCTTGATCAGCTCGTGGTACCAGTGATCGCGTCCCGGCTGCATGGCGACAGTCTCGTCGGCCTCTTCGGCGGTGCTGCGTCGCATCACCACGACGACCGACTCGATCGACGGCGTCGCGAGCAGCGCTTCGTCGGCGAGTGTTTTGAGCGGCACGACGTTGCCGCGCCGGTATCCCGAAGTCGAAGTGATGAGGGCCTTCGCCTCGGCGTCGACGATCCGGTCCCGCAGCGCCTCGGAGGAGAATCCGGCGAAAACGACCGAGTGAATCGCGCCGATTCGCGCGCAGGCGAGCATCGCCACCGCAGCCTCGGGGACGAGCGGCAGATAGATCGCCACCCGGTCCCCCGACTTCACGCCGAGACCCTTGAGCGCGTTCGCGAATCTCGAGACTTCCGCGTGAAGCTCGCGGTAGGTGAGCGTCCTCGTGTCCCCCGGTTCCCCCTCCCAGACGATCGCTCTCTTCTCTCCGCGCTCGGCCAGGTGCCGGTCGAGACAGTTGTACGATGCGTTCAGCTTCCCGCCGACGAACCATTTCGCGTACGGCGCGTTCCACTCGAGCACCTTACGCCACGGCTCGTGCCAGTCGAGCTCCCGCGCCCACCCAGCCCAGAACGCCTCCGGGTCGGCCGCCGCGCGCGCCCAGACTTCCGGGTCGTTCACGTTCGCCTGCCTCCGGAACTCCTCGGTCGGCGGAAAAGTACGGTTCTCGTCGAGCAGCGCGTCGAGCGTCGCCTCTTTGGGCCTGGTCATCTGATCTCCTCCCACGAGAGTCCGGGATCGGCGAGTCCGGGGTGCCGGAGTCCGGGGCCCGGCCCCGCAGTCTAGGAGTTCGAGCGCCCTCGAGTCCAGTGGCAGAGGAGTCCCGAGTCGGGAGCGCCGAGCTCAGGCGTCGCCTCAGCCGGCGCCCGAGGCCCGGCTCACGACTCGCGACTCGTACTGCGCGATCGAGCGGAAGAGCTTGATTCCGCTCTCGCCCCCGAGGAGGGGCTCGCAAGCGCGCTCGGGGTGGGGCATGAGCCCGAGGACGGTGCGCTCGCGGTTGACGATGCCGGCGATGTTGCGGCTCGAGCCGTTCGGGTTCGCTTCGGCGGTGATGCGTCCTCGGGAGTCGGCATAACGGAACACGATCTGGCCGTTGCGCTCGAGCTCGTCCAGCGTCGCCTCGTCCGCGTAGTAGTTTCCCTCGCCGTGCGCGACGGGAGCCGTGAGGAGCTCCCCTTCGCGGAAGAGCGAGGTGAACGGTGTGTCGGTCGTCTCGACGCGCAGATGAACGTCGCGGCAGACGAAGCGGAGATGCTCGTTGCGCATCAGCGCTCCGGGGAGCAGCCCCGCCTCGGTCAGCACCTGGAAGCCGTTGCAGATGCCGACGACCAGTCCTCCGGAGGCGACGTGGTTCCGGACGGCCCCCATGACGGGAGCGAACTTGGCGATCGCCCCGGCGCGGAGGTAGTCGCCATAGGAGAAGCCTCCCGGGATGACGACGCAGTCGGCCCCGCGGAGGTCGGTGTCCTTGTGCCAGACGAGCTCGCACTCCGCGCCCAGAACGTCGCGGATCGCGTGGATCGCGTCGTGATCGCAGTTGGATCCGGGAAGGACGAGAACGGCGAATTTCATCCGGCCCCCTTTCGTTCAGCGCGATTCCGGCTTCGGCGCGCGGTAGATCGTCAGGATTCCGTCCGGCTCGCTCGCCGCGAGGAAGTTGCCGTTCTCATCATACGCGAGCGCGTACGCCTCGACTCCGTACAGCGAAGCCGTGCGGATCCTCCGAGGGGCGCCGAGCGTGCTTCCGCTCACCGAGCAGCGGCGCTCGGCGAAGAACACCGTCGCCCCCCCCGGGCCGGCCGCCGCCACCTGCGGACCCGACTCCCGCGGGAGACAGATCGACTCGGTGCTGACGAAGTCGCCCGTTTCCAGACGGACCCGCATCCCCCGCTGCTCCGGCACCATCGTCCGCTGTCCGGGAGCCGCGAGCGGCTTCTCCGCGAGCCAGTCGCGCGCCAGGACGAGCAGCGAGACGTCGCCCGCTCCGAAGAGCGCCGCCTCGATGGGCCGGTCGGTCTGCAGCGGCATCCGCCGCACTTCATCGAGAGTCGCGGTATCGATCAGGGAGACTACCGTCGCGCTGCCGCTCTCGAACTGTTCGGCGCCGACGATCGCGAGCCGGCTCCCGTCGCTCGAGACGGCGATCGCGAACGCATCGATCTCCGAGAACGTCCGGAGCCGCTGCTGCCCGGCGGCATCCCAGACGTGAACGCCGCGGCCGAGGATGAAGAGGTAGCGGCCGGCGGGATCGGGATGGGCGTCGCGGATGACCTCGCCTTCCATCAGGATCTCGCGGACGATGCCGAGATCCGGAATCGAGAGGATCGTGACGCTCTCGTCCGTTCCCTGGGCGATGACGAGCCGCTCGAGACGCGGATCGATCCGAAGCGTCGCGAAGTCCTTGGTCGATGCGATCTCCTCGTGATCGATGACGACGTCGCGGAGGATCGTTCCGGACGTTCGGTCGATCGCCACCACCGACTGAGTCGCGCGAAGCCCGACGTAGAGGGTTCCGTCCGGGCCGAACGCCAGCGCCCGCGGATCGCCCGACAGGCTCCATCGCACCACCACGCGCCGCTCGCGCGTCGGAATGGGGCGGAGATCGGCGGCTTCCGCCGCGCTCGCGAGCAGGATCGCGCAGAGCACGCCCAGCGTCGCCCTACTCCTCGATGTTGAACGAGTAGCTCTCCACCACCGGGTTCGCGAGAAGTTTCTCGCACATCCGGCGGATCTCCTGCTCGGCCTGCTCTCTCGATGGTCCGTCATCCAGTGTGATCCGAAACAACTTCCCCGCGCGCACGTCTTCCACACCCGAAAACCCCAGCTCACCGAGCGAGTGCTGGATGGCTTTCCCCTGCGGGTCGAGTACGCCCGGCTTGAGCTCGACGGTGACGGTGGCCTTCAATTCCGGGACTCCTTCGCTGATCGCGGGGAGTCTACCAGCAGCGGCTCCCGAACCGGAGCCCGCCGGGTCTCACGGCTCGGTGGCGGTCGTGTCGGCGAGGATCCGGCGGATCGCCTCTTCGCGCGGGATCTCGCCGTCGAGATACGCCCGCCAGTGAGCTTCCAGCGGCTGCTGAAACCCCCGAAAGCCCCGCTCGAACATTCCGCGGTAGACGTAGGGGACGTAGTCGCTCACCCCGCGCTCGGCGAGCGCGCGCCGCGTCAGCTCCCCGGAGGTATAGAACAGGATCGCATGCCAGAGGTTCCCCCTCGGCTCGACGTCGAGCTCGGTGGCCGCGCGCGCCAGATCGCCGCCGATCGCGCCCTGCCGGGTCCCCACGATCGCATGCGAGGCCTCGTGCATGAGGCTCTCGAGCGCGGAGATTCCCTGATAGCCCGGATCCCGGCTCGAGACGACCGAATGGGCGGAAAGCCGGTCGCCGACCGTGTACGCCCCGAATTGCCAGGCGTGAGACGCGACGTCGACGACGATCCGCTTCGGGAACGGGATTCCATACGCCTTCTCGTGCGCTTCGATCAGCTCGCTCCCCGCCGAAGCGAGCATCGGCTCGGCGAGCGCCATCCAGAAGCGATTGGCGCGATCGTCCTTCACCCATTGATCCTTCTCGTAGACAGGCCTCGCCTTCCCGAGAGCGGCGGCCACCGGTTCCGGGATTCCGTCCGGCAGTTGCGGCGTCTTCGCAGCCGAGAGCGAGGCATTGATCGAAATGAGCTCGGCGTCGAAGATCGGCGATCGCCTGCCGAGGAGCTCCTCGTACCCGTCGACGGCGGCGCTCCAGATCGCGCTCTCCGCTGCCGTCAGCCCTTCCGGAGCGGCGCTCTTGAAGCGCGCCGCGTGGACCAGGCGCTGATGGAGGTTCACCCAGAAGTTGCTCTGCAGCCGGAACGTGCCGACCTGAATCGAGCTCCGGCTCCCCCCCGGCGCAGCCGGCTCCGCGGCGCTCACGGCGCCCGCCGCGATGACGGATGCGAACGATGCGACGAGGATCAGGGAACGAGCTCGCATGATCTGTCGAGCCTAGTGGACTGTAACGCCGGAATCAACAGCACCTGGCTCGGTCTCGACGCCGTGAGCTTCGTTGCGCCTCCTCAGCATAGACCCCGCTATGCCTGCGTCGGCACGCCTCGCTCACGACGCCGATCCCTTCGCCATTTGCTATCGATTCCGACGTTAGAGTCCACCAGGCCGGTTTCGCTCGGCGGTCAAGGGCGTCCGACTCGATCCCGGCAGAGCTTCCCTAGAACAGGGGCATCTGCGCGGGGTTGGGTGGTGGTGCGGGTCTGGCGGGCCTGCCGGGGCGACGGGCGATTTCGATCGGATCGCCGGGTCGCCGCTGCGCGGCGATGCGGAGCTGGATGGCGGCGCCGAGCGAGTCGAGGAGCGCCTCGGCCATTCCTGCGACGATCGAGGCGTGGTTGTTCTTCTCCGAGAGATGGATCATGCAGAGCGCGCGCGTGTCGGGCCCCAGCATCCGGCGGACCGCGGCGAGCGAGTCGTCGTTCGAGAGATGGCCATGGTTGGAGAGGATCCGCCGCTTCAGGCTCCATGGATACGTCCCGGTGCGAAGCATGTCGAGATCGTGATTCGCCTCGAACAGGAGTGCGTCGCAGTTGGAGAGATGAGCGAGGACCGGGGGATCGACGTAGCCGAGGTCGCTTGCGATGCCGACCCTGGTGCCGTCCCGCGCCTCGAGAACGAAGCAGGCGGGATCGGCGGCGTCGTGAATCGTGCGCCGCGCGCGAACGGAGATCTCGCCCACCCGAAACTCGGAATTGTTCTCGAACACGCACACGCGCGCCTCGGTGGGATCGATCCGGCTCGCCTCGAGCGTCCCGCGCGTGAGCCAGAGCGGGATGCCGAACCTGCGCGAGATCCTGTCCGCCCCGTGGACGTGGTCGGAGTGCTCGTGCGTGATCACGATCGCGTCGATCTGCCCGATGGAGCAGCCGGCGGCGGCGGCGAGGCGTTTCGCCGTCTCTCTCGGGCCGAAGCCGGCGTCGACGAGGACGCGCGTGCCGTCGCTCTCGAAGAAGTAGCAGTTGCCTCCGCTTCCCGATCCGAGGGGGATGACCTGCATGGACGTGTGGCCGCGGTCGCGCCTCAGAGCGGCACCGCGGCGTATCCTTCCTGTTCGATGGCGGTGATCAGGGTCGCGCGGGCTGCGGTCCGCTCGTCGTGCTCGACCCGGATCCGAGCGGGGGACTCGCCGATCTCGGTCTTCGAGACCCCGGGGAGGGATCCGAGCGCCTCGGCGATCGCCCGCATGCAGCCGGCGCATCGCGCGCCGTCGATCCGGAGGTCGGTCTGCGCCATCACTTTACAATAACCGACGCGGCCGCGATTCGCCAGGCGAAATCCGAACCGGGCATCGCCTCGACCGTCCCGGTTCGCCGCCGGAAGGGCCGCGAGGATTCACCCCTCCGCGCCGCAGTCGGAGGCCGGCGGTCCTTTGGCGCCTGCGCGCGCGGGAAAAAACCATGGCACCCCGGCGCGGTTCGTGATATTCCGGGGTCACCCCGCGGGTCGGCGAGAGGCCGCTCGAAACGCCGCAACTTCCGGAACGGGAAGGCATTTCAGGAGATCCATGGAACGATTCATTGTCGAAGGAGGGCATCGGCTCGAGGGGACGATCCGCCCGGGCGGCAACAAGAACGCCGCGCTGCCGATGATCGCGGCGGTGTTTCTGACCGACGAGCCGGTCACCCTGCGCAACCTTCCCGCCATTCGGGACGTGGAGAACATGCTGAAGATCGTCGAGCAGCTCGGCGCGGGAGTGGAGCGGCTCGAGCGGAACGTGGTACGGATCCATGCGAAGGGCGAGATCGGGAACGCGCCCGACCGCGAGCTGTCGCGACACATCCGGGCGTCGCTGCTGTTCGCCGGGCCGCTTCTGGCGCGGTGCGGCTCGGTCTCGATCACGCGGCCGGGCGGCGATGCGATCGGCCGCCGCCGCATCGACACGCATCTCACGGCGCTCGAGGCGCTCGGGGCTCAGATCGAAGTCTCCGCGTACGAGTATCGGATGAGCGCACAGTACCTCCGCGGCGCGAAGATGTTCCTCGACGAGGCATCGGTGACCGCGACCGAGAACGCGATCATGGCGGCGGTCCTGGCCGAGGGGACGACCACGATCTACAACGCGGCGGCCGAGCCGCACGTCCAGGACCTCTGCCGGATGCTCAACGAGATGGGGGCGCGCATCGAGGGGATCGCGACGAACTCGCTGACCATCCACGGCGTCGAGGAGCTCGCCGGAATCGACTTCTTCATCCCCAGCGATCACATCGAGGTCGGCTCCTACATCGGTCTCGCTGCGATCACGCGCGGCGAAGTGCTCATCGAAGCCGCCGTCCCCGAGCACATGTACATGGCCGACCTGATGTTCCGTAAGCTCGGAGTCGACCTCAAGATCGAGGGAAAGAACATCCGGGTCGCCGACAACCAGGAGCTCCGGGTGCGATACGAAGTGGGAGGGGCGGTGCCGAAGATCGACGACGGACCCTGGCCGCTGTTTCCGGCCGACCTGCTCTCGATCATGCTCGTGGTCGCGACCCAGGCCGAGGGGACCTCGATGATCTTCGAGAAGATGTTCGAGTCGCGGCTGTTCTTCACCGACAAGCTGATCGGAATGGGCGCGCGGATCATCCTCTGCGACCCCCATCGCGCCATCGTCGTCGGAGGCAACCGGCTGTTCGGCGCCGACATCTCGAGCCCCGACATCCGCGCCGGCATGGCGCTTCTGCTCGCCGCCCTCTGCGCGAAGGGAACGAGCACGATCCACAACATCCACCAGATCGACCGGGGGTACGAGCGCATCGAGGAGCGGCTCGCCGCGCTCGGCGCGCAGATCGTCCGCGAGGAGGACCGCTGATGCGCTCGGCCGATCGGAGTCCGGCCGCCGGGAGGGAGGTCCCGAGCTCATGACCGCCTCCGGGTCGTCCGCGCCCGTCCAGCCGGGCCGCAGCACCCCGGCCGCGGGGAGGTTCGCGCTCGGCGACCCCGCCCGCTGGCCGCTCGTGATGGGCGTCATCAACGTCACTCCCGATTCGTTCTCCGACGGCGGGCTCCACTTCGACACCGATCGCGCCGTGGAGGCCGCGCTCGCCATGCACGCCGCCGGCGCCGCGATCGTCGACGTCGGAGGCGAATCGACCCGCCCCGGCGCCGACCCCGTCCCCCTCGAGGAGGAGCTCCGGCGCGTGGTCCCCGTCGTTCGCGGCATCCGGTCGGCGAGCCCCGTGCCCGTCTCGGTCGACACGCGGAATGCCGCCGTTGCGCGCGCCGCGCTCGAGGCGGGGGCGGACGTGGTCAACGACGTCAGCGCCCTCAGGCACGATCCCGACATGGCGAGAGTGGTCCGCGAGGCCGGCGTGCCGGTCGTCCTGATGCACATGCGCGGCGAGCCGAAGACGATGCAGGAAGGGATTCGATTCGACGAGCTGATCGGAGAGATCCGCGAGGATCTCACCCGGTGGCGGGATCTCGCCATCGAGCGCGGGATCGAGCCGTCGCGCATCATGGTCGATCCCGGGCTGGGATTCGGGAAGACGTTCGAGCACAACGTGGAGATCCTGGCTAGGGTGGGAGAGCTGCGCGAGCTGGGGCCGGTGGTGATCGGGGCTTCGCGGAAGGGATTCATCGGGCGGCTGACCGGGCGTGAGGGGGGGCGGGCGCGGATGGCGGGGTCGCTGGCGGCGGTGGCGGCGGCGGCGCTCGGGGGGGCGGCGCTCGTGCGCGTGCACGACGTCGCCGAGACGGTCGACTTCCTCGAGGTGCTGCGGCCGATCATGGGAGCGAGCCGATGACGCAGATGTTCGGAAGGCTCGGCCGGCTCGAGTTCGGATGGCGCGACGCGATCGACATCCTGCTCGTCGCCCTCGTGATCTACGGCGTGATCCGTCTGATTCAGGGGACGCGGGCGATGCAGATGTCGATCGGCCTGGCCACGCTCGGGCTGACGTTCGTCGTCGCGCGGGCGCTGCAGTTCGTCGGGCTCGAGATGATCACCGGGCAGATCCTGTTCTACACGCCGTTTGCGATCATCGTGCTGTTCCAGCACGAGATCCGGAGGGCGCTCGCGTCGATGGGCCGGGGATGGATGGACGTGATCCGGAACCGGACGGATGAGCCGCAGTTCGACGCGGTCGTCGCGGCATCGAAGGAGCTGGCGCGGCGGCGGGTCGGAGCGCTCATCGCGATCGAGCGGACCCAGAGCCTGCGGATGTACATCGAGACCGGCAAGCCGCTCGAGGCACTCATCTCCGCCGAGCTGCTGCAGAACATCTTCACGCCGAGCGCCCCCCTGCACGACGGGGCCGTCATCATCCAGGGCGGAAGGATCGCCGCCGCCGGAACGTTCCTCCCTCTGAGCGCGAGCACCGATCTGCCCGAGCACTTCGGCACCCGCCATCGGGCGGCCCTCGGCCTCAGTGAAGAGTCCGACGCGTTCATCGTCGTCGTCTCGGAGGAAAACGGCGCCATCAGCGCCGCATTCGACGGACGGCTCCATGAAAACCTCAAGCCCGCCGAGTTGGCTCATCTCTTGAGATTTCACCTCAAGCCCAACGGACGGGAACGTTTCAGGGCGACCGCATGATGCGAAACCTCGGACCTCGGCTCACCGCGCTGGCGATCGCCGCCGTCATCTGGCTGATCGCCTCCGAGGACCGCCGCGAAGAGGTCCTCGAGCGGAATTTCCAGGTCCCGCTCGCCCTCGTCGGCGTCCCCTCGAACCTGGTGATCTCGGGCGAGGTCGAAGACGCCGTCACCGTTCGCCTCCGCGGTCCCGCTTCCCAGGTCCGCGGCCTCACCTCCGAAAACCTCGAAGCCACCGTCGATCTGACCGACTCCCAGCCCGGGACCCTCAACGTCTCCATCCCCCCGACCGCCATCACCCTCCCTCGCAACGTCGAGGTCATTTCGATGCAGCCCGCCCGCGTCCGGCTTCAGCTCGAGCCGCGACGTCAGAAGGTCGTCGTCATCCGTCCCTATCTCGTCGGCGCCCCGGCCGACGGATTCGTCATCGAGGGGCTCGAGGCTCAACCCGGCAACGCCCTGATCGCCGGCCCCAGCTCGCTCGTCGAGGAAGTCACCGAGATCCCGACAGAGCGCGTGATCCTCACGGGCCGCAACTCCTCGTTCCGCGAGACCGTCGGCGTGATGTCCGACATCCCCCTCGTGCGAGTCGTCGAGCCCGAGTCCGTCGACGTGATCGTCACCATCGCCCCACAGCGCCCGCCCGACTCCGCTTCGATCGAGGACTCCCCGCAACAGCCTCCTTCATGAGAAAGCTCTTCGGCACTGACGGGATCCGCGGGCGGGCGGATGCGTTTCCGCTCGACGACGCCACGATGGTCGCGCTCGGCCAGGTCCTGGTGCGGAGGCTTCGCACCACCAGAGAGCCGAGCCCCTCGATCCTGCTCGGGATCGACGGGCGCGAGTCGGGCCCCCGCATCGCCCGTGCCCTCGCCGGCGGAATCGCCGACGGTGGCGGGCGGGCGGAGCTCATCGGGATCATCCCGACGCCGGGCGTCGCCTGGCTCTGCCGCACTTCGGACGCCGCCGCAGGCATCTCCATCTCCGCCTCCCACAACCCGTGGCAAGACAACGGCGTCAAGGTGTTCGGCGAGGACGGAATGAAGCTCGCCGACGAGATGGAGCTCGAGATCGAGGGCGAGCTCGAGCAGGCCCGTGAGGAGGGTGCCTCCGCGGGAAAGGTCGAGCTCCGAGACTCACCTGCGCTGATCGAGCGCTACGAGGCGTTCCTGCTCGGAAACGCCAAAGGGGAGGAGCTCGGCGGCATGCGCCTGGTCGTCGACGCCGGGAACGGAGCGGCGCACCGGATCGCCCCCGACGTCTTCCGCCGCGCCGGCGCCGAGGTCGTCGTCATGAATGCCGATCCCGACGGAAGGAACATCAACGAGGCCTCGGGCGCGCTCCACCCGGAGGCGATGGCCCGCCGCGTCGTCGAGGAGCGCGCCCACTTCGGTGTCGCATTCGACGGCGATGCGGATCGCGCCATCTTCGCCGACGACCGCGGATCGATCCGCGACGGCGACGAGATCCTCTATCTCTGGGGCTCGAAGCTCCGCCGCGAGGGAGCGCTCGCCGGCGACACCATCGTCTCGACCGTGATGTCCAATCTCGGATTCGAGCGGAAGCTCCGCGAGGAAGGGGTGCGCCTCGTACGCGCCCAGGTCGGCGACAAGTACGTCCTCGAGGCCATGCTCCGGGAGGGCGCGGTCCTCGGAGGCGAGCAGTCGGGCCACATCATCGACCTCCGCATCCACACCACCGGCGACGGCATCCACACCGCCGTCGAGCTGGCGCGGCTCCTCGCCGCCAGCCGCACCCCCTTTTCCGGCATGCCGACGTTCGTTCCGATGCCTCAGATCCTGCTCAACGAAAGGGTCGCTTCGAGGCCGCCGCTCGATTCGCTCCCGCGCTATCGAGCCGAGGCGGACGCCGCCGCAGCCGAGCTCGGCGATCGCGGCCGCATCCTGGTCCGCTACTCCGGCACCGAGAACCTGGTCCGCGTCATGGTTGAAGGGGAGGAGGCGGAGCGGGTCGGGCGGATCGCCGAGCGGCTCGTCTCGGTCCTGCGAGACGAGATCGGCGGCCGGGCGGGCTGAGCCACGCGGCCTCGGCTTTCGGTAGACCGGGCGGGCGCATCCGGACCACTCCTGATGCTCGATCGGGCGATTTCCGCTCTTCCGCACCCTCCGGCCGCCGGCCGGGCGGCGACGTGATGGCGCCGCGCAACCCCCTCTTCCCGGGGCGAAAACTCTGGCTTTCACCGGGTCGCATTGGTATATTGCGCACCTCGTTTCAACGACTGTAGAAAAGGGAAACGGAGTGCCTATGCCGGCGATGAAGAGGAAGAAAGCCGGTCGTTCTTCGGCAAAATCTTCCAAAAAGAAGTCGGCGAGGAGTCAGTCGGCGGCGAAAACGTCAAAAAAGTCCAAAGCCAGGACCGCGAAAGCGTCTCGCGCGAAACCTACGGCAAAAAAGTCATCTCGATCTTCCAGAGTGGCCCGCGCCATCCCGCAAAAAAAGGCTCCGTCACGCCGGGCGGCCGGTCGGACTCCGAAGCGGCCCTCCGCCACCCCGACTCCGAAGAGCCCCGCTCGGCGCGCCGGCCCGAAACCAGCTCCGGCGAAGCCGGCCCCGAAGAGCTCGAAATCGGCGCCGCCGCGGGCGGCGAGCCCCGCGAAGCCGGCGGCCCGGGTGCCCGCGCCGCTGCAGCCGGCGAAGGGGGCGCGCCCGGCGCCCGCGCCCGGCAAGCCGAAGCCGCCGTCGCCGGCGACGCGCCCGGCGCGAAAGGCCCGCCCGCGAATCGAGAGCTCGGCCGAGCCGAGCGCCGCCTGGTTTCCGCAGCGCGACTCGACGCGCATGCCCGCCTCGTTCATCCCCGCTCCGGCGCGCGCCGAGGCTCCGTCGAACACCGCGGCTCCCCCGGCGACCGCCGATCGCATCGTGCGGCGGAGCGACCTGACCGGGGTCGGGATGACGTACCGGCTTCACCCGGTGCGCGTCGAGATCGAATACTCGGCCGGGCGGATGCTGGTTCTTTCCAGCCCGGACGAGCTCCACATCCGGGGAGGTGAGGGGATCGAGTGGGACTTCTTCTACACCGGCGGAGCCGATCTGATGGTCGACGAGATCACGATCGAGTTCGAGAAGGCGGCCGTGTTCCCGAAAGCCGAGATCAAAGTGAAGAAGCCTTCGGCGCCGCGCCACCGGGTGCTGTCGGGTCCGTCCGGGCGAGTCGAGAGTGCGACGCGGATCGAGTACACGATCCGGGTGTTCAATTCGTTCAGGACGGAAGTCGCGCTGGCCAGGCCGCGTCTCGTGATCGACCCGGCGTAGGCGAGGGTCGAGGCATCGATCGACGCACGCGCGGCGGGAGTGCGGCGCCTCAGGCTCGCTTCGTTTCCGAGGTAGCGCGAACGGCGTGCTGCTCCTGAAGCGAGGAGACCGTCATCGATCCTCCCTGCAGGGCGCGGATCCCCTCGACGGATGCGGCGGCGGCGGAGAGTGTGGTGATGCAGGGGATGCCGCGCTGGAGTGCGTTCTTGCGGATGTAGGTGTCGTCGTAGAACGCGGATCGGCCGAATGGGGTGTTGATGACCAGATCGATCTCGTCGTTGATCATGAGGTCGACGATGTTGGGGCGTCCCTCGTGCACCTTGAGCACGAGGTCGGCCTCGACGCCGTTCTCGAGGAGGAACTCGCGCGTGCCGCGGGTCGCGATGAGGGTGAAGCCGAGCTCGCCGAGCTCCCGCGCGAGCTGGGCAGTCATCGGTTTCTTGTCGCTGTCGTTGAGCGAGAGGAAGGCGGTTCCGCCGAGAGGGAGCCGCACGCCCGCGCCGAGAAGCGCTTTCGCGTACGCCTCGCCGAAGTTGTCGGAGCTTCCCATCACCTCGCCGGTCGATTTCATCTCGGGTCCGAGGACCGTGTCTTCCTTCGGGAAGCGGTTGAAGGGAAAGACGGGCGCCTTGACGTAGTACCGTCCCGCCTTCGGCTCGGCGGTGAGCCCGAGCGAGGCGAGCGAGCAGCCGCTCATGACCTGAGCGGCGAGCCATGCGAACCGGAGGCCCGTCGCTTTCGACACGTACGGGACCGTCCGCGAGGCGCGCGGATTGACCTCGAGCACGTACAGCTCGTCTCCCGCGATCGCGAACTGGATGTTCATCAGCCCGACGACGTTCAAGAGCTTCGCGAGCTGCACGGTCCTCCTCCGGATCCGATCCTGATCCCGCTGGGAGATCATGTACGGCGGAATCACCGTCGTCGAGTCGCCCGAATGGATTCCCGCCTCCTCGATGTGCTGCATCACACCGGCGATGACGACTTCGCGACCGTCCGAGATGGCGTCGACGTCGACTTCGAACGCGTTCTCGAGGAAGCGGTCGATGAGCACGGGGCGCTCGGGCGCGGCCTGGACGGCGTTCCGTACGTAGTGCCGAAGCGCCTCCTCGTCGTAGACGATCGCCATAGCGCGCCCGCCGAGAACGTACGAGGGGCGGACCACCAGCGGATATCCGATGCGGTTCGCCGTATCGATCGCTTCGTTCTCCGAGGCGGCGACTCCGTGCTCGGGAACGGGAATCCCGGCGTTGTCGAGCAGCCGCCCGAATCGCTCGCGATCCTCGGCCAGATCGATCGAATCGGTGGACGTCCCCCACAGCGGAACGCCGGCATCCGAGAGCTCGCCGGCGAGCTTCAGCGGCGTCTGTCCGCCGAACTGCACGATGACGCCCTCGGGCTTCTCCCGATCGACGATCTCCAGGACGTCCTCGAGCGTCAGCGGCTCGAAGTAGAGCCGGTCGGAGGTGTCGTAGTCGGTCGAGACCGTCTCGGGATTGCAGTTGATCATGATCGTCTCGTAGCCGAGCTCCTGCAGCCCGAACGAAGCGTGAACGCAGCAGGCGTCGAACTCGATGCCCTGCCCGATGCGGTTGGGTCCCGAGCCGAGGATCACGACCTTGCGGCGATCGGTCGGCTCGGTCTCGTCTTCGACTTCGTACGTGGAGTAGAGATACGGCGTGCTCGCCACGAACTCGGCGGCGCAGGTGTCGACCCTCTTGTACACCGGGCGGATGCCGAGCTTCTGCCGGAGCCTGCGGACGAACTCCTCGGTCGTATGCGAGAGGACGGCGATCTGGCGGTCGGAGAAGCCTTCGCGCTTCCACTGCAGCAGCCCGTCCCGGATCGAGGGCTCGCCGCTGACGATCGCCGGGGCGCTCGACTCGATCTCCCGCTCCATCGCGACGATCGACTGGAGGTGAACGAGAAACCAGGGGTCGATGTCGGAGCTCTCGTGGATCTCCTCGACCGACAGGCCGGCGCGGAGCGCGTCGCCGACCGCGAGGATGCGCGTCGGGGTCGCGGTGCGGACCGCGTCGAGAAGCTGCTGCGGCGTGCGTCCCGGCGGGCCGGGCTCGAGCCCGGCCAGGCCCGCCTCGAGCGAGCGCAGCCCCTTCTGCAGCGCCTCGTTGAACGAGCGGCCGATCGCCATCGCCTCGCCGACCGACTGCATTGAGAGTCCCAGCACCGGCCGGGTGTTGGGGAACTTCTCGAACGCGAAACGCGGAATCTTGACGACGACGTAATCGATCGCCGGCTCGAACGAGGCGGGTGTCTTCTTCGTGATGTCGTTCGGGATCTCGTCGAGCGTATAGCCGGCCGCCAGCTTCGCGGCGAACTTCGCGATCGGGAATCCAGTCGCCTTCGAGGCGAGCGCCGAAGAGCGCGAGACGCGAGGGTTCATCTCGATCGCGATGCGCCGGCCGCTCTCGGGGTCGACCGCGAACTGGATGTTGGACCCCCCCGTCTCGACCCCGATCGCCCGGATGATCTTCTTCGCGTCGTCGCGCATCGCCTGGTACTCGGCGTTCGAGAGCGTCTGCTGCGGCGCGACCGTGATCGAGTCGCCCGTGTGCACCCCCATCGGATCGAAATTCTCGATCGAGCAGACGATGATCACGTTGTCCGCTCGGTCCCGCATCACCTCGAGCTCGAACTCCTTCCACCCGATCACCGACTCCTCGATCAGCACCTTGTGCACCGGCGAGAGCGAGAGCCCCCGCGTCACGATCTCGCGCAGCTCGTCGACGTTGTACGCGATCCCCCCGCCGCTCCCTCCCAGCGTGAACGACGGCCGCACCACCACCGGATAGCCGATCTCCCCCGCGAGCTCGACCGCCTGGTCCAGGCTCCCGATGTGCCCCGAGCGCGGCACGTCGACTCCGATCTCGACCATTCGGTCCTTGAACCGTTGCCGGTCCTCCGCCGTCCGCATCGCCTCGTAGCTCGCCCCGATCAGCTCCACCCCGTACTTCTCGAGGACCCCGGCCTCGTAGAGCGCGCTCGCGAGATTGATCGCCGTCTGCCCGCCGACCGTCGGAAGGATCGCGTCCGGTCTCTCGCGCTCGATGATCTGCTCGAGCGCTCCCAGCGTCAGCGGCTCGACGTAGGTCCGGTCCGCCAGCTCCGGATCAGTCATGATTGTCGCCGGGTTCGAGTTCACCAGGATGATCCGGTAACCCTCTTCCTTCAGCGCCTTGCACGCCTGCGTGCCGGAGTAGTCGAACTCGCACGCCTGCCCGATCACGATCGGGCCGGACCCGATGACCAGAATGCTCTCGAGGTCGGTGCGCTTCGGCATGGCGGCGGGAATGATATCGTGCCTTCGGGACCGGGCCCCGTCGATCCGGGACTGGAACCGGGCGGGGGAGGCGAAACTTCCCCGACGGCGGCCATCGGCCGCCTGCTCCGGCCGTCCGGCGCGGAATCGGTTTCGTCCATGACGTCGCCATGATGCGTGAGAAACGTCTTCTCCAGTGGGACCGGCTCGAGCTGCGGATCGGCGGAGAGCGGCTCGTCGCCGTCGCGAAGGCGATACTCGCCGGGCGGAACATCCCGGTCGAGCTGGAGGCGATTCGTTTTCTGCACGACGATGCCGAGGTGACGGGAGCCGTCCGGAAAGGACTTTCGATCCCCTTTCGTTTCCATCTCGGGGCGATCGAGGCGGAAGGGCTCACCGTACGCATCCCGATCGAGCGGCTGACGGTGCTCGGCTTCGTCCCGGTCCCCTCGCTGCTGTTCCGTCTGGCCGAGGGCTTCGCCTCCGTCGACGGAGTGGAGATCGACCCGGCGCGGAAAACGATCGTTCTCGCGCTGGATCGTTTCTTGCCAGAATTTCTCGACGTGGAGATCATCGCGGTCCGACCCGTCGCCGGAGGGATGCTCGTGACCCTCGGCGGGGGCGGCGCCGATCTTCCACCCGACTTCGGAGGACTCCATGGTTGAGCGCGGACCGAACGACGACGACGTGAACGCCCGGGAAGCGGAAACGATCCTGGCCGAATCGATGAAGGACGCCGGACGGGAGCCCGTCTCGGAGTCGCGCGCCCGGCGGTTCTACGACCGCATCCGCGCGAACATCACCTCGTATCTCTCGCGCAAGGGAAAGAAGGCCGGGCGCGCTCAGGACTTCCTTCTCCTCGCTCCCGACGTCTTCATCCTCCTCTGGCGCCTGACGCGCGACGAGAGGGTCGCCGGCAAGCACAAAGTCCTCCTCGGCACCGCCATCGCCTACTTCATCTTTCCGCTCGACATCATGCCGGAGGCGATCTTCGGTCCCATCGGGTTTCTCGACGATCTCGTGCTCGGCGTCTACGTGTTGAACCGGATGCTCGCCGACACCGACGAGCAGATCCTGCGCGACCACTGGTCGGGAAGCGAAGACGTGCTCGCCATGATCCGCCGCGTCATCCGCGCGACCGACGACCTGGTCGCCACCGACGTCGTCAAGGCGGTCAAGAAGATCGTGAAGTAGCGCGCCGGGCGTCTTGGGCGTCTTGGGCGTCTTGGGCGTCTTGGGCGTCTTGGGCGTCTGGGGCGTCTGGAGCGTCTTGGGCGTCTGGAGCGTTCAGGGCGTGCGGACGCCGGTTAATCTCTTTCAGCATTCAGATTCAGCATTCAGCATTCTGCGTTCTGCGTTCTGCGTTTGGCATTCTGCGCTCTGCCCGAGACGCCCAAGACGCCCGAGACGCTCAAGACGCCCAAGACGCCCTAGACGCCCTAGACGCCCTAGACGCCCAAGACGCTCCAGACGCCCCAGACGCCCAAGACGCCCAAGACGCTCCAGACGCTCCGGTCTCTTCCGCCGCATTCCCGCCCCGTCATCCTCTGAATATGCGCCGTGTCAGAGGTGGGATTTTGTGGACACTAGTGGAGAATAGTGGTACGTTCCCTCCATACTCTTGAGGAAAGCCGATCCAGGTGGACGTGAATGCATTGACGGGGCATGCCCCGGCGAAAGTCGACGAGAAGGGTCGCATCAAGATCCCGACGGCGTTCCGCAATTTCGTGGCGGAGCGATACGGGCCGGACTGCTTCATCACGTCGATGGACGGAGAGAAGGCGATCGTCTATCCGCTGCCGGTCTGGCAGGAGCTGGAAGCGCGGATCGCGAGGATGCCTTCGACATCGCAGGCGCGGGTGAAGCTGTCCGAGCGGCTGGCGTATTACGGGCACCTCGCGGCGATGGACGCGCAGGGTCGTCTTTTGATTCCGGCGGTTCTGCGGAGCGTCGCGGGGATCGTCGACGAGGTGGTGGTGCTGGGGAGCAACGATCATCTGATCGTCTGGAACGAACAGAGGATGCAGAAGCGGCTGGCGGACAACCCGATGACGCCGGACGACTGGAAGGAGCTGGAGCTGCACGGGGTGTGAGGGGCGTTCCGGTCCGGGGCGGCCGCCTTCGGGGCGGTGGTCCGGGACAGGAACGGAGATGGTGGTCGAGACCGGAGCAGATCGTCACGACCCGGTTCTTTTGAGAGAGGTGGTCGAGCTCGCGGTTCCGGCGCGGTCGGACGGGATACTGGTCGATGCGACGGTGGGGCTCGGGGGTCACAGCGAGGCGTTGCTCGCGCGCTGGCCCGAGGCGCGGCTGATCGGGATCGATCGCGATCCCCGCGCGCTCGAGCGTGCACGGGAGCGGCTCTCGGACCGGGGTGACCGCGTGCGGCTCGTCGAAGGGCGGCACGAAGCGCTCATTGACATTCTGGAAGGAGAAGAGATCGAGCAGGTCGATCTGGTTCTGGCGGATCTCGGCGTTTCGTCGCTGCAGCTCGACGAGGCGGAGCGGGGGTTCTCGTTCCGTACGGAAGGGCCGCTCGACATGCGGATGGGGGCGGCGGGGCCGACGGCGGCGGAGCTGGTGAACGGGCTCGAGGAGCGAGACCTGGCGAGGCTGCTTCGCGAATGGGGAGAAGAGCCGAAGGCGGGTCCGATCGCGCGGGCGATCGGGCGCGCGCGGGAAGAGGCGCCCATCGAGACGACGACCCGGCTCGCGGAGATCGTCCGGTCGGTCAAACGGGGGCGGCGGGACAGGATCGATCCGGCGACTCTGACGTTCCAGGCGCTCCGGATCGCGACCAACGAGGAACTGGTCGGGCTCGCCGGATTCGTGGAGGCAGCCGTCGGACGGCTCGTGCCGAAAGGTCGCATCGCGATCATCTCCTTCCACTCGCTCGAGGATCGGATCGTCAAGCGGACGTTCCGGCGGCTCGAGGGGGAATGCATCTGTCCGCCCGGAATGCCGGTGTGCGGGTGCGGCGCGGAGCGGCTGCTTCGCGGCGTCACGCGCAGGCCGGTCGAGGCGGGGGAGGAGGAAACCGAGCGCAACCCGCGCTCGCGAAGCGCGAAGCTGCGGGTGGCGGAACGGGTGTGATGAGGACCGCCGGGTGGCTCGGGAACGGTTCCGGTCGAACCGGATCGAGGGCGCGGAGGCAAAGAGCAAGGGTGAAGGTCGGGGAAGGGTCGGGAGTGTGTGGGGGCTCCGTCGGGGCGCGGGAGGGGTGGCGCGTGTGGGGTGGGTGTGAGGGAACGTTCCGGCGAGTCCTGCCAGCAGGCAGATCTTCACCCTTGTTCGTCGTCTCCGCGGCGGGCACATGTACACGCAGAAAAAGTCGATCGAAAACACGCACATCGTTCGCGAGCGCGATCGTGAGCGCTTCCGCGAGCTGCTCGCCGTCGTTCTTCTCGCCGCGCCGGCCTGCCTGTTTCTGCTCCTTTTCACCTGGCAGAATCTCGAGGTGATCCAGCTCGCCCGCGAGGCGACCGAGCTGCGCCGCCACCGCGACGAGATCGAAGAGCGGAATCGCGAGCTCAGGCTCCGCATCCAGCGGATGACCTCGCTCGGCGCCGTCGAAGCCAAGGCCCGCTCCCTCGGGCTCGAGGCCACCGAGTCCTCGCGCGTGGTCACCGTCCGCCATCGGAGCCCTGCGCGATGAAACGGCGCGTCGCGCTCCTCGTGATGCTGCTCGTCCTCTGGGCCGGCGGGGTCGTCGCCCGCCTCGCGCAGATTCAGATCGCCCGCCACGACGACTACGTCCGCCGCGCCGCCCGCCAGCAGGAGCGCACCCTCGAGCTCGGAGCCGTCCGCGGCTCCATCCTCGACTCCCGCGGCCGCGTCCTCGCCGAGAGCGTCGCCGGCGTCTCCATCTGGGCCGATCCGCAGGGGATCTCCGACCCCCGCGCCGTCACCCGCCTCCTCGCCGCCGTCCCCGGCCTCTCCATCTCCCCTCGCGAGATCGAGTCCCGGCTCGCCGGATCCGGCGAGTTCGCCTGGATCGCACGCCAGCTCACCCCCGAGCTCGCCGACCGCGTCCGGGCTCTCGGCATCCCCGGCGTCTATTTCCTCGAGGAGTTCCGCCGCTCCTACCCCAAGGGAACACTCGCCGCGAACGTCCTCGGATGGGTCTCGATCGACGGCGACGGTCTGGCGGGGGTCGAGCATTCGTTCGACCGCTGGGCGCGGGGACGCAGCGGCCGCGTCACGATCCTCCGCGACGCCAGGCGCGGCATGTATCTGGTCGGCGGCGACGGATCGCAGGCGGGCGCCGACGGCCACGACCTGGTCCTCACCATCGACGAGGTGATTCAGTACCTGTCGGAGAAGGCGCTGCGCCGGGCCGTCGAGCGGTGGGGCGCGGCCGGCGGCAGCGTGGTCGTCCTCGATCCGGCCGACGGCTCGATCCTCGCGCTCGCCTCGTGGCCGACGTTCGATCCGAACGAGTTCGGCCGGTTCCCCCAGTCGGCCTGGCGCAACCGGCCGGTGCAGGATCTCTACGAGCCGGGGTCGACCTTCAAGATCGTATCGGCCGCGGCGGCGATCGAGGAACGCGTCGTGACTCCGTCCCAGCTCGTCGACTGCGGCCAGGGATCGATCGAGATCGCCCGGATCAGAATCGGCGAGCAGGAGGGACGGCGTTTCGGGCTGCTCCCGTTCGAAGACGTCATGGCGATGTCTTCGAACGTCGGGACGATCCGAGTCGCCGCCTCGCTCGGCGAGTCGCGCTTCTATCGGTGGATCCGGCGCTTCGGGTTCGGTCGCCGCACCGGAGTCGCTCTTCCCGGCGAGGCCGACGGAATCCTCCGCGCGCCCGACCGCTGGTCGCGCATCTCGAACGCAGCCCTCTCGATCGGGCAGGAGATCGCCGTCACTCCCCTTCAGCTCGCGGCCGCGACGGCGGCCGTCGCGAACGGCGGGATCCTCTACGAGCCGCGCATCGTCCGGCGCGTGGTCGATCGGAAGGGGACCGCCGTCTGGGAGCCGGGACCGCCGCGGGGAGAGCGGATCCTGTCCGACCGCACGGCCGCGGTCATGAACGAGATCCTCAAGCGCGCGGTGACTCGGGGGACCGGGAAGGATGCGGCGCTCGCGGAGCACGTGGTCGCGGGGAAGACGGGGACGGCGCAGAAACCGGTGCGCGGGGGGTATGATCCGGAGAAGACGGTCGCTTCGTTCGCCGGCTACGCTCCGGCGGACCGGCCGCGCCTGGTGATCCTGGCCGTGATCGACGAGCCGCGCGGCGGGGGATCGGGGGGTGCGGTGGCGGGTCCGGTGTTCCGCGAGATCGCGGAGGGGGGCCTGCGGTATCTCGACGTTTCGCCGAGCATTCCGTGGCGGGAGCTGGCGATCGAGCCGGCCGTCCGGTTGGCGGAGTTTTCGCAATTCGGGAGCGTCAATGCCCCGGCGCCGGAGCGCGCCGGGAGTCCTGCCGATGGAGTCGTGATTCCGGATCTGCGGGGGTTGGACGCGCGCGGGGCGATCGCCCGAGCGACGCGCGCCGGGTTCGAGGTGCGGACGAGCGGTGAGGGAATCGTGACCGCCCAGAGCCCGGCTCCCGGCGCCCGGGCTGCGGGCGAGACGACGATCTCGCTCCGCATGGGGCCCTGGAGGGAGACGAGTCCGTGAGACTGCGCGAGCTGCTGGACCGGGTCGAAGCGGTCGCCGTCCGCGCCGACGGCGAAACCGCGGTCACGAGCGTCACGTCCGACTCCCGCGAGGTCGTTTCCGGGTCGGTGTTCGTCGCCGTGCCGGGGCTGATGGTCGACGGCGCGGCGTTCATCGGGCAGGCTCTCGAGCGGGGAGCCGCGGTCGTGGTCAGCCAGGCGCCGCAGCCGCGCGAGATTCCCGCGGTCCAGGTGCGCGACGCGCGGCTGGCGCTCGCCACGCTCGCGTCGAATTTCCACGGCCGGCCGGCGGAGAAGCTGAGGCTCATCGGCGTGACCGGAACCTCCGGAAAGACGACGACGACGCGGATGGTCGAGGCGATCTTCGACGCGACCGGCTCGCCCGTCGGGCTGATCGGGACGATCGAGTACCGCGCCGGCGGCGTGCGGGAGATCGCCGACCGGACCACGCCCGACGCCGTGGTTCTGCAGCGCTGGTTCGCGAGGATGGTCGCCGAGGGCGTCGAATTCGCCGTGATGGAGGTCTCCTCGCACGCGCTCGCGCTCCGGCGCACCCACGGCGTCCCGTTCGCCGCAGCGGTCTTCACGAACCTCTCCCGCGACCACTTCGATTTCCATCGCGACTTCGACGACTACTTCGCGGCGAAGAAGATGCTGTTCGACCAGATCGACCGCTCGACCCGAACGGCCGTCGTCAACGGCGACGACGAGTACGGCGTCAGGCTCGCCGCCGAGCTCGGATCGGCGGCGATGACGTTCGGGCGCGACGCGGAGCACGCGATCCACCCGGACGAGGGGTTCGAGGTGTCGATCCTCGGTCTCCACGGAACGCTCGCGACGCCGGCGGGACCGGTCCGCGTCGATTCGCCTCTGCTCGGCTGGCCGAATCTGTCGAACTGGATGGCGGCGGTCGGAGCGGCGATCGCCGTCGGCATCGCAAACGACGCGATCGAGCGGGGCATCCGCTCGCTCGCCAGCGTCCGCGGCCGCTTCGAGAAGGTCGACGCGGGCGAGGACCGCGCCATCCTCATCGACTACGCGCACAAGCCGGACGCGCTCGACAAGCTCCTGCGCGCGGTCCGCGAGCTCGCTCCCGGGCGCAGGATCGTCCTCGTGTTCGGCTGCGGCGGCGACCGCGATGCCGGCAAACGCCCTCTGATGGGCGAGATCGCCGCCCGCTCCGCCGACACCACCATCATCACGAGCGACAATCCCCGCAGCGAAGATCCGCTCGTGATCGCCCGCCAGATCGAGGACGGCTACCACGCCGCCGGACGCGACGACTGCATCGTCGTGATCGACCGGCGCGAGGCCATCGAGCGTGCCGTCGCCATGGCCGGCCACGACACGGCCGTCGTGATCGCCGGCAAGGGGCACGAAACGTATCAGGTCATCGGCGATCAGATCGTCCATTTCGACGATCGGGAAGAGGTCGGCTTCGCCCTTCGGGCGCTCGAGAAATCTGCATCTTAATCATGACGACGGCTCGATCGAAAAAATTTGTTTGAATTCTGAAGGAAAAATGGTCTACTCTAATCATCGGTCATCTCGGTTCGTTCTTCCGGCTCCGTCGGCGTCTGGTCGGGAGCGAGGGGGTACGACGATCGCCAGGCAGTTCCGGGGGGAAGGGGCGATCGAACGTAGCGCCCGGCGGAGTCGGAAGAACGAATCGCCCCTCTTTCTCGCCTGGCCGGTCTCACCGCGCCGCCCGCTCCTGGAGGTCCCGTGCCTCCGCTGACGTTCGTCCGCATCGCGTCGATGGTGGGAGGGCGCCTGGTTCAGGGGGGCGAGATCTCTGCAGCGAACGTCGTGATCGACAGCCGGGAGGCGGACGAGCGCTCGGTCTTCTTCGCCATCCGGGGCGAGCGGCTCGACGGCCACGACTTCCTCGCGCAGGCGCTCGAGAAGGCTCGCGGCACCGTCGTCTCCCGTCTCCCCGACCCCCTTCCGGCCGGCAGGGGGCTCGTCCAGGTCGACGACACGAGCGTCGCGCTGCAGAGGCTCGCCGAGTCGGTGCGCCGCGAGTTCCCCTTCCTCCTGGTCGCCGTCACCGGCTCGGCCGGGAAGACCACGACCAAGGAGATGATCCACGAGCTGGTCACTTCCGAGCGCCGCGCGTTCAAGTCGTGGGGGAACTTCAACAATCAGATCGGATTCCCTCTCTGTCTGAGCAACGTTCCGGCGGATGCCGAGATCGTCGTCTCGGAGATGGGGATGAACCACGCCGGAGAGATCGCGCAGATGGCCGGGTACGGCCGTCCCGACGTCGGGGTCTACACGAACATCCGTCCGGTGCACCTCGAGTTCTTCGGGACGATCGAGCGGATTGCGGCGGCGAAGCGCGAGCTTCTCGAGAACCTCGCTTCGGGCGGACGCCTCGTGCTCAACGCCGACGATCCGCAGGTGATGCGCATCGCCGAGGGGTTCGAAGGGCGTCGCGTGACGTACGGCTTCGGGAGAGGGGCGGACTTCTGCGCCCTCGCCGTGGAGGCGGAGGGTCTGCGTGGAACGAGCTTCCGGCTGCTCGCGGAGGGAGCCGAGCGGCCGATGCGGCTCGGGCTTCCGGGCGCACACAACCTCGAGAACCTTCTCGCGGCGATCGCGACGGCGCGTCTGGTCGGAATCTCGTGGGAGGGGATCGAGCGCGGGATCTCGCGGATCCGGCCGGCGTACCACCGCGGTCAGCTCGTGGAGTGGAACGGAGCGAGTCTGTACGACGACACGTACAACTCGAACCCGTACGCGCTGGGGCGCGCGCTGGAGCTGTTGGAGAAGGCCGACGCCCCGGGGCGGCGCATCGCGGTGGTCGGTGACATGCTCGAGCTCGGGCCGGAAGAGCTGCGGTTCCATCGGGAGTCGGGGAAGGCGATGCCGCGCTCGGTCGATCTGGTGGTGGCGGTGGGTCCGCGATCGAAGTCGCTTCTCGAGGGGGCGCGCGAGGCGGGGTTCTCGAACGGCGCGCTCCACCATTTCGACGATGCGTCCGAGGCGGCTTCGTTTCTGAGGAGCGAGATCCGGGCGGGAGATCTGGTTCTGCTGAAGGGCTCGCGCGGGATCGGCCTCGACCGGATCGTGACCGAGCTCGAGGGAGGGCGATAGCGTGCTGTATTACCTCCTGTTTCCGCTGCGCGACGTGGTCGGCGCATTCAACGTCTTCCGCTACATCACCTTCCGGACGGCGTGGGCGGCCCTGACCGCGCTGCTGATCTCGTTCGTCCTCGGGCCGTGGCTCATCCGGCGGATGACGCGCATCAAGCTCGGGCAGTACATCCGCGAGGAAGGGCCGCAGTCGCACCATCAGAAGGCCGGGACGCCGACGATGGGTGGGATCCTCATCGTTCTCGCGATCATCATCCCGACGATCGTATGGGCCGACATCCTCAACCCGTACATCTGGATCGTCCTGTTCGTGACGTTCGCGTACGCGGCGATCGGGTTCCTCGACGACTTCCGGAAGCTCGTGAAGAAGCAGAACCTCGGGCTGACGGCGAAGCAGAAGTTCGCTCTGCAGTTCGCCGTCGCCGGGACCGCGGGTGCCGCGATCGCGTATCTGCCCCAGATCCACAATCAGTACTCGACCGTGCTGACCTTTCCGTTCGTCGCGGACGTGGTCCTCGATCTGGGGCTGCTCTACCTCCCGTTCATCATGATCGTCATCGTCGGCTCGTCGAACGCGGTGAATCTGACGGACGGTCTCGACGGGCTCGCGATCGGCGCGACGGGGATCGCGGCGGTGACCTACACGCTGCTCACCTACGCGGCGGGAAATGCCCGCATCGCCGACTATCTGAAGATCGCCTGGGTGCCGGGCGCCGGCGAGCTCGCCGTGTTCTGCGGCGCGATGGTCGGCGCTTCGCTCGGGTTCCTCTGGTTCAACGCGCATCCGGCGGACATCTTCATGGGCGACGTCGGCTCGCTCGCGCTCGGCGGCGCCATCGGCTGCCTCGCCGTCATGATCAAGCAGGAGATCCTCCTGGTGTTCGTCGGAGGATTGTTCGTGCTGGAGGCGACGTCGGTCATCCTCCAGGTCCTCTCGTTCAAACTGACCGGACGGCGCATCTTCAAAATGTCGCCGATCCACCACCACTTCGAGCTCTCGGGGTGGAAGGAGACCAAGGTCGTCGTGCGGTTCTGGATCATCGCGATCATCTTCGCGGTGCTGGCACTGTCGACGCTCAAGCTCAGATAGAAAGTCTCGGAGATCGATGGGCAAAGTCGCAGTATTCGGGGCGGCGAAGTCGGGGGTGGCTGCGGCGAACGTGCTCGCCGCCCGCGGCGAGGCCGTGATCATCACGGATGCGAAGCCGGAGAACGAGCTGCCGCTCGTCTCCTCGCTCGATCCGCGCGTCGAACGCGTCCTCGGCGGCCATCCGCCCGCCCTGCTCGATTCCGTCCGCCTCATCGTCCTCAGCCCGGGGATCCCGCGCGAGATTCCGATCCTCCGCGACGCAGCCGCCCGCGCGATCCCGATCATCTCCGAGGTCGAGCTCGCCTTCCGCAGCCTCCGCGGAACCGTCGTCGCCATCACCGGATCCAACGGAAAATCGACGACCACCGCCCTCGTCGGCGAGATCCTGAAGGTCGCCGGCCGAGACCCGGTCGTCGCGGGAAACATCGGCGAGGCGCTCGTCGCCCACGTCGACGCCGTTCCGCGTCACTACGTCGTGGAGCTCTCCTCGTTTCAGCTCGAGACCGTCGAGTCGTTCCGCGCCAACGTCGCCGTCCTCCTCAACGTCACGCCCGATCATCTCGACCGCTACGCCTCGATGGAGGAGTATTCTGCGGCGAAACACCGCATCTTCCGCAACCAGACCACGACCGACTTCGCCGTCGTGAACGCGGACGACCCGCGGACCGCTCGTCCGGCCACGGCAGCGCGCGTGCTGGCCTTCTCTTCCCGCCGCCGCCTCGACGAGGGGGCGTTCCTCGAGGGGGAGAGCCTCGTGATGCGACTCGGCGGCGAGCAGAGATCGATCCCGCGCGGCGCGCTCCGCCTTCCCGGGACTCCGAACGTCGAGAACGCGCTCGCCGCCTGGCTGGCGGCGCGCGCCCTCGGAGTGAGCGAGCTCGACGTCCAGATCGCCTTCGGATCGTTCGAGGGACTCCCTCACCGCATGGCGCTGGTCCGCGACTCCGGCGGCGTGCGATGGATCAACGATTCGAAGGGAACCAACGTCGACGCCTCCCTCAAATCGCTGGAGGGAATGGAAGACCGCCGCACGATCCTGATTCTCGGCGGGAAGGACAAGAAGGGGGAGTTCGAGCGGCTTCGCCCGCTGGTCGAGGTGAAGGCGAAGGCGGTGCTCACGATCGGCGCGGCCGCCGAGCGCATCGGGCAGGCGCTCGCCGGAGCGGCGGAGATCGTGCCGGCGGAGACGATGGAGCGGGCGGTCCTCTGGGCGCACGAGCATGCCGCGGCGGGGGACACCGTGCTGCTCTCGCCGGCGTGCGCGAGCTTCGATCAGTACGAGAACTTCGAGCAGCGGGGCTGCCACTTCGAGCAGCTCGTCGGTGCGCTGGAGGACCGCCGATGAGCCGCCGCATGAGCTACGACAAGACCCTGTTCACGGCGGCGATCCTGATCGTCGTCATCGGCATGGTCATGATCTACAGCGCCTCCGCCATCATCGCCACGCAGAAGAGCGAGACCGAGAGCCCCTACTTCTTCATCGTACGGCAGGGAACGTTCCTGCTGGCCGGGACGCTGATGATGTTCGCCGCGATGCGGCTGAACGTCGCGGTGCTGCGCGACTGGCGGTTTGTCTATCTGCTGCTCGCGCTCGTTTGCGTCGGCCTGGTGATGGTGCTCTTCCAGGAGCCGATCAACGGAACCCGCCGGTGGTTCTCCTTCCCGTGGTTCAACCTCCAGCCCTCGGAGCTCGCCAAGCCGGTGCTGGTCCTGTTTCTCGCGTTCTTCCTCTCGCGGCGCGAGGACCGCGTGAATGATCTCACCGGCGGCCTGCTGCCGCTGCTCGCGATCGTCGCCATGGTCTGCGGCCTGATCCTGCTGCAGCCCGACTTCGGAACGGCCGCCGTGATCCTGACCGTCGCGGCAGCCCTGGTGTACGTCGCCGGACTCGCCTGGCGCCGCATCGCCGTGCTCGGCGCGATCCTGCTGCCGGTCATCACCCTCGTCATGATCTCGGCCGATTACCGGCGCGAGCGGCTCCTGACCTTCCTCAATCCGGAGGCCGATCCCCTGGGGAAGGGATTTCAGGCGATGCAGTCTCTGATCGCCCTCGGGACCGGAGGGATGACGGGGCTCGGGATCGGCAACGGCCGGCAGAAGCTCTTCTTCCTTCCGGAGCCGCACACCGATTTCATCTTCTCGATCATCGGCGAGGAGCTCGGGTTCGTCGGAGCGGTGGCGCTGCTGGTGGCCTTCGGGCTGCTCGTCTGGCGGGGGCTGCGCGTGGCCTGGAGGACCGACGACCGGTTCGTCTTTTACGCCGCGCTCGGCCTGACGCTGCTGTTCGCGATCCAGGTGCTGGTGAACGTCAGCGTGGCGCTGTCGCTCCTGCCGACGAAGGGGATCCCGCTGCCGCTGGTCAGCTACGGCGGCTCGTCGCTGGTCGCGAGTCTGATCGGCGTAGGACTGCTGCTGAACCTGTCGCAGCAGTCGGGTTGAGGGAACGCGATGAAGATCGAACGCAGAACGCGGAGCGCAGAACGCGGAAATCGATGCGGAGCCGCGCGTGGAACGTCCGGGAGGGCATCGTGTCTGACCGCCTCATGATCGCCGGCGGAGGAACGGGGGGGCACATCTACCCGGCGATCGCGATCGCGCGGGGATGGCTCGCCCGGGAGGAGGAGCGCGACGTGGTCTTCGTCGGCACCCCGTACGGTCTCGAGTCGCGGATCGTCCCGGCGGCCGGCTTCCGTCTCGAGATGGTCCGCGTCGGCGGGCTGAAGGGAAAGACGGCCGGGCAGACCCTGCTCGCGATCGCCCGCCTTCCCCTCGGGCTCGTCGACGCCTGGCGCCTTCTGAGCCGCTGGCGCCCGTCGGCGGTTCTCGGAGTCGGCGGCTACGCCTCCGGCCCCGTCCTGCTGGTCGCCGCGCTCCGCGGGGTCCCGACGCTGATCCACGAGGCGAACGCCTTCCCCGGGCTGACCAATCGGATCCTGAGGCGGTTCGTGAAGCGGATCGCCGTCGGCTTCCCGAAGGCCATCGAGCGCTTCGGCGGCAAGGGAGAGATGACGGGAAACCCGATCCGGACCGAGTTCTTCGAGGCAGCCTCGCGCCGGCGCAACGCCGCGGCGGGACGGACTCGTCTGCTGCTGTTCGGCGGAAGTCAGGGATCGAAGATCCTCAACGAGACGATGATCGGGGCCCTGGGGCACCTGGCGCCGTTGCGCGAGCGCCTCGAGATCGTTCACCAGACCGGTCCGGCGCATCACGATCGGGTGAGCGCCGCCTACGCGTCTGGCGCGTTCCGCGATGCCCGCGTCGTGCCGTATCTCGATGAGATGGCGGACGAGATGGCGGCGGCGGATCTGGTGATCAGCCGCGCCGGGGCGATGACGGTGGGGGAGCTGGCGGCGGTCGGACGGGCGGCGATCCTGGTCCCGTTCGCGGCGGCGGCGGACGCGCATCAGGAGTCCAACGCGCGCGCCCTCGAGGCGGGGGGAGGGGCGGTGGTGATCACCGAGCGGGAGCTCAATCCGGAGCGTCTGGCGCGGACGATCGCCGATCTGGCGGGCGACCGGCCGCGGCTCGAGGCAATGGCGGCGGCCCAGCGGAGGATGGGAAATCGGGACGCAACCGACCGGATCGTCAACATAATCGACGACATTCGAAGGAATCATTTGCGTAAGTGACTCGACACTTTTAAAATAACCGAATATAACTCCTATAAGGATCATGAATTTCGGGCACATTAAGAACATCCATTTCGTCGGGATTGGCGGCATCGGCATGAGCGGGCTCGCCGAGATCCTCACGAGTCTGGCCGTGCGCATCTCCGGATGCGACGCCGCGAGCTCGCCGACGACCGACCGGCTCCTCCGCGCCGGCATCCCAATCTCGATCGGGCACGACCCGGCCCATGCCGAACAGGCCGACCTTCTCGTGATCTCGTCGGCGGTCCGCCGCACCAACCCGGAGGTCGAGCGCGCCCGCGCGCTCCAGGTACCGGTCATCCGCCGAGCCGAGATGCTGGGGGAGCTCACGCGGCTCAAGCGGGGGATCGCCGTCGCCGGGACCCACGGGAAGACCACGACCTCGGCCATGATCGCGATCGTCCTCGCGGAAGCCTCGCTCGACCCGACGCTCATCGTCGGCGGCGTGCTGCGCAACTACTCGGCCAGCGCGCGGCTGGGCAGCGGCGAGTTCCTCGTGGTCGAAGCCGACGAGTACGACCGTTCGTTCCTCACGCTCTACCCGACCTTCGCGATCGTCACGAACATCGAGGCCGATCACCTCGACATCTACGAAGATCTCGACGACATCCGGCGCACCTTCGCCGAGTTCGCGAACCGCGTGCCGTTCTACGGCGCGGTGATCGGCTGTGCCGACGACCCGAACGTGGTGGCGCTGCTCGACTCGATCGAGAAGCGGCGCATCCGCTACGGACTCGGCGAGGGCGCCGAGCTCCGCGCCATCGATCTCCGCTTCGAGGGGCGGGGGTCCCGTTTCGCCGTGACCCGCTCGGGCGAGCCGATCGGCGAGGTGACCCTGCGCGTGCCGGGCGAGCACAACGTCCGCAACGCGCTGGCGGCGCTCGCCGTGGCCCTCGAGCTCGAGGTGCCGTTCCCGACCGCCGCCGCCGGACTCGAGCGCTTCGAGGGAGTGGAGCGCCGTTTCCAGATCCTCGGCACGTGCCGCGGGGCGATGGTCGTCGACGATTACGCGCATCATCCGACCGAGGTGCGCGCGACCCTCGAGGCCGCCCGCAGCGGCTACCCCGGCAGGCGCATCATCGCCCTGTTCCAGCCTCACCTCTACACGCGCACGCGCGACTTTCATGCGGAGTTCGCCGAGGCGCTGTCGGTCGCCGACCTCGCCTTCGTCGCTCCGATCTACCCCGCGCGCGAGGAGCCGATCGCGGGCGTCAGCTCGACCATGATCACCGAGGCCGCCTCCCGCCGCGGCCACTCGAACGTCCGCGACCTCGAGGGAGATCTGGACCGGCTCGCCGAGCAGATCCGCGTCGAGATCGACGGCGACGACGTCTTCCTCACGATGGGTGCCGGCGACGTGCACAAGGTCGGCGAGATCCTGGCGGGAGGTGCCGCATGACGGTCCATCACACCGCTCCCGGCCGATTCTTCCGGCCGATCGACCTCGGCACGACCCCGAGGAACTACCGGAAGCTTCAGGCGCGGCGGCTTCTGGCGGCGCTCGCGAATCTGCTGTTCTTCCTGGCGCTCGCGCTCGGCGGGTTCTGGCTCTGGCGCAAGACGCAGGAGGACTCGCGGTTCGCGATCCGGCGGATCGAGATCGCCGGGATCGTCCACGCGCCGCGCGCGGGGGTCGAGTCGCTCGTGAACCGGTGGAGCGGGGCGAACCTGTTCCGGCTCGACCTCGAGCAGCTCCGCGCCGAGCTTCGTGCGAATCCCTGGATCGAGAGCGTCTCGCTCCAGAAGAAGCTCCCCGACACGCTCGAGGTCGCGCTGACCGAGCGCCGCCCCGTCGCCCTCGTCGACACCGGCGCGGGCGGTCTTCGCTACGTCGACCGTCACGGGGTCGTCTTCGCGGATCTCTCGCCGGCGATCGGCGATCCCGATCTTCCGGTCGTCGTGCGAACGCAGCCGGAGTCGGTGGCGGCGGCGGTGGAGTTCCTCGAGAGACTCCGGCGGGATTCGCCGGAGCTGCACTCGCGCGTCTCGCAGGCGTCGGCGAACCGCTCGGAGGGGTTCACGGTGTGGGACCGCGAGCTCGGAACGGTCCTGCGGCTGGGCAGAGGGGATGAACCGAAGTGGACGGCGCTCCATGGAATCGCACGCGCCGACGGATGGCGGGCCGGAACGATCGCGTACGCCGATCTCCGCTTCCGCGATCGGATCGTGATCATGCCGGAGAATCGAACGAATGAACATGCGGAGCGCAGCAACGCGCCGCGGTGAGGGAGGACGGCCGATGGCCAGAACGGAAAAGTACACGGTAGCGCTCGACATCGGGACCTCGAAGGTCTGCGTGCTGGTCGGTGAAGTGGGCGACCGGGGGCAGCTCGAGATCATCGGCAAGGGGACCGCGCCGATGCGCGGGACGCGCCGGGGGAACATCATCAACCTTGACCAGGCGATCGACGCGGTGAAGAAGGCGGTCGATGAAGCCGAGGTCATGGCCGGCGTGCAGATCGAGTCGGCCTGCGTCGGAGTCGCCGGCGACCAGATCCGCTCGGCGAACTCGCGCGGGGTCATCTCGGTGACCGGCCGGAACAAGGAGATCTCGCGCGACGACATCGACCGGGTGATCGAGAAGTCGCGCTCGATCCCGGTTCCGGGCGAGCTCGAGATCCTGCACGTGGTCCCGCGCGAGTTCGTCGTCGACGTGCAGGACGGGATCCACGATCCCCTCGGCATGACCGGCTCCCGCCTCGAGGCGAAGGTGCACATTGTGACCGGCGCACGCACCCACGATCAGAACATCCTCACGTGCGTGAACAAGGCGGGCATCGCGGTCACCGAGCTCGTGCTCGAGCCGCTCGCCGCCGCCGAGTCCGTCCTCACCTCCGACGAGCGCGAGATGGGCGTGCTCCTCATGGACCTCGGCGCCGGCACGACCGACTACGCCGTCTTCCTCGAAGGGAACGTCGTTCACAGCAACGTGCTGCCGGTCGGCGCCGGGCATTTCACGTCCGACATCTCGGTCGTGCTGCGGACGCCGATGGAGGATGCCGAGCGAATCAAGAAGCGCTACGGATGTGCGCTCTCCTCGCTCGTCGTGGACGACGAGCCGATCGAGGTGCCGACCGTCGGCGGGCGCGCTCCGAAGATCGTGTCGAAGCACGAGCTGACCAACATCCTCGAGCCGCGCGCCGCCGAGATCGCCAAGCTCGTCTGGCGCGATCTCGAGAAGGTCGGCCTTGAGAAAGAGGTCCGCTCGGGCGTGGTGCTCATCGGCGGCGGCGCCGAGATGGACGGAATGCTCGAGATGACCGAGCAGATCTTCGACTGCCAGGCGCGGAAGGGAGCCCCGAAGGGTCTCGGCGGCCTCGCCGACACGATCAACGGCCCCGAGTGGGCGACGGCCGCGGGGCTGCTCCTCTGGGGTCACCGGCACCGCGACCGGGTGCGCCGGCCGAGACGGGTGGGCATCGCGCGGGTGGCCGAGTCGGTGCGGCAGTGGTTCGCGGCGAGCTGAGTATGAAGGACCGACGATGAGACGAAGTAGAACTCCGGCGGGAGGACGAGGGCGGGTGAGAACGCTCTCCAGACAAGGGACGGGACGTCGCGGGAGCAGGCGGCGTTCGGAGGACGGCAGATGATCACATTCGAGGAGCCGATGGAACAGAAGAAGAAAGTGGGCATTTCCATGGACGTCGAGCTGACGGCGAACATCAAGGTGATCGGGGTCGGAGGAGGCGGTGGAAATGCCGTCAACCGGATGATCCAGGCGGGAATCGCCGGGATCGAGTTCATGGTCGCCAACACGGACGTGCAGGCGATGAACAGCTCGCTGGCGCCGACGCGGATTCAGCTCGGCTCGAAACTGACCAAGGGCCTCGGGGCGGGAGCGAACCCCGACATCGGGCGGCAGTCGGCGCTCGAGGACACGGACCGAATCCTCGAGGCGCTCTCCGGCGCGGACATGATCTTCATCGCGACGGGCATGGGCGGCGGCACGGGGACGGGGGCGGCGCCGATCATCGCCTCGCTCGCGGCGGAGATCGGCGCGCTGACGGTGGCGGTCGTGACCAAGCCGTTCAATTTCGAAGGGAAGAAGAGGCGCGTCCAGGCCGAGCAGGGGATCCGCGCGCTGCGCGACACGGTCGACACCCTGATCACGATTCCCAACGAGCGCCTGCTCAACTTCGTCGAGCGCGGAACCTCGCTCAACGAGGCCTTCCAGATCGCCGACGACATCCTGCGCCAGGCCGTTCAGGGCATCTCGGACCTGATCACCGTTCCCGGCGAGATCAACCTCGACTTCGCCGACGTGAAAACCATCATGCACGGGATGGGGATGGCGCTCATGGGGACCGGCGTGAGCTCGGGCGAGCACCGGGCGGTCGAGGCGGCCCAGCGCGCGATCTCCTCGCCGCTGCTCGAAGAGGCCTCCATCGAAGGCGCCAAGGGCGTGCTGATCAACATCACCGGCGGTCCCGACCTGACGCTGTTCGAGGTCAACGAGGCCGCTTCGATCATCCAGGAGGCCGCCGACGACGAGGCCAACATCATCTTCGGCACGGTCATCAATCCGTCGATGAAGGACGAGGTGAAGGTGACGGTCATCGCGACCGGGTTCGACACGGCCACCCGCGGCCTGCTCAACACGCGCGGCGAGTCGCTGCAGTCGCCGCACGGCCGCCCGCTGGCCCGCGACGAGCGAATCCCGATGACGGCAGCCGAGCCGCCACCGCGATCGCCCCTCGAGCGCCCGCTCGATCGCCCCCCCGAGCGAGTCGCCGGGCGGCGCCAGGAGACGCGCACCGAACCGTCCGACCGCCGCCAGCAGGTCGGCGCCGAGGACGACGTCTACGATCCACCCTTCTTTCGGAAGGGCGTCCGCAAGCCCGACGGCAGCTCAGGCTACGGACCCATGGCATCGAATGATTTCGGCAGCGATCTCGACATTCCGACGGTGATCCGGAATCTCAGTGATTAGACGTTCGCGGTTCAAAGGGAACTTTCGTGGCCGGAGCCCTCTCACGGGTTCCGGGGGCGCATCCCTCGAATGCGCCTGGTGGGATGGGGTCAGGGACCCATCCTGATGCTGCTCCCGGGGGCGGGACTCGCGAGGTCCCGCCCCCGTTTTTCGATCCGGTGGTACGCGGGCAAGCGCGCCCCGTGAACGGAATGCGCGTCGATCATCCGTGGTCTCCGACGGCCGGTGACGCCCCAGTTGCCGCGGCGTTGACATTCCGAGCCGATTCCCCAATCGTGACCACGACATGCGCCGCCCTGCCACGGCCGCTCTGTTCCTCGCTCTCGCCCTGATCTACGTCTTTCCCGCGCTCGGTCCCGGCCGCATCCTCGCGCCGATGGACATCCCGCGCGATCGGCTCGCCTGGAAGGGCGATCCCGCCACGCGCGTGCGCGTCTCCAACTCGCTCCTCTCCGACGTCCCGCTGCAGCTCGTGCCGTGGGACCTCGAGTCACGCCGTCTCCTGAGCGAAGGGGAGATGCCGTGGTGCAACCGCTTCGCCGGATCGGGCGAGGCTCTGTTCGCGAATCCGCTCGCCGCTCTCCTCTCGCCGATGACCTGGCCGCGCCTGCTGCTCGGTCTCGAAGGATGGGAGTGGACCGTCCTGCTCAAGATCGTCCTCGCCGGTCTCGGGATGGTCTGGCTGGCGCGCGTCGCCGGCGCGTCGCCGCTCGCCGCCACGCTCTCCGGCGTCGTCTTCGCCCTCTCGGGATACTCGATCGTCTGGGCGCTCTATCCGCACACGAACGTCGTCGCGCTGCTTCCCCCGCTCGCGGCCGCGGCACTCGGCGTCGCCCGCGAGCCCTCGGGGCGCCGCATCGCGATCCTCGCCGCGATCGCCGCCCTCGCAACCGCGGGAGGACATCCCGAAGGGCTCTTCGTCGGCGTCGTCGCCATCGCGATCTGGCTCTTCTTCGCGGACGCGCCGCGGAAGCTTCCCGCGGCGGGCGCCGCCCTGGCCGGATTCCTGATCGTCGGGATTCAGCTCGTCCCCTTCTTCGTGCTCCTCGCCCGAAGCTGGGTGATCGAAGCGCGCAGCGAACAGCTCGGCCTGGCCTTCCGCAAATTCTCCATCCTATCGCTCGTCCTCCCCGGATACCTCGGGAGCCCGCTCCGCGGCGAGCTCGATCTGACGGCTCTTTTCGCCGGGACGGAGAACTTCCATCAGCGCAACGGCGCGTTCATCGGGGCGCTCGCCCTTCTGGCGATCGTCCTCGCAGCCGTGCGACGCTCGCCGGCCGGCGAGGGAGACGAGGGCCGCCCGGGACGGCCGTTCCGGGCGGCGCTGATCGTCGCGGCGGCGGCGCTCGTCCTCTCTCTCTCGGTTCCGGGCCTCGCGCATCTGCTGCGCCGCATTCCGCTGATCGGATGGACGGCGCCGGAGTACTGGGCGATCGGTTTCGTGCTGTTCGCATCGCTGGCCGCGGGTCCGGCGCTCGTGCGCACATTCGGCGGACCGGTACGGCGGCGCCTCGGGATCGCGCTGATCGTGATCGGGGGAACGGCCGCGGCGGCCGGCGCGCTCCCCGCGCTCGCGCCGGGGCTGCTGCAGAGCGTGGCGAGGGAAGGAATCGCGCGGCTGCAAGTGCGCGGGCATCTGGCACAGGCGCCCGAGGTGTATCAGCAGCGACTCGCCGGCTATCTCGAGGCGGCGCGCGGCACGGCGCTGCGTCGCGTCACGCTCCCGGCGCTCTGCTGGACCGCGTTCGGCGCCGCGCTTCTGATGGCGCCCGGACGGCGAAGGACGGCGATCGCGGCGGGAGCGGTCGTGGCGGAGCTCGTCGCCTTCGGATGGGGATACAACCCGGCGATCCGGACGGACGAGGTCGCCGGCGAGCCGGCGATGCTCGCCGCCGTGCGCGCCGCCGATCCGGAGGGGAGGTGGGCGATCGCTTCCTCGAACGAAGTGTTTCCGCCGAACCTCGCGACGATCTGGCGGGTTCGCGACGTCCACGCCTACGACATTCTGGTCTCGCGGGAAGAGGTCGAGCGGCTCCTTCCCGCCGGATACGATCCGATGCGCTGGGGGCTTCCCCTCGTCCCGAGTCCCGAGGAGAGGCGCGCCCTCGCCGCCCTCGGCGTCCGTTTTCACCTCACGCCCCGGGGGGTGATCGAGATCGCCGATGCCGCGCTCATCCCCCCGCCGCCGAACGTGGCGCCCGACGGCCTTGCGGCGGGGGCGCTGGTCTCGCTGCTCGGTGCCGCGCTGCTCGCGCTCGTCATCGCGACGTCGAGATCGCGACGCGCGGGCTCGGGACCGGAGTGAAGAAAGGCGCCGGTGTCGTGCGGGCGTCCCGCCCGCCCCTGGGTGGGAGGTCCGGTTACTCCCACTCGATGGTGGAGGGAGGCTTGGAGGAGACGTCGTAGACGACGCGGTTGATGCCGCGGACCTCGTTGACGATGCGGCGCGAGATGCGGTCGAGCACGTCGTACGGCAGGCGGTACCAGTCGGCGGTCATGAAGTCGCTGGTCGTGACGGCGCGGATCGCGCAGACGTTCTCGTAGGTCCGCTCGTCGCCCATGACGCCGACCGAGCGGACGGGCAGCAGGACGACGAATCCCTGCGCGATCTCGTGGTACAGCCCCGCCTTCCGGACCTCTTCGATGAAGATGGCGTCGGCGTTCTGCAGGATCTCGACGCGCTGCGGAGTCACCTCACCCAGGATGCGGACGGCGAGTCCCGGTCCGGGGAAGGGGTGGCGCCAGACGAACTCCTCGTCGAGGCCGAGCTCGATGCCGAGACGCCGCACCTCGTCCTTGAACAGCTCCCGCAGCGGCTCGATCAGCCGCAGCCCCATCTTCGCGGGCAGCCCGCCGACGTTGTGGTGCGTCTTGATCACGGCGGACGGCCCCTTGACCGAGACCGACTCGATCACGTCGGGATAAAGCGTCCCCTGCACGAGAAACTCCGCCCCCTCGATCTTCTCCGCCTCCTCCTCGAAAACGGCGATGAACTCGTAGCCGATCTTCTTCCGCTTCAGCTCGGGATCGTCGATTCCCGCGAGCTCTCGATGGAACCGCTCCTTCGCGTCGACGGCGACGATGTGGAGGCCGAGACCGTCCGAGAGAGCCGAGACGACCTCCATCGCCTCGTTTTTCCGGAGCACTCCGTTGTCGACGAAGATCGCCGTGAGTTGATCGCCGACGGCCTCCGCCACCAGCAGCGCCGCGACCGAGGAGTCGACCCCGCCGCTCACTGCCGCGATGACCTTCTTCTTCCCGACGAGCCGCCGGATCTCCTCGACCTTCCGCCGTCGGAAATCGCCGAGGTCCCAGGAGGGGGTGCAACCGGCGATCTCGAAGAGGAAGTTGTGGAGGATCCGGCCACCGTGCTCGGTGTGCGTCACCTCGGGGTGGAACTGGATTCCGAAGCATTTCCGTCCGCCGTGCTCCCACCCCGACAGCGGGGCGTTCTCCGATGCGGCGATGACGCGGAAATCGGGGGGGGCCGCGAGGATGCGGTCGCCGTGGCTCGCCCAGACTCTCTGCCGGCGCGGCGTATCGCGGAAAAGAACGCTCTCGGCGACGACTTCGATCTCTGCGGCGCCGAACTCCCGTTCGCTCGCCGGCTCGACGCTGCCGCCGAGCTGGTAGGCGGTGAGCTGCATTCCGTAGCAGATCCCGAGCACCGGGACGCCGAGATCGAAGATCTCGCGGGAGGAGTGGGGTGCGTCCTCGCCGTAGACCGACGAGGGGCCGCCCGAGAGGATGATCGCCTTCGGGCCCATCTCGCGGATCTTCTCGATCGGGACGTCGAAGGGATGGATCTCGGAGTACACCTTCATCTCGCGGACGCGCCGCGCGATGAGCTGGGTGTACTGCGATCCGAAATCGAGGACGAGGACGAGCTCACTGGGCTTCACGGACACTCCGGTCGGGCGCTTTTCGCCGCCGGCTCGCATTATAGATGCGCCGCGTCGCCCTCTTCTGAATCAGGTCGATCCGTGCACCGCGATGTCGCCTTCGGCGTTCACCTGCACGAGCATCGCCCAGACGCGCATCGCCGGATTCTCCGGCTCGACGACGATGCGCGCTTCGGCGCCGGCCGGAACGAGCTCGTCGAGGGGAAGCTCCGCGAAGTGGACCCCGCGCTCGCCGACGTTGACGAGCTCGATCTGCCGCTCGAGCGGTGCGCCGCCTCCGGCCTCGATGCGGACCCGAACCCTGCCGTCCGCGATGGTGACCAGGTCGTAGATCCGGAGCGTCTCGCTCGCATCGGCGTGCAGCTCCGCTTCGATCACGGCCGGGCCCTCTTCCGCGAGATCGCTTCGAACGACCGGAAGCGGCACGATCGCGCCGCTCGGCCCGTCGCGGAGGAAGTGATCGATCTTCAGCTCCCCCGCCGCGCGGAGCGGAAGGATGACGAGAGCTCCGCTCAGCTCGTTCCGCCGGAACTCCTGCGGCCTCGAGACGCCGGTGACGATGGCGACCGGCTTGCCCGCCATCCCGACCCAGAGCGTATCGCTGCCGGGCCAGGTCGCGATGGTCATCGTCGTCCACGACCGCCCTCCCGCCTCGAGCGGCTCGCTGCCGAGGAGGACCGGCAGCAGGATCGTGGTCAGCTCCTCCTCGCGCACCCCCTCTTCGCGGCACGAAGCCGTGAGAAGGGATGAGGCGAGGAAAAGCATGGCGGCGGCTCCGCGCAGGAACGATTCTGCATTCGGCGAACGGTGATTCTCCGTAGCCGAGTCCGCGGCTTCGGGCGACGATCCGGCAGGCGTCACTTTGCGACCTTCGACGCGACGATCGCAGCGATCTCGCGGAGATGCGCCGCATCGATCGCCACGCCGGCGATCCTCCCGGCGGTCTCGGGGTCGAGCAGCTCGTCGGGGATCGAGCCGAAGATCGCAGCGTATGCGGTGAGCGCGGCCGCCCAGGTGCCGGTGGGTGAGGGGTGGAATCCGTCCTCTCCGTAGAGCGGGATGGAAGGATCGCGCTCGAGCAGCGCTCGCCACACTTTCCCCGCGGGGATCAGCAGCGCCCCGCTCCTGGCGGCGGCGCGCCGGTACGACTCGATCACGCGGGCGAAGTCGCGCTCGCGCTGGCGTGAAGGCCAGACCGTGAGCAGCGCCGCCCGGCCGCCCCTCTTCCGGATCTCCTTCGCCCACTCCTCGCTCCAGGCGATCAGAAAGTCGCGGCTGTCGGGGAGCGACGAAGGCCCCTGCTGCATGATGACGAGATCCCACGTCCCGGACGAGACCCGCCTGCGCGCGTTGCCGCGGCGCCCGTGGTCGTTGAGCGCGTAGTTCGGATGCGTCTCGGCGGCGCACTCGAGCGTCGTTCCGACCGCTTCCGCCATCCGGCAGAGCATCGCCGGCAGGTCGTTGCCGGCGGTCAGACTGTTTCCGATGAAGAGCACCCGGCGGGGTGGACGCTCGGGGAGTTGCGCGAACAGTGGGACTGCCGCGAGCAGGAGGGGCAGAAGGAGGCGCGTCATGGCCCCTTGTAATCGCCGCCCCGCACCGCGGTAATCCCGATGACCAGATTCGGAATGTCCGTCGTCGGGCCCCTCGGTGTTCGCCGGCTTGCTCGGCGGAAGGGCGGCGGCCACCGCGATTCGAAAACGCCGTTCGGAACACCGCCGAGCTCCGCCTCGTCGGAGAGGGCGAACCGGGTGAATCCGGCGTCGTCGTGCAATCCATTTTCTCGTCCTGCAATCCATTTTCATGGATCGAGGCTTTCTCACCGAGAGTTCACACGCGCCTTCATGGAGAGGAAGAGAATCTTTCGACAGGAGGACAGCATGAAGCTCACGGGAACGGTTCTGGCGATTCTGGTTCTGGCTACGACGGCGGCTTTCGCGGAGCGCGGCGGCTCGATGGGGTCGACGCCGGCGACGCCATCGGTGAGGGCCGATCCGGCGGTCGTCGCACTCGAGGCCTACAAGCGTGGGGAGCGGCGTCTCGACGACGTCGCGAAGATGGAGGAAAAGCTGAAGACGACCGACGAGAAGGCGGCGGCGAAGCTCGAGACGAAGATCGCGAAGCAGCTCGAGAACGCGGCGGGCGACTTCCGGCGGGCGGTCAAGAACGACGGGAATCTCTACCAGGCGCACAGCGAGCTCGGGTTCGCTCTCCGGAAGCTCGGGCAGTGGGACGAGTCGCTGAAGGCGTACGACCAGGCGCTGCGGCTCGCGCCCGGATACGCTCCGGCGATCGAGTATCGCGCCGAGGCGTATCTCGGCCTGAACCGGGTGGAGGAGGCGCAGGAGGCGTATCTCGCGCTGTTCGCGGGTGACCGCCCGCGCGCCGACGTCCTGTTCGAGGCGATGCAGCGGTGGGTGGTGGAGCGGCGCGCGAACCCGGCGGGCGTGGCCGCCGATCAACTCGAGCGGTTCGCGGCCTGGGTCGACCAGCGGAAGACGGTACACCGCCAGACGACGGCTCAGGCCGGCTCCTCTTCCGGCCGGTCGTGGTAGCTGCGCTCCTGCTGGCGGGGTGGACCTGGGTCCTCCCCGCCGGTTTTCCGCTGCCTCACGTGACGCCCGACAACCGGATGTCGGAGGCGAAGTTCGAGCTGGGACGGCACCTGTTCCACGATCCTCGCCTCTCGGCCAACGGCACCCAGTCGTGTGCGAGCTGCCATCAGCAGAGCCGCGCCTTCACCGACGGGCGGCCGAAGGCGATCGGATCGACGGGCCAGGTCCATTCGCGCAATGCGATGACGCTGACCAATGTCGCGTACAACGTGTCGTTCACCTGGGACGACCCGCGCGTGCGAAGCCTCGAGCGTCAGGCGCGCGTGCCTCTGTTCAACGAGCATCCGATCGAGATGGGGATGAAGGGGCGCGAGCGGGAGATCCTCGCCCGCCTTCGCGCGGACGTCCGCTACCGAACGATGTTTCGCGAAGCCTTTCCCGGCGAGCGGCGTCCGATCGGCGTGGCGAACGTGGTCAGGGCCATCGCCACCTTCGAGAGGGCGCTCGTTTCGGGCCGCTCGCCCTGGGACCGCGCGGCGTTCGACGGCGAGCACGACGCGCTCTCCCCGGAGGCGTGGCGGGGCGTCGAGATCTTCTTCTCGGAGCGAGCGGGCTGCGCCTCCTGCCACGCCGGATTCAACTTCTCGGGTCCGGTGCGTCACGTCGGATCGGTGAGGGCTCTTCCCGAGCTCGTCTCGAACGGCGTGACCCCCGGGCGCTTTCGCGTTCCGACGCTCCGGAACGTCGAGCTGACCGCCCCCTACATGCACGACGGCTCTCTCGCCGCCCTCGAGGACGTCATCGCCAGATACGACGACGCGCGCGGCCTCGGGCTCGACGCCGCGGCGCGGGCGGACCTGGCGGCCTTCCTCCGCTCGCTCACCGACCGCGCCTTCGTCGGCGATCCCCGCCTGTCGGATCCATGGCAGGAGCCTTCGGGTGGAGACCCGCCCGGCCGGACGATCCCGCCGAGCCCGGCCTCTCCCTCGAGCGCCGCCGGAGACGTTCCCGATCCACTCGCGGATCCTTCCGGCGCATGAGCCTGGGGCCACGTCCGGCGCGCTGATGGAGAGCGTGAAAGGTGCACGACGACCGTCTCCGCAACGCCGGCGTCGAGCAGAGCGAGATCCTGGCCTCCGCCCGAGAAAAGCGCGGCCTCGAGAATCTCGGGGAGATCGAGCACGCCGTGATGGAGGCCGGCGGGCACATCAGAGTGATCCCGAAGAAGAAGCGCTGATCTCGCCGGCCGGGCGGGCAGGCGCGGAGTCCTGCGCACCGGTCGTCCGGCATCCGCGCCATCGAAAAGAGGAGGGAGTGGGGAAGGGAACGAAAGATCGGGAGGGATTGGTAGACCCCAGCGGACTCGAACCGCTGACCTCCACCGTGTCAAGGTGGCGCTCTAACCAACTGAGCTAGGGGTCTGTTCCACTCATGGTTCCTTCTTCCTCATCCGTTCTCCCCGCTTCGCGGGGCGAGGGGATGAGGAGGAAAGAATATTGATCCCCTCACCCGGCCGCCTTTCGGCGGCCACCCTCTCCTCGCTTCGCGGGGCGAGGGGATGAGGAAGAAAGAATATTGATCCCCTCACCCGGCCGCCTTTCGGCGGCCACCCTCTCCCCGCTTCGCGGGGCGAGGGGATGAGGAAGAAAGAATATTGATGGTAGGCGCTGCCGGACTCGAACCGGCGACCCCCACCGTGTGAAGGTGATGCTCTACCAACTGAGCTAAGCGCCTGGAAAATCGTGCAAAGAACGGCCGATCCGGAGGACCTAACCTCACGGTCCCTGCCGGTATTTCCGCCAGGTGAGGCGAGGATAGGCGAGGGGAAAGGGGGGCGTCAACCGGCGTCCGGGACGCACCCGCCCCCTACAGGTCGACCGCCGCCGGCATCGGCTTCTCGTGCAGCAGCTCGTACCCCTCGCTTCGTGCGACCCAGGTCGCCACCGTCAGGTCGCCGACCACATTCAGCGTCGTCCGGCACATGTCGAGCAGGCGGTCGACCCCGAGGATGATGGCGATGAGGGCGGGGTTCACCCCGACGGTCGCGAGGACGATGACGACGAACGGAATCGAACCTGCGGGCACGCCGGCGGTCCCGATCCCGCCGAGGATCGCCATGTAGAGGACGATGAGCTGCTGGCCGACCGTCAGGTCGACCCCGGCGAGCTGCGCGAGAAACAGCACGGTCAGTCCCTCGAACAGCGCCGTCCCGTTCTGGTTCGCGGTCGCGCCGACGGTCAGCACGAAGTTGTTGATGTCGCGCGGGACGCCGAGATTCTCCTCCGAGACGCGGATCGCGGTCGGGAGGGTGGCGTTCGACGACGAAGTCGAGAAGGCGGTGATCATGACCGTCTTGATCCGCTTGAAGAACTCGAGCGGGGAGATCTTCGAAAGGAGGGCCACCGAGAGCGAGTACGTTCCGAACATGTGGATCGACAGACCGAGCAGGACCGCGCCGACGTACCAGCCGAGGCTGGTCAGCAGGCCGAACCCGAACCGCGCCGTCATCGTGAAGAGCAGAGCGAAGACGGCGTAGGGCGCGAGCCGCATCACGATGCCGATCCCGGCCGAGACCGCCTCGAACATCCCTTCGAAGAAAGCGACGACCGGCGCGCGCCTCTCCCCCTCGATCAGAGTCAGCATGATCCCGAAAAAGAGAGCCACGAACATCAGCCCGATCATGTCGGGAGGATTGCTCGAGGCGGCGGCGAACGGGTTCGAAGGGACGATCGTCTTGACGACCTGGACCAGCGGCGCGTCGGTCTGCGTCCCCTTGATCAGCGACGCTCGCTCGACCGTCCCCTCGGCCTGCGCGCCGTACTCCGCTTCGAGCATCGCCGCGGTCGCCGGGTCGATGCGGTCACCCGGGCGGAGAACGTTCGCGATCGTCAGGCCGATGACGACGGAGATCGCCGAGATGACGACCGTGTAGACGAGCGACTTGACGCCGATCCGCCCGATCTTGCGCAGGTCGCCGAGTCCGGCCACCCCCGCGACCAGAGAAGAGAACACCAGAGGGACGACCAGCAGAAGGAGGAGCCTGAGGAAGAGCTGTCCGACCGGGTCGGTGACCTGATCGGTGAACCAGAGCAGGCGCGGGTCGTCCCGGCCGACGATCAGGTTGAGGATGCCGCCGAGGGCGGCGCCGGCGACGAGGCCGATCAGGATCTTCGTATGGAGCGGCGTCTTCCGGCGTTCGATCGGCTGGGACATCCTGACTCCTCGCTCATGTTCGGATTGGGGTGGGGGTGGGCAATTGTACGGCCCGTCCAGCCTCCACTGAGGCTTTTGTGAGAGGAATCGCCGGCGGCGTCCATGAGTTACAATGGCGGCATGAAGTTCCGCCGGACGACTCCGACGACCGCACGAACGCGAACGACGGTGAGCATGCCCGTCGCGCCCTGTCGATAGTTCGTCCCATTCGCGCCACGAATCGCAACGAAGACAGGGCCTCGGCCCTGTCTTTTTTTTAATTGACTGAATGAGCTCGAGACCCGAGGTCGTGATGAACATCGAATTACCGGACGGATCGAAACGAGAGGTGCCCGAGGGAGCGAGCCTCGCCGAGGTGGCGGCGTCCATCGGGCCGCGCCTGGCGAAGGACGCCATCGCCGGAAAGATCGACGGAAGGCTCGTCGACCTCGCCGCGAAGGTCCCCGACGGGGCGAAGGTCGAGATCGTCACCGCGAAGAGCGACGAAGGGCTCGAGGTGATCCGACACTCGACCGCACACTTGATGGCGAACGCCGTCCAGGAGCTGTTCCCCGGCACGCAGGTCACCATCGGGCCGGTGATCGAAGACGGCTTCTACTACGACTTCGCGACCGATCGCCCCTTCACCGACGAGGATCTCGCGCGGATCGAGGAGAAGATGACGGAGATCGCGAAGCGGGACACTCCGGTTCGCCGCGAAGAGTGGAAGCGCAACGACGCGGTCGAGCATTTCGAGTCGATCGGCGAGAAGTACAAGGCGGAGATCATTCGCGGGATCCCGGAAACGGAAGTGCTGTCCGTATACCGGCAGGGCGAGTGGAAGGATCTCTGTCGCGGGCCGCACGTCCCTTCGACCGGGAAGCTCGGCGCGTTCAAGCTGACCTCGGTCGCGGGGGCGTACTGGCGCGGAGACAGCCGCAACGCGATGCTCCAGCGCATCTACGGCACCGCCTGGCCCGACAGGGCGCAGCTCGACGCCTACCTGCGACGGATCGAGGAGGCGCGCGCCCGCGATCACCGCAAGCTGGGGAAAGAGCTCGACCTGTTCCACTTCCACCCTTTCGCCCCCGGCGCCGCATTCTGGACGCCCAACGGCACGACCCTCTACAACGTCCTCGCCGGCTTCATGCGCGAGGTCACCCTCGGCAGCGGCTACGTCGAGATCAGGACCCCGCTCCTGTTCAACAAGGGACTCTGGGAGATCAGCGGCCACTGGGGGAAGTACCGGGAGAACATGTTCCTGGTCCTCGACAGCGAGACCGGCGAGCACGACTTCTCGCTCAAGCCGATGAACTGTCCTTCGCATCATCTCTACTACGGGATGACCAGGCACAGCTATCGCGATCTTCCCCTCCGGCTGCTCACCTACGACGTGCTGCACCGCAACGAAGCGTCCGGCACGCTCGGCGGGCTCACTCGCGTCCGCCAGTTCGCGCAGGACGATGCGCACATCTATTGTCTCGAGGAGCAGGTCCCGGACGAGGTGAGGCGCTTCGTCGCGATTCTCGACCACGTCTACGGGACGTTCGGACTCGAGTACACGGCGAAGTTCTCGACCCGTCCGCCGGTGCGGATCGGCGACGATGCGCTCTGGGACCGTGCCGAGGGGCTGCTGCGGAGCGCGCTCGACAGCCTCGGCCGCCCCTACGAGCTGAAGGAGGGGGAAGGAGCGTTCTACGGCCCGAAGGTCGACTTCGACGTCTCCGACAGCCTCGGGCGAAAGTGGCAGCTCGGCACGATCCAGCTCGACTACAACGCGCCGGAGCGGTTCGAACTGACCTACGTCGGCAGCGACAACGCGCCGCACCGGCCGGCGGTGCTCCACCGGGCGATCTACGGCTCGTTCGAGCGGTTCATCGCGATCCTGGTGGAACATTTCGCCGGCGCTTTCCCGTTCTGGCTCGCGCCCGTGCAAGCGATCGTGCTCCCCCTCTCCGAGAAGTTCGTCGACTACGGGCGCACGGTGGAGCAGAGGCTGAAGGCGGCGGGCATCCGGACTGCAATCGACGAGAGCAACGAGAAGCTCGGCGCGAAGATCCGGACCGCCCAGCTCCGGAAGATCCCGCTGATGCTCGTGGTGGGGGAGAAGGAAGCGGCGAGCGGGCGGGTGAGCGTGCGAAAACGGACCGGGGGGGACCAGGGGGCGGTCGCGGTCGAGGAGCTGATCGAGCTGGCGCGCCGCCTCATCGTAACCCGCTCCTTGACTTTGGAATGAGCGATTCACTAGATTGGGCAGTCACGCACCAGGTAAAACATCAAGGATCGACACCCGAGTGACTCAGTGACGCGCAGGTAGCCCCCCAACGTGCGGCCGCGATGCGGCCGCGTCCGCGGCGGCTGCTGCGCGTCCAGGTCGCTCGTTTTCGTTCAGGAGGAAAGAGACATTTACACCCCACGCCGATTCATGCGCCGCCCCCCCCGGCTCCCGGAGGCCGAGAACCGTATCAACGAGCTGATCCGCGTCCCCGAGGTCCGCCTCATCGACGACGAAGGCAACCAGATCGGCATCGTCCCCATCGAGAAGGCCCGCGAGATGGCTCGCGAGAAAGAGCTCGACCTGGTCGAGATCGCCCCCCAGGCCAAACCCCCCGTCTGCAAGATCATGGATTACGGGAAGTACCTGTTCCAGCAGAAGAAGAAACAGGGGGAGGCGAAGAAGAAACAGAAGGTGATCCTCGTCAAGGAGGTTCAGTTCCGCCCCCGGATCGACGAGCACGATTTCAACTTCAAGAAGAACAACGTCCTTCGCTTCCTCGACGACGGGGCGAAGGTCAAGGCGATCGTCCGGTTCCGCGGACGCGAGATGGCCCACCAGGAGTTGGGGAAGGCCGTGCTCGAGCGCCTGATCACGGAAGTGAAGGAGAAGGGGGCCCCCGAGACGAATTTCGACCTCCAGGGGAACCGGATGATCATCATTCTCGCTCCCTCGAAGTGAAGGGGGGCGGGCGCCCGGGCGAGGCGGCAAAGCGAGGGAATTCAGCCGACCGGTGCCCGGTTCGGAACGACGCTGTTCGAGGACTTCAGTCATGCCCAAGCTCAAAACGCATCGGGGCGCCGCCAAGCGGTTCAGGAAGACGGGAACCGGCAAGATCCGGCGGAACCGTGCCTTCAAGGCGCACATCCTGACCAAGAAGTCGGCCGGCCGGAAACGCCGCCTCTCCGAGGCCATCCAGGTCTCGAAAGCGAACCAGAAGACGGTCGAGCGGATGGTGCCGTACCTGTAGACCCCATGTAGACCCCATGTAGACCCGACGTGGAGCGGGCCGCAGGGCCCCCCCATGATCGAGCGCGCCCGGGTGGCGATCCCATGCCCTCCTGACCCGGCCGCTCCGAACCGAAAGGAAACGAGGAGGAATCATGAGAGTCAAACGGGGCAGCAAGCGCAAAAACCGCCGCGGGAAGATCCTGAAGCTCGCCAGGGGCTATTGGGGGATGAAGTCCCGCTCCCACCGGATCGCGAAGCAGCAGGTCGAGAAGGGTCTCGTCTCGGCATTCGCCGGCCGCAAGGACCGCAAGGGAGAGTTCCGTAAGCTCTGGATCTCCCGCATCAACGCCGCGGCGCGCGCGAACGGGATGAGCTACTCGAGCCTGATCGCAGGCCTGAGGCTCAGCGGCTCGTCGCTCGACCGGAAGGTCCTGGCCGACATCGCCGTCCGCGATGCCGCCGGCTTCACGGCGATCGTCGAGAGCGCGAAGAAGGCGCTCGAGTCGCAGAAGACCGCCTGACGCCGGCTCC
>DATKCD010000111.1:0-28288 GCA_035544735.1 Thermoanaerobaculia bacterium
GACAGCTTCGCGCATTCTTGTGCACGTTCATCCGGGACCTTCCTGTCAACCTGTTCGTTTTGAGAGCTTTCAGATTGACGAAAGTCGCCCGGATGAACAACTCGCTTCAAGGAACAACGTCCTGAGACATCACACCTAACTCGCGCTTGCAGCCGCCGCAGCCCGCGCCGACGTTTTGCCGAGTGCGTTATCATTTCGCGTGCGGGCCGCGCGGCTGAAGCGCAGGTCCGTTAGCCCGCCACGGTACAGACTGCCCGTGAACACATGACTCTCTTGCTTCGGTATGCCAACGCACAGTGCATGATCCGCAAGGTTTCGCCGGGCGCGTGGCATCGAACAGCGCAGCAAGGATTTCCTCGGACGCATATCCTCGAGTGCGGTCACGTCCCGTGTTTGGACCGGATCTTCTCGCTCGGTGATGGCGGCCCCACAGTCCGGGCACCCGCCTCACCGCCTTGCTCGTTGGAGGAAGCTATTGCCGAACTTGAATCGCTAATCGGTCTCGGCCGGGTTAAAGCAGAGGTCATCGAACGGCTGGCTTGATTACCGTAGCGAATCCAGCCATCGACCATTTCTGGATTCTTCATTCTGCACTCCGCATTCTGCATTTCGTCCTGCGTTTTCTGAGCAGACTCGCAAGCCTGGAAGCGAGCCGGAGGCGCTCGATGCAGAATGAAGAGTCCCAAAAGGGCGGGTGGCCTGGTTACCGTACGCGAATCCAGCCATCGACCATTTCTGGATTCTGCACTCTGCACTCTGCATTCGGCATTCGAGATCCCGGCGTCCATGCCCCTACCCGGGCGGCCACCCGAACCTCCGCCCCCCGAGCAGGTGGGCGTGAATGTGAAAGATGGTCTGTCCCGCCGCTTCGCCGTTGTTGATCACGAGGCGGCATCCGGGCGAATCGATCCGAAGCTCGCGCGCGAGCGAGCCCGCCCGCACGAGCACCTTTCCCATCGCGAGCGCGTCCTGCGGCTCGAGCTCGTCGAGCTTTTCGATGTGCCTGCGCGGGATCACCAGCACGTGCGTCGGCGCCTGCGGATTGACGTCGTGAAATGCGACGACGTCCTCGTCCTCGTACGCCCGTTTCGCCGGAATCTCGCCGGCGGCGATCCGGCAAAAGAGACATTTGACGTTCGGGTCCGCCATGATCGCCTCCGTCCGGCGCAGTCAGCGGGATAGTATCGCGACCCTCGGAATCCCGGCGAGGTCATCGTGGAAACGCGCCTTCCAGCCGCGACCGGCCGCGGCGCGCTCGACGGCGGCTGCCTGGCTGAAGCCGATCTCGAGCAGGATGAGTCCGTCGGACTCCAGCAGCCGGGGGGCTCCCTCGACGATCCGCTCGATGAGCTCGAGTCCGGTCCGTCCCGGGGTGAGGGCGATCTCCGGCTCGAAACGGCGGACCTCCGGCTGAAGGGCGTGAAGATCGCCCGCCGGAACGTAGGGAGGGTTCGAGACGATCGCCGCGAGCCCGTGTTGGGCGACGGCTTCGAACACATCGGTGACGACGAGACGGACGCGCGCGCCGTGGACGCGTGCATTGTGCGCCGCGACGGCGGCGGCGCGGAGCGAGATCTCGGTCGCGGTGATGCGGAGGTCGGGGCGCTCCAGCGCGAGCGAAATCGCGATGCAGCCGCTGCCGGTGCCGACTTCGAGCACGAGGCCTCCCGGGCGGATCCGGCCGAGAGCCTGCTCGACGAGATGCTCGGTCTCGGGGCGGGGGATGAGCACGCCGGGAGCGACGACGATCTCGCGGCCGAAGAACTCGGTTCGGCCCCGGATGTACTGGAGCGGCTCGTGGTCGAGACGGCGCTGCATTCTGGCCGCGAGCTCGCGGGCGGGATCGGGTGGAACCTCGTCATCCTCGTGCGCGAGCAGCCAGGACAGAGGCCGCTCGAGCAGGTCTCCGAGTAGCACGTCGACGTCGCGCGGAGAGATGCTCCGCCGCTCGGCCGCAGCCTTCCAGCGCGCGCGCAGCTCGCCGACGCGCACGCCTCAATCCTCTCCGTAGGTGATCGCCAGGAAGGCGTCCTCGAGGTCCGACCCCTCCCGCCCTCCCCTCGCGACGACCTCGCGCGTCGGTCCCTCCGCCGCGATCTTTCCCCGATGGATGATCGCGATCGCGTCGCACACCGCCTCGGCCACCGACAGCGTATGCGTGGTCAGAAAGACCGTCTTCCCCCGGTCCGCCTCCGCCCGGAGCAGCCGCCGGACCTGCTTCTGCGCGAGCGCGTCGAGCCCCACCATCGGCTCGTCGATCACCAGCACCGCCGGGTCGTGCAGAAGCGCCGAGATCAGGACGAGCTTCTGCTTCATGCCGTGCGAGTAGCTCTCGATCCGGGCGTCCTCCCATCCCTCGAGGGCGAGCAGCTCGAGCAGGTCCCGCGAGCGCGCCTCGCATTCCGACCATGGACGGCGGTAGAGGTCGGCGACGAAACGGAGCATCTCCCGCCCCGTCAGCTTCTCGTAGAGAAAGGGGCGGTCGGGCACGTAGCCGGTGATCGCCTTCGCCTCGGTGGGACGCTCCACCACGTCGATCCCGCCCACCCGGACCCGCCCCGACGAGGGGAGCGAGAGGCCGGCGAGGATGCGGATCGTCGTGGTCTTGCCGGCGCCGTTGGGGCCGAGGAACCCGAAGATCTCCCCCGGTCGGGCGGTCAGCGAGACATCATCGACCGCTGCGAAGTTCCCATAGCGCTTGACCAGGCGCTCGATCTCGATCATGGTTCGGGCGCGCGGGAGACCAGCAGCGCTCGCCCCGACGCGGCTGCTATGATCGCACGGAAACTTTCGACTCCGGGAGTCGTAGGAAACTGATGTCAGAGCGGAGCCCGCTGGACGACAGGGCCCTGGTGGCCCGTATTCTCGCCGGCGAGTCCGAGCTGTTCGGCGACCTGGTGGCGCGATACGAGAGGCGTCTCGTGAACTACGTCTATCGCGTGACGCGTCGCTGGGAGGAAGCGCACGATCTGGCGCAGGAGATCTTCACCAAAGTGTACCTCGCGCTGGACCGATACGACCCGAAGTACCAGTTCTCGACCTGGATCTTCCGGATCGCGCAGAATGCATCCATCGATGCCCTGCGGAAGAAGACGCTTCCCGAGATCTCGCTGACGAGGCCGGCGGATGATGATGCGGACGGGAAGGAATGGCAGTTCGCGGATGCCGGCGTCTCGCCCTACCGCGACCTCAGGAACAAGGAGCTGGCGGCGGCCATCGATCAGGCGGTCGCCCATCTCCCACCGGACTACCGCGAGCTCATCCAGCTCCGGCATTTCGCGGAGCTTTCCTACGAGGAGATCGCGGGATTGACGAAGCTGCCGCTCGGAACGGTCAAGAACAAGCTGTTCCGGGCACGGAATCTGTTGAAGGACCGGCTCGCAACGTACACGGAGACGTGATGACCGACCCCGCATGCCAGCGCTGGATCGATGACCCGGACGCGAACCGGGCGCATCTGTCGGACTGCGACGACTGCCGGCAGCGGGCGAGCCGGCTCGAGCGGCTCGACCGCGATCTAGCCGCCACGATGCCGGAGGCGAGCGGCTCGATCGCAGCGCTGGTGGCCGACCGTCTCCCGGTGGCCCCGTGGGAGGGGGCGCGGCATCGCGCCTGGGCGCTCGCGGGAATCGTTCTGGCCGCGGCCTTCCTGATCGCCGCTGCCGGCTTCTTCCTGGTCGGGATCCCGCCGATCGAAGGGTTCCGCGAGACGGCGCGCGGGCTCCTGAGGGCGAGAGAAGTCGGGTTCGTCGTCACGAGCTCGCTCGGCGAGCTCCTCCGGAACGCGCCTCGGGCGTTCCACGTCGCGGTCGCGGTCGCATTCGTGGTCGTGAACGCGCTTCTGCTGCTTCTGCTGCGCCGCGGGCCGAGGGGGTACGATGTCGACCCCCGTTAAAGCGGCCGGATCGGCGCTGGCACTGCTCGCCGCGGTGCTGCTGCTCGTGCTGTTCGGCCCGGCCGGCGCCGCCGGAGATCAGCGCGCGGTCCGGAGCGCCGAGCACGACCTGGTGCTGATCGGGAAGGACGTCGCGATCCGCGGACCCGTCGAAGGCGACGTGCAGGTCCTCGGCGGCACGCTTCTGGTCGAGTCGGCGATCCGCGGCGATCTCATCGCCATCGGCGCCGCGATCGAGCTCCGGGGCGAGGGACGGATCGAGCGGAACCTGATCGTCTTCGGCGGTACGGTCCGAGGCCTGACCCGCGAGCGCGTCGGCGGGGAGCTCTGGGTCCCCAGCGGAGTCGTCGGAGCTCTCGGCGCCGACCGCAGCGGCGAGGCTCTCATCGACGTGATCAACGAGCCGTTCTCTCTGGCCGCCGCCGCCATCAAGCTCGCTCTGACTCTGTTCTGGATCGCCGTCTCGATCCCGATCGCCGTCCTCGCGGGCCGCGAGGTGCGCGCCACCTCGCTCGAAGTCCGGTCCAGCCTGTTCTACTCCTTCCTGCTCGGACTGGTCGCCTTCACCAGCTTCGTCCTGACCGCGATCGTCTTCGCATATCTCGTTCCCTACGGCGTGGGCGTGGTGCTGCTCGCCATCCTCGGGGCGCTCGCCCTGGCGGTGAAGGTCTTCGGGATGGTCGCGCTGTTCCATGCGACCGGCGTGATGCTCGCCGGACCGCGCTCGCATGCCGAGGCGCGCCGGGGCTGGCGGAGGGGAGATCTGACGCTGACCCTCATCGGGGCGGTGACCTTCGGCGCGCTTCGCCTCGTTCCGGTCGTCGGAAACGTCGTCTGGATCGCCGCTTCGATCGTCGGGATCGGCGTGGCGCTCGGAAGCGGATTCGGCCGCCGCGAGCCGTGGTTCCTCGCCGTCCGGTCGGAGACGCCCGCGGAATAGAACCAGTCCACCAGTGTCCTGGTCTCCCTCTCCCCGCCGGGATGTCGCTACAACGGTACGAGTGAGATTCGGGGAGAGGGTCAGGGTGACGGGTCGCCGGCCGCAGCCGCGATTCGCGCCACCCGAAGCGCGGAGCTCGCGTCGCGTCTGTGCTGACGCGAGAACGAAGCCGCGAGCCGGAAATCATGATCATGGAGGAGTCACTGCACGAGCTCTCCGCTCTGCACGATCCCCGGCACGAGCCTCGCTTCGTGGCTCCTGAATCGAGAGGGCTCACGGCAACCCCTCACCCCGACCCTCTCCCCGAAGAAACGCCCGCGCAAAATGTCAATCCAGCGACATCGTTTACAGGTCACGATACGTGACTGGGAGGTCGGGGCTCGGCCGCGCGCTTCTCACCCTACGTGGAAGCCGCGGCCGAGCTCCGACCGGCTTTCGTCAGCGTTCCAGTGCTTTCATCGAACAATGCCAGTCGCTGAGGCCCGAAGTAGATATCCCAGAGGGCCTCGTCGACCAGCTCGAGCCCGATGTACTCATCGATCAGGACCAGACTCAGGAACAGCAGCTCACCCTTCCATTTGAACTGCCCGGTGTTCCGGACGCGGCGCATCAGAAAGTGATCCGGGTCAATGATCTCGACCTTGCGCGGGTAAGGCTTCGCGCTTGGTCTGATCACCTCGGCCGGCACTCTTCCGTCCAGACCGCGATGAGGACGAACCTCGTTGTATTCGCTGGGGAACTGAGCGAACAGCCGTTGCTGACCGCGGAGCGAGCAGGCCGGTTCGCGGCAGACGGCTTGCTTCAGTGTTCGGTGCATTCGTTCATGCACGCCATTTTGCTGGGGCTTTCCCGGGTCGATCCGGCGAACCTGGATTCCGAGCTTGAGCCAGTACTTGGAGAGCTGGGTCAGGCCACCGAGAGATTTGGCTGCGCAGAACGGCGTCCCGTTATCTGTCAGCAATTGCTCGGGGATACCCCATTCCCGAAACACGCGCTCGAACACCTTCATCGCGTGCGCGAGACCGGTCGAGGAACTCGCGTCGATTGCGTAGACGTACCGGCTGAACAGATCCGCGATGGTCAGCGCGTGGCAGTACTGTCCGTTCCCGAGTCGAAACTTTCCTTTGTGATCCGCGGTCATGGTGTGGCCTGGCCCCACCGCGGGAATGGCCGGCGCTGTGGGATCCACACCGCCTCGATGGCGGCGCCGCCGCTTTCGCGCCAGTCCGTGCTTCGCTACGATCGCCGCCGCCGAACTGCGGCTGATCACCTTCCTCCCGTGCTGTCTGTTGAGCACGTCGGCCAGCGTCGAGGGACCGCATGCCTTGGATCTCTTCCGTAACTCGATCAGCTCTGCCACGATCTGGTCCGGTATCTTCCGTGGGTTGCTCTCAGGAGCTCGACTCCGCTCCGTCAGCCCCTCAGGCCCCATCTCGAGGTAACGTTCAATCCACTTGTACACGCACGGTCGGGTGACCTTCTTCATACTTGCGATCGTTGAGATCGGCACCCCTGCCAGCCACAGTTGAATCATCTGCATTCGCTCGTCCACAGGTCCCTTGCTCCATGGCATCCAGACTTCCTCCAGATGCCGATTGTGCAGTCTCGACCTGTAAACGATGTCTCTGGACTTCTGTAAACGATGTCACTGGACGTACCAAAACCTGCGCGATCCGGACGGGGAGAGGGAGACGTCACGCATCCTCCGCTCTGCACGATGTGATAATGGCGGCGTGAGTCAGCCCCAGCTCGTCCGGCGTCTCGGCGCGTTCGACGCGACGATGCTCGTGATGGGGGGCATCGTCGGCTCCGGGATCTTCATCAACCCCTACGTGGTGGCGCGGATCGTGAACACGCCGGCGCTGATCCTGGGGGCGTGGATCGCCGGAGGGGTCGTCGCGTTGCTCGGCGCCCTGATCTGGGCCGAGCTCGCCTCGCTCCGTCCCGAGACCGGCGGGCAGTACGCCTACCTCCGGGACGCCCTCCATCCGGCGGTGGCGTTTCTGTACGGATGGGCGCTGCTGCTGGTGGTCCAGAGCGGCGGGATGGCGGCGGTCGCGATCACGTTCGCGCGCTACGTGATCGAGCTGACCGGGAGCGGCGCTGCGGACTGGACGATCGCCGCCGCGGCGCTGCTCACACTCACGGTCGTCAACCTGTTCGGCGTCCGGACCGGGAGCAACACGCAGTCGGCGCTGATGGTGTTGAAGATCGGCGCGATCGGGATGCTGATCGTCGCCGGGGCCGCTCTGGTCCCCGGCGGCCGGATCGAACAGATCGGAGGGATCCCGCGCTCGCTCGGCGAGCTGGCGAGCTTCGGCGCCGCGCTGACCCCGGTGATGTTCGCCTACGGCGGATGGCAGACGGCGAGCTTCGTCTCGGGCGAGCTGCGCAGGCCGGGACGCGATCTCGCCATCGGGCTGGTCGCCGGCGTCTGCGGCGTGATCGCCCTCTACGTCGGCGTGAACGTGGTCTGCCTCCGAGCCCTCGGTCCCGAAGGCCTCGCCGCGACCACCACGCCCGCCTCCGCAGTCATGCGGGCGGCGCTCGGCGAGCCCGGCGCGAAGCTGATCGCCGTCGGGATCGCCATCTCGACGCTCGGATTTCTCAGTCAGGGAATGCTCACGGCTCCGCGGGTCTATCTCGCCATGGCGCGTGACGGCTCGTTTTTTCGGAGCGTGGCGAAGATTCATCCCGTGACCCGCGTGCCGGCAGTCGCGATCGCGCTCCAGGGCGCGGTCGCCCTCGTGATCGCCATGTCCGGCCGTTACGAGCAGATCCTCAACTACGTCGTCTCGGTCGACTTCATCTTCTTCGGCCTGACCGGAGTCGCCCTGATCCTCTTTCGCCGAAGGCTCGGCCCCAACGGGACCGGCCGGCCCGAGGGGCTCCGCATGCCCGGCCATCCCGTCACCACCGTCCTCTTCGTGGCCGCCTGCTTCGCGGTCGTCGCGGCGACGGTCTGGCGCCATCCTGCGAACAGCGCGATCGGCCTCGCCATCGTCCTCGCCGGCATCCCCGCCTGGCTGGCCTGGCGGGCGGCCCCCCGCCCCACCCCGCCGGAGTGAGGTCGAAGCCGCGGCCCGACCGAGCTCACCTCGGCGCCAGTCGATGGAGCTCGCTCCCGGCGAGCAGCAGCGCCCCGATGCCGTAGATCTCGGTGCCGTCCGCCGAGGTCTCGCCCGGCTGGTCGCCGATGCGCTGCACCCACCCGAGCTTCCCGTCCGGGTGGAGCGCCCGCACCAGAGCTGCCCATCCCCGCCGGATCACCGGCTCGTAGCTCGCTCGGTCGAGAACGCCGCGGTTGACGCCCCACGCGAGACCGTAGACGTAGAACGCCGTCCCGCTCGTCTCGGGAAGCGGCAGGGTGTCGGGATCGAGAAGGCTCGACCGCCAGTAGCCGTCGCTCTGCTGGAGCGTGGCGACCTTCTCCGCCATCTCCCGGTAGAGCGTTTCGTATCGGGGGCGCTCACGGTAGTCGGGCGGCATGTCTTCGAGCACGCGCGCGAGACCCGCGAGGACCCAGCCGTTTCCCCGGCTCCAGAAGATCTTTCTTCCGGTCGGACCGCGCTGGTCGAAGAAGCGGCTGTCGCGGTAGTAGAGGTGCTCGTCCTCGTCGTAGAGATAGTCCGTCGTCTTCCACCACATCCGGTTCATGAACTCGAGGTACCGGCGATCGCCGGTCGCCCTGGTCGCCATGACGAGAGCGGGAGGCGACATGAAGAGGGCATCGCACCACGTCCACTGGCGCCAGGTCTTCTCCCACGACTCGAACTCGAGCGACTCGTCGAAGGGAAAGAGCACGACCGCGTCGAACATCTGCAGGGCCGGCTGGATCTTCTCCCGGTCGCCGTCGATGCGGTGGAGGTGGAAGTAGCTCTGCGTGATCGCGTGATCGTCGGCACAGAGTGGACGCGGGCCCGGCCGCCAGCGGTTCTCCTCGCCGTTCCGTCGAGCCGCCGCGAGATACCGCTCGGGGTCGTCCGAGAGCGGAGCCAGGGCGTTCACGCCGATCCAGAACGGCGCCTGCGTCCAGTCCCATGGCGGATGCTCCGATGGATTCGCGAGCTGCCATTCGGCGGCCGCCGTCATCACTTCGACGATCGCGTCGCGCTCGAGGGCCTCGTCGAAGCGGCCGGAATCCGCCAGAGCGGGCGCCCCCGCGCGAGAGGTCGAACATCCCGTCCCGATGACGAGCACGACCGCAACGAACGTCACTCCGGCTTTGAATTTCATCCCGGGCTCCTTCCCGTCGAGTCTGCCGCCAGCAACGGGGCCAGCCTGAATTCTATCTCCGGTTCGAAGCCGGCTGGAGAACAGATGAGCTCGCCATGCTCATGGCAAAAGCCTTGCTCTCGCGTTCGCATGACGCCGGGCGGGCGGAAGCAGTAGGGTTTCCTCACGGCCGGATCAGTCGACGACAAGGAGGGATCGGTGTACAAACACGTTTCGAAATTCGCTGTCCTGGCCCTGGTGCTTCTCATCGCCAATCCGGCGCTCGGAGGGATGGTTCCCTCGAAGACCGCCGAGAATCAGTCGCTCGATACGCGCGAAGCCGACCTCGCGGCGATCGATCAGGTCGTCTCGATGGAAGGGGTGAGCGAGGCGCTCGCAGCGCATGGATTCACGAAGGACGAGATCGACAGCCGCCTGGCGAATCTCAGCAACGAGGATCTGCGCTCGCTCTCGCAGAACCTCCAGCAGATCCAGGCCGCCGGCATAACCACCCAGCAGTGGACCTACGTCCTGATCGGCGCGGTGGTGGTTCTGCTCATCGTTCTTCTCTGACCCGTCCCGAGGCCGGGGGATCCTCATCCCCGGCCTCCTCGGATGGGGGGACGCGGACGCGCTCGTCAACCGCGGGGATCCCGCCATCCCGGATGACCACGTTCACGGCGGCCGCTCCTCGCGGACCAGGTCCGCCTCGGCCGCGATGTAACCGAACGCGGCCCATTGCGGGTTGCGGAGGATCTCGCGGAACAGGCTCGCCGCCGCTGCGCGATCACCCTCGATCAGAGCGGCCGCCCCCACACCGTACGTGACGGTCGCCGCATCGATCCCCTCCTCCGCCTTCCTCATCAGCTCCTGCGCGCTGGCGTCGCCGCGGAAGAGCAGCAACAGATCGCGATACGCGTGATTCTCGATGACCTCGGCCGCCGCTGGAATACGCTCGAGTATCGCGCGCGCCTGGTCGTCCCGCCCGAGGCGGCGCAGGCTCAGATGGAGCCAGTACGACGCGGAGACGACCCGGTCGGCGTTGTTCGCCCGGGCGAGCTCGTCGGAGAAGACCGCGGCCGCGCGATCGAAGTCCCCCTGGAGATAGTGCGCGAGGCCGAGGTGGTACGCGAGATTCGAACGGAGCGTTCCGATCGGGACGTTCCGCGGGTTCGGAAGGCCGTCGGGCTCGATCTCGTCGGGCCGGGATGCGGCGATCGCCATTCCTCGCTCCAGATCGCGGATCGCGTCGGCGAAGCGCCGGAGCGTGATGTAGCGGTGGCCGCGGTGGCGAAACATCCTTGCATCAGCCGGATGAAGCTCGATGCCGCGCGTGAAGGTCTCGACGGCTTCGCGGTAACGCCCGAGATAGGCCAGCCGGCGGCCCGCCCAGATGAGGGCATCGGGATCCTCCGGCGCACGCGCGAGCCGCTCGAGTGCTTCGGCCAGTTCCGATTCCCGCTTCGCTCGAACCTCGCCGGACAGAGGAGGGGCGTAGAGCGGCGAGCCGAGGAGCGAGACCGCTTCGACTCGCCGCTGCGCGGAGGACGGGCCCGAGTGAGCGCACGAAGCCAAGACGAGGGCGAGAGCGGGGATGAGTGATCGCATGACGAGCTCCATTCGACCACAACCGAGGATCCGGATGCATCAACCGGCGAACGCGATCACCGGCTCCGAGCCGAAGCGGTTCACTCGCGACGGCAATGGTGCAGAATGGGGGCCTGCAGGGGGATCCCGCGCGCGATGATCAAGCTTCTCCTGTTCGTGCTCGCCGGATGGGTGGCACTCGCCGCGTTCGCGGCGCTGACCGCCGACCGGCAGATCTTTCTTCCTCCGCGATCGTCGTACCGGCAGGGCGAGCTGCCGGTGCACCTGATCCCGGTCGGGGACGGCGTGCGGATCGCGGCTCTCCATCTGCCGAACCCGGAGGCCGATTTCACGATCGTCTTCAGTCACGGGAATGCGGAGGATCTCGGACATCTCGCGCCGCTGCTCGCGGAGATCCGCGACGCCGGCTTTGGAGTCGTCGGCTGGGATTACCGCGGCTACGGTCTGAGCAGCGGAGGCCCGGCGACCGCCCGGAACGTGACCTCCGACGTCGAAGCGATCTATCGCTGGGCGACCGGGGAGCTCGGTATTCCGCCCGCGGCCATCGTGCCTTACGGGCGCTCGGTCGGGTCGGGACCGGCGACGCATCTCGCGGCGCGGGAGCCTGTAGGGGGGCTGGTGATCGAAAGCGGATTCACGAGCGCCTTCCGGGTGGTCACCCGCGTGCCGCTCCTCCCCTTCGACCGCTTCCCGAATCTGCGCGAGATCCGCAACGTGCGATGCCCGGTCCTCGTCATCCACGGGATCCGCGACCGCATCATCCCGCTCTCGCACGGAAAGGCGCTCCACGCCGCAGCGCCCGGGCCGAAGCAGGCGCTGTGGGTTCCCGGCGCCGGCCACAACGATCTGCACGCGGTGGCGGGCGACACCTGGAACAAAGCCCTCGAGGAGTTCCGAGGGCTCCTCGAGGATTCAGCGGTCCGGCCCTGAGCCGGGAGCCTCACGACGCCGGATTCGGCTTCGCTTTCGCGCGAAGGGGCGGAGCGTCGAGCCGCGGCCAACGGTAACGGGCGACCGCGCCGAAACGGGCTTCGCCGCGCTCCCACGCTTCGCGCGCGTCGGCGATCTCCTCGTGGGTCCGCGCGACGAAGTTCCACCACATGAGGATCGGCTCGCCGAGAGGAAGCCCGCCGATGAGGAGCAGGCATGCAGGTCCGCGGCCCGCGAGCGCGACGTGATCGCGCCGGCTTCCGAGAAAGTGGAGCGTGTCGGGCGCGAGATCCTCCCCCGCCAGCGATGCGCTTCCGTCGAGGACGAACAGCGCGTGCTCGAAGCGCGGCTCGAGCGGAAGGGCCGTTTCCGCCGCCCCCTCGAGCCGCAGCTCCGCGCCGACCAGCGGTGAGAAGAGGGCCGCGGGGGAGCGCTCTCCGGCGAGCTCTCCGAGAATGACGGTGGCGCGCACGCCGTCGCGCTCGACGCGCGGGAGCGCAGCGTGGTGGTGGAAAGCCGGCTCGCCCTCGCGGCTCGCCCCCGGCTGCGCGATCCAGAGCTGCACTCCGCTGAGCCGGCCCGAGCTCGCCTCGGGCGTCTCTTCCGAGTGCGCGATTCCACGACCGGCGGTCATCAGATTGAGCTCGCCCGGCCGGACGAGCTGCTCGAATCCGAGGCTGTCTCGATGGAGCACTTCACCGTCGAGGAGCCAGGAAACCGTCTGGAGGCCGATGTGGGGATGCGGCGCGACGTCCATCGGCTTCCCTTCCGAAAAGCGGATCGGGCCATATCGGTCGAGGAAACACCACGGCCCGACCGTGCGCCGGCGGCGCGCCGGCAGGGCACGCCGGATCGAGAGCTCCCCGATCGCCTCCTCGCGCGCCGGCCAGCTCTCGAGCATCGGCCCCTCGCACGGCTCGTTCGGGCAGCGCTCGGGCGACGGTCTCGCTTCCAGATTGCTCACGGCTCAGAACCGCCTCTGACTGTAGTCGGCGAATGCCTGCAAAAGCTCCTCCCGGGTGTTCATCACGAACGGTCCGCCGGCGGCGATCGGCTCGCGAATCGGACTGCCCGACCAGAACACGGCGTGCAGCGGCCCGTCGGCGAATGCGATGACCGACGAGGAGGCTCCCTGCGGCCCGCGCTCGAACACCACCCGCTCCCCCGCACCCGCCATCGCCCCCTCCGCACCGAACCTTCCGCTCCCTTCGATGACGTAGAGGAACGCCGTATCGTCTCCCGGGAGACCGAGACCGATGGAAGCCTCCGGCTCGAGCCAGATCTCGAGCATCGTGACCGGGTGCAGAGTGCGCGCCGGCCCGCGAACCCCCCACGCCTCCCCGGCGAACACCCGGATTCGGGCTCCTTCCTCGCGCCGTTCCGGCATCTGCTCCCCCCGCAGATCCTGATAGCTCGGCTCGGTCATCTTCAGCCCCGACGGCAGGTTCAGCCAGAGCTGCAGCGTATGCGCCCCCTCCGGGGCCGCCTCCTCGCTGTGGACCACCCCCCGGCCGGCCGTCATCCATTGCGCGTCGCCCGGTTCGAGCACTCCGTGCCCTCCGCGATCGTCGCGATGCTCGACTCCTCCCTCGAGCACGAGCGTCACCGTCTCGAAGCCCCGATGCGGATGGTCGCCGAACGTTCCCGGCATGAACCAGTCCTCGGCGAGCATCAGAAAGGGGTCGAGCTTCGGCGCCTCCCCAGGCTCGATGATCCTGCGGACGCGGTGCCGCGGATTCATCCCTCTGTCGACGGGAGGAGCCGTGACGGCGGCGGATCGAACGAACGATTCTTTCGCGGTGCGCATCGTGGCCTCGCTAGTGTCCTGTAACGCCGGAATCAATAGCACCTGGCTCGCCATCTGCTATCGATTCCGACGTTACAGGACACTACTCCTCTGACGCGCCTTCACTCCTTGACCGGTCGCTCTCGCCCGAGCTCGACCGCCGGGGGGGCCCAGGTGACCGGATCGCCGTCGATCCCTCGGTCCGGACTGACGATCTCCAGGCGTTCCGGGGTGACTTCCACGAGCAGGTAGCCCGCGCCGCGGTCGGGCCAGAACGCTTCCCACCCCTCCTTCCACCTCGCCTGCTTCTCCGATTCCTCATTCACGAGTCGCGCCCGGCCGAGCAGGGTGACGTAGCCCTGTCCGGGATCCCGAGGATCGAAATAGTAGAGGGTGACTCGAGGATCGATGCGGATCTGCGCGACCTTGCGACTCTTCGGGTTCGTGGCGAACCAGACGGTCATGCCGGGTTCGGGATCGAACGCGTCGACGACTCTCGCCTGCGGCCGTCCCGACGCGTCGACGGTGACCACGGCGGGATAGCGGACGGCGGTCATGATCTCGCGGGCAGCCCCGAGCAGAGCGGCGCGGTCGGCGCCCGGGGGCGAGGGCTCCGCGCGCGCCGACGCCCCGAAGCAGATCAGGACGGCGAGAGTGAGGGAGAACGTCGCGAGGCGCATGGATGTCCTTCCGATCTTCCGGCGATTATGCATCCGAACCCGGTCCGAGGCCGGCGCGGATTCGCGACTCCGGACCCTGGCGGTCTACTCCCAGCGGCGCGCGAGATCGGGACGGCCGAGGCTGCGGTACGCGCCGGCGACCATGGCGCGGCTGGAGGGTCCGGGGTTCTCGCGCAGCATCGCCTGCATCGCGCTTTCGGCCGCTGCGGCGTCGCCTTCGAGCAGCAGGAGTGCGCCGAGGCGGACCCACGCCTCCCGGTTCTTCGGAAAGGCGGCGGTCTCGCGGCGGAACGCCTGCTTCGCTTCGGCCACGCGGCCGAGACGGGCGAGGACGTCGCCGCGGACGAGCCAGAGATTCGGGACCTCGCGACCGGCGCGCCGGATCTCGACCGAATCGACGAGGGACAGCGCTTCGTCGAGGCGCTTCTGACCCGCTCGGAGCTCTGCGAGCAGGACGAGCCCGTCGAGCTGGAGCGAGGGATCGTCGAGGATCTGCCGGATCTCGAGCTCCGCCGCCTCCGCGTCGCGCCTGCCGAGGAGCGCCTTCGCTCGCGCGAGCCGCGCCGGGCCCGGGTGGGCCTCGAGCGCCAGATCGGCGTGCGCGAGCGCTTCATCGAATCGCCCGAGCTCGAGCAGCGCCTCGGCCATCGACAACGCCGTCCCCGGCGCCAGCATCGGCGCGACCTCGATCGTCCGGCGGTACGCCTCGATCGCTTCCTCGGTCCGGCCGCTCCCCTCGTACGCCTTCGCGAGGAGCGTCCAGGCGTCGGCGAACGCGGGACTCGCCTCGACGACCCGTTCGAGAATCGGGATCGCATCCGCGGGATTTCCCGCGCGAACGAGCGAGCCCGCCTCGCCGAAGCGCTCGAGGTCGCCAATGCGGTCCTTCGGGTCGGGAAGCTCGCCTCCGGCGGAGGCCGAGGGGCCGCCCAGATAGCCGAGCGCCGAGAGCTTCGCCGCTTCCTCGGGCGAGACCGCCCCCGGCGGCGCGAGCGATCGGTCGTATCCGGACATCTCGCGACGCATCGACGCATAGATGCGCCGCTGGTCAGCCAGCACGTCCTTCGTCTCTCCCGGATCCTCGGCGAGATCGTACAGCTCCGGCCTCGGGGCTTCGATGTAGTGATGGGAGCGGTCGACGAGCGAGGCCAGATCGCTCCAGCCCAGATGGATCCGCGGGTACATCGTCTCGCTGAAGATGCGGCGATCGGGAACTTCTCCGAGCGCGATCCGCTCGAGCTCCACGCCCGGGACTTCGCCCGGATCGATTCCGGCGCGGGATATGATCGTCGGGAAGACGTCGATCAGGGCGGCGGGCGCGCCGGCTCTCGTGCCCGCCATCTCGCGACGCGGAAGCTTGAGAAACAGCGGAACGCGGATCGCTTCGCGATAGAGGAAGATCCCGTGCTCGGCTTCGCCATGGTCGCCGAGGCCCTCACCGTGATCGGACATGAAGACGATCGTCGCGTCGTCGTAGAGGCCGGCGTCGCGCAGATTGCCGAGCAGACGGCCGACGGCGGCGTCGGCGGCCGCGATCTCGCCGTCGTAGGGGGCTGTCGCATATCTGGAGCGAAAGGGTTCGGGCGGCTCGTATGGAGCGTGCGGCTCGAACAGATGGACCAGCAGGAAGAAGCGGTCGTCGGACCGGCCGCGGATCCAGTCGATCGCCGCGGCGACGGTCGACTCGCCGTCGCGCTGGATCTCGCCGGCGATCGCCCCCGGCCGGCTCTCGAAACGGTCGTCGTAGACGTCGAACGCCCCGCCCAGGCCGGACTCTCCGCGCAGAACCCAGGCCGAGACGAAGGCTGCGGTCGCGAAGCCACGGCTCCCGAGCAGGGTCGGGATGGAAGGAACGGAGGGGTCGAATCGATACCCGAGGTTGTTGCGCACGCCGATCGATGCGGGGAGCCGGCCGGTGAGCATCGAAGCGTGCGAAGGGAGAGTCAGCGGGACCTGGCTGTAGGCGTTCTCGAAGACGATCGAGTCGGCGGCGAGGGCGTCGAGCGCCGGGGTCTCGATCCCGGCCGCCCCGTAAACGGGGAGGTGATCGGCGCGCAGCGTGTCGACCGAGATGACGACGACCGGACCGGCGCCGTCGGTGCCGGCGGTTTCCGTACGACAGCCCGCCAGGGCGAGCGAGAGGACCGCGGAAAGCGAGACGGCGAATCGGCGCATGAGCGGTCAGCTCCCGTCGATGCCGAGCTCTCGCAGTCCCTCGGCATCTCCCATGATGGTGAGCGCGTCGCGTGCGGCGCGCCGCATGGCGGCGCCCGGACTCCGCTCAAGTCCGCGGACGAGGATGGCGCGAGCCTCCTCCTTCCGGCCGCCCGCGCCGACGACCAGCGCCAGGCTCGCCCAGGCGCGGTGATTCGCGGGAAACGACTCGGTTTCGGCGCGGAAAGCCGCCTCCGCCTCCGCAGCGCGACGCAGTTTCAGGAGGGCCTCGCCGCGATGGAGCTCGAGATCGGGAAGCGGCGGCGCCTGACCCTGCGCGATCCTCGCTCGTACGCGGTCGAGAAGCGCGAGCTCGGATCCGAGCTCGCCCCGCGCTCGCCGCACCTGCGACTCGATGATGAGCGGCTGGATGCGGAGCGGGGCCGATTCGGCCGCCTTCGCGGCGGCGGCGAGAGCCGCGTCGAGCTCTCCGCGCGCGAGCTCGATCCCTCCGATCGTTTCCCACGCCAGCGACGGCGCCCAAGCCACGGCGAGCTCCGCGTGGCTCCTCGCCTCGTCCCATCGGCGCATCTCGGTCAGCAGCGATGCGGTCGCCAGCGCGATCTGGGGATGACCGGGCGCGCGCCTCATCTGCTCGCGGAGCGCTTCGAGAGCGGGCTCGTGCTCGCCCCGTTCGCGATGAGCGGCGGCGATCAGCCCCCACGCCTGCAGGAAGCCGGGATCGTCCCGCACAATGGCGCGGCCGATCTCGATCGCCGCGCCGTGATCCCCGCGCTGGAGGCTTCCGGCGCCGCGGCCGAAGAGCGTCAGCAGCTCGACTTTCGCTTTCGGATCGGGCCTCGCACCGGACGCGCTCGAACCCCCTCCGCCGAGATATCCGAGCGAGGCGAGCTTCCGGGCGGTCTCGGGGTCGGCGGCCTGCGGCTCCTCGAACGGATGCGCGGAACGAATCGTCTCGATCCGCTCGCGCATCGAGGCTACCTCGCGGCGCCGCTCCGCGGCGAGGTTCCGCGTCTCGCCCGGATCGGCCCGGTAGTCGTAGAGCTCGACCACCGGCGCTTCGATCAGATGCTCCTCCTCCCCCACGAGCGAGAACAGCTCGCTCCACCCATAGTGCAGCCGCGGGTAATACGACTCGCCGTAGACGAGGCGCCCGGGCTCGGGAGCCGAGAACAGATCGACCCCGTCGCCGTCGTCCGACCGGGCGATCCCGAGTTGCGCGAGAACCGTCGGGAAGACGTCGGTCAGCGAGACCGGATGCGAGATCTCCTCTCCGGCCTTGGCGTTGCCCGGGAGCTTCACCAGGAGCGGGACCTGGATCGCCTCCCGATAGAGAAATACGCCGTGCTCGAGCTCTCCGTGGTCTCCGAGTCCCTCACCATGATCCGACAGGAGGATGACGAGGGCCTGGTCGTAGAGGCCTCGGGCGCGGAGCTCGTCGAGGAAACGGCCGACGACCGCATCGGCGCAGGCGACTTCACCGTCGTACGGGTCCTCGAACCGCGATCCGCAGGATTGGGGGGGCGTGTACGGGAAGTGCGGCTCGTAGAGGTGGAGGAAGGCGAAGATCGCCCCGGAAGGATGGGGACCGAGCCACTCCGAGAGGGCGCGTCGCGTCGCCTCGCCGTCGCGCTGCCACGAGCTGATCGTCCGTGCCGGGGCGAGCGTCGTCGCGTCGTCCCAGTGCTCGAACCCGCGCGCGATCCCCGTCTCGGCGCGCATCACGAAGCTCGAGACAGCCCCCCCGGTTCGGTATCCGTGATCGCGCAGGATCGAGGCCAGCGTCGGGTGCGATGCGGGAAGCGCATATCCGATGTTGTCTCGGACGCCGTGCCCGTGCGGCAGCCTTCCGGTGAATATCGACGCGTGCGAAGGGAGGGTCACGGGCACGTTGCTGAATGCCTTCCGGAAGACGACCGCGTCCTTCGCGAGGCGATCGATGGCGGGGGTCGAGCCTTCCTCGTATCCGTACAGCGGAAGCCGGTCCGAGCGCAGGGTGTCGATCGAGATGAGGAACACCGGCGGGCGCGGCGCGGCCGCCGGGCGCTCCGACGGAGCTCCGCACGCCGATAGGGCGCCAGCCAGAACGCAGAGACGAACGAGAGCTCGAAGGAAGGACTGCCCGCCGGTCACGTCACCAGCCAACATGGGAGGGTCCGCGTTTAGTTCGCTGCCTGACGCGATCCTGCAACGAAAGAAGGCCCCGGCCGAAGCCGGGGCCTTCCGAGATGTGGACGTCGGCTTCGATCAGAACTTGAAGCCAGCCGAGATCCGATAGGTACGCGGGAGCTGGTAATGGTTCACGCTCGCCGCGCTACCGAAAGATGACTGCTTCTGCCAGTGAACGCCTTCCACCGGTGCCTCGGTGAAGGGATCGAACGAATCGAGCAGACCGATGGCGGTGCTGCCGTTGATTTGAGCCGACTCGTCGAACACGTTGATGACTTCGCCCTGGATGAACACGCCGAGACCGCGAACGCTGCCTGCCCAGTTGAGCGCCAGGTCGGTCGCGGTCGCGTCTTCCCATCGGAACTCCCCGCGCTCGCTGAAGTAATAGGTCACGGAACCGGGGGGCGTCGCGTAGCCGGGGTTGGAGACCAGCTCGCGCACCGGAACGATGGTGACCGCCGAGTAGGGCGTTCCGGAGTCGAAGCGCTCGAGAACCGTGAGGTTGAGGTTGCCGAACGCGCCGAGCGGCTGGTCGAACGAGGCCCAGAGGCGGGCCTTGTGCTCCTGATCGCTGAGCAGCGCGCCCGTCGGATTGTGGGCCGCGAAGGCCTTGTACTCACGGTACGCGTTGATCAGGTCGGTAGTCGGTCCGCTTCCGGCGTTCTCGCCGTCGGAGTTCCCTTCGGTCTGTGACCAGGTGTAGTTGCCGCCGAAGTTGAGGCGCGGCATGAAGCGGTAGGAGGCCTGAAGCTGAACGGCCTGGTGGGTGCGCTCCAGATCGTCGGTGTTGCCGAAGGTCTGGAGGTCGAGGAAGTCGCCATCGGACCCCGGGGCGGGGACCTGAACGCCGGGCGAGGTGAACACGCCGTAGAAGTCGCCCCAGGCGCGGTCGATGTAGTCGGCGCGGAAAAAGCCCTTGTTGCCGATCTGCGTGCCGACGCCGAGCGTGAACTCGTCGACGTTGGGCGATCTCAGATCGCCCGGCATGAACTGGTTCACGCCCGGCACGCCGGCTCCGACGAGGAACTCGGTGCTGCCGGTGCCGCCGTTGGCGAGGAACCAGGCGAAGACCTGCTCGAGAACGTCGAACGAGCCGAGGCCGCTGTCGGGTCCGCCGATGGTGGGGCCGCGGTATTCGTACTGGAAGTAGGCGGGATTGCCGCCGCCGATCGCTCCGCCGATTCCCTCCTGGATCTTGGAGACGTAACGGCTGTAGCTGCCGTTGACGCGGAGGCGGCCGTCTCCGCGGACGTCGTAGATGACTCCGATGCGGGGGCTGAGGTTCTCGTCCTTCGAGATCGAGTTGCCCGCGCTGTCGACTCCATCATTGCGGTCGAACCGGGCGCCGACGTTGAAGCTCCAGTTCGGGTTGAGGTCCCACTTGTCGTTGATGAAGAGGGACTCGGTGACGAAGTCGGAGCCCTCGGAGAGGGCGAAGATCGGCACCCACTGGATGACGTCGCCCTGAGTCACGACCGGGCGGAGCTCGCCGTCGGGCGTGCGCGTCGGAGCAATGCCGTTGTAGATGTAGAGATCGAAGTTCGAACCCGACTGATAGTTGTTGGCGAAGCGGGACTCTGCGAAGTTCTCGTAGCCGGCCACGATGTTGTGCGTTCCGGTTGCGGCAGTCGCGAGATAGTAGGTTCCCTTGAGCTGATAGAACTCGTTCTCGCGGATCTCGTCGTCGCAGATGCCGCAGAAGATCGGGGCGCCCCAGGCGCCGCCGAACGAGAGGTCGTAAGCCCACGATCCGAGCGCGATGTCGCGAGGATCGGTGAAGTCGGTGGTGACGTGCGTGCCGCCGCTGTTCGAGAAGACGAGGTCGCGCGTCGAGTAGTTGGCCTCGATCAGGAAGTCGCTCGTGATGATGCCGCTGTAGTGCCCGGTCATCATTTCACGCGGAAGCTGGCGGCCGTCGATGTCCATCGTCGCAAGATCCCAGCAGCCGAACGCGCAATGAGGCGTCTGATCGATCTCGTAGCTCAGGTACGAGCCGACGAGGCTGTGTCCCGGCGCGAGCTGTCCGGTGAGCTTCCCTTCCATGCGCTCGTCGGTCTCGATCGTCGTCGGCCGCGGAGTCGTGCTGTTGGTGAAGAATCCCGTGATGTCCTGCTCGAAGTAGCGTCCTGCGCCGAAGAACCAGAGTCGATCGCGGACGACGCGTCCACCGAGGGTCCCTTCGTACGTCTGATTGAGACTGCTCTCCGCCTTGGCCTCACCCCGAGGCGTGACGCTCGTCCACGACGGATTGGTGAAACTGTCCCGGAAGCTGCCCGAGAACTCGTTCCCGCCCGACTTGGTGATCGCCGAGACCACTCCGCCGGTGAACCGGCCGTACTCGGCCGAGATCGATCCCGTCATGACCGTCGTCTCTTCGATCGCATCTTCGATGAACAGGTTGTCCGTTTGCCCACGAATGTTCTCGTTCGTGACGGCCCCGTTGATCAGGAACAGCGAGTCGAACGCGAACGCGCCCGAAATCGTGATCGGCGGGTTCGCCTGCCGCGGGCTCGCGCCGGGACCGTTCGTGTTCACGCCCGCCGAGAGCGAGACGATGTTCTGCACCGTCCGGCCGACCGGCAGATCCTCGACCTGATCGTTCGTGAAGTTCGACTGGATCTCCGTGGTCTCGAGAACCGCCGGAGCCGCCGCCGTCACCGTGATCGCTTCCGCGACCGACGACAACTGCATCTCCGCGTTCACCCGCTCGGTTCGCGCCAGATTCACGCGCACCGTCCGCGTTATCGCGGCCATCCCGTCCATCGTGAACTCCACCGTGTAGTCACCCGGTGGAATCGACGTGAAGTTGTAATTCCCGTTGACGTCCGTGACCGAAACCCGGCTCCCCTGCATGCTCGGGGAGCTGATGGTCACCGTCACGCCCGGCAGACCCGACCCGTCGTGCTCGACTCTTCCATTGAGTGCGCTCGTCGTTCCCTGCCCGAACGCCATTCCGGCGACGAGCACGAGAGCGAGAAGCGCGAATGACAATCGCTGAACCCTTCTCATTCAATCCTCCGATCCGATTTTTGGCCCGCGGGCCGACATCTCCGGCGCCCTGGGGCGCGGTGGACATGATCGAAACCTCCCGCTGCACCCCGCAGGCCGCCGAGAAAGAGCAGCGATCTCTCGTGGAATCAGCAATTTAGAAGCGACGAACCCGCCGCGGCGATCCAACCCTCCGGATCGCCTCGCCTCGGGCGAATCGCACGATCTCGTCACCGTTCCGACAACGTCGCGTCGCGAGCGGCCGGCCGCGCGGAAGCTTCCCCGCGCGATCGCATGTCGAGCGGGCAACGACGCGATACCTTCCTGTCACGGAGATGCGAACTCGTAAGCCGCCGCCGGGTCGGCGCCGGAGTTCAAATTTCCGTAGCAAGCAGGCTCGCCGGCCGGTGGAGGCCGTTGCGTGGAACCGTGATTCTCGCGGAAATTGCCAGCGGGCGCCTCCCCCGCGAATAATGCCGGGATGGATCGCACCGCCGGGGCTCCCGTCGTGAGACGGCTGACGCGCTTTCTGGCGGAGCTGATCAGCGAGACCAACGGCATCTCGCTCGATCAGACGCTCGAGCTCGCGAGGCATTCGAGGGTCGCCGAGAGCGATCCGGAGATGGGCTCGCTGATCGCCGAGTTCCATGCGATGCTCCGCCGCTTCCAGATCGGCGAAGCGCCGATCACGGCCCTGCTCGAGCATCCCTTCTCGAGCGCCCTGCACGAGTTCCTGCGCGGATTCCCGATTCCGTTCCGGGACGAGCACACGCATCTGACCGGCTCGCTCGACGCGGAGTTCGTCTTTCCTCACCTCGAGCGGCTGCTGGCGGGTCCCGACCGCGCGCTCTATGAAACGAAGATCGCCCGGATCTACGGCCCCTCGAGCCTCCCGATCCGCTCCGCCGCCGACCTCGACCGGCTGATCCGCCTCGGCGCGACCGACCGCTTCGACCGCTATCTGAAGATCCTCTATCTCCCAAAGCTCATTCTGACCAGCCGCGAAGTCCACCACCAGGCCGCCCGCCACCTCGCGAGCCGCCTCCACGACCGGTTCAACGTCGGCGCGCTCCGCCTCAAGTTCACCCTGTTCCGCTCGACGACCGACCCATCCGAGCAGATCCCGGGCATCGAAGCGCTGACTCCCGAGGACGTCCTGGTCGGGCTGTACGAAGGGTTTCGCTCGTTCCAGTCGGAGAACCCCTCGTTCCGGTTCATCCTCTCGCCGAGCTTCCGGAAGGAGCCGGCGTTCTACGACGCCTCGCGATTCCGCTCGAAGCAGGAAGACTTCCATCATCAGGTTTCCCGGATCCTCGCGCTGCTCGAGCTCCATCCCGAGCTCCGCGATGTCGTGACCGAGATCGACACGGTCGGCGACGAGCGCGGCTTCTACCGCAAGGCGCACTTTCAGGAGATGCGGATCGGGATCCGGAAGCTGCAGGCGCACGGATTCCGCACCAGGAGCCACCACGGCGAAACCTGGCGCACGCTTCGGCAGGGGATTCAGGCGGTCGACAATGCAATGAACATCTGGCACGTCGATGCCGTCGAGCACGGCCTCTCGCTCGGGATCAATCCGAACTTCTACTATCACCGGATGCTGCAGCGTGTCCTCGAGGCGAACCGCAGCGGCCGGCCGGTGGGGGGGGGAACGGCCGAATTCGCCGAGCTCGAAGAGATCGACTGGAGCGATCGGGAAGAGATCCGGCGGAAGCTCGGAGCAGGCGAGCCGCTCGGCCACGCCGAAGAGACTCTGCTGACGAAGGCCAAGTTCCACCTCGCGCAGGAGGTCGAGCACTACCAGCACGACGTCCTCAACCGCATGATCGACAAGCGGCTCTCCCTGGTCGCCCTCCCCTCGTCCAACCGCAAGCTCACCGGGGCCCTCGAGGACGAGAAGGACCATCCCTTCTCGTGGTGGGAGAAGAAGGGGCTTCGACTCGGCGTCGGCACCGACAACTACGTCACCCTGAACACGAACTTCATCCGCGAGATGATGATCCTGCTCTACACCGACGCGCGGGAGCTCAAGATCACCAAGCTCCTCATGGTCACGACCGGCGAGAACCGCCGCCCCTGGATCAGCCATCTGCTCTGGGAGATGCGGAAGAGGTCGAGCGACGAGCGAAGCGCGGGCGACCCCTCGCCCTGACCTCTCCCTCTCCCCGTCCGGATCGCGCAGTTTCTCGCTCGGCACCCTCTCCCACCGGGAGAGGAACCCGTGCTGCCAGATGATGATGATTCGGGGAAGAGCGCCGCTTCGCGGCAAATGCAAAATGCAAAAAGGGCGTCACGCCGGTTCGGCGGTCAGCCAGCTCGAGTGTGATGCCTTTCCTCCGCCTCGGCACGTCCGCGCATACGAAGCCGCCTCATCACTCCGGGGCATGAGGTCCCTTGCTCATTCGTCACTCACCCTGATTTCCGCGATGACCGGGAGGTGGTCGGACGAGAATCGTCCTTCGAACGTCTCGCCGAGGATTGCGTGACGGAGGACCTCGATCGGGCCGCGGACGAAGATGAAGTCGATCCGCCGCTCGGGCTCGATCGCGCGGAAGGCGTTCCAGGTCGAGGTCGGTCCCTGATGGGGAGTCCTCGAGACTTCGAGCGCGTCGGCGAGGCTCGCGGTGAGGATGCGATACGGATGCGAGCCGGGCTGCGTGTTGAAGTCGCCGGTCAGGACGACGGGATCGCTCGGTCCCGCGATCGCGTCGATTCTGCGCTGCAGCAGCCGGGCGCTTTCGACGCGCGCTCTCTCCCCGACGTGATCGAAATGCGTGTTGAAGTGCAGAAGCCGCCGGCCGCTCCTCCGGTCGCGCAGTCTTCCCCACGTCACGATCCGCTCGTACGCCGCGTCCCATCCCCGGCTTCCAGGCATCTCGGGGGTCTCGGAGAGCCAGAACGTGCCGTGATCGAGGAGCTCGAAGCGCGAGGTGCGGTAGAGGATCGCGCTGAACTCGCCGCCAAGCTCGGCGGTGCGGCCGGAGCCGAACCGGGCGAAGTCCGGAATGAGCGCTTCGAGATCGGCGAGCTGATGCTCGAGCGCTTCCTGGACGCCGACCAGATCGGCGCCATGCGATCGGATCTGGCTCGCGACCACGTCCCTCCGATGCGGCCAGGCGTTTTCGCCGTCGCCCGGATTGTCGAACCGAATGTTGAAGCTCATCACCCGGAGCGAGGCCTCCTCTGCGGGAGCGGGCTGGCTCCCACAGCCCGCCAGCAGAAGGGAGATCGCGAGCGCGACGATTCGCATGGGCCGGCAGCGTAGCACCGGCGGTGGCGCCGGGAGATCACGATTGTTCCCCGACCCCCGCCCGCCGGGGATGAAATCCCCGGCCACATGTGGATCAGGGCATCGGCGCCGGAGCGACGGCGGGCGCGCCTTCGACCGGGAACCCGCGCTTGCGCATCAGCGCCTCGGTCCTCGGATCCCGTCCGCGGAATGCGCGGTAGGCGATCGCCGGATCGACGGTATTGCCGACCGAGAAGACATGCTCCCTCAACCGCCGGGCCACTGAAGAGTCGTACGGGCCGCCCGCTTCGACGAATGCCTGGAAAGCATCGGCGGTCAGCACGTCCGACCAGAGATAGCTGTAGTAGCCGGCCGAGTAGCTGTCGCTGCTGAAGATGTGGAGGAAGTGCGGCATGCGGTGGCGCATGACGAGCTCGGAGGGCATTCCGAGGGCGGCGAGCGTGTCGCGCTCGAACGCGCGCGGGTCGATGTCCGCGCCTCCGGCGAGATGGAGCTTCATGTCGATCAGGCCGCTCGCGAGGTACTCGGTCGTCGCGAAGCCCTCGTTGAACGTTGCGGCCCGCTCGATCCGCTCGACCAGCTCCTGCGGGATCGGCTCGCCCGTCTGGTAGTGAACGGCGAACCTCTGCAACACCTCCGGGGTCGAAAGCCAGTGCTCGAGAAGCTGCGAAGGAAACTCGACGTAGTCTCGAGGGACGGCGGTGCCCGCGAGCGAGGGATACGACACGCTCGAGCTCAGCCCGTGCAGCGCGTGACCGAATTCGTGGAACAACGTCTCCGCGTCGTCCCACGAGATGAGCACCGGCTCACCCGGCCGTCCCTTCACGAAGTTGGAATTGTTCGAGACGATCGTCGTGACTTCGCCGTCGAAGCGCTCCTGGCTCCGATAGGCGTTCATCCAGGCGCCCGACCGCTTGCCCGGCCGCGCCCAGGGATCGAAGTACCAGAGGCCGACGTGGCCCCCCGTCGCCCGATCCGTCACCTCCCAGACGCGCACGTCGGGGTGATAGACCGGCACGCCGGTCACCGGAGTGAAGCGGAAGCCGAACAGCTCGCCCGCGACCCAGAACATCCCCTCGCGCAGCTTCTCGAGCTGCATGTACGGCTTGACCTGGTTCTGGTCGAGGTCGTAACGCGCCTTCCGGACCTTCTCCTGGTAGTAGCGATAGTCCCACGGCTCGATCGTGATGTTCTGACCCTGGGTACGCGCGAGCGCCGCCATGTCGGCGACTTCTTCGTGAACGCGGGCGACGGCGGGGGTCCAGACGGACTCCATCAGCTCGAGCGCGCGCTCGGGCGTCTTCGCCATGGTGTTCTCGAGGCGCCAGTGCGCGTGCGTCGGGTAGCCGAGGAGCCGGGCCCGCTCGTGGCGCAGCTTCAGGATCTGCGGGATGATCGCGTTGTTGTCGGTCTCGCCGCCGTTGTCGCCGCGGCTGACGAACAGACGCCACGCCTTCTCGCGGAGATCGCGCCTGTCGGAGTACGTCAGGAACGGATCGATCGACGAACGGGTGTTCGAGACGACCCACTTGCCCGGGAGGTCCTTGTCGGCCGCCGCGGCCGCCGCCGCATCGCGGAGCGACTGAGGCAGCCCGGCGAGGTCCGACTCGCTCTCGAGCACGAGATGGAGATCGGTCTCGTCGGCGAGCACGTTCTGGCTGAACTGCGTGTAGAGGCCCGCCAGCTCCTGATTGATCTCCGACAGGCGCGCTTTCGCGGCCGGCTCGAGACGCGCTCCCGCGCGGACGAAATTATTGTGGTAGAGCCAGACCAGCCGCTGCTGCTCCGGGGTCAGCTTCGCCTTGTCGGGCGACTCCCACACCGACTCGATCCGCCGGAACAGCGCCTCGTTCTGCGTGATCCGGTCGCTGAAGGCGGCCAGCTTCGGTGCCATCTCGCGCTGGACCTGCTGGAACTCCGGCCCGCTCATGGTCGAGCTCCAGACTCCGTAGGCCGTGCCGACGCGGTCGAGGGTCCGTCCGGTCCGCTCCATCGCGGTGATCGTGTTCTCGAAGGTCGGCGGTGCCGGGTTCGCCGCCATACGCTCCACCTCGGCCAGATTCTCCGCCATCGCCGCCTCGAGTGCCGGGACGAAGTGCTCGACTTCGACCCGGTCGAAGGGGGGGACTCCGCCGTACGGCCCGCTCCATTCGGCGAGCAGAGGGTTCGACGCCTCGGGCGCGGCATCGACGGTGACGGTGGCGGGAGTTCGGATCGGTTCGCTCATGTCGTCGACGGAAGTGGCGCAGCCGGCGATCGCGATCGCCAGCAGCAGGGTGCCGGTACGGACGAGAAGACTCGGTAGCGGACTGGACAACGGATCGGACATCGGACTCTCCTCGAATCAGGCCGGCGCGCGCGGCAGCGGCGCCGATGGTCGTTTGATGGATCGTGCTTCACGGCGAGGACGGCGTGGAGCGTGCCGCCACGACTCTGATGCAAACGCGAACGGCGCCGCGACATTCCACGGTTGCAGAAAGTCGCGGCGCCGGGAAGGCGCGAGCACGCCCCTACTCGATCTTACTGATCAGCTTCCTGATGAACGGAGCGGCGAGCAGCGCGAGCACGCCCGCACCCCCGGAGAAGAGCGCTACGTTGAAGAAGAGCGCATCGGGAGGGAGCGTCTCGAGCCGCCCCGCGACCAGACCGGCGAAGAGGTTCCCGAGGGCGGTTGCGACGAACCAGACGCCCATCATCTGGCCGACGCGGTCGCGTGGAGCGAGCTTGGTGATCGACGAGAGGCCGACCGGCGACAGGCTGAGCTCTCCCACGGTGTGAAGGAAATAGGTGACGACGAGCCAGGCCGGCGAGACGGGATTCTCGGCGCTCGCGTTGGCGGCGCCCCAGGCGAGGACGAAGAAGCCTGCGGCGAGTCCGAGCAGGCCGAGCGCGAACTTCATCGGGATCGACGGATTCGCTTTCCGGCGCGCCAGCCACGTCCAGAGCCATCCGAAAATCGGCGCGAAGATGATGATGAAGAGCGGGTTGATGTTCTGGAGCGTGCTGGCGGGCATCTCCCATCCGAGGATGTTCCGATCCGTCAGCTCGAACGCGAAGAGGTTCATCGACGAGCCGGCCTGCTCGAATCCCGACCAGAAGAGCGCCGCGAGAATGAAGAGCCAGAAGATCACGATCAGACGTTTCTTCGTCTCGAGGTCGTAACCTCCGGCCACCAGGAGGTAGACGAAATAGAAGACCGCCAGCGCGACGATCGTGTACCCGAGGCCCTCGGCGAACGCGGTGAGGTCCATCGAAACGATCCCCGCGCGAACGAGCAGCCCGAACGCGACGATGATCGCGACGATCCCCGCCACCAGGCCGTAGAACTTCCGGGCGCGACTGTCGAGAATCTCGCGCGGCTCCCCCGTCTTCAGCTCCCCCGCTCCCTCGAGGTACTTCTGGCCGAATTTGTACTGGATCAGCCCGAGGACCATGCCGAAGCCGGCGAGCGAGAAGCCCCAGTGCCAGTTGTAGCCCTCGCCGACGATGCCGCAGAACGTCGGCCCTAAGAAAGCGCCGACGTTGATCCCCATGTAGAAGATCGAGAACCCGGCGTCGCGCCGCGCTCCCCCCTCCGGGTAGATGTCGCCCACGATCGTGCTCACGTTCGGCTTGAGCAGCCCGGTCCCGATCACGATCAGGATCAGCCCGA
>DATKCD010000112.1:0-14267 GCA_035544735.1 Thermoanaerobaculia bacterium
CTGACGAATCCGAATCCTCCGCAACTGCTCAACCGGCTGCACTACGACCGGGCGTGGAAGACCGAGTACGAGATCGAGTGCATGCGCCGCGCGAACGAGATCGGCGTGCGGGGACACCGAGCCGCCGAGCGCGCGTTCCGCGACGGCGCGAGCGAGCTCGACATCCACCTCGAGTACCTCCGCGCGAGCCGGCACACCGAGGCCGAGCTCCCGTACGGGAACATCATCGCGCTCAACCAGCACGCCGCGGTGCTGCATTACCAGCACCAGGAGCGCGAGACGCCGGCGGCGGTTCATTCGTTCCTGATCGACGCGGGCGCGAGCTTCAACGGCTACGCCTCCGACATTACCCGGACGTGGTCGTCTGCGAGCGACGAGTTCGCGGAGCTGGTCGCGTCGGTCGACCGGCTCGAGCAGGAGCTCTGCGCCGCCGTCCGCCCCGGGATCGATTACCGCGAGGTGCATCGGATGGCGCACCGGAAGGTCGCCGAGGTGCTGCGCCGCCACCGCTTCATCGAGATCGATCCGGAGGAGGCGGTGACGAAGGGAGTCACGAGCGCGTTTTTCCCGCACGGAATCGGCCACTACATCGGCCTCCAGGTGCACGACGTCGGCGGGTTCCAGGCCGATCCGGAGGGGAACGAGATCCCGAAGCCGGAGGGTCATCCCTACCTGCGGCTCACGCGGGTGGTCGAGCCGGGGCAGGTCTTCACGATCGAGCCGGGGATCTACTTCATCGACTCGCTGCTCGCCGACCTGCGCGGGAAGGGGGGGCGGGGGTTGAACTGGGATCGGATCGACGCGTTCCGGAAATACGGCGGGGTGCGGATCGAGGACGACGTCGTGGTGCGGGACGAAGGGGTGGAGAACCTCACCCGCGCCGCCTTCGCCGAGTCCTGAGCCGGCCGATGGCCGCCTCGCCCGGCCGATTCCGAACGACTGACGAGTGCACGCCGCCCATCGTGCCAGTCCCGAGCTCGCCCGACATGGAGGTTTCATGAATCGCCGTTTCGCCGTTCTCGTTCTGATCGCCGTCGCCGCGCTCGCCGTCGAGCCGGCGCGGACGCTCCCGGCCGAGCAGGGGAGGGAGATCGATCGTCTCCCCGGCGTGCTGCCGCAGCGCGCCCGCGTCGAGCCGGTCAACCGCATGCTCCGCGACCGCCTCGAAGAGCTTCTCCCCACCCTCATGCGGGAGAGCGGCATCGACCTCTGGCTGATCATCAACCGGGAGTACGCCGAGGACCCGGTGTATCTGACGCTCGTGCCGGAGCCGGTGTTCGCGGCGAGGCGGACGACGATGCTCGTGATCCACGACCGCGGCGCCCGGCAGCCGCTCGAGCGCCTCACCGTCAGCCGCTACGGCCTCGGAGGGTTCTACGAGCCGGCGTGGAGCGGCGGGAGCGACGAGCAGCAGTGGGCGCGCCTCGCTGAAGTGATCGCCGAGCGGAATCCGAAGCGGATCGGTATCAACGTGAGCGAGCAGTGGGCCTTCGGCGACGGGCTGACGAAGAGCCTGCACGATCAGCTCCTCCGCGCGCTTCCGCCGGCGCTCGAGTCGCGCCTCGTGAGCGCCGAGAACCTCGCGCTCCGCTGGCTCGAGACCCGGACCTCGCTCGAGCTCGAAGCCTACCCCGACATCGTCGCCATCGCCCGCGGCGTGGTCGCCGAGGCCTTCTCGGATCGCGTGATCACCCCGGGCGTCACCACCACCGACGACGTCGCCTGGTACATCCGCCAGCGCTACGACGACCTCGGGCTCCCGATCTGGTTCATGCCGTACGTGAACCTGCAGCGTAAGGGGGAGGCACCTTCGTTCGAGACCCCCTTCTACGGCGAGAGCGGCGTCATCCTCCGGGGCGACGTCCTCCACACCGACGTCGGGATCACCTACCTCCGGCTGAACACCGACACGCAGGAGATGGGGTACGTGCTCCGGCTGGGGGAGAGCGAGGTTCCCGAAGGGCTGAAACGGGCGCTGGCGGCGGGGAACCGCTGGCAGGACATCCTGACCTCGAACTTCGTCAGCGGGCGGACGGGGAACGAGATCCTCGCGGCGACCAACGCGCAGGCCGTGAAGGAGGGGCTGGTCGTGAACACCTACACCCATCCGATCGGATTCTTCGGCCACGCCCCGGGGCCGACCATCGGGATGTGGGACAACCAGGGGCCGACCCCGGTCCGGGGCGACTGGAAGCTCCACCCGGGCACGGCGTATGCGATCGAGGGGAGCATCAAGGTGCAGGTGCCGGAGTGGGACGACCAGTGGGTGCAGATCAAGCTCGAGCAGTCGGCGGTCTTCGACGGGGAGCGGGTGTGGTATCTGGCGGGCCGGCAGACGAAATGGCACGTGATCCGGTAGTCTGATCGTCGAGCATGGCGAAGGCGAAGAGGGGAAAACGGCGCGCGCAACACCGGGCCCGGCGTTACCGCTGGAGCCGGTGGGACGACGAGGAGATCCTCGATCTGCGGTTCTCGCAGCTCGGGCTGCGGGTGGAGGGGTCGTTCCTCAACGGGTGCATCGCCGATCTCGACGGCGATCTGGAGCGGCGGGAGCTGCGATTCCGGCCGCATTTCTGGCTCTCGCGCGAGTGGTTCTCGCCGACGGGGATCCCGGGGGTGGCGATCCCGTTCTACCTGGCGCACCCGCGGCTGATGCGGCTCGAGCGGAATCAGATGTTCGAGGTGGAGGGTGGCTCGCGGGAGGAGTGCGTCAAGATCCTGCGGCACGAGACGGGGCACGCGATCCAGCACGCGTACCAGCTCCACCGGCTGCGGAGCTGGCAGGCGACGTTCGGTCCCTCGTCGCGGCGGTATCCGAAGTTCTACCGGCCGAACCCCGCCTCGCGCCGTTACGTGCAGCATCTGCGGCTCTACTACGGGCAGAGCCACCCGGTCGAGGACTTCGCGGAGACCTTCGCCGTCTGGCTGCAGCCGCGAGCGGCGTGGCGGAGGCGTTACGCCGGCTGGCCGGCACTCGAGAAGCTCGAGTACGTCGACCGGCTGATGCGCGACATCGGCAGGCGGGGGGCGGTGATCCGGACGCGCGCGACCGTCGAGCCGCTCCGCCACGTCCGAATGACCCTTCGGGAGCACTACGAGCAGAAACGCGAGCACTACCAGCGGAGCTATCCCGACATCTACGACCGCGACCTGCGGCAGCTCTTCTCGGACGATCCGCGGCACGCCGACAACGAGCTGGCGTCGAAGTTCCTCCGCCGCAACCGGCGCGAGATCCGGCACCTGGTGGCGCGGTGGACCGGAGAGTACGAGTTCACACTCGAGCAGGTGCTCGACGACATGATCGGCCGCTGCCGCGAGCTGAAGCTCCGGACGGTCGGCGGCGAGAGGAAGCTCGTGGTCGAGTTCGCCGTTCTGCTCACCGTCAAGACCATGACGTTCCACTACGCACGCCGGACGTGGTTCGCGTTATGAAGAAGCTGAGGATCGCCGTCCTGATGCACCCGGCGCTGATCCCTCCGGACAGCCGCGAGGGGGTCTCCGAGCGCGAGGCCGATCTCTGGAAGACCGAGTACGACGTGGTCTCGACCCTCCGCTCGCTCGGCCACGAGGTCCGTCCGGTCGGCCTCTACGACGATCTCAATGCCGTACGCGTGCTCATCGCCGAATGGCAGCCGCACGTCTTCTTCAACCTCCTCGAAGAGTTCCTCGGAAGCGCGGAGTTCGACTTCCACGTCGTCAGCTACCTCGAGATGAAGCAGGTCCCCTTCACCGGCTGCCGCCCGCGCGGGCTCGTCCTCGCCCGCGACAAGGCGCTCGCCAAGAAGATCCTCCACTACCACCGCATCCGCGTGCCCCACTTCGCCGTCTTCCCGCGCGGCCGGAAAGTCCGGCGTCCCCGCGGGCTTGACTACCCGCTCATCGTGAAGAGCCTGACCGAAGAGGCCTCGACCGGGATCTCCCAGGCATCCATCGTCGACTCGGACGAGCGCCTGTCCGAGCGCGTGGCATTCATCCACGAGAACGTCCGCACCGACGCGCTCGTCGAGGAGTTCATCGACGGCCGCGAGCTCTACGTCTGCGTGCTCGGCAACAAATCGCTGACCGCGCTCCCGATCTGGGAGCTCGTGTTCGAGAACCTCTCGCCCGGGAGCGCCGCGATCGCGACCGCCCGCGTCAAGCACGACTCGGAGCATCAGCGGAAGCGCGGCATCTTCCAGCAGCCGGCCGGCGAGCTCCCCCCCAGGGTCGCCGATCAGATCGTCCGGACGAGCAAGCGGATCTATCGCCTGCTGCAGCTCGACGGCTACGCACGTCTCGACTTCCGACTCAAGGGGGACGGTGAGCTCTATTTCCTCGAGGCGAATCCCAATCCGGAGATCGCCTCGACCGAGGAGTTCGCCTCGGCCGCCGCCGTCGCCGGCATCTCCTATCCCGAGCTTCTCCAGAAGATCGTGAACCTCGGGCTGAAACGGGGTTGACGTTTCCCGGTCCGGTGGTGGCGTGCGCAGACGGTTCGGGTGGAGCGTGCGGATGCGGGATGTGGCGCGGGCAGCGTGGGGCGGGCGGTTTCGGAGGCGCACGCAACCACCGGCTACCCTATGCGTCGCCTCCGGCGACGGGGATGACGATGACGTGCACGCCGGACCGTCAGGCGGCGCTGGCGAGCTTGAGCTCGGCGACGATCTCCTGGAGGGCCTTTTTGGCGTCCATGAAGAGCATCATGGTCTTCGGATTCTCGAAGAGGGGGTTCCTGAGGTTGGCGAAACCGGGGGCGAGGGAGCGCTTGATGACGATGATCGAGCGGGCGTTGTAGACCTGGAGGATCGGCATGCCGGCGATCGGGCTCGAGGGGTCCTGCTCGGCGAGCGGGTTGACGACGTCGTTGGCGCCGACGACGATCGCGACGTCGACGTTGCGGAACTCGGCATTCGCCTGCTCGAGGTCGAGCAGCCGCTCGTACGGCACGTCGGCCTCGGCGAGCAGGACGTTCATGTGTCCCGGCATCCGTCCGGCGACCGGATGGATCGCGTACTCGACGCGGGTCCCTTTCTTCTCGAGCAGGTCGGCCATCTCGCGGAGGCTGTGCTGCGCCTGGGCGACGGCGAGCCCGTAGCCCGGAATGACCATGACGCGCTCGGCGGCGTCGAGCAGCATCGCCGCCTCCTCGGGACCACCCGAGCGCACCGTGCCGTACTCGCCGCCCGCCGCCCCCGCTCCCTCGACGAGCGCGCCGAACCCGCCGAAGATCACGTTGGCCAGCGAGCGGTTCATCGCCACGCACATGATCTTCGTGAGGATCAGCCCCGACGCGCCGACCAGAGCGCCCGCGATGATCAGCATCGCGTTGCCGATGACGAATCCCGTCGCGGCGGCCGCGAGGCCGGAATAGGAGTTCAGCAGCGAGATGACGACCGGCATGTCGGCCCCGCCGATCGGGATGACGAGCAGCACGCCGAGCGCGAGCGAAACGGCCAGAACCGCCCAGAAGAGCAGTGCGGCGATCGTCGGATCGGCGGGGCCGAATGCGGCGTGGAGCCCGAAACCGAGCGCGGCCACCAGCAGGAGCGCATTGAGCACGTGCCGTCCCGGAATCAGGATCGGCTCTCCCCGCATCGTTCCGTTCAGCTTCAGATAGGCGACGATGCTGCCGCTGAAGGTGACTCCGCCGATCAGGATCGAGAGCGCGACGGTCAGCGCCGAGTCGGCGCCCATCACCTCGCCGGCCGGCGCGGCGACGCCGGCTTCGACCAGAACGAGATAGATCGTCGAGATCGCGACCAGTGCCGAGGCCGCGCCCCCGAAGCCGTTGAAGAGCGCCACCATCTCCGGCATTCCTGTCATCTGCACGCGGATCGCGGCGATGGCGCCGATCGTTCCGCCAAGGAGCATACCGATGACGATCCAGCGGAAGTCGACCAGCCCGAGCTCGAGCACGGTCGCGACGATCGCGATGAGCATGCCGAGCGCGGAGATCGCGTTGCCGCGCCGCGCGGTCCGGACCTTCGTCAGCCCCTTGAGCCCGAAAATGAACAGAGCCGCGGAGACGAGATAGAGGATCTGGATGAACGCCTGGCCCACGTCGGTCGTCCCTTCACTTCCTGCGGAACATCCGCAGCATCCTGTCGGTGACGAGATAGCCGCCGACGACGTTGATCGTGGCGAAGGTGATGGCGATGCACCCGAGGATGTTGGACATCGTCGCCTCATCGCCGTGGGAGGCGACGATCGCGCCGACGATCGTGATCCCGGAAATGGCGTTCGCCCCCGACATGAGCGGCGTGTGGATGGTCGGCGGCACCTTCGTGATGATCTCGAACCCGACGAACATCGCCAGGACGAACAGGTAGATTCCGATCAGGAGCGGGCCCATCATCTCCCTCCTTCGAGCAGCGCGGCAGTCGGCGAGTGACGCACGGCCCCGTCGTGGACGAGCGTGGAGCCGGCCGTGATCTCGTCGTCGAGATCGAGCCGGACCGCCCCCTCGTGGAGCAGGTACAGCAGCAGCGCCTGGACGTTCCGGGCGTAGAGCGTCGAGGCGTCGTGCGCCGTCTCCGCGGGAAAGTTCGAGTTGCCGATGACGAGCACCCCGCCGTGCTCGATCTCCCGGTCGGGCTGCGAGAGCTCGCAGTTCCCGCCCGAGTCGACGGCGAGATCGACCACGATCGACCCCCGCCTCATCCCATCCACCATCTCGCGCGTCACGAGCACCGGCGCCTTCTTTCCCGGAATCTGCGCGGTGGTGACGACGACGTCGGCGTGCGCGACGTGCCGCGAGACGATCTCGCGCTGTCTGCGGAGGAAGTCCTCGCCCATCTCGCGCGCGTATCCTCCCGCCCCCTCGCCGCTCTCCTGCATCGGAAGCTCGATGAACTTTCCGCCGAGGGACTCGACCTGCTCCTTCACCGCCTCGCGGATGTCGGAGACCTCGACGACCGCGCCGAGGCGCTTCGCCGTCGCAACCGCCTGCAGCCCCGCGACGCCCGCCCCCATGATCACCACCTTCGCCGGCTTGATCGTCCCAGCCGCCGTCATCAGGAGCGGGAAGTATTTCGGGAGTTTCGCGGCCGCGACCACGACCGCCTTGTAGCCGGCGATCGACGCCTGAGAGGAGAGGGCGTCCATCGGCTGCGCTTTCGTGGTGCGGGGGATCAGCTCCATGGCGAGCACCGTGACCCGGCGGCGCACGAGCGTCCGGACGATCCCGAGGTTGCGGTTCGCCGCCATGAACGCGATCAGCAGCGATCCTTCCTTCATCGCCGACGCCTCGTCCTCCCCCGGCGGGGAGACTTTCAGGACGAGGTCGGCGGCGCTCCAGATCGGGGCGGGCTCGATCGTGGCGCCGGCCGCCTCGTAGTCGGCGTCGGTGAACAGCGCCCGCTCGCCGGCGCCGCGCTCGACGCGGACCTCGAGCCCGTTCCTGACGTACTGCCGGACCGTCTCGGGGGTGGCGGCGACCCTCTGTTCCCGCGGCTGCGACTCTTTCGGAACGAAGACGACGGCGGGCATCGCGCGCCATTCTCCCGGAAAGGGACGATCAAGTCACCCCCCGTCCAACGTGTGGTGCGGGCGTCCCGCCCGCCCCTGTGGTCTTTCGCCGGACCACCTCCCGCCGGGGATGAAATCCCCGGCCACAGGGATCGCGCGCGGAACGCGGAACGCCGGGCGAGTCGGTGGACTTTCGCTGGACCACCTCCCGCCGGGGATGAAATCCCCGGCCACAGGGATGAAATCGGCGGCCACAGGGGATTGCGCGCTGAACGCTGAACGCTGAACGCTGAACGCGGAACGAGACGGGTCACTGACGAATTCGATCTCCGGCGGCTTCGAGCGATGTTGCCGGCTCTCCCTGTGCTACGCTTCGCGAGCTTCAACCGGGCTCGACAGGAGAACGATGATTCGAACGATCGGAGCGGTGGTCGCTCTCGCGCTCGGCGCGCTTCCCGCCCTCGCGCAGCCGGCGATCTCGGTCGAGCCGCGGGGAGCGGTGCTGCGCGGGAATCGCCTCCACGTGACGATCACGGCCGCGGGGTTTCCTCTCGAGGGAGCTCCGGCGGAAGTTTGGGTCGGGGGGCGGCCCGCCGGGACGGTGAGGGTGTCGAACGGCGCGCAGGAGGTGACCCTCGAGACGGTGCGCCTCGGGAGGGGAGAGCAGCGGATCGTCGTGCGCGCCGGGGGGGTCGAAGGGGAGACGGTGGTGCGGCCGATCGCGGGGTGGCTGACGATCGTTCCGCCGTTTCTCGCGATCGCGCTCGCCCTGATCTTCAAGGACGTGCTGATCGCGCTCGCACTCGGTGTGTATTCCGGCGCGCTGATTCTGTACGACTGGAATCCGCTCACGGCTTTCGCGCGCTCGGCGGACAGCATTCTCGTTCCGGCGCTCGCCGACGGCGACCACGCGAAGATCGTCATCTTCACGATGCTGCTCGGCGGGATCGTCGGGGTGATCAGCCGCAGCGGCGGGACGCATGGGATCGTCGAGCGGCTGAAGGGGCTGGCGACGACGGCGCGGCGCGGACAGGTCGCGACGTGGCTGATGGGGCTGTTCGTCTTCTTCGACGATTACGCCAACTCGCTGATCGTCGGATCGACGATGCGGCCGATCACCGACCGGCTGCGGATCAGCCGCGAGAAGCTGGCCTACATCGTCGACTCGACCGCGGCGCCTGTCGCGAGCCTCGTTCCGATCTCGACGTGGATCGGATTCGAGGTGGGGCTGATCGCCGCGGCCTTCCATCAGATCGGGTTCCAGCAGAATGCGTATCTGGCGTTCATCGATTCGATCCCGTTCCGCTTTTATCCGATTCTGGCCCTCGTCCTAGGCCTCACGATCGCCTTCTCGTGCCGCGACTTCGGACCGATGCTCCGCGCCGAGCGGCGCGCCTCGGAGACGGGGAAGGTCGTCGCCGACGGCGATACCCCGCTCGCCGACGTCACGACGGGTGCCCTCGCCCCGCCCGAAGGGGCGCCTCTTCGCGCCAGCAACGCCGTCGTGCCGATGCTCGTCGTCATCGGCGTGGCGATCGTGGGGATGTACGTCTCGGGCGCGGCGGGCCTCGACCGGGCCGCCCACGGCGGAACGGGGGAGTGGCTGCGCGAGGTCTTCGGCAACGCCGCGAGCCTCGACTCGCTCCTCTGGGCGAGCCTCTCGGGCCTGGTGGTCGCCGTAGTGATGGCGATCGCGCAGCGGATCCTCTCGGTCCGCGAGTCGATGGCGGCGCTCGTCGAAGGGTTCAAGGCGATGCTGCTCGCGATCGCCGTCCTGATCCTCGCCTGGGCGATCGGCCACGTCACGGGCGAGCTGCACACCGCCGACTTCGTCGTCGGCCTGACCGAGCGCGTCCTCTCGCCGCACCTTCTCCCGGTCCTGGTCTTCCTCGTCTCGGCGGTGATCTCCTTCGCGACCGGAACTTCGTGGGGGACGATGGCCATCCTCATGCCGCTCGTCATCCCGATCGCTCACCGCCTCTCGCTCGCCGGCGGACACGCGCAGACGGGCGAGGTCTACTACGTCCTAATGCTCGGGACCATCTCGTCGGTGCTGGCGGGGAGCGTCTGGGGCGACCACTGTTCGCCGATCTCCGATACGACGATCCTCTCGAGCATCGGCTCGGCGTGCGACCACATCGCGCACGTGCGGACCCAGCTTCCCTACGCCGTCGCCATCGGCACCGCCGGAATGCTCCTGGGCGACATCCCGACCGCCTACGGCCTGAGCCCCTGGATCTCGATCGCGCTCGGCAGCGCCGTGATCATCGCCGGAGTGCTGATCTTCGGAAAGCGGAGCGACTGGCGCGGCGAAGCCGCCGCCCCCGCTCCCTCGACGAGCGCACCCCGGGGATGAGCGGCTGATCCACCGCCCCTTCCGCTCTGCCTCGTGCACCGGCCACCCGGGGGTGCACCGCTGAGCCCGCCTGCTGGTATCATCTCCCGCGGACCGCCCCCAACGACAGCAGGAGAAGGAGTTTCCGATGACGCCTCTCACCGCGCTCTGGCTCCCGATCGTCCTCTCCGCCGTGCTCGTCTTCATCGCCAGCACGATCATCCACATGGTCGTCAAGTGGCACGATTCCGACTACAGCGCCGTGCCGGACGAGGCGAAGATGCGCGCCGCCCTCGCCGCGGTCCCGATCCCGCCGGACGATTACATCATCCCGCGCGCCGCGACGATGGAGCAGATGCGCTCGCCGGAGTTCATGGAGAAGATGAAGAACGGCCCGGTCATGATCTTCACCGTCCTTCCCAACGGGCCGGTCACGATGGGACGCAGCCTCTCGCTCTGGTTCGTCTTCATCCTCGTGGTCGGCATCCTGGCCGCCTACGTGACGGGGCGCGCCCTCCCGCCGGGCGCCGAGTACCTCGAGGTGTTCCGCTTCGCCGGCACGACCGCATTCATCGCCTACGCCGCGGCGCTCTGGCCGATGTCGATCTGGTATCGAAGGAAGTGGAGCACCACGATCAAGTCGACGATCGACGGGCTGATCTACGGCCTGCTGACGGCCGGCGTGTTCGGCTGGCTCTGGCCCTGAGGAGTCGCGAGCCGCGATCTGCCTCGGCCCGGGCACCGTTCCCGCGTCTCACTCCGCGCGCGGCTGCGGGGTGACCGTGGTGACGTGCTGGGTCTCGTTGTTGGTGATGCTGACGAAGGCCCAGATGCGCGCCGGCGCCGCTCCGCCGGCCGCGACCGGCTCGACTTCCACGCGGACGTTCTCCGTTCCGGCGAGCTGCGGGAAGCGGCGAGGGAAGTCGCCGATCTCCAGATAGCCGGGCTGGAGCGGCAGGCGAAGGTCGGTCACGCGGTCGTTGCCCGGGGCGACGCTCAGCGTTTCGCTCAGGTCGACCAGCGCCTCGGATCCCTCGAGGGGAAAGATGCGGATCCGCACACGCGCCCCGATCCTCGCGTCGGGGTCGTACACGCGCAGCATCTGGCGGAAGCCGTCCTCGAGCGGCAAGTTGAGCAGGTGAACGGGACCGGTGAAGAACTCCGCTCCGCGCACGACGGGAATCTCGGTTCCCGACGTGAGCGACTGGCGCGAGAGGTCGCGGATGCGGAGGTTGAACGAGAGGCGGCCGCGGTCCATGACGTTCGAGTAGAGCAGCAGGGCGGGCGGAAACGCCGCGTCCTCGAGCAGCAGTCTCGGCTCGAACGTGGAGCCGCCTTCGATCGGAGAGCCGGTCGGGGGAGGCTTCGGACAGGCGTTGCACGCCTCGAACCGTGGGAAGAGCTCGACGCCGTTCCCGGGAGAGACGTGCACCCAGAGCTCGCTCTCCCAGCGCGATCCGAAGACCCCGCCGGTCGCGCGCGCGAGGACGGGCAGCAGGATGGTGTCGAAGCTCCCTGCGGCCGGAAGAACCGAGTACTCGAACAGGCGCGAGTTGTTCGCGGAGTTGGGATCGGTGGCGCTCTCCATCACCGCGAGGGCGAAGAGGCTCGCGAAAGTCGTGCGCGACGGAGCGCGAAGGCCGACGGCGATCCCGCCGGTCTCGCCGGCCGCGAGGCTCGTGCGGCGGCAGCGCGCCGAGCTCACTTCCGCCTGGCACGCCCATCCCGCTCCGGAAACGCTCGTGATCTCCGCTTCTCCCGCGTCGACCCAGAGCGTCACGTTGCCTGCAGGCGAAGCGCCGGCGTTCCGGACGCGAACCTCGAAGCTCGCCATCTCTCCGGGCGGGACGGCGGGCCGGGCGCCGGCGGCCGCCTCGACGAGAAGGTCGGTCAGAACCATCGAGGGAGTCAGGGTGGTCGTTCGCGTGGCGCGATCGTTCGCCGCGTCGGGATCGGTTCCGGCGCTCGAGATCGAGGCGCGGAGCGAGCTCGAGGCGCCGGAGTTGGGCGCGATCACGTCGAGCTGCAGCCCGGCGACCCCTCCCGAGGCGAGCGAGCCGCGCCGGCACACCAAAGTCCCGAACGGGAGCGCTCCCCCCTCGCAGCTCCATCCCGGGGCGACGATGGCGAGCGGCGCGCCGCCCGCCTCGATCGACACCGCGACGTCCGGAGCGGCATCCGGACCGGCATTCCTCGCCTCCAGCACGTACGTGAACGGCTGCCCGTGCGAGGCCGCCTCTGGGGCGTTCACCGAGATCGACAGATCGGACGCGCCGAAGGCGGCGGCAGCGGCGAGCGAGAGCGCGAGCGCGAGGGCGAGGCGGGTCATCGGTTTCCTCCGGGAATGCAACGGATCATAGGTCCGGCCGCGCGGCGGCCATGTTGACGGGCATCACCGACATGGTAACTCTTCCGGCGAGCGGTCGTACGGTCGGTCGTGGAGCCCGGCCCTCGTCATTCCTCGAGCCGCGGGCGATTCCTCACCGCCACTTGAAGATCGCCAGGGCGACGGCGAAGCTGGCCAGGCCCCAGGCGACGAGGATGCCGACCTCGAGGCCGAGCTCGGAGAGGGGGCGCGCTTCGTTGATGATGGCGCGGAGGGCGTCGTTGAGCGCGGTCAGCGGAAGCGCCTTGATCCACGGCCTCATCCCGTCCGGAAAGCGCTCGACCGAGAAGAACACGCCCGACATCACCCACATCGGAACCATCACGAGGTTCATGATGCCGCTCACTCCTTCGAGCGTCTGGGCGCGCGAGGCGACGAGCAGGCCGAGAGCGGCGAACGCGAGCGCGCCGAGAAGCGAGACGAGCGCCAGCGCGGCGAGCGAGCCTCGTACCGCCACGTCGAACACCCACCATCCGAACCCGACCAGAACGATCACCTCGAGAACGAGGAAGAGCAGCCGCGAGAAGACGTGGGAGAGCAGGTATTCGCTCTTCCTCATCGGAGTGGCGACCAGCCGCTTGAGAAGCTTCTGCATCCGGGCGGTCGCGATCGAGAAGCCGACGCCCCACATGCCCGTCCCCATGAGGTTCAGCCCGAGAAGACCGGGGATGAGGAAGTCGATGTAGCGCGCGCCCGGCTCGCGAGTCTCGATCGAGCGGACCTCGATCGGATCGCGGCGGCCGGCGGCGCTCTGGAGCGCGGCGTCCGCTTCGAGCCGCGCGAGGCGCGACTCGGGGCGCGTGGGGTCGAACCGGAAGACCGGCTCGTCCGCTGCCTCCACGAGCAGCGAGATCCGCCCCGTCCGGAGCGCATCCCGCCCCTGCCCGTCCGGATAGACTCGGACGCGCAACGCCGGCGACGCGCCGAGCGTCTCGGCGAGAGCCTCCGCACGCGCCCCGCTCACCCCGATCGGGATCGTCTCCGGCCCCTTTTCCCGGAAGGCGAAGCCGAGACCGAGGGCGAGGAGTACCGGAAAGCCGAAAACCCAGAACAGCGCCTCCGGCTGCCGGACGAACTCGCGGATGCGCGCGAGGGTGAGCTGCTCCAGAGCGGGGCGATGGATCACGTTTCCCTCAGATCGCGCCCGGTCAGCGCGACGAAGACGTCTTCGAGCGTGGCGCGGTGGGTCGACAGATGGAGAAGCTTCGCGGGAGCGCGCTCCACCAGGGTGAGCAGCGCCGGGACCGACTCGGCCAGCGCGTCGACGCTGAGCACCCAGTGCGATCCTCGCCGGTGGACCCCGCGCACTCCGCCGAGCGCCGCGAGCATCTCCTCGGCGGGCGCCGGTTCCGCGGCGAACTCGATCACGTTCGGCGCGTTGAGCGAGGCGATCAGTTCGGCCGGAGTGCCGAGGGCGATCACCCGCCCCCGGTCGACGATCGCGATCCGGTCGCAGAGCCGCTCCGCCTCGTCCATGTAATGCGTGGTCAGCAGGATCGTTCCCCCGTTCGAGCGGAAGCGCGTGATCTGCGCCCAGAGCTGCAGGCGGCTCTGCGGATCGAGCCCCGTCGTCGGCTCGTCGAGGAACAGCACGTCCGGCTCCCCCACCAGCGCGCAGGCGACCGCCAGCCGCTGCCTCTGACCCCCCGACAGCTTCTCGACTCGCGCCTTCCGCTTCTCCTCGAGGGCGAGCTGCCGAAGCACGTCCTCCGGATCGCGCCCCCGCGGGTAGAACGAGCGGAACAGCCGGATCGTCTCCTCCACCGTCAGCTTCTCACCCAGCCTGGTCTCCTGCAGCGAGATCCCGATGCGCTCCCGGATCCGCTGCCCCTGGCCGTTCCAGCCGAGCCCCAGAATCTCCACCTCTCCCTCGTCCGGCCGCGTCAGCCCTTCGAGGATCTCGATCGTCGTCGTCTTTCCCGCGCCGTTCGGTCCGAGCAGGCCGAAACACTCGCCTCGAAACACTTCGAGATCGAGCCCGTCGACCGCGATCACGTCGGGATAGCGTTTTCGAAGACCTCGGCAGAGGATGGCGGGGGCGTTGCCGGACAAAGTCCGAGCATTGTAGCGTCTGGGGCGTCTTGGGCGTCTTGGGCGTCT
>DATKCD010000113.1:0-5847 GCA_035544735.1 Thermoanaerobaculia bacterium
CCGGCGTTCGCCGCCGTCTACCGGCAGCACTTCGCATTCCTGCGCGATCTCGCGCGATACCGATTCAACGTTCCGCCGTCGGCCGCCGAGGATGTGGTCCAGGAGGTCTTCCTGGGCTACCTCCTGGCGCGGGAGAGCGTACGCGATCCCCGGGCGTGGCTGATCGGTGGCGTCTGCAACGCCTCGCGCCATTACTGGACCGTCCAGGGAAGGCGGCGCGATCAGGTCGTCAACTGGCAGGCCCGAAATCCCGGCACCGACGAGTTTCTGCAGGCGATCACCGTTCGGCAGGTCGTCGGGCGACTGCACTCGAAGTGCCGCCGGACGCTCGAGCTGCACTACTGGGAAGGTGCCACGGGACGAGAGGTCGCCGAGCAGCTCGGCACGACCCTGCGGTACGCGGAAAAGCTCATTCATCAGTGCCTGCGCAAGGCTTTTCGCGCCTGGCATCACCTCTGGAGCGAATGATGGGCCATTTCACCGAAGACGAGCTCCTCACGGCCGCCGAGGATCATCCCCACCTCGCTTCGTGCGCCTCCTGCCGGCGCGATCTCGACGATTTTCGGACGTTCACCAGCACGCTCGCCTCGGCGCGCGTCTGGCAGGAATCCGAGCCGTCACTCCCGGGCAGCGTCCCGTCGCTCGCCTTTCTCGACGTGACCGCGCGGCTGGAGAACGATCAGGAGCGCACGCGATCCACCACGACGGCACTCCTGGAGAATCCCGGCAGAGCCGCGGAGACACTCACCCGGGCGGCACCGACACCGGGGCTGCTCAGCGCCGCGATCACAGCCGCACACGATCTCCTCGATACGAATCCCGAGCACGCGTACCGCGTCACCATCGTCGCCGAACATCTCGCCGGGCGGATCGACTGGACGCCGTATCCGGCCATCGTCCGTGCGGACCACCGCGGCCGGCTCCTGAAGGAGCGCGCCACGGCGCTGCGCCATCTCGGACGCCACCACGACGCGCTCGAGGCCGTCGAGCAGGCGCGCCGGGAGTACGCGGCGACCCTCGCCGCGGCGCACCCTATGGCCGTGCTCGACTACATTCAGGCCGTAATCCTGCGCGAGCAGGGACGCCTCGCCGAGGCGCGCGATCGCGTCCAGCTCGCCGCGATGACGTTCGAGGACTTCGACGACCGGACGCGACTCCTGCACTGCCGGCTCCTCGAGGGAGTGATCCTCGCGGCGGGAGGAAACTCGCGGGAGGCACGAACCCTCTTTCTCGAACTGCTCCCCTCAGCGCAGGACGACCTCCCCGTGAGGGCGCAGTTGCACAACAACATCGGCCAGCTCAGCATCGAGCTCGGCGAGCACGACCTCGCCGCGAACCATCTCCTGCAGGCCCTCGCGCTCTACCGCGATCTGGGCATGACGACCGAGGGGATCCGGACGAACTGGGGACTCGCCCGCCTCGTCGCGCGCAACGGCCGCACGCGCGAGGCCATCGAGCGCTTTCGGGAAGCCGAAGCGTCGTTCCTTCGCGTCGGGATGAAGCTCGAGGCGGCCCTCGTCGCGCTCGACCGCATCGAAGCCCACCTCGCCGCGCACGACGCGGCGAGCGTGACCCGGGAGTGCCGCACGCTCTACGAGCGATTCCGCGCCGCGGGCCTCGCAACCAACGCCCTCACCGCGCTCGCGTACCTGACCGAGAGTCTCTCGGAACCGGCTCCCGCCCTCGCCGTGCGGCTCGTACGGACCTACCTCGAGCGGCTCCAGGACGAGCCGGCACTCCTCTTCCTCCCGCTTCCCTAGTCGACGCTGCGAGAACGGCAAAAATCCCGCCCGATATTTCTTTTCGCTGACGGGTAGGGATTCGCCGGCTTTCCGACACTCCGTACCGACTCAATCGAGGGCGCCCTCCTTCGAGAAATGAAGACCACCCCCGGGTGGTCCGATGGAGGGATCTCATGTACCGGTGGTTACTCGTGTTTCTTCTCCTCTGGGGCGGTACGACGTACGCCGTACTCGCGCCCGCTCCGAGGCTCACCCAACCCGCGAGGTCGGAGGAGGGGACGGTCGGGGCCAACGACGTCCTGACCGTTCCCAACGGCGCCACGGATGACGACGACGGCGAAGGCGGCGACGGGGAGGGGGGCGGCTAGCGGCGGCTCCGGGGACATCGGGACGGGACTCCCCGCCCCGGTGTCCCTCCGGGGCGACCGGGCGGAATGGCCGGCGCAAAATAACTTCCCATCGCCGGCGGTTATCCGAAGCAGGATGACCGCTACGATCCGCGCCGCCGCGCTCGCCGTCTCACTCGCCGCCGCCACTCTTCATTCCGCCGCTCCACCTCCGGAGCTCAACGTCGCCGTCGTCGGCGATTCGCTGGCGCACGGCGTGGGCGACGAATCGGGGATGGGGATTGCCGGGCGGCTCGAGCCGGAGCTGCGGAGCCGCGGGGTCGAGTCGATCGTCGCCACGAACCTCGGCACGTGGGGAGCGACCACGCGCGATCTCGCAGCGAAGCTGCGCCAGCCCGACCTGCGCGCATCGATCGCCGCGGCCGACGCGATCGTGCTCTCGATCGGCGCCAACGACATTCGCCTCCTGTTCACCGGGGAGGAGCCGTTGCGCTCCCCACTCGCGGTCGCGGGGGGCGTTCTCCGGAACATCGAGCGAATCGTCGCCGAGCTGCGGCTCATCAATCCCGGCGCGCGCATCCTGATTCTCGGCGCCTACGCCCCCCTCGCGCGCGGGCGCGCGGCCGAGTTTCTCGAGCCGCTCATCGCGATCTGGGACACGATGCTCGCCCTCCAGTTCGCCGCCGACCCCCTCGTGACGATCGTCCCGATTTCGGACATCGTGGGTGCGCCCGAACGGCTGAGCACGCTCGACTCGTTCCATCCGGGAGGCGAGGCCTACCAGGAAGCGGCGGCGAGGATCGCGGAGCTCCTCGCCGGCCCCCGGCTCGAAGCGGCGGCGGAAGGTTCGCCGGGGAAAGCCGGGCTGTAGAAGGGCTCGGTTCGGCGATCAGCCGCTCTCGCCCCGGTTTCCGAGTGCAAATAAGCAGGGGAGATCCAAGCCGGCACCGAGCCACCTCGAAGCGCGAGCCTCCCGCTCCACCAAAATTACCGAATTGACGACCATCTCACGATGGTGAGAATGTGTCATCTCAAGAATGACGACGCACTCCGGACATTGTTGGCGTCAGTCAGCGGGAGGAAGAGATGCGAGAAGTTTCGGTACGTATGGTGTTGAGCGTACTCGTTCTGGCGATCACCGTTTCCGGCGGCGCCGTCTTTGCCCGGCAGGCGGAGACGCAGGAACCGCCCGATCAGGAGGGGGAGGTCCGGAGGGTGACCGAGGAGATCACGGTCACGGCGCGCAAGCAGGAAGAGTCGATTCAGGACGTTCCGCTGTCGGTCGCGGCGCCGACCGAATCGGAGTTGCGCGACCGCGGCGCGGAGACTCTTGAGGACGTCGCGGTCAACGTCGCGGGCTTCTCGGTGCAGAACGCAGGTCCCGGCCAGAGCCAGGTCGGTATGCGAGGCGTCTCCGCCGGACGGATCATTCGCGACCAGCCGGGGGTGAAGGAGCAGGTCGGGATGTACCTCGACGAGTCGGTGATCTCGCTCTCGCTCTTCACGCCCGACATCGACCTGTTCGATCTGTCCCGCGTCGAAGTTCTGCGCGGCCCGCAGGGGACGCTGTTCGGCTCGGGGTCGCTGGCCGGGACGGTCCGGTACATCACGAACCAGCCGAGAATGGGCGTATCGGAGACGATCGCCGAGCTGACCGCGAACTCGATCGCAGACGGCGATTTCGGCGGGAGCGCGAAGGTCGCGGCGAACGTGCCGATGGGGGACCTCGCGGCCATGCGCCTGGTCGCATACTTCACGCAATACGGCGGCTTCATGGATGCCGTGCAGCCGAACCTCGGAGTGAACGAAGACGTGAACGCCGGGCACCGCTTCGGCGGGCGACTGGCATTCCGCTTCGAGCCGACCGACAGGCTGTCGATCACTCCGCGCGTCCTCTATCAGGAAGTGGAGACGGACGGATGGAACCGGATCGACGCCTTCAACATCCTGGCGAACCCCTTCACGACGACGCGGCCGCAGGTCACTCTCGGCGATCGCCTGCAGTTCACGCAGTTCGAGGAGCCGTTCACGGACGAGTTCCTCCTCGGCGATCTGAACGTCGAGTACGAACTGGGAGGAGCGACGCTGACTTCGATCACGTCGTTCTCGAGTCGCGACATCCTGGCCGTCCGCGACGCGACCGCGCTCACCGCCAGCATCACCGGCGGGACGATCGCCCTCCCGGAAGCGGTCTACACGATCGACGCTCCGCTGTTCGATACGACCGAGGCGGAGTCGTTCACCCAGGAAGTGCGCCTGTCCGGAACCAGCGGGAGGGTGCAGTGGGTCACGGGCGCCTTCTACAGCGACAGCACCCGCGATTACACGCAGAACCTCCCGGTGATCGGGTTCACGGCGTTGAGCGGGATCCCGACGGCCGGGACGAAGCTGGCGAACACCGACGAGCTCTTCAAGTCGGACCTCCGTTACGACTTCAAGCAGCTCGCCGCCTTCGGCGAGGTCACCTACTCAGCCACTCCGCGGCTCGACGTGACCGGTGGCCTGCGCTGGTACGACTTCGCGGAAGATCGCGTGCAGATCTTCGACGGCATCTTCTCCGATCCGATCGACAGCGCGGGAGGCGTCGACGCCGACGGCTTCGCTCCGCGGGTCATCCTCAGCTACGAGGTGTCGGATGCCACTCGCCTGAACGCCCAGGTGTCGCAGGGGTTCCGTCTCGGCGGGATCAACGATCCACTGAACGTTCCCCTCTGCCGCGGGAACGATGAGCAGATCTACGGCGGACGCCCGACGTGGGACGATGAGACCCTCTGGAATTACGAAGTCGGCGCCAAGTCGTCCGTCATGAGAGGCCGTGGAACGCTCAATGTGGCGGCTTACCACATGGACATCAGCGACCTGCAGGCGAGCGTGACGGCCGGCTCGTGCTCGTCCCGCATCGTCATCAACGTTCCCGACGCGAGTGCCACCGGAATCGAGGCGGAGTTCGAGCTCGCACCCACCGACCAGTTCGACTTCGCGATCTCGGGGAATTACAACAATTCCGAGCTCGGCTCGAGCTTCATCGTCGACGGAGTTCCCCAGGCGGGGATCGTGGAGGGGAACCGCCTCCCGAGCGTGCCGGAGTTCCAGATGGCCGCCGCCGCCACCTATCGCTGGCAGATGTCCCCCGCGATGGCGGGATACGCCACCGGCGTCTACCAGCACGTCGGCGACCGCTACACCCAGGTGAGCGACCAGCAGGCGGGCTTCGGCACGGTTCGTCTCGATTCGTTCGCGGGAGACATCGGCGGTCCCTTCACGCAGAACGTCTTCACGTTCGATCCGAAGCTGCCGGCGTACGACGTCGTCAACTTCCGCATCGGCGTTCTGCGGGGACCGTGGGACACGGCGCTGTTCGTCAACAACGTCACCGACGAGCGGGCCTTGCTCGCCCTCGACATCGAGCGTGGAAGCTCGGCTCGCGTGTCGTACATGACGAACCAGCCGCGAACCTTCGGCATCACGACCCGCGTCAACTTCTAGCCGAACCTCGCGCGGTGCGGGCGCCCCCGGTGTGGTGTGGTGCGGGCGTCCCGCCCGCCCCGGTGTGATTTCGCGTTTCGTTTGGATCCGCGGGACATTGTGGGAAACCGTGGGACGCGATCGCGCAACGCCCGACGTTCAGGGGAGTTGTCGGCCTCGTATTCACCGATTCGTATGTGATGGGTCAAACGAAGCGGGAGATTTCAGCGATAGCAAGTTGTGGAAGCTCGACGCGCGTCGCTCATCGGGCCCGTGACGGGTGCTAATTGGTG
>DATKCD010000114.1:0-4410 GCA_035544735.1 Thermoanaerobaculia bacterium
ATCCGCCCTACAAAAGCGGGATCTCCGGAATCGGCAGACTACCGACGATTATAGGTTGCGTTCCCCATCGCCGACGAACCTCGATACGATAGCCGCCGCATGAAGATCGGACTCGTCGGTTTTCCGGGAAGCGGCAAGAGCACGGTGTTCAACGCCCTGACCGGGCTCGCGGCCGAGACGGGCTACGGCGCGGCGCGCGGCAAGACGAACCTCGGCACCGTCCGCGTCCCCGACGAGCGCGTTCTCGCGCTCGCGAATCTCTATCGACCGAAGAAAACCACGCTCGCCGAGATCACCTTCACGGACGTCGCGGGCGGAGGCGGCGCTCCGGGGCAGAGCCTCGACGCCCAGACGCTCGCCGCGATGCGCGAGGTCGACGCCCTCTGCCAGGTCGTGCGCGGGTTTCCCGGCCCCGCCGGCGATCCTCCCACGCCGCTCCGCGAGGCCACCGCTCTCGAAGACGAGATGAACCTCGCGGACCTCATCATCATCGAGAAGCGGCTCGAGCGGCTCCGCAAGGAAAAAAAGAGAGGCGAGCTCGAGATCCTGGAGCGACTCCGGGCGGCGCTCGAGGCGGGCACTCCTCTCCGGCAGTTGGCGGACCTCTCCGAAGCGCATTGGGCGACTCTGTCCGGATACCGCTTCCTGACGCAGAAGCCGCTGCTGCTCGTGCTCAACGTCCCGGAATCCGAGGCCGCGCGGCCGGCGCTGCCCGACCTCGCGCGCCATGCCGCCGATGCCGGCCTCGGCCTGGTCGGGCTCTCCGGCGCGGTCGAGATGGACATCGCGCAGATGGCGCCCGAGGAGCAGTCCGAGTTCGTCGCCTCGCTCGGACTCGCCGAGCCGGCCGTCCTCCGTTTCATCCGCGCCTCGTACCAGCTCCTCGATCTCATCTCGTTCCTCACCGCCGGCGACGACGAGTGCCGTGCGTGGCCGATCCGCCGCGGAACGACCGCGCAGAAAGCGGCGGGGAAGATCCATTCCGACATCGAGCGCGGCTTCATCCGCGCCGAAGTCGTTCGATGGGACGACCTGGTCGCGCTCGGCAGCGAGGCGAAGTGCCGGGAGGCGGGGAAGCTCCGCTCCGAGGGGAAGGACTATTCCGTCGAGGACGGCGACGTGATCAACTTCCGGTTCAACGTGTGAGGAAACCGCAGCTCAGCAACGTTCCGCGGGGAAAGGGGAAGACGCGTGACCCCACGCGCGGGCGCGGGGAGCGGCGTCCCACGGGGGAGACGCGACACCGGACGAGCTGCTGTACGCTCTGAGCGACGGCTCGGTCGTTCGAGTCGCCCAAGTGGGACGGAGAGCGCCGCTTCGTCCGGGCGGGCATTCCGCGCCGGGAGGACGGAGAGGTCACGATCGAGATCGCGATCACGGCGGAGCCGATTGCGCGAGGCGCCGAGTTCTGGGGCGAGCCGGCGCTGACGCCATAGTGGAGTCTCGCGATCCTCCCGGGCAACCGGAGCGGATCGTCGGTTCGATCGTTCCGACGAGCGGGCGCGGCATCACAGCAGCCGCGGCGGGCCCGAGCTGAAGTGCGAGGGGATCACCAGCGAACGGCGGTACTCCTGCAGCGGCAGGTCCTTTTCGTAGTCCTTCAGGATCTCCGCGAGCGTCTCCCCTTCCATCTGACGGGCCTTGAAGTAGAGGAGCGCGAGACCGGCGATGACGATCGGATTGATCAGGATCGAGAGGGCGACGGTCGCCGCGATCCAGGCGGCCGTTCCGAGACCCGACAGACGCCCGGCCCCAGAGTGGAGCAGGAGGCCGTCGAGGAGCTCGAACAGGCCGAACCAGACCGCGAGCAGCGCGGTCCAGCCGAAGAGCGACTTCCCGACGCGGCGGGCGAGCTCGCGCGATCGCACGATCGCTCCCTTCCCGCTCAGATCTTCCATGATGACCGCCGGACCGTAGAGGAGCGAGCCGACGAGTTTCTGCGCCGATCGCACGAGCCAGACCACGCTCGCGACCAGGAGAAGCGCCAGGACGACGAGGACGACGCCGACGACGATCTTCATCTCGGGTCGCTGCGCGAGGTTGCGGCCGAAGTCCTCTCCCGCCCGGTACGCCTCGGTCGTTTCGGGAGCGGGCTGATGCGACGGCGGCGCCGACGCTCCAGCCTGCGCGAGGCCGATCGCGATGCCGACCAGCAACGACATCGCGAGGAGGACCGCCAGAAGCCGCGCGTAGAATCGGACCGTGGCCGAAGCGAAGGGTCGAAACCGGTCCAGCAGCTTCCGTGTGGCCGCGCGCACCCGGATCGGACTGAGCGGGCGCACCAGCAGGTTGGCCACGCTCGGCACGATCAACCCGACGCTCACCGAGAACGTGATCAGGAACGCGGCGAAGCCGAACAGCAGCGACGTCGCGAACGACGATGCCGAGATCTCGAGACCCGCTTCGTGGATCGTCGAGAAGACCGACGGGACGTACGCGAGGATCGAGATCAGGAGGAACGTGCCGAAGTGCTCGGTATAGAGGAGGAAGGCGCGGCGAAGCGTCGCCCCGAGCCCCTCGGAGCGGGCGCGCAGGGCGCTCGCGAATCCCGCCGCGCTCGCGGGACGATCCTCGGGTCTCTTGGCCATCGCCCGCTCGACGAGCTCCCCCACCGCGCGCGGCACCGACGAGCGCTTCTCGTGGGCCGCCGGCGGCGAGTCGTTCACCTGCTTCCGGATCAGCTCCGTCGTCGTCGATCCCGTGAACGGCCGATCTCCCGTCAGCATCTCGTAGGCGATGACGCCGAGGCTGTAGATGTCGGCCCGGTGATCGAGCGGCTGGCCGAGACATTGTTCGGGCGACATGTAATGCGGAGTGCCGAGAACGCTCCCCGCGGTCGTGAGATCGGAGGCCGGCGCGCCCGAGGGGGAGCCGTCGCCGTCGGTTCGCTCCGGCGCCCGCACTTCGATGCCTGGACCCGCCGGATCGGACGCTCCCAAGATGACGGTCGTCGTCTCCTCTTCCGAAGTCTCGGACGGCGCCGCGAGCCGCGCCAGACCGAAGTCGAGGACCTTCACCGTGTAGCCGCCCAGGTCGTTCGGCTCGAGCCAGATGTTGTCGGGCTTGAGGTCGCGATGGATGATGCCGCGGGCGTGCGCCTTCTCCATCGCCACGCAGACCTGCTCGAGGATGTCGACGATCCACGCGAGAGGGAGCTTCTTCTCTTCCTTGAGGACGTCGCCGAGCGAGACGCCGTCGAGGTACTCCATCACCAGATACGCGAGGGGACTCTCCTCTCGCTCCCAGAATCCGAAGTCGGTGACGTTGACCACGTTCGGATGGCGGAGCTGCCCGGCAGCCTTCGCTTCACGAGCGAAGCGCTCGACCGATTCGGCCTGCCCGACGAGCCGCGAGGAGAGGACCTTGAGGGCGACCGTACGCTCGGTGCCGAGATGAGTCGCGCGATAGACCGCTCCCATTCCGCCGCGGCCGAGGACTTTCTCGATGCGGTACTTCCCGTCGACGAGCTGGCCGACGAGCGGATCGGCGCCAGGCGATGATGAGGTGGACGATGACGTCATCGGTTCTCGCTCGGGCCGTCGGGCGATTCGGCGGACCGCTGCCCACACGACGGACGGTGCTCTGCTGCGATGGATCGGGTTCATTGTAGCCGGAAGAGGCGGCGGGCGGTCGGGGGCGCGCTGTGGCCGGCGATTTCATCCCCGGCGGGTGGAAGGTCCGCGCGAAAATCTCGGAGCTCGCGGATCGTTCGAGGCTCGCTGCACCACCCGCCCCGCCGGGGATGAAATCCCGGGCCACATGAAATCCCCGGCCACAGGGAAATCGCCTGCGCCGAGCCTGGCGGACCATGAAAAATCCAAAAAAGGGACCGCGGGTGGGTGGCTCGTTTGATCGGCTGATTCCTCCCCTCACGCGCGCGCCCCGGAGGGGTGCCGGAAGCATCAGCCCTCGCGGCCGATTTCCTCTCCGGCACCCCTCCGGGGTGCGCGCATGAATTGAAGGATTCTCAATCGTTCGCGTTCGCCGTCCGGTGGTGGCGCGCGCAGACGGTTCGCCGCAGATCGTTCGGCCGGAACGCCCGATACCTGCGGCGCGGGTCGGACGGCTTCCGCGCGCGCGCAACCACCGGCTACCCTCTCGCACGCCTCCGGCGTGCACGTCATCGCGCGCTTCGCCTCCAGGCGTGCACGTCGTCGCTGCGCTTCGCGTCAGGCGTGCATGTCGTCGCGCGCTTCGCGTCAGGCGTGCACGTCATCGGCTCCCCGTCGCCGGAGGCGACGCATAGGGTAGCCGGTGGTTGCGTGCGCCGCCGCAACCGCCCAGCCCACGCCGCCCGCGCCAGACCCCGCAAACACACGCTCCACCCGAACCGTCTGCGCACGCCACCACCGGACGGGGGCGCGCGATTCAAGGACCGTCCTCGATTCGGAAGCGCACCCCGGAGGGGTG
>DATKCD010000115.1:0-50687 GCA_035544735.1 Thermoanaerobaculia bacterium
AGAGCAGGAACGATGCCGGCTCGGAAAAAGAAAGGTCGAATCAGGTCAGCGACTTCGGTGAAGCAAAAGGTGCTCCGATCTCCCCCCGTACGGGATTCTACGGTCTGGAGAAAAGGGGTCGTTGGACGGCCACGGCAGTCACCCCGCCGATGCTCCACCTTCGGCTCCGCGCTCGATGCGCGTCACGTTCTCTCGACATTCCGCGCGACCACGTAGTAGCCGGGAGACTCGAGATCCTCCGAGGAGAACTCGATGCCGCAGGCGTCGAGCTTGCCGGCGAGGGTGCGCCAGCGGGAGGGGAGGATCTTTTCCTGGGAGTCGATCGAGACGAGGGTCCAGCCGGAGATCGACATCATCTCGCCGATGGAGCGGCGGGTGAAGAAGCGGAGATGCCCGGCGCAGAGAAGCCCGAGGTAGACGTAATCGAAGCGGCCGTGGAGCAGGTCGTCTACCACGGCCCAGTTGGCGACGTTGGGGAGACTGAGGATCAGGGTCGCGCCGGGCTCGGCGATGCGGCGCAGGTCGGCCAGAAAGGTCCACGGCTCGTCGATGTGCTCGAGGATGTCGCCGCCGATGATCGTGTCGAATTTCTCCTTGAGCTTGTAGATGACGTCGGTGGCGTCGCCCGAGAGGACGACGTCGAGCCGTCTGGCGGCGAGGGCGGCAGCGGCGGGGTCGAGCTCGATGCCGACCACGCGCGCCTGCCGGCTCTCCTTGATCGCGGCGCCGAGGACGCCCTCGCCGCATCCGAATTCGAGAACGCTCTTCGCGACGGGGGGAACGCGATCGAGCAGATCGGAGCGCGTCTGCCCGCGATGCGCCGTGAAGCGATGCAGGTAGACCGAGGGGAGGATCGCGACGCGGCGCCCCTTCAGGATCCGGGAGAGCGGGACGTCGAGGTCGAGCATCTCGGCCGAGGCGGCGAACGCCCCCGGGTTCGATCCGTCCCACTCGATCACGCGCGGCGGGACCGACTCGGTCCGCATGCGGGCGGCGATCAGCTCGAGCTGGCGCAGGGTCAGATACGGCTCGGGAGGAGATCGGCGCTGCTCGGGATGGCCGTCCTCGTTGGTGGCGGGGACGGCGGCGTCGAGCGACTCGTCGGCGAGAATCTTCAGGAGCGGCTCGCCCATCGCGGAGGGAGGGAGGGCGGTGGGGTCGGTCAGCGCCAGAACCCAGTCGGTCTCGACCGCCTCGAGGATCTGCTCGCCGCTCCAGACAGGATCGTAATGCACCACGGCCGCGCCGGGGTGCTCGCGGCGGAGAATCAGCTCACTCTGCCAGGCTCCGTAACGCTCTTCGATCGCGGGATGTACCACCCGCGGAATCAGGAGGGTCAGGTTCATGCGAGCGCGATGTTTCGCACGAGGCCGGAGAGATGTCAAGAAGCGATGACCCGCGGTCGCACTCGTCATATGATTGGTTTCAAGGCACCTGTTCCCATGGCACCACACTCGCAGTTCAGCTCGCCCGGCGATCCCGGCCGAGCGCGGCCGATCTCGACGCAGAAGCATGAAGGAGTGACACAGATGAGGAAATCGCATCCTGCCCTGGTCGGAGTGCTGGCACTGGCTCTGGCCGCATTCACCGCATGCGCTCGCGAGCAGGTCCCGACCGAAACTTCCGAGACCGAGCTCGCCGGCACGACCAGCCCCGGAGGCGTCAATCCCCTTTCCGCGCAGAACTGGATCGACGGGGTCACCATCGGCAGCGAGGTCGGCGACGACGGCTCGATCGTCGCCGGCAGCGCCGGGGCAGACTTCGCCCCCGGCGAGCCGATCTTCGTCGTGCTGGAAGTCAGCGATGCGCCCCCCGCCTCGGCCGTGAAGGTCGTCTGGCTCGGTCCGGGCGAGACCGAGGTCGGCGAGCAGCAGAAGAACGTCGCGATCGATCAGACGCACGTGAGCTTCCAGGCACCCGACACGGCCGCCTGGCAGCTCGGCGACCACCGCGTCGAGGTGTGGGTCGGCGACGAGCAGGTGAGCACGCAGCAGTTCCGGATCGTCGAGCCTGCAGACGCCGAGGCCTGATCCGGGCACGCAGCTCCGAAACGCGATTGAAGGACCGGGCGGCCGGAAACGATCCGGCGCCCGCTCAGGCCCGATGCCGATGCAGCCGATTCCCGACGGCGAGTTCACCCTGCGACTCTTCCCTCTGCCGAACCTCGTCTTCTTCCCGGCCACCCGGCTCCCGCTGCACGTGTTCGAGCCCCGCTATCGCCAGCTCGTCTCCGAAGCTCTGGCGACCGACGAGCGGATCGGGATGGTCCTGCTGAAGGAAGGTTGGGAGGGGGACTACTACGGGAATCCTCCGATCCATCCGGTCGGAACGCTCGGCCGGATCGAGCAGAGCGTCCGTCTCGAGGACGGCCGCTACAACCTCCTGCTCGGAGCCGAGGTGCGCTTCCGCATCGTCGGTGAGAACGAGCCGGCGCCCTACCGGACCGCGCGCGCGATCGCGCATCCGGAGACGACTCCTCCGGCAGTCGAAGCGTGGGGAAGGCGGGAGTGGCTCGTCGAGCTCGCGCGGAGATACCTCGAGATGCTTCCCGGCCGGATGGACGTTCCCGAGCTCGAGACGGCCGGGCTCGAGGCGCTCACCAACGCCCTCGCGATGTCGCTGAACGTGCCGGCCGCGGAGAAGCAGGGGCTTCTCGAGCTCGACGATCTGCTCGTCCGGAGCGACCGCGTCGCGAGCCTCCTCGAGGAGCGGCTCGAGCAGGCGGAGTTCCTCGGTCCGTTCCGCCGCGAGACCGACCCGAACCTCAATTAGCTGTAACGCCGGAAGTGTGCCGGTTCAGAGGGAAGCGGCGAGGCGCTCGATCTCGCGCTCGGAAGCGCGCGTGCGCCGGACGAAGAGATCCCCGAGCTGGGTCCGCTTTCCGGCGCGGATCGCGGCGGCCAGCAGCGCCGGCCGCGCGAGCATGAGTGCCGCGGTGCGGCTCCATCGAAGCCGCCGAACGAACATGCGGCGATGTGCGCCGGCATAGCTCTCCAGCGCCGCCCGCCGCCGCGCGGGATCGAGCGCCTCGAGAATCGGTCCCGCCGCGAGTGCGGCCGACTGGATTCCCATCGCCATCCCGTTCCCCGTGAGCGGATCGATCAGGCCGGCGGCATCGCCGACCAGGAACAGACCCTCGTGCACCGGCTCCTTCCCGCGGAAGATGAGCGGCTCGGAGGCGAGGAAGCCCTCCTGCGCCGGCGGAAGGGAGAAGAGGCGTGCGAGAGCCCCTCCGCGGGCTCGGAGCCGCTCGGCCATCTCGCTCCATCCGCCGCGCAGCCCGGCGAGCGCCCGCTGATGTACGAGCCCGCAGACGTTGCTCGTCTCCTCTTCGATCATCTGCGCTCCGAGATATCCTCCCGGGAAGGCGTGGAGCTCGATCGCATCGGGATCGGTCGCGCCGGCGGCGTAGTGGCGCTTGAAGCCGAGCCATCGGTCGCGTCTGGCGCGCGTGAAGGCGCGCCCGAGGCGGAGGTCGAGGCGTCCCCAGCGGCCCCACGCTCCGGCGACGACCGGTGCGTCGAGGGCCGCGCGGCCGCCGCCGGCGCTCGTCAGCTCCACCCGCTGGCCGTGCGGCGTGCGGCCGACTGCGTCGACGCTCCAGCCCTCGAGCACGTGCGCGCCGCACCGGCGTGCATTCTCGAGCAGCAGCGCGTCGAATCGCAGGCGCGAGATGCCTCGGGCGCGAGCCGGGAGGGGGATCTCGGCGGCGGCCTCGCCGCTCGCGATCCGGCAGCGCGTGATGCGCGTGGCGCCGAGACGATCGATCTCGCCCGTGAGCCCGAGCCGGTCGAGGATCGGGATCGCGTCCCACGAGAGGAACTCGCCGCAGACCTTGTCGCGGGGAAAGCGGTCGCGGTCGGCGAGGACCACGTCCGCGCCGCGCCTGGCGAGGATCGCGGCGAGGATCGATCCGGCAGGGCCCGCCCCGATCACGACCACGTCGGCTCGGCTCCGCTCGTCCATGTCAGGTCCAGAGCAGGAGCGTGAAGCGGAACGGAAGCTGGCGAAGGACCTCCCATCGCCGCGCTCCCGCTTCGCGTGCGATCTGCGCCGCCTCGCCGGGCGTGTAGCCCTGTCGGACCGAGGCGGGGGCGTCGTGCCGCGTGATTGGGCCCCAGAGCGGAGTCGCGCCGACGGCGCGGACGAAGGCGAGCGGGATGCGATGCCGCCGCGTGTCGGTCACGCCGACTCCGACTCGAGCCACGCGCAACGACTCGCGCAGGATCGCTGCGTTCTCCGCCGGCGGAAAGTGATGGAAGAAGTGCGACGAGGTCACGACGTCGACCGATGCGTCGCGCAGGGGAAGGCGGAAGGCGTCGCCCGCGACGCGGGCGATGCCTTCCGGTGCGAGCTGCCGCCCGTAGGCGAGGTGGGCCGTTTTGGCGTCGAGGGCGACTCTCCGCGCGCCGGGGGGAAGGGACGAGGGGAGATCGCCCGTTCCCGAGCCGAGGTCGAGGACGACGAGGCGCGCGGGATCGCCGAAGCGGCGAACCATGCGGCGATAGGCGAGCGTTCCGCCCAGCCAGCGGTTGATCGCGCGAAGGTCGCGGAGTGAGCGGAAGACGGCGTCGCTCGGCGGGCCGTCGCCGTCGAGGTGCTCGAAGACCGGGACGCGATCCGGAACCAGGATCGGGCTCATGGGCGGCGCAGGACGAGCGCGGAGTTCTTCGAGCCGAAGGCGATGGTGTTGCAGACGGCGGCATCGACGCGGGCGCGGCGGCCGATGTCGGCGACGTAGTCGAGATCGCACTCCGGATCGGGGGTCTCGAGGTTGATGGTCGGAGGAAGGATGCCTTCGCGGAAGGCGACGAGCGTGGCGGCGACGCCGGCCGCGCCGCACGCCCCCTGCGGATGGCCGATCATCGACTTGGTCGCCGATCCGGCGAGCTGCTCGGCGTGCGATCCGAAGGCTTTCCGCACCGCGCGCGTTTCGACGCGGTCGTTCAGCTCGGTCGAGGTGCCGTGGTAATTGAGGTAATGGATGTCGCGGGCGTCGAGTCCGGCGTCGTGCACGGCGATCGTCATCGCCCGCGCCGGCTCCTCCCCCGACTCGTCGAGCCGGACGCGATGGTAAGCGTCGCACGTCGATCCGTACCCCGCGACCTCTGCGTAGATTCGCGCTCCCCGCGCGCGGGCGTGCTCCTCGCGCTCGAGCACGAACATCCACGCTCCCTCCGACAGCACGAACCCGTCGCGGTCGGCGGAGAAGGGGCGCGAGGCGGTCTCCGGAGCCCCGTTCCGGCTCGCCGAGACGATCTTCATGATGCAGAACCCCGTCATCACCCCTTCGGTGATCGTCGCGTCGGCCCCTCCCGCGATGATCACGTCGGCCGTGCCGAGCCTGAGGTTCTGGTACGCGTAGCCGAGCGCATCCGTCGACGAGGTGCAGCCGGTCGAGATCAGATGCGAGAACCCGTGCAGGCCGAATCTCATCGAAATCTCGGAGGCGATCGTGCCGATCGTTCCGGAGGGGATCGAGTAGACCGAGGCCTGCTTCTCGCGCCCCCCGTACCAGAGCTCGTACATCCTCTCGCTGAACTCGACCGCGCCGCCCCCCGAGCCGAGCATCACGGCGATGCGGCGGCGCGTCTCCAGATCGAGCTGCGCCGGGTCGAGCCGCGCGTCCTCCAGCGCCTCGGCCGTCGCGGCGATCGCCATCGGAACCACGCGGGCGACGTGGCGCAGCTCCTTCGCGTCGATCCATGCGGCAGGGTCGAACTGACGGATCTCTCCCGCGATGCGGCACGTCAGCGCCGAAGCGTCGAACAGAGAAATCGTCCGGATGCCGGAGCGGCCGGCCGCGATCGACTCGAGATACGCTTCGCGGCCCATTCCGTTCGGCGACACCGCGCCGACTCCGGTGATGACCACCCGGCTCACGCGCGCACCTCTCTCGGAACCGGCCAGGGCCGGCCGGCGACGGAGATCATCGGTGTCTCCTGCTCACTCGCTCGCAAAGTGCGCTCAGCCTATCAGGGTGGGGCGGCGGTGCAAATCTCCGGCCCGCCCTCACCCGAGAATCGCCTTCATCCACTCCTCGGTCGGCTCCATCGACTCGAACAGATGATCCGGATTCTCGGCGCGGAGATCCGCGGCCGGCGTCCTGCCGGAGGCGACGGCGATCGTGGTGGCGCCGTGCGGCACGCCGCAGCGGATGTCCCAGATCGAGTCGCCGATGATGACGACGCTCCGCCCGGAAAGGCGGCGTCCGGTGTGGCGCCGTGCGCGCTCGATCGCGATCGGCGGCAGATTCGCGCGCTCCTTCGAATCGCTGCCGAAGGCGCCGAACGGAAAGAAGCGGTTGAGCTCCCACGGGGCGAGCTTCACGCGCGCGCCCGGCTCGATGTTTCCGGTGAGCAGGGCCAGCGTGACGTCGGGAGTCGCCGCGAGCCGTTCGAGAAGAGGCGTGACGCCGGCGAGCACCCGCTGCCGCTCCTTCCGCAGCCGCGCGCGCAAACCCTCGACGTAGCGGAACCAGAGCGAGGGAAGCCCCTCGGCGATCGCATCGGACTCGAATCCGTGAGCCCCGAGGACCTCGTGCGCGATCTGCGGGTCGGTCCTGCCGGAGAAATCGAACTTCTCGAGCGAGCCGTCGAATCCGAACACGTCGTGCAGCGCCGCGGCGAACGCCTCGCGCGTCGCGCCGTCGTCGAGCACGAGAGTTCCATCGATGTCGAACAGAACGAGAGTCATTGATGATCGAGGATTGATGATTGATGATTGCAAGACATTGACGATCTATGATTGATGATTGATGATTGAAAGGCATTGAGCATTCATCATTAGATCATTGATGACTGATCAATTGATGATTGGTGATTGAAAGGCAATTGAGGGTTGATGATCGATGATTGAAAGGCCGTGAACGGAAACATATCCACAGGTGGCCGGACCCGATTCACTCTCTTTCGAAATCAACCATCAAATGATCGATCATCAATGTCTGTCGGGTTTTTCAATCATCAATCATCAATCATAGATCATCAATGTCTTGCAATCATCAATCATCAATCATCAATCATCGATCATCAATGTCTTGCAATCATCAATCATAGATCATAGATCGATCAATGCCTTTAAAGCGCGCGTCTCTGCTCGTTCTCTTTCTGACGATCTTCATCGATCTGCTGGGGTTCGGGATCGTCATTCCGCTGCTGCCGTATTATGCGAGGCAGTTCGGGGGAAGCGGGACGTGGGTCGGCATCGTCGTCGGCGTCTTTTCCGCGATGCAGTTCCTGTTCGCGCCGGTCCTCGGGCGGCTCTCGGACCGGATCGGAAGGCGGCCGGTGCTGCTGGTCAGCCTCGCGGGGAGCCTCGCGGGATACGCGCTGTTCGCATTCGCCGACTCGCTGGGGGGCCTCATTCTCGCGCGCGTGGTCGCCGGCATCGCCGGGGCGAACATCGGCACCGCGCAGGCCTACATCGCCGACTCGACGAGCCTCGAGGAGCGCGCGAAGGGAATGGGTCTCATCGGCGCCGCCTTCGGCCTGGGCTTCATTCTGGGACCGCCGATCGGCGGGCTCACCAGCGCGTGGGGAACGAGCCACGGCTATTCGAGCAACTTCGTTCCCGGGCTGATCGCGGCGGCGCTCTCGCTGACCGCGCTCCTGTTCGCCTTTTTCGCCCTCGGGGAGTCGCGGAAGCCGTCGAGCCCTGTCCGGAGCCGCCTGCCGCCGCAATTCGATCCGGCGATGTGGCGGCTGATCGCCTCGCGGCCGGTGCTCGGGACCGTGATCGCCGCTCTGGCTCTCGTGATCTTCTCGTTCGCCGGGATGGAGACGACCGTCACGCTGTTCGCGCGCCGCGAGTTCGAGTTCACCGCCCGCGACCTCGGATTTTTCTTCGGCTTCATGGGACTCGTCGTCGCGGTGATCCAGGGGACGCTGATCGGCCGTCTCGCGCGCGCGGTGGGGGAGCGCACGCTCATGGCGATCGGAACGCTCTCGCTGCTCACCGGGGTCACGGCGGTCCCGCTGATCGGCGACGAGCGGCTGCTCTGGCCGGTCGCGCTGCTGGTCGCGGTCGGACAGGGCCTCTGCTATCCGTCGATGCACTCGATCGTGAGCGGTGCCGCGCCGCAGGAACAGCTCGGCAGCGTCCTCGGGGTCTCCGCCTCGATGGGATCGCTCGCGCGGATGCTCGGCCCGGTCGTCTTCGGCACGCTGTGGGACGCAGGCGGTGCACCGGGCGCCTTTTGGTCGGCCTCCCTCTGCGTGCTGATCGCGCTCGTCCTCGCGCTGCGGCTGCGCAGCGCCGAGCGGGTCGCCGGGCCGGCCAGCCGCCGTCAGAGCACCAGCGTGTAGCCGAGCGTCCGGAGGTCGGGCATCCGGTCGAGGTAGACCTGGCCGTCGGTGTGATCGATCTCGTGCTGGAAGATGCGCGCGGCATATCCCTCGATCACGCTCTCGAACGGCTCGCCCGCGGCGTCGACGCCGCGGACGCGGATCGAGCGGTATCGCGGACATTCGCCGCCGAGAAAGGGGACCGAGAGGCATCCTTCCCAGTCGGTGATCCTGTCGCCGCCGAGCGGCTCGTACGTCGCATTGAAGACGGCGGCGGGAGGGAGCGGCTCCGCGTTGCGACGCTCCGCGACCCGCTCGCCGAGCTCGTAGACGAAGACCCGGATCGGCAGGTGGACCTGCGGCCCGGCGAGCCCGACCCCCTGATACGCGTGCATCGTCTCGAACATGTCGTCGACCAGCCGGCGGAACTTTCCCTTCCGGACGTCGGCGATCTCGACGGCGGACGATTTCTGGCGCAGAACCGGATGGCCCAGACGCGAGACCTTCAGGATCATGGCTGGGTTGTACAGGGAAGCGGCGGACGGGACAAGAGGGTCGGGCGGGAAAGGAGGATCGCCGGGGTCAGCGTGATCGCCGCGAGCACTTCGTCGGCGACGCGCGTGGTGGCGTTGTCGTCGAGATAGACGGTGGGATGCGCCACGGAGGCGATTCTACCGCCGCGAGGCCCGGGCCGGAGCCTATTCGAACAGGAGCGACTCGGGATCGCCGCCGAGGGCGTCGAACTCCGACTGGATCTCGGCTTTGTGGCGCCACTCCATCTCGGCGAGCTCGGAGAAGAGGCGGAGCAGGTCCGGATCGGTGGCGCGCTCGGCGAGGAAGCGGAAGTTGCTCTCGGACTCCCGCTCGTGCTCGAGAGCGATGCGGAGGGCGCGCGCGGTGTCGATCTTCCGGAGATCGTCCGGCAGATCGGGGTTCGAATCGGCGGGGGCGGGCGGCTCCTCCCCGACCAGCTCCCGGTAGCGCCGCTCGAGCTTGACCCGGTGCATGATCTGGCGCTCGGAGAGCTCGATCAACTTCGCGCGGGCCGCCTTGTCCGCGGCGCGGTCGGCGAGGCGGAGGTAGTACTCGCGGCTGTCGATCTCCGACTGGATCGCGTCGCTCAGGACCTCGCGGACGGTAGTGTCGAGCGGTTTCATGATTCGCGGCGCCGGGGAGCGTCTTCGATCCTTCGTTCGGAGACGGGACAGGCCCCGTTCGGGTTACTCCTTCGACCCTCCCCGGTACAGATCGGGGTTCGGGGGGGCGTCTTCGGGATAGGGTGCGGGGCGGAGGGACTGGCCGAGACCGGTGCCGCCGGCCGCTCCTTTCTTGTTCACGGGCTCGTAATACGGCCGCCACCCCATCGGCTCGATCGGGAAATTGAAAGGGACGACCAGATCGCGCAGGCCGACGACCGAGCGCGCGCGGGTGTCGATCGCCATCTCGTAGTCGCGCGTCATGTAGATCGCGTCCTCCGGACACGCGTCGACGCAGTAGCCGCAGAAGATGCATCGGAGGAGGTCGATGTCGTAGCGCGTCGGGAACTTCTCTCGCGTCCGCTCGTCCTCGCCGGCCTCGATCGCGATGCACTCCGCGGGACAGGCCGTCGAGCACATGTAGCAGGCGACGCAGCGCGTGGTGCCGTCCTCGCGCGAGGTGAGGATGTGCCGGCCTCGGAAGCGCTCCGAATAGACCCGCTTGATCTCCGGGTACGAGATCGTCGGCAGGCCCTTCATGTCGACGAGGTTCCGCAGAAGGTGGCCGATCGTGACGAGCATCCCCCGGATCACCTCCGGGAAATAGAGGCGCTCGGCCAGGTTGAGTTTCTTCCGCTCGAGCTTTTTGACGCCCATCGGATTCACCGGTCCAGCTCGCCCGCGATGATGTTGAGCGAGCCGAGCGTGGCGATCGCGTCGGGGATCGTCTGTCCCGTGATCATCGGCGCGAATGCCTGATAGATCGCGAAGCATGGCGGCCGCACGCGCACGCGGTAGGGGTTTTTGGTTCCATCGCTCACCACGTAGAAGCCGAGCTCTCCGTTGCCTCCTTCGACGGCGAAGTAGGTCTCGCCGACGGGAGGGAGGATGCCGTGCATGATGAGCTTGAAGTGGTAGATCAGCGACTCCATCTCGTTGTAGACGCGCTCCTTGTCGGGGAGGGCGACGTAGGGGTCGTCGATGATGATCGGTCCGTCGGGGAGCCCGCGGTCGATCGCCTGCTGGATGATGCGCAGGGACTGGCGCATCTCCTCCATGCGGACCAGGTAGCGGGCGAGGGTGTCGCCGCCGTCGGCGACCGGGACGTCCCAGTCGTAGGTCTCGTAGCCGAGGTAGGGCGTGGCGCGGCGGACGTCGAAGGGGACTCCGGTGGCGCGGAGGCAGGGGCCGGTGAAGCCCCAGGCGATGGCGTCCTGCTGCGAGATGGGGCCGATGCCGTCGGTCCGCTCGTGGAAGATCCGGTTGCGCGAGACGAGGCGGTCGACGTCGCCGATGTGCTTCGGAATGCGGTCGACGAGCCTCTGCGCATCGGCGAGGAAGTCGTCCGGCACGTCGAGCGCGAGCCCGCCGATCCGCGCGTAGGAGGGGAGGATCCGCGCCCCGCAGCAGTTCTCGATGAGCTGGTAGATCTCCTCGCGCCCCTGGAACAGATACCAGAAATTCGTCAGCGCCCCCATGTCGACCAGGTTCGTGCCGATCGAGACGAGATGGTCGGTGATGCGCATGAACTCCGACAGGATCAGCCGGACGTGCTGCGCGCGGGGAGGGGCTTCGATGCCGAGCAGCTTCTCGACCGCCATCGCGTAGCCGACGTTGTTGATGAACGCCGACATGTAGTTCAGCCGGTCGGTGAAGGGGATGACCTGCTGGTAGCTGTGGGTCTCCGACATCTTCTCGAAGCAGCGGTGCAGGTAGCCGATCTCGGTGTCGGCGCCGACGATGGTCTCGCCGTCGAGCGTCGCCACGATGCGGAGCGTGCCGTGCGTGGCGGGATGCGAGGGGCCCAGATTGATCGTGACGTGCTCGAAGTCGTGGTGCTCGGGAGGGATCGCGATCTTCGGCTCGATTCGCGCGACGTCCTTCTCGGTCAGCAGCCAGCGCCGCGCCGGATCGTAGTCCTTCCGGAGGGCGTGTCCGCGGAACGCCTCGTGGGTCAGGATGCGCCGGAGGTTCGGGTGCCCCTCGAACTTCACGCCGAACAGATCCCACGCTTCGCGCTCGAACCAGTCGAAGCCCTTGAACACGCCGAGCGAGGAAGGGACGGGAGTCTGTTCGTCGGCGCGGACCTTGAGGCGGACGCGCTCGTCGTTCTTCAGCGAGTAGAGCTGGTAGACGAGCTCGAAGCGCCCCTCCGCCCGGCCGGGATAGTCGACCGCGAACAGGTCGAGCGGAAGAGTGAATGCCAGCTCGACGTCGTCGCGGAGCGAGCGGAGCACCTCGACGATCCGCTCCCGCTCGATCACGAACGTCGGCATGTCCTGCCCCGGCTGCGGCGTCACCCCCGGCGAGGCGATCTTCGCGCCGATCGCATCCTGCCGCTCCCCGATTCGTTCGGCGCCCGCGGGGACGTACGCGATCCGGTTCGTCGGCGCCGGCCCGGTGTACGGCAGCGAGCTCGTGCGGGTCAGAGTGCTCATCGGCGGATCTCTCCCCGTTCGATCTTCTCCTTCAGCTTCAGGATCCCGTAGATCAATCCTTCCGGCGTCGGCGGACATCCCGGGACCCAGATGTCGACCGGGACGATCTCGTCGATTCCCTGCACGACGTGGTAGGCGCGGTAGAAGCCTCCGCTGGCGGCGCAGGCGCCCATCGCGATGACGTATTTCGGCTCGGGCATCTGGTCGTAGATCTTCCGGAGGACGGGCGCCATCTTGTCGACGATCGTGCCGGCGACGATCATCATGTCCGCCTGTCGCGGAGAGAATCGGACGACCTCGGCGCCGAAGCGCGCCATGTCGTAGTGCGAGGAGACCGCCGACATGAACTCGATCGCGCAGCAGGCCGTGCCGAACGGGAGGGGCCAGAGCGAGTTGCTGCGCGCCCAGTTGACCATCGCGTCGAGCTTCGTGGTGATGAAGCTCTCCTCGCCGGCGCCGGGACGCTCGCTCTCGGCCTCTCCCGGGAGGGTGAGCACCCCCTTTTCGGGACCCTCGCCGGGGAGCTGGTTCGCCTTGCGGTCGATGATGGAGCGGTCGACAGTGATCTTCCTGATGGCCATGATGAGCTCGGGCGGGCGGCTGCCCGCGGCGGGAACGGAGATTCTAGTGACAAGAGAAACTTTTCACAAGGTCGCGAGCGGAGGGTCGGGCCTCACGATTCGAGCTCGTATTCAAAGGTGATTCCGGACCAGCCATCCGACTCCGGAGCCAGTGCGGAATCAATAGCGCGGACACTCGCTCACCCCATCGTTCCTCGTTCCTCGTTCGGCATTCGGCAGCCTCGATTCGATCCCCGGTGGGCGGGGCCGCATTCCGCCACTCCCGAGACTCTTTCCCCGCCCTGCGGGCCGGAGGCATTCCTTTGCGCTATACTCGATCCCCGAATACGAGCTGATCCGATGGCCGGAAAAACACAGCCAGTCAGTGTCGAAATTTATGGTCAGAGCTACAACGTTCGCGGGGAAGGAGACCCAGCGTATTTAACGGAGCTTGCGCGAGTTGTCGACGGCCGGATGCGCGAGATCGCGCCTCAGGTGGCGACCGGAGATCCGACGAAGATCGCGATCCTGGCCGCCCTGAACATCGCGGACGAGTTTTCGCGTTACCGGCAGCAGCGGGAATCGGACGTCGGCAAGTGGAAGAGGAAGACGGAAGACCTGATCGAACGCCTCGGCGCCTCGGTGATCGAGGCGGCGGAATGACCGAAAGGATCGGAGACCCTGCAGAGTTCGTGATGAGAAATCGCTATTTGAACCAACTCCCTAATTGCGGGAGCCCGAGTCTCGAGGCCGGCGCAGACCTTCACTCCATCGGAGCGTCGAAGGGAGCCAGAAGGACTCGAGCAGGGCGCCCACCTGTTTCACGCAGGTTCAATTAGGAAACCCTCACACGGCTCAGGCGGGGCCTCCGACCGCAGTTCACGAAGTCCGGGATCTTCCTCACCAGCGCAAGCCTCCGCGCGGGCACGGCCCGGCCGTGTCGATGGGGAGGTTTCGACGTGGAAATCACAATAGGAATCGCAGGGGCGCTCGTGGGGGCGGTCGTTCTGGCCGCTCTCTGGGCGATGGTGCATCGGAAGCGGGCGCAGGTCCAGATCGAGGAGGCTCGGCGGACGGCCGCGCGGATCACGGAGGACGCCCAGAAGGCCGCCGAGGGGAAGCTGAAGGAAGCGAGCCTCGAGGCGAAGGAGCGGGTCCTCCAGGCGCAGTCGGAATTCGACAGGACGGTGCACGAGCGGAAGGACGAGCTCAAGACGGCCGAGCGCCGCATCCAGCAGAAAGAGGAGAGCATCGACCGGAAAGTCGAGCAGATCGAGCGCCGCGAGACGGATCTCGAGACGCGCGGCCGGCGGGTCGAGGAGCTCGAGAAGAAGGTCGAGCAGAAGGGGAGCGAGCTCGAGCGCGTGCTCGAGGAGCAGCGCCACCGGCTCGAGCAGATCTCGGGGCTGACCGTGGAGGAGGCGAAGCGCGAGCTGATCCGCGGGATCGAGAACGAGACGCGGATCGAAGCGGCGAACATCGTGAAGCGGATCGAGGCCGAAGCGACCGAGCTCGGGCAGATCAAGGCGATGCGCATCATCGGGACCGCGATCCAGCGGATGGCGTCCGACTACGTCGCGGAGAACACGGTCGCGGTGGTCGATCTCCCTTCGGAGGACATGAAGGGGCGGATCATCGGGCGCGAGGGACGGAACATCCGGGCGCTGGAGCTGGCGACGGGGGTCGATCTGATCGTCGACGACACGCCGGAAGCGGTGATCCTGTCGGGGTTCGATCCGATCCGGCGCGAGGTCGCGCGCATCTCGCTCGAGAGGCTGATGGCCGACGGGCGCATCCATCCGGCGCGCATCGAGGAGATCGTCGAGAAGGTGCGGGTCGAGCTCGAGGACAAACTCTTCGAGGAAGGGGAGGCCGCCGCCTTCTCGCTCGGCATCACCGACATTCATCCGGAGGTCCTCAAGCTGCTCGGGCGGCTCCGCTTCAGGACCTCGTACGGACAGAACGTACTGATGCACTCGCTCGAGGTCGCGCAGCTCGCGGCGCTGATGGCGACCGAGCTCGGCGCCGACGTCGTCATCGCCAAGCGGGGCGGGCTGCTGCACGACATCGGCAAGGCCATCGACCGGGAGATGGAAGGGACGCATCTCGAGCTCGGCCGGCAGGTGCTGGACAAGTTCGGCGAGCGGCGCGAAGTGATCCACGCGATGGAATGCCATCACGGCGACTACGACCCGACCACGGTCGAGGCGGTTCTGGTCAACGCGGCGGACGCGCTGTCCGCGGCGCGACCCGGCGCCCGCCGCGAGATCCTCGAGAACTACGTCCACCGTCTCGAACGGCTGGAGTCGATCGCCGACAGCTTCGAAGGAGTCAACAAATCCTTCGCCATCCAGGCCGGACGCGAGCTTCGAATCATCGTCAACGCCGACAGGCTCACCGACGAGCAGTCGATCTGGCTCTCCAAGGACGTCGCGCGCCGCATCGAGTCCGAGCTCCAGTATCCCGGACAGATCAAAGTCACCGTCATCCGTGAGACCCGCGCCGTCGATTTCGCGAAATAGAAGAATGAAGAGTGAAGGCCGAAGAGTGACGGAGCGTGAGCGGTTCGTGGCCGGCAGGAGCGCCGGCAGCGTCCGTGACGCCACTGGTGACTCTCACGCATCACTCGTGCGCTCGTCACCCGTCACGCCAGGCTCACCATGATGCGATTACTCTACATCGGGGACATCGTCGGCCAGCCGGGGCGGAAGGCGCTCCGGTCGAGGCTCGAGAGCGTCATCGACCGCGAGAAGGTCGACTTCACCGTCGTCAACATCGAGAACGCGGCCGGTGGATTCGGCGTGACCGAGGCGATCCTCGACGAGCTCTCCGACCTCCCCATCGACCTCTACACCTCAGGCAACCACGTCTGGGACAAGAAAGAGTTCGTCGACCGCTTCGACGAGATCGACAACGTCCTCCGTCCCGCCAACTATCCCGAGGGGAACCCGGGGAAGGGGCGCGCCGTCCGCAGCACCGCGGGAGGGGTGAAGGTCGGCGTGATTCAGGTGATGGGGCAGGTGTTCATGCCGCCGTGCGACAACCCCTTCCACGTCGTCGAGCGGGAGCTGAAGGCGCTCGATCCGGCCGTCCGGGTCATCCTCGTCGACATCCACTGCGAGGCCACCTCCGAAAAGCAGGCGATGGGAAGGCTGCTCGACGGACGCGTCTCCGCCGTCCTCGGCACCCACACGCACGTCCCCACCGCCGACGAGAGGATCCTCCCGAAGGGGACAGCCTTCCAGACCGACGTCGGGATGACCGGCGCCTACGATTCGATCATCGGCTTCCGGCCCGACGAGATCCTCGAGAAGTTCCTCTACAACACGCCGCGCCGGATGGAGGTCGCGAAGCGCGACGTCCGCCTCTGCGGCGCGCTGATCGAGATCGACGAGACCAGCGGGCTCGCGCGGTCGATCACCCGGGTCAGCGAGCGCCTGGAGGACTAGTGTCCTTACAGGACACTAGGAAGGCTCGTCGACGAGCCGACGGGGTCGGACGATGACTCAGCCTCAGGCCGGCATCACGATCGTCGGATTCGGTCCGATCCATGCCCCGGACCTCGCGCCGCTCGGCGAGCGGTTTCACCCGGTCGAGCACGTCGACCTCAAGGTCCCGGCCGACAGCATCATCGGCGCCCAGCAGTCGAAGCTCCGCGCGGCCGCCGGCGCCTCCTCCCACGACTGGATCCTGCTGCTCCGCTCGGGGGAGAGGCTCGGCGCCGCCCTCGCCGATGAGATCCGCGCCGCCACCGGCGGGAGCGCCAGCGCCTGGGGCTTCCGGCTTCGAATCCAGCCGACCTACGACGGCCGGCCGCTGAGGATCGGCGACGCCGGGGAAGGTGAGATCCGCCTCTTTCACCGCCGTCACGCGCGGTTCGATCTGCGCGAGCGCGAGGCCGAAATGCGGATCGAGGGCGCCGTCGTCCGCCTTCGCGAAGCCCTCGAGCGGCCGACCTTCGACTCGGCCGGTGAACATCGCGCCTGGCTCGCACGAGTCGGCGTGCCGCATTCGACTCTTCGCCGCCTCCTCCTGTTCGCGCATGCGGCCATCACCACCGGCGCGCTCTGGCGCAGCCGGGCGACGCTCCGGTACCTCTGGAACGAGGCCGGGTGGGACGTGGAGAATGCGAGAGCCGCCGGCGCGGGCGACCGCCTCCGATGAAGCTCGCCCCGCCAGGGCTTTCCACGGAACCGGGAGGGAGCTGCTACTCCGCGACCCAGCGGTTCTGCGAGAGCTGGCGCAGCGACCCGTGCATCCGGAACTGCCGGGGCGACATCCCGAACCGCTTGCGGAACTGCTGGCGGAAGTAGTTCTCCGAGTCGAATCCGCAAAGCCGGGCGACCTGGGTGATCCTCATGTTGCCCGACTTGAGCAGCCGCGCCGCCTTCTCCAGCCGCTTCTGCTTGAGGAACTGGCTGAGCAGCTTCCCGGTGGCGCGATGAAACCGTCCCGAGACGTACTGGCGAGTGAAGCCGAGGTCGTGGGAAACCGCCTCGACGGTCAGATCTTCGTCGTTCTTCGAGCGCGACCTGACGATTTTCATGAGGGAACGAACGAGCCCATCCATGGCGTACGACTCCTGCGGACCAGAATAGGTTGGCGATGTGGAAGCTGTCCCCGGCTCCGGGGATGGTTCGGATGCATGAGTCCGGCAGCGGCGGAACGGAACACTACATTGTCAACCGTTACCCCCAGTATACGCTCCGAGTTTCCACTTTGGTGTGAACGAAGAACGACTTTCGTCACCATCCGGCGAGGCCGTTCGGTGTACCGGCCGCAACCCCTTTCCTGTGAGAAAATGCGGGCGGCTCGCCACCGAACCGGCGGGCTCGCGAAGGAGGAGGCCCGATGGCGGAGCAGCGCGATTTCCTGGCCGGAGTCGGCCTGCTGAGGGAGCTCGACCGGAAGGAGCTCGATCTGTTCGAGCAGGCGCTCGTGCCGAGCCCGTTCGAGCCCGGACAGCTCATTCTCGAAGAAGGGCAGCCGAACCGGGCGCTGCACATCGTCCGCGAGGGGAGGGTGCGGGTGAGCCGGAAGGTCGAGGATCGCGACGTGATCCTCTGCGATCTGCCGGCGGGGCGCACGTTCGGCGAGCTCTCGATCCTGGAGGAGGGAGCGGCGAGCGCGACCCTGCGCGCGATTCCGAAGACCCTGATCCTCTCGCTCTCCCTCGAGGATCTGAATCGGATCGTCTCTGCCTCGCCGGCGACCGCGGCGAAGCTCTGGCGGGCGATCGCGATCGACCTTCGAGCGAGGCTGCTGCAGACCAACGAGGTCGTCCGGACGTACTTCGAGGTCAATCGCGCCCTGATCGAGAACCCGACCTTCCGCGAGGCGTACGCGATGATGGCGACCTGAGAAGGGCCCTGGCCGGGCGGCGCCGGAGGGGTTTGGGAACGCCTGCGGAGCCTGCTACCATCGGAGGGAGCCATGAAGCGCATTTTCGCCACGGCCGGACTGATCGTTCTCGCGTCGACCGCCTGGGCGGACGTGCGGCTGGTGGTGCGCCCCGACGGGTCGAAGGTGATCGTGAACGAGGGCGGGCGAGGGGGAAGTGACGCGGTCCCGCAGTCGACGCTCGAATGGCTGGCGCGCCAGAGGAACCGGGCCTCCGAGTACGATCCGCTGATCGAGAGGCACGCGCTGCGCTACGGGGTGGATCCGGTGCTGGTGCGCGCCGTGATCTCGATCGAGTCGAGCTTCGATCCGATGACGGTGTCGCACAAGGGGGCGCGCGGGCTGATGCAGCTCATGCCGGCGACCGCGAAGCGCTTCCGGGTCACCGAGATCCACGATCCCGACCAGAACATCCGCGGGGGAGTCGCCTATCTCGCCTTCCTGCTCGATCTCCATCCGAACGATCTTCCGCGCGTGCTCGCCTCGTACAACGCCGGCGAGAACGCGGTCGCCCGACACCGCGGGATCCCGCCGTACCGCGAGACCCGGCAGTACGTGCAGAAGACGCTCACCGTGTACTACGGACGTCCGTGGGGGGGCCCGGCATCGATCTCGATCCGACCGGCCGGCGGCGGCGCGACGCTCCGTGGCGGATTCGAGCGTCGCGGGCCCGAGCTTCCGCCCGCCGTCGGAGCCGTTGCGGCCGTCGGCTTCACCGGACGCGCGGCCTCCCGCTGAGCGCGCGAGCGGAAACCTCACGCCCTGCGTTCGATTAGAATGCTGCGGGCATCCCTGCCCGCACGAGGCCATGGCGCAGACCGACTCCAGGATTCCCGCCGCACCGTTCGATCAGGGGATCTTCCTGCTCCACTACAACCGTGGGAAGGAGGCGTTCCAGGCGGGACGCTCCGGCGAGGCCCGCCGCGAGCTCGAGGCGGCCCAGAAGCTGCGCCCTCACGACTCCGACGTGCTCAACCTGCTCGGCCTCGTCTACTTCAAGACCGGCGCATACCCCGAGGCGGAGGTGATCTATCGCCGCCTGGTGGAGGAGAACCCGAACGTGTTCATCCTTCACTCCAACCTCGGGCTCATCTACTACAAGCAGGACAAACTCGACGAGGCGGAGAGGCATCTGCTCCGGTCGGTCGAGCTGCGGCCGAACTACTCGAAGTCGCATCTCTACCTCGGCCTGCTCTACCGGATGCGGAAGAAGTTCGGTCTGGCGCTCGAGCATCTCCGCTTCGCCGGCGCGGACAAGGCGATCGCCGAGCTCGAGCGGGAGATGAAGGGAGGGCCGAAGGCCGCGCCGAAGGGGGAGAGCCCGTTCACGACGCTGCCCGGAAGCGAGCGGATGCCGGGGAAGCCCTCCGAGCGGGAGGGTCTCCCGCAGGAGGGGGACGACGAGCCGTTCCCGCAGGCGAGGCCGGCCCAGACGGCCGCGAGAAAGCTGCAGGAGGCGGTCGACGAGACCCCGCTCGGCGAAGAGAAGCGCCTCGACCTGGGGCGCCGCGTGGAAGGGGCTTCGAAGACCTTCGCCCTTCACGAGAACGGATTCCTCGAGATCAACTTCCGCCGCAGCGTCCACGTCCGGCGCGGGACGATCTCGAGCTACTCGGGGAACCTCAAGTTCGCGGCCGAGACGGGCCTCGAGGGAACCACCGCGGCGACCCTGGTGCGGGCGCAGGGGAGCGGGAAGATCTTCGTCTACGAGAAGGGGCGCAAGACATTCCTGCTCGACCTCAACGACGAATTCATCTTCGTCGAGGGAGCGAACCTGCTGGCGCTCGAGGATACGCTCGCCTACCGCCTCGAGCCGATCTACGACGGATCGTACGAGAAGAAGATCGACATCGTGAAGATCTTCGGCAAGGGCTCTCTCGCGATCTCGACCTCGATCGAGCCGCTGACCATGCGCGTGACTCCGGAGTACCCCCTCTCGATCTCCTCGAACGCCCTGGTCGCCTGGACGGGAAGCCTGCTCCCGACCGTGCTCGATCAGGAAGACCTCGCCGACATCATGATCGCGGGAGGCGAACAGGGGTTCAAGATCCGCTTCGAGGGGGAGGGAGTGGTCGTCAGCGAGCAGTAGCGTTCAAGTCGGAAGCTCGCCGCTCGGACGAGCAGGATGAAGAATGGAGTCGCAGCCGGAGGGGGGGCGTCGACAGACCTCGCGGCGGCGAATCCTTCAGGGTGGCGCTCCGACGCCCGAGGCCTGAAGGACGATCGGCACGACCACGAAGAGCTGGATCGCGTCGAACACGCCGTGGGCGATGATGCACGGCCAGAGATTTCGCGTCCGATAGAAGGTGTAGCCGATGACCGCCGAGACGACGGTCACTCCCACCAGGAGCAGCGGCTGCCCATAGCCCGCGTGCGAGATCGCGAACAGGATCGTCGACACGACCAGGCCGAATCGCTTCTGCATCCATCCGCGGAAGAACGCTTCCTCGATCGTCATCGCCGAGAGGATGATCAGACTCTTCTTCCAGACCGGCAGCGCCGCCATCCAGGGGATCACCGGCGAGGGCCGCAGATCGTCGGGAAGCATTCCCGCGGCGTTCAGCGCGGCGCCGACGCCGAGGGCGATCGCGATCGTCAGCATCCACCCCGCGACCCCGACGCCCACGCCGAGGACCACGCTGTGCTTCAGAGTCCCCGGAACGAGATTGATGAACCTCGAGACGGGAGGGCGTCCGGTCAGGATCCACCAGCCGGCGAGGAACAGCAGCAGCAGCACGTGGAGTGAGAACAGGGACCAGAACGAGACGGCGCTCAGATCGATCGCGCCGGCGGCGGCGGAGGACTGGCTCACCAGGGCCGACACGATGAAGACGAGCAGCCCGAACCAGCCGTACGCAACCCACCTCGCCAGGGCGCTCGGAAAGCGGTCCGACGCCAGAAGGTTCCAGCGCTCGTTCGCGAGAACGAGAATCAGAGTCAGGACCAGAGACGTGACCAGTGCGATGCCGAGCGAAGGCAATTCAGCGGACCACGAGCACCGGGCAGTGCGCCTTTCTGAGGACTTTTTCCGTGATGCTGCCGAGAAGCGCGTGCTCGAGCCCCGAATGACCGTGCGTCGCCATCACGATCAGATCGAACTCCTCTTCCTTCGCCATCTGGATGATCTCTCCCGCCGGATAGCCCCGGCGGACGACGATCGTCGCCTCGACGCCGGGAGCATTCTGTTCGGCGAGCGAGCGCAGCTCCGCCTCGGCCTTCTCCTTCATCGCGGCGAAGTAGTCGGTCGACGGGTACTCGATCGGGAAGAAGTCGAAGTAGGGGAGGACGTCGCTGATCACGGTGAGCAGCGTCAGGGTTCCGCCTTCGCCGGAGAGGCGTCCGGCCAGCGAGACCGAGCGCGCGGAGAAGGCCGAGAGGTCGACCGGGACGAGGATGTGGTCGAATACGGGCATCGGAGGGGGGTAACTTACGCGTTTTCGCGACGGCGGCGCAAGAGGCTCACGATTTGAGCTTCGCGCTCGTCCGTTTGAAGAAGCGGGCGAGCCGGTTGCGGGGGCGAAAGGGAGGCGAGCGCCGGAGCTCGGCCGTCTCGCGATCGTCGAGGCCGGCGAGCTCGGCGGCGGCGTCGAAGGAGCCGCCGAGCGGATCGACCTCGAGCGGCGGAGCGGGGAAGTTCTTCTGGAGCGGGCTTCCGAGGAGGGGGTCGCCGAAGCGGGCGTGGGCCTCGTCGATGGTGAGGACGGGCTCGACGCAGGCGTCGACGCCGGCGAAGATCGCTTCCCACTCGTCGCGGTCCTTCTCGCGAATGGCGGCGGCGACGGCGGCGGCGACCTGATCGCGGGCGGCCTCGTCGTACTGACGCGGGATCAGCTCGGGGTGTCCGATCGCGCGGCAGAAGGCGTCCCAGAACTGCGGCTCGAGCGCCGCGACCGAAAGCCAGGCGCCGTCCCGAGTACGGTAGATCGCGTAGTTGGGCAGGGCTCCCGTGAGCCAGAACGTCTCGGGAGTCTGATGCATCCCGCGATAGAGCGCTTCGGCGGTCGGCATGAGGGCGCGGGTCGCGGCCGCCATCGAGACGTCGAGGGTCGCGCCCTCTCCGGAGCGCTGCCGCGCGAACAGCGCCGCGAGGATCGTCATCGCGCCGAACAGCGCTCCCGCCATGTCTCCGATCTGAGTCGAGGGGAGGACGGGCCGGCCCTCGCGGTCGCGCTGAAGATCGAGCAGGCCGGCGAGCGCGACGAAGTTCAGATCGTGCGAGCTCCGTCCGCTCCCGCTCCCGAATCCGCTGATCGAGCAGTAGACCAGCCCCGGATGGATGCGCCGCAACGTCCCGGCATCGATGCCGAATCGAGCCGCGATCCCCGGCTTGTACGATTCGACGGCCACGTCGCAGCGAGGCACGAGGCGATGGATGAACCGCCGCCCCTCCTCCTGCTTGAGGTCGACGACCACGCTCTCCTTCCCGCCGTTGATCAGCGTGAAGAGCGATCCGAGCTCGCCGTCGAGCGGAGGAAGCCATCTCGTCGGATCGCCGTCGGGCGGCTCGATCTTGAGCACTCGGGCGCCGAGGCGCCGCAGCACGTCCGTGCAGTACGGCCCGGGAAGGTGCCGGGTGAAATCGAGGACGGTGACTCCCGCCAGCGGTCCGCTCATTCGCGCTCGAGGACGATCGCCGACCCCTGCGCCCCGGCGGCGCAGACGGTGACCAGTCCGTACTGCTGGCCGGTCCGCCGGAGCTCGTGGCAGACGCTCGTGACGATCCGCGCTCCGGTCGCGCCGAACGGATGCCCGATCGCGATCGATCCCCCCGTCGCATTGATCGCCTCCGGATCGATCTCGCCGATCGGCTCGCTCCGCCCCAGCCGCTCCCGCGCGATCTTCTTCGAGCCCATCCACTGGATGTTCGACAGCACCTGCGCCGCGAACGCCTCGTGCATCTCGATCACTCCGATGTCCGAGAGCTTCAGCCCCGCGCGCTCGAGCGCGACCGGAAGCGCGAACACCGGCCCCTGCAGGAGCTGATCGAACGGATCGAGCGAGGCGTAGGCGTAGCTCCGGATGTAGCCGATCGGTTCGATCCCGAGCGACTTCGCGCGCTCCTCCGACATCATCAGGACCGCCGAGGCGCCGTCGGTCAGCGGAGACGAGTTCCCCGCCGTGATCGTCCCGTACTTCCGATCGAACACCGGCTTGAGCTTCGCGAGCGCCTCGAGCGTCGTGTCCTCGCGGATGATGTTGTCCTTCTCGACCACCGCGTCGAACTTCGGCGGCACCAGCACCGTCATCACTTCGTCGCGGAACCGGCCGCTCGCCCATGCCGCCGCCGCCCGCTGGTGGCTCTGCAGCGCGAACCGGTCCTGAGCCTCACGCGTGATCCCGTTCTCCTTCGCCATCTTCTCGGCCGACTCGCCCATCGTCAGCCCGGTCGTCGACTCCGCGATCGCCGGCGCATCCGGCGCCAGATCCTTCGGCCGCAGCCGGCTGAACGCCGCGATCTTCGCCCCCACCGACTTCGCCTTGCTCGCCGCCATCAGCGTCTCGGCGAACTTCCGCGAGAACAGGATCGGCACCGTCGAGAGCGATTCCGCCCCTCCCGCGATCACCGTGTGGGCCCAGCCGCGGAAGATCAGGTCGGCCGCGCTCGTGATCGACTGATTCGAGGTCGCGCACGCCCGCGTCACCGACCAGGCCGGAACCGACGGAGGGATCCCCGTCCCGAGGACGATCTCCCGCGCGAGATTCGACGCCTTGACCGACGGGATCACCGTTCCAAAAACGACCTCGTCGATCGTCCCCGGGTCGATCCCGCTCCGCTGGAGCAGCTCCGTCACTACGATTTTGGCCAGATCGAGCGCTTCGAGCCGGGCGTAAGCCGTGCCGGCCTTGGCGAAGGGGGTGCGGAGGCCGCGGACGATGGCCGCGCGGGGATGCGTCTGCATGGATCGCCCTCGAACGTCGACTTATGCGCCGTCTTTGCAACGAGTTGCCGCGTCACCAGCCCCTCGGGATCCCGTAGCATGTCACCGATCTCCCCTCGATTCAAGCTCCGTTTCAGCTACGATAGCCCCGAGCCCGGAGAGCCCTTGGACCCGAAATCGATCAAACAGTCGCTCGGCAGGCTGCTCTCCCTTCCCCTCGAGGAAGGAAAGCTCCTGGTCCTGACCCACGACAATCCCGACCCCGACGCGCTCGCCAGCGCGGCGGCGATGAAGCTCCTTCTGGAGTCGAAGCGGGGCATCCGCGCCACCATCGGCTACAGCGGAATCATCGGCCGCGCCGAAAACCGCGCCATGGTCCGCCTCCTCGACCTCCCCATCCATCACCTCACCCGGCTGAATCTCGACGAATATCGCTACATCGCCCTGATGGACGCCCAGCCGCACACCGGCAACACGGCACTTCCGGAAACTCGTCCGGTCGACATCGTAATCGACCACCACCCCCTCCGCGACGAGACGAAGAAGGCGAGGTTCTACCAGGTCAGCGACGACCTCGGCGCTTCCGCCACCCTCATGACGCACTACCTGATGATGGCCGGAGTCGAGATCCCGACCGACCTCGCGACCGCCCTGCTGTACGGGATCCGCTCGGAGACCCAGGACCTCGGGCGCGAGGTGCATCCGCTCGACCTCGAGGCGTACCACCACCTGGTCCCCCTCTCGGATGCCGCGAAGCTGGCGGCGATCGCGAAGCCTTCGCTGCCGCGGCAGTATTACGCGCAGCTCGCCGTAGCGCTCGACGCGATCCTGGTCGGACCGACCGTGGCGATCTGCCCGGTGGGAAACGTCACCAATCCCGACTTCGTCCCGGAAATGGCGGACTTCACCGTTCGGATGGAGGGGGTGAGGTGGAGCCTGGCGTTCGGCTATTACGACCTGAAGATGTACCTGTCGATGCGCTCGAACGATCCGGAAGCGTCGGCTGGAGAGCTGATGCAGAAGGTGCTCGTTGAGTTCGGCAAAGGGGGAGGGCACGGGATGCGGGCCGGGGGAAACGTCGATCTGTCGACCGGCTCGCGCTCGCGGCTCGAGCTCGAGCGGGTGATCACGGAGCGGTTTCTCAACGAGATCGGGACGCGCGGGGAGAAGCTCGAGCCGCTCAAGAGCGAAGTGCGAAGTCCGGCCTCCGCGCGCGCCGAGGAGTGACGAGCTCGGGACCCGAGGCGCTTCCGTCCGGCGAGAGCGGAGGACTCCGGCGGGAAGTCCTTCCTTACCGGCGCCGGGATTGCTAACGTTCGTTGTCGATGGTCTCGGTCGGCGAAAACAACCCGCTGCGGGAAGGGCTCGACCAGGAGCGGGCGGCGGAAGCCTCGGTGCTGGTGATCTTCGGCGCCTCGGGTGATCTCACGAAGCGGAAGCTGCTCCCGGCCCTCTACTCGCTCGCGCACGACGGGCTCCTTCCCGCGGGACAGACCGTCGTCGGCGTGGCGCGCAGAGAGTATTCCGAGGAGGAGTTCCGCGCCGAGATGCGCCGCGCCTGCGAGGAGCACGCGCGCCGTCCCCTCGAAGACGCGATCTGGGAGACCTTCGCCGCGGGCCTTTTCTACATGGCCGGCGAGGCCGGCGAAGATGAGACGTTCACGCGCCTCGAAGAGAAGCTCGCCGGGATCGACCGGGAGCGAGGCACCGGCGGACGGAGGGTCTACTATTTCGCCGTTCCGCCGCAGTTGTTCCCGCTGATCACGAGCAGGCTCGGCGCGCACGGGATGGTCTCCGATCCGGATGGGGATCAGGCGTGGACGCGCGTCGTGATCGAGAAGCCGTTCGGCCACGATCTCGCGTCGGCACGCGAGCTCAATGCGACGGCCGTCGCGATCTTCCGCGAGCCCCAGGTCTTCCGGATCGATCACTACCTCGGAAAAGAGACCGTCCAGAACATCCTGGTGCTGCGATTCGCGAACGGGATCTTCGAGCCGTTCTGGAACCGGCACTTCGTCGATCACGTTCAGATCACCGTCGCCGAATCGATCGGCATCGAAGGCCGCGGCAGCTACTTCGACGGCGCCGGCATCGTCCGCGACATCGTTCAGAACCACATGCTCCAGCTCCTCGCGCTGGTGGCGATGGAGCCGCCTGCGCGTTTCGCCGCCGATCAGGTGCGTGACGAGAAAGAGAAGGTCTTCGCCGCGCTCCGGCCGTTTCCAGAGGAGCCGGGGAAGGTCGCGGTCGCGGGGCAGTACATGGCGGGATCGGTGCTGGGGGCGCCGGTGCCGGGCTACCGGGAGGAGCCGAAGGTCGCACGAGACTCGCGGACCGAGACGTACGCGGCGATCCACGCGCGGATCGACAACTGGCGGTGGGCGGGGGTCCCGTTCTACCTTCGGGCGGGAAAGCGGCTGCCGAAGCGGGCGACGGCGGTGTCGATCCACTTCCGCCCGGCGCCGTACCCGCTGTTCCGCGGGACGGGAGCGGAGCAGACGCGGCCGAATGTTCTCACGATCCGGATTCAGCCCGACGAAGGGATCGCCCTCCGGTTCGACTCGAAGGTGCCCGGTCCGACGATCCGCACGCATCCGGTGTCGATGGAGTTCCGCTATGCGACCTCGTTCGGAGCCGAACCGCCCGACGCGTACGAGCGGCTCCTGCTCGACGTGATGATCGGAGATGCGACGCTGTTCGCGCGACGGGACGAGGTGGAAGCGGCGTGGCGGTGGCTCGATCCGCTGCTCGAGCGGTGGGCGGCGGAGGGGCACGAGCCCGATCCGTACGAAGCGGGTACGTGGGGACCGCCGGCGGCCGACGAGATGCTCGCGCGAAAGCGGCGGTCGTGGAGAAGGCCGTGAGCCGCGATGGCGGGCGGGAGGGGGGGGTACCGATCACCGTTTCCCCGTCCGGATCCGGCTCGAACGTCGATTCGGGGAGAGGGAAGGGTGAGGGCAACTCGCTGGCGCGCGCGACGGCGGGGGAGCAGCTCGCGGTCGATCCGGCCGCCATCGAACAGAGCCTGGCCGGCCTGTGGCGCGAAGAGGCACGCGCATCGAAGGGCGCCGTGATCCGGGCCGCCCTCTGGAACGTCGTCGCGCTCTCGCGCGAGGAGGGCGAGTGCCGTCGCGCCGCCGAGGTGCTCTCCCGAGTCAGCGGGATGGTCCCGCAACGTTCGATCCTCGTCGCGGCGGACCCAGCATCCGGCGACCGTCTCACTTCCTGGATCAGCGCGAGCTGCCATCGGCTCGACGCCGAACGGCAGATGTGCTCCGAGCAGATCACGATCGCCGCCGCGGGCGGCAGGGTCCGCCACCTCGCCTCGCTCGTCCGGGCGCTGCTGCTCCCCGACATGCCGGTGGCGCTCTGGTGCCTCGGCGTGCCGCCTCGCGAGCGCGAACTGATCGATCTGATCGAGACGGGGGAGCGTCTGATGTTCGATTCGCGCCGGTTCGAAGATCCGGCCGAGCTCGAACGGACGCTCGCCCTCGCCCGCTCGGCGCCGCTCGGCGCGGCCGACCTGCAATGGCTTCGCCTCGAGGAATGGCGGTGGGCGACGGCGGCCCTGTTCGACTGTCCCGGCGTCGCGGAGCGCGCGAGGCGGCTCCGGTCGATCCACGTCCGCTTCGCCTCCTCGGCGGAGCGGCGATGGGGAGAGAGCGCCGGGGGGTGGCTGTACGCGGGATGGCTCGCCGGCCAGCTCGAGCTTTCCACCGGCGCGGAAGGCGTTTCGGTCCGTCTCGAGGCCGAACCGGGGGAGGAAGCCGGGCGTCTGCTGTCGATCGAGCTCGACCTCGGCGACGGAGCGGGCATCACGATCGAACCGAGCGCCGGGGCGGTGCGCGCCGTGCCGCGCGGGGTCCGCCCCGCAGCTCCCGCCGTGATCCGTCGTTTCTCATCGGAGCCCGATCACCTCGTCCGCCGAGCGCTCGCCCGCGGCGAGCGCGACCTCGTCTACGAGCGCGCCCTCGCTCTCGCCGCGACGATGGCGGGGAGCCGGCCATGAACATTCGCGTCTTCGACGATCTCGAGTCGCTCTCCCGCTTCGCAGCCGACGAGGTGGTCCGCCGGGTCGAGTCGCGCCTCCGCTCCGCCATCATCCTGTCCGGCGGATCGACGCCGCGCCGCCTCTACGAGCTTCTCGGCAGCATGCCTCGCCGCCCCCGCCTCGCTGCCCGCGAGCTCGTCTGGATCGTCGGCGACGAACGCCTCGTCCCTCCCGATCATCCCGACTCCAACGCCCGCATGATCCGGGAGACGCTCTTTGCCCTCGGGATCCCGCCGGGCCATTCGTTCCTCCGTTTCCGCACCGAGCTCGGGGATCCGGCGCGGATCGCTCGCGAGATGGAGGCCGACCTGCGCGCGGCGCTCGCCGGCGGACCGCCCGATCTCGCGATCCTCGGCGTCGGAACGGACGGGCACACCGCATCGCTGTTTCCGGGGACCGAGGCGCTCGACGAGAGCGCGAGATGGGCCGTCGAAGTCAGGGTGCCGCAGCTCGACGCCTGGCGCCTCACCATCACTCTCACCGTGCTCCGCAGCGCCGCCGAGCGGTGGATCCTCGCGGCCGGGGCGGAGAAGCGGGCAGTGATCGAGCGGCTGATGGAGGGGGCCGATCTGCCGGTCGCGAAGCTCCTCGAGGCGGAAGGGCCGACGTGGTGGCTCGCCGACCGCGAGGCGTGGGACCCGGAGCCGAGTCTCGAGCGGAGGAGCGGAAGCCGATGAGCGGAAGAGTGATCGCGGCAGACGTCGGTGGAACCAAGACGCTCATGCAGCTCCTCGAGCGGCGCGACGGGAAGTGGCAGGCTCTCGAGGAACGCCGATACGAGAGCACGCTCTACCCGACCTTCGAGAGCCTGTTCCGCGAGTTCCACGCCGCGGCCGGGCCGGCCGCCGCCGGATGCTTCGCGGTGGCGGGACCGGTCTCCGACGGGACCGCGCGGGTCACCAACCTGGCGTGGGTCATCGACGCGAAGCGCATCGCGGCCGAGTTCGGTCTCGAAAGAGTGATCGTGGTCAACGACTTCTACGCCATCGCCGCGAGCGTTCCCCGCCTCGGGGAGGACGACTTCGAGATCATTCACGAGGCGCCGCGCGACCCGAGCTCGCCGATCGCGATCCTCGGGGCGGGGACCGGACTCGGCGAGGCGCTCGTAGTGCCGCGGCCGCCGGACGAGTGGGTCGTCGTTCCCAGCGAAGGAGGACATAGCGACTTCGCGCCGAACAACGAGGCACAGGACGGACTGCTCCGCTTCCTCCGCGCCCGCTACGGCCACGTGAGCTGGGAGCGTGCTCTCTCGGGGCCGGGACTGGTCAACATACTGACCTTTCTCCGCGACAGCCGCCCCGATCTCGCCGCGCACGACTTCAGCGTGGATGCCGCCGAGGACGATCTGCCTGCCCTCATCGCGACGGAGGATGGCCGGGGGAATCCGCTCGCGCGGGCGACCTTCGACCTGTTCGTCGACGTCTACGGCGCCGAGGCGGGAAACCTCGGTCTCGAGTGCCTCGCGCGCGGCGGCGTTTTTCTCGCGGGAGGCATCGCCGCGAAGAACGTCGGCCGTTTCCGCGACGGCCGCTTCGTCCGCGCCTTCACCGACAAGGGGCGCCTCTCCTCTCTGGTCCGGCAGTTCCCGGTCTTCGTCATCACGAACCCGAAGGTCGGCCTGCTGGGAGCGGCCTGGCTGGCCGGCGGAGTCGCCAACGACGAGTGAGTGATGCAGCGCGCCGGCCTGCATCTCCGTCCGGCGGGGACCTGAGCTCGCCCGGAGGGACGGCGGAATGCCGGGGGCGAGCGCGAAGCGCGTCGCCCCCGGGGAAGCCGGGACGCTACACCTCCGTCGTGGCGGCTGCGTCGGGCGATTTCGGGAAGGCGAGGTCGAGCCGGATCAGGACGTCGTCCCGGATCAGATCGTCCGGAGCGCCGGGATAATTGATGTTCCAGTCCTTCCGGTTGATCGTGAACTCCGAGGTGGCGCGGACTCCCTCCGGGCTCTCGACGACGGTAGCCGGGATGCGGATCTCGCGGTTCACCCCGTGCAGGTCGAGCGAGCCGGCGATGGTGTGGGTCGTCCCGGATTCTCCGCCGCCTTCGGCAGCGGGCTCGATCGAGCTCGACGTGAACGTGGCCGTCGGATAATTCTCGACGTCGAAGAAGTCGGCGGTCTTGAGGTGGCCATCGAGCTTTTTGGTGTCGGTCTCGAGTGAGGCGAGGTCGATGGTGAACTCCACCGCGACCGGCCGGTTCTCCGCGTCGTAGCCGACCCACCCGTCGAACTCGTGGAACTCGCCGACGTGCTGGCGGGTGATCTTCGCACCGATGAACTCGATCCTGCTCTCTTCCGGATCGACGGCGACCCGGACAGCAGGCTCGACGGGAGCGGCGGTCGGACTTCCTTCGACCATCTCCGCCGCCGGCTTGTCGTCGATCTCGGTCCTGCAGCCGAGAAGCAGAACGAGGGCGAGCGTGAAGAGAATGTGACGATTGCGCATGCGTCTTACCTCCATGAGCGGGTGAGATTATCCCAAAATCTTCTCGTCCGCCGAGTGCCGGACATGAAATCGAACGCGATGCTGTTACAGCACCTCGCCCGCCCGCCAGGCGCCGCCCGGATGGTTCCCCGAAGGGCGAGCCGCTCCGGCGTGAATCTCCCGGGCGAGTTTCTCCGTAAAGGATCGAAGGAAGAGCATGGGGTTGAGCGTCGGCATCGTCGGGCTTCCGAACGTCGGGAAGTCCACCATCTTCAATGCACTGACCGCGGCGGGGGCGCAGAGCGCGAGCTATCCGTTCTGCACGATCGAGCCGAACGTCGGCATCGTGCCGGTCGTCGACCGGCGCCTCGACCTGCTGGCGAAGGCGGCGCAGAGCCGCGAGCCGGTCTACACCGACCTGAAGGTGGTCGACATCGCGGGGCTGGTGCGCGGCGCGAGTCGGGGCGAAGGGCTGGGGAACCAGTTCCTCGCGAACATCCGGGAGACGGACGCGATCCTTCACGTGGTCCGCTTGTTCGAGGACCCGAACGTGGTGCACGTCGAGCAGACGGTCGATCCGATCCGCGACGTCGAGATCATCGAGACCGAGCTGCTCCTGGCCGACCTCGAGGCCATCCAGCGGAGGATGGATCGCGTCGGCAAGCTCGCGCGTGCAGGACAGAAGGACGCGCAGGCGCGAGGCGCTCGCCGAGCTGAACCTTCTCACCGCGAAACCGGTCCTCTACGTCGCGAACGTCTCCGAGTCCGACCTCGGCGTCGAGACCCCTCGGCTCGCCGAGCTGCGCGCACTCGCCGCCGCGAAGGGGGGAGAGATCGTCGTCCTCGCGGGAGAGCTCGAGGCGCAGATCGTGAGGGTCGATGCGGCGGAGCGGGACGAGCTCCTGCACGGCATGGGGCTCGAGGAGCCGGGCCTGCAACTGCTCGTCCGCGCCGCCTATCGCCTTCTCGATCTCGAGACCTTCTTCACCGCCGGTCCGAAGGAGGCGCGCGCCTGGACCGTTCCGCGCGGCACTCGCGCGCAGCAGGCGGCGGGAAAGATCCACACCGACTTCGAGCGCGGCTTCATCCGCGCCGAGACGGTTCACTGCGACACCTACCTCGACGCCGGCTCCGAGGCGGCCGCGCGCGCGGCCGGGAAGATGCGCAGCGAGGGGAAGGACTACGTGGTGCAGGACGGCGACGTGATCCTGTTCCGGTTCAACGTGTAGTGTCCTGTAACGTCGGAACCGAGCCAGGTGCTATTGATTCCGGCGTTACAGGACACTAGCCGCTCGTGCAATCCGCTTGCATGCGGCGGATGGGCGCCGCTGGGGATCCGAGATGAGACGAGCATTCGAGATCGAATCGGAAGAAGGGCTGCCGATCCGCGGCGTGGTCGAGGTGCCCGACGCTCCCCGCTGCCTCTTCGTGATCGTCCACGGATTCAAGGGGTTCAAGGACTGGGGATTCTTTCCGTGGATCAGCCGTCGGGTGGCGGAGGTGGGGGCGGCGGCGATCCGGTTCGACATGTCGCGCAGCGGGATCGGCGAACGGGCGAGGGAGATCGATCGCCTCGATCTGTTCGCCGGCGACACCTATTCGAAGGAGATCGCCGACCTCGGCGCCGTGATCGACTGGGCGAGCGCGGACGGTGAGGTGGGGAAGCTGCCGCTGTTTCTGTTCGGGCATTCGAGGGGAGGAGGGGTGGCGATCCTGACGGCGGATCGGCTGCGCGGCCGGCTGCGCGGGATCGTGACGTGGAGCGCGATCTCGAAGGCGGACCGCTGGTCGGACGAGGAAAAGCGGCGGTGGCGTGCCGCGGGGAAGCTCGAGGTGACGAACGCCCGCACCGGGCAGATTCTCCCGATCTCGACCGAGGGGCTCGACGATCTGGAGCGCAACGCGGAACGGCTCGACATCCTCGGCGCCGCCCGCCGGATGAAGATTCCGGCGCTGATCGTTCATGGCGGGGCCGACGAGACCGTGCCTCCCATCGAAGCGCGGCGTCTCGCCGGCGCCACGGGCAACGCCTCGCTCGTGGTGATCGAGAAGGGATCGCACACCTTCGGCGCCGTCCATCCATTCGCCGGCCCCACCCCCGAGCTCTCCTTCGCCATGCACGCGACGCTCGCGTTCCTCTCGGCCTACTGCCGCACCACCCGCATCACGACCCGCGAGTGAGGCTCCCACGTGGCCGGAGCCACAGGGAAATCGGCTGCGCCCAGCCTCTGCTGCTCTTTGCGTTCTGTTCCCAGAGAGTCCAGGCTCGCGAGACTGCTCAGAAAACATAGGACGAAATGCAGAATGCAGAGTGCAGAATGAAGAATCCAGAAATGGCCGATGGCTGGATTCGCGTACGGTAACCAGGCCAGCCGCCCTTTTTGGATTCTTCATTCTGCACTCTGCATTCTGCATTCGCTCCACGTCATGTAGACCCGCGGGCGAGATCTCGAGCGCCCCGACCCGCTCACCATCCACCGGCCACCGACCCCCGGCCGCAGGCGCCGGCAGGCGTCGGAGGATCGTGGGCGCTCCAGACGCTAGAGGAGGTCGTCTTTGCGGCTCGGATCGAGGCCTTCGGCTGCGGGGGTCTCCGACTCCTCTTCGCGCCCGATCCTCGGGTGATGGTGCCTGCGGTCGTGAACGTCCTGCCCGGGACGCGGTCCGGAGCGGCGGCGGCGCCGCCGCTTTCGTGAAGTTCCCGCCGGACTCTGCTCCGGCGGCGGCGCCTTATGGGCGGGCGAGCCCTCCGGCTCCTCGAGCGTCCCTTCGAACTTCGACTCGTCGAGCAGCCAGACCCACTGGGTCGGCGCCTCCCGGGGGCGTCCGGAGCGCGGCTCGTCACGTCGTCCCTCGCGATCGCGCCTCCGCCCCTCCTTCCGCCCCTCCGCGATCCGCGGATCGAGTTTGCGCAGGCGCACCAGCACCTCCTCGCTCAGCCGCCGGTTGACCGAGATCAGGTCCGCAACCAGCCCGATGAGCGCCGTCTGGAAACCGATGATCAGCAGCACCGAGGCGAGGATCAGCGATTGGACGTGCCCGGCCGATCCTTCCGTCATCCAGAACCAGAGGAAGCGGAGCCCGAGCGCGAAGCCGGCGAGAAAGAGGATCGAGCCGATGGCGAAGAACGTCTTGAGCGGCTTGTACAGCGTGTAGATCCGGAAGATCGTCACGATCGACTTCCGAACGTAGCCGAAGGCGCCGCGATAGAGTCGCGAGGGGCGCGTCGGCGGATTCGTTCCGATCGTCACCGAGCGGACCCCGAGGTTGCGGTTGCCGGCCTGGATGATCGTCTCGAGCGTGTAGGTGAAGGGATTGAAGACGTTGATCTGATAGGCGGCCTCGCGCGAGAACGCCCGGAAGCCGCTGGTGACGTCGGGAAGGCGGAGGCCGGCCGCGCGTCCCACGGCCCAGCTTCCGAGGCGCTGGAGCAGCTTCTTGACCGGCCCCATGTGGGGGGAGCTCCGGATGTCGCGGTCGCCGATCACGACCTCGGCGCTGCCGTCGAGGATGGGTGCGACGAGCTTCGGGAGGTCGGAGGCGCGGTACTGATTGTCGGCGTCGGTGTTGACGATGACGTCGGCGCCGAGTCGGAGGGAAGCGTCGATCCCGGCGAGGAAGGCGCGGGAAAGGCCGCGATGGCTGACGAGCCTGACGAGGTGATCGGCGCCGGCTCGGCGCGCCGCTTCGACGGTGCGGTCGCTGCTCCCGTCGTCGATGACGAGCGTCTCGACCTTCGCGATGCCGGGGACCTTCTTCGGCAGGGCCGCGAGGGTCGCCTCGATCGTCTTCTCCTCGTTGTACGCAGGGATCTGGATGATCAGCTTCAAGCGGCGTTCGTCCTTGGCTCGTGTGACTCGGCCGTCGCGTTTTCGGGGGGGCGGCAGGCTAGGGCCGGCCGCGGCGCGGCACGCGAACCATTCTAAACTGTCCGGGCGCGATGCCGGAGCGAGTGCGGGTTTCCGTGGTCATGCCGATGGACCGTCCCGGGGAGGATGCCCGGCGGGCGGCCTCCTCCGTCCTGGCCCAGAAGACCTCGGTGCCGTTCGAGCTGATCGTCGTCGCCGCGAGCGATCCGGCGCTCCCGCACGACCGGAGAGTCCGCGTTCTGACGATGGCCGAGCGGAATCCCGCCCTCCGGCGCAACGCGGCCGCCAGGGCGGCCGGGGGAGAGGTCCTCGCCTTCATCGACGACGACGCCTTCGCCGATCCGTCGTGGCTCGACCGGGCAGCCCTCTACCTCGACGAGCACCCCGGCGTGCTCGCCCTCGGCGGACCCGACCCGGCACCCGACGACTCCACCCCCGCCGAGATGCTCTCCGAGACGCTCCTCGCCACCCCCTGGATCGGGAGCGGGATCGCCGCGCACGAGTCGCGCGGGGGGATCTTCGCCGTCCGCCGCCCCTGGGACGTGGCGCTGGTCAATCTCTTCGTCCGGAAGGATGCCTTCGACCGCCTCGGCGGGTTCGACGAGTCGATCGGCTACATCGGCGAGGACACCGAGCTGATCGGCCGGATGATGCAGCAGGGGTTCGTGATCTACCACGAGGGGGTCGTGGTGCGTCACCGCCGGAGGGCTTTTCCCGGGGCGTATCTGCGGCAGCGGTGGCGCTATCGGGTGAAGACGGGGGAGCGGCTGGTCGCGGGGAGGACGTACCGGAGCGGGCGGGTGGTGGCGTTTCTGCTGGCAGGATGTCTCTTCCTCGCGCTGATGGTCGCCGCGCCGCTGTCGGCGCTCGCGCTGCTCACGGTCTACCTGCTGGCGGTGACGGCGCTCGCGATCCCGGTCACCCCCCTTCCGCCGGCGCGATGGCCCCTCATCCCGATCGCGTTCCTTCTCCACCATGCGACCTACTGGCTCGGCCTCGTGACCGGAATGGTGCGGGGGGTGTGGGGGAGGGGGCGGCGTGGTGCGAATCACGGATAGCGGGGTCGAAGGGACAGGATGTCCCGCCCCCCGCCCCCGCCCCCCGCCGTCCCGCCCGCCTCCCACCCCATCCCCCGCCCCGCGAAGAAATCCCCTGCTACCATGCTGCGTTAGGGTCCCCGGGGATGAAGTTCACCGACAAGGCGCAGTATCTCCGCTATCTCGTCGACCGGCGCGGGATGAAGCCGATCTACGTCATCCTCGGGCTGACCTACGACTGCAACTCGTTCTGCCGCACCTGCTTCAACTGGGAGCAGCTCCGGAAGGACAAGGAGCACGAGCTCTCGCTCGAGGAGATCCGGAAGAGTCTCGACACGGTGGGGGACCTGCTGTTCGTCGTGATGTCGGGGGGCGAGCCGTTCCTTCGTCGCGACATCGCCGAGGTGTGCGAGCACCTCTCGAAGGTGAACCACGCGAAGCAGATCACGATCCCGACGGGAGCGATCGCCTCCGAGCTGATCGCCCGCTCGGTCGAGGCGACTCTCGAGCGCTGCCCCTCGACTCAGATCGTCGTCAACCTCTCGCTCGATCACATCGGCGAGAAGCACGACTGGATCCGCGGCGTCCCGAACAACTACGAGCGCCTCAGGAAGACCTACGCGAACCTCGTCCCGCTGAAGGCGCGCTTTCCGAACCTCACCGTGAACGTGCACACGTGTCTGTGCAGCTACAACGTCGACGATCTGGTCGAGATCACGACCACGGTCAGGCAGACCTTCCCCGAGATCTCGTTCCACTCGTTCGAGATGCTCCGCGGCGATCAGCCCGACAAGAGCATCCAGCCGATCTCGACCGACCGTTACCGCGAAGTCCTCCCGATGCTCGAGGAGTACTGGAGCTCCTACCACCACTACGACGACTTCCTCCGCTTCGTGAAGATCTATTCGCGCCGGATCGAGCTCGCGGTGCTCGAGCAGGAGACGCAGGTGACGCCGTGCTACGCCGGGACGATCTCGGGCGTCATCGACGCGCGCGGCGAGGTGCGCCTCTGCGAGCTGCGCGACGCGGTCGGCAACCTCCGCGACGTCGATTACGACTTCGGGAAGCTCTGGTTCTCCGAGGAGGCCGACCGGCAGCGCAAATCGATCGCGGCGAAGGAGTGCTGGTGCACGCACTCCTGCTTCATGTCGTCCTCCCTGGTGTTCCAGCCGCGCACGTACGCCGCCTGGCTCGCCTCGACCGTGGTGAACTTCCTCTCCGCGGCATGAGGCGCCGGCGATCCGCCACGATCAGGGAAATCGAGGCCGGCCTTCGGCCGGCAAACGCAAAATGCAGAATGCAAAGTCCAGAAAGGAGATATCGGGGCACAGCCTCCTTTCCGGACTTTGCATTCTGCGTTCTGCATTCTCCATTCGTCTTAATGGCGCCCCAACCTCGTGGAAGCGGTCGCTTCGCGTCAGCCGATGACCGCCCCCCTCCGCATCGCCCTCGTCGGGCCGGTCTATCCCTATCGCGCGGGGATCGCGTACTGCACGACGCGGCTCGCCGAGGAGCTGGGGAAGGGGAACGAGGTGCTCGTCAGCTCGTTCCGGAGGCAGTATCCGAAGCGCTTCTATCCGGGGGGTGACGACGTCGACCCCTCGCTTCGCGATCGAACGCCCGCCGCCGCCCGCTTTGCCCTCGACGTGATCGACCCGGTCTCGTGGTGGATGGAGGCTCGGGCGATCCGCCGATGGAAGCCCGACGTCGTCGTCTTCGTCTGGTGGATCTGGGTCTGGGCGCTGCCGTACCTCGTGATGCGGAATCTGCTCGACCCCGGCACGCGCGTGGTGCTGCAGTGTCACAACGTCGGCGAGAAGGAACCCGCGTGGTGGAAGGAGGCGCTCTCCAGCCGCATCCTCGGAAGCGCCGACGCACTCGTCGTGCATGCGGCGACCGAGGAGGGGGAGGCGCGGCTCAGGCTCGGGCGGCGCGCGCCGCCGATCCATCGGCTCTTTCTCCCCGTTCACGAGCTGGGAACCGGTCGCGTCGACCGGGCCGCGGCGAAGGGGCGCCTCGGATTTTCTCCCGATGCGAAGGTGGTGCTCTTCTTCGGGCACGTGAGGCCGTTCAAGGGGCTCGACCTCGCGCTGCGTGCATGGAGCCGACTCCGCACGGAGGTGACGCTCGCCGTTGCAGGGGAGCTCTGGTGGGGAGAGGAGGAGAGCTATCGTCGCATGGCGGATGAGGAGGGGGTCGCCGGCCGCGTCCGTTTCGAGCCGCGCTTCATCCCCGACGACGAGATCGCCGTCTGGTTCGGCGCGGCCGACCTCGTGCTCGCCCCCTACCGGACCGAGGCGCAGAGCGGGGTCGTCCTGACGGCGTTCCACTTCGGGCGCCCCGTCATCGCCACGACCGTCGGCGGGATGCCGGAGATCGTCGAGGAGGGAAGAAACGGAATGCTGATCCCGCCCGAGAGCCCGGAGGCGATTGCGGATGCGGTCGACGCCTTCTTCGAGACCGCGGACCGTGAAGGAATGGAGAGAGGCGCCCTCGCGAGCGCGGGCAAATATTCCTGGGAGGAATACGGTTCCGCGTTGGGTACCATTCTCAGGAAGAGCGAGAGTCCGAAGCGATGAAGGCAGGGCTGTATCGAATCAATCCGAAGCGGATGAAGGTCGGCCTCGAGCTGACCTCGAAGTGCAACCTCCGCTGCGGGATGTGTCCTCTTCCGGTGCTGCGGCGGCCGTACGAGGACATGGAGTGGCCGCTCGTCGAGAAGGCGGAGCGGGAGCTGCACGGGCTCGGGTTCCGGCTCAAGTGGCTCCACGAGATGGGGGAGCCGCTCCTCTATTCGCGGATCGACGACGCGATCCGCCTCTTTCCCGAAGCCTCGGTCTCGACCAACGGCCTGGTGCTGACCGAGGAAGTCGGAGCAAAGCTGCTCGATGCGAACCTCCGGCGGCTGCGCATCTGCGTCGACTCGATCGAACCGGAGGTCTATCCGCAGCTCCGGACGGGAGGGGACTTCGACAGGCTGGTCGAGCTGACGCGGAAGTTCCTCGTGCAGGCGGAGGGGCATCCGATCCGGATCGAGATCCAGAAGATGCGCTCGCGGCTGACGCAGGGTGAGGCGGTCGACGACTTCGTCCGGCTGTTCGATCTGAAGCGCTTTCGCAATGCGAGTGTCATCGAGAAGACGTGCGAGGCGCTCGACGTGAACGAGGAGACCGATCTGCACGGGAAGTTCTACGGCTGCGTGCAGGGGAGCTTCTTCACCTGGGTCGTGATCTTCGCCGACGGGCGGATGACGCACTGCTGCTACGACGCCCACGCCGATCAGGTGATCGGCGATCTGCGGACTCAGAGCCTTGCGGAGATCCTCGAGAGCGAGCGCTTCCTCGAGATGCAGAAGGCGTTCGAGCGGAACGATCTGTCGAAGCTGCCGCGATGCGCCGAGTGCTTCAAGCACGGCGGCGAGTCCCAGCAGGCCCTCGGCAGCGTCTGGTCGCGCGTCCAGTCGCTCCCCGGCGCCGCCAAGGACGTCGTCCGGAAAGTCATCGACCTCCGCTACCGATAGCGTCTTGGGCGTCTTGGGCGTCTGGAGCGTCTTGCTATCCCGCGTCCTATCCGGATCGCCGGTTCTTCGCAAGATAGAGGGCGAGAGACTGGATCAGACGCGAACAGTGATCCGCTTCCTCGTAGAGGTCAGCCAGGATCATTTCATCGATGTAGGCGATATCGAGGGCGACGTACAGAAGCGATTGCGCTTCTGCTACCGATGCGTGTGCGATCGACAGGAAATGGGCGAAATCCCGGTCGGACCTGCGTCCGAACCCTTCGGCGATGTTCGACATCGCTGAGAACGCTGCTCTCCGTACTTGCGTGACGAACGCGAAGTCCCGTCGTACCGAATCGCGCTGCGTGATCGCGTAGAGACGACGAGCGAGGATCCGCGCCTGCTTCCAGGCTTCGAGGTCTTCGAAACGGGCAACCGTCGCCATCGCCGTGACAGTTTGCGCGATTCAACGAGCTCCGAGAGAGAGCGGGATCGCGGCCCCTCCAGACGCCGCCGCGTCCTCTACCCAATGGAGAGCGCCACTGGCCGAGCCCGACGCGACGCTCAGGACTCTCCAGACGTCCCGGACGCCAGGACGCACCAGACGCTCGAGACGCCCCAGACGCTCGAGACGCTCAAGACGCACAAGACGCCCCCCAGCACATTTGCCAGAAGCGGAGCTCGTAGTCGCTCGAGAGGAGGAAGATCTCGCGGAGGCGGCGGCGCTTCTGCTCGCCTGCATCGGCGGCGAGGCGGTTCATCTCGCTCTTGAGCCACTCGTTCGCTTCGACGAACTCGGGTGCGGTGTACTGCGCGATCCAGTCGGTATAGCGTGGATCGGCGGGGGGCGGCTGCTTCGCGAGATGGGCGGCGAGGTGGACGTAGCCCCAGGCGCAGGGGAGGAGGGCGGCGACAAGCTCGGCGAGGTCGCCGGCCGCGGCGGTCCGGACGAGGAAGTCGGTGTAGGCACGATTGGTGGGCCACATCGGCTCGGCCTCGAGCCGCGCCTGGTCGATGCCGAAGCGGGCGGCGTACTGGCGATGGAGCGCCATCTCGCTGTTCAGGGTCAGGTTCAGCACCGCCGCGTACCAGCTCATCGATTCGAGCGTGTCGGCCTTTGCGGCCGCGAAGGCGAACACGCGCGAGAACTCGATCAGATAGCGGTAGTCCTGGAGCACCCAGCGTGCGAAGATCTCTTCGGGGAGCGTGCCGTCGCCGAGGCCGCGGACGAACGGATGCTCGAGCTGAGCGTCCCAGAGCGGCCGGGCCGCCGTATAGAGCTCGTCGGTGAACACGGCCGTCACGATCCCGCGATTCCCGGCCATGCCTCGTCGGTGACCGCCATCTCCCAGAAGGCGATCTCGTAGCGGGTGGTGAGCTCGAACAGCTCGGCCATCCGCGCGCGCTCTGCGGGGCCGGCCTCGGCGGCGAGCGCGTCGAGCTCGCTCTCGAGCCACCCGACGTACTGCGCGAACCCCTCGCCCGCCCAGTTCTCGACGAACGGCATCCACGGCGATGCGCGGTCGATCCCCTTCTTCACCACCGTCCAGGAGTCGTGGTACGCCTTCTCCGCGGTGTAGAGCACGGTGAACGCTCCCGCGTACGACTCGCGGTAGGCCGAAGCCAGGAGGAACGAGATGTAGGCGTGGTTGGTGAACGAGGGCGCCACTTCGCGCAGGACGACTCCGACGGCCTCGGCTCTCTCCTCGAAGAGCTTCAGCTCGGTCGCGAGAGCGCCGATCGCTGCGGTGAGTGGGTCCCAGTGGCGGCGCGGCGCCTTCGGCACCATCGCCGTCATGAAGGGGATGGCCGCCTCGACGAACAGATAGTCCTGGCGCATCCAGCGGGCGAAGGTCTCGCGCTCGATCGTCCCGTCGCGCGTGGCGATCAGGAACCGGTGTCCGACCATCGTCTTCCAGAGACCGGACTGGCGCGAGAGCTGTTCGGCGGAGAACGGCATGCGGGCGATCATATCAGTACGCTCGCGATCATCTCCTCTTCGAGAACGTCGGCGTGGCGGCCCGATTCGAGGACGCGCAGGAGCACGATCGTGACGTCGTCCTGCTGCGGCACGATGCCGCGGAAGGTCGCGAGGTCGCGCAGGATCGCGTCGCGACGCTCCGCGAGCGAGGCGTCCGCCTGCGCGCCGAACACCCGCGCGAGGCGGTCGAACCCGTACGGCTCCCCCTCGGCGTTGGTCGACTCGTAGATTCCGTCGGTCTGGATCAGGATCACGTCTCGCGGGCCGAGCTCGACGATGCGCTCGTCGAACCGACTCGAGAGCCGTGTACCGAGCGGGAGCGAGGCGGTCTCGATCCGCTCGACTTCCCCGCTGCCGGCCCGATGGACGAAGGTCGGCGGATGCCCCGCGCTCGTGATTCGCGCCGTCCTCCGCGCCGGATCGATCAGCAGCATCGAGAGCGTCACGAACATCCGGTGCGCCGTGGTCCGGCGCAGCATCAGGTCGAGCCGTGCCATCACCTTCCGCGGCTCGCCAAGCTCGTCGATCAGCAGCGTCAGGCAGCTCCGGATCCCCGAGAGCACCATCCCGCTCGCCAGCCCGTGCCCCGCGACGTCTCCGATCACCGCGACGAACCGCCCGTCGGGGAGAGGGAAGTAATCGTAATAGTCGCCCCCCACCTCGGTCGCCGGAAGCGAGAGGCCGGTGAGCTCGAGCCACGAGACCGGCGGGGCTTCGCGCGGCAGCATCGAGAGCTGCACCTCGCGTGCGAAATCGAGCTCTTCGCGAAGCCGGATCTGCTCGATCGCATCGGCGCGCCTGGCCCGCCAGTCCGCCAGAAAGCGGCTCCGCGCCCGCCGCGTCGCCAGCAGATTCACCACCAGCGCCACGCCGAGGCTCATCAGCGCCGGAACGACTCCATCGGGGTCCGCGGCGAACAGCCCTTCGAAGAACGTCATCCCCGCGAGAGAGGCATAGAGAAGAATCGCTTCCGCAGGTGCGAGCCGGATCGCGACCAGGAACCAGCCGAACAGAAAGGCCGGCAGCACGCCTCCCGGATCCGAGCCGAAGACCAGGACCCAGACGAGCGTGAACTGCAGAAAAAGGTAGCCGATCGTGAACGCCCGCGCCCGCTCCGCGATCCACGCCGTGGCCGGCCGCAGACGATCCGGCGACCCGAGGCCGGGACGGCTCGCCCGCCGGATCAGCATGGCCGCGACGAGCGATCCCGCGAGATGCACTCCCGCGAGAATCGTTCGCGTGTCGAGCGCCCGGGTCGAGGCGAGGAACAGCCCGGCCGCGACCGCCACCAGGAGCCAGCTCGTCCATCGCAGCACGGCGAGGTTCCGACGATCGAGCTCCCGGCGGGCCGCTTCGTCGTCGGTCAGCCGCGCCCGCTGCTCCAGCGTGAACTCGCGAGCCAGCATCGGTGCGAATCGTACCGGATCGGAGCGCCGGCGGGCTCAACCGCGTGCGGCGTCACGGGATTTACGAATCTGTAACTCAATCGGATACATTTGCGGGCGGGATTTCGACTCCCATCGGGTTAACCTGAGGGTCGGGCTTCCCCTCACCGGCGGGGCCAATACGATCGAGGAGCAGACTCTCCCATGAAACGACTGGCGACTTTCCTGCTGTCTCTCATTCTGGCGCTTCCTGCCGCGGCCGAGGTGGCGACCTGGAAGATCGACCCGGCGCACTCGACGGCGGAGTTCTCGGTGCGTCACCTGATGGTGTCGCGCGTGAAGGGTCGCTTCGAAAAACTGTCGGGGACGGTGGTGGGGGATCTGAGCGATCCGACGGGAGCGAAGGTCGAAGTCACGATCGATGCGGCGTCGATCGACACGGCGAATGCCGACCGCGACGACCATCTCCGGAGCGCCGACTTCTTCGAAGTCGAGACCTGGCCGACGATCACCTTCGTGTCGAAGCGGATCGAAAAAGGGGGGAAGGGGCTGCGGATGATCGGCGATCTGACGATGCACGGGGTGACGCGGGAAGTGACGCTCGAGGTCGAGGGACCGGCCAGGCAGGTGCAGGCGGGGCGGTCGGTGCGGAGCGGCGCGAGCGCGACGACGCGGATCAACCGGCGGGACTTTGGTCTGACGTGGAATCGCGCGGTCGAAGCGGGAGGGATCGCCGTCGGGAACGACATCGACATCGGGATCGAGGTGGAGCTGATCCGCCAGGATCCGCCGCCGGCGACTGCCGCTCAGTTTGCCGATCCGCCTCCGGACCGGGATGGGAGTGCCACCGGGGCGCTCCCTACGTCCCGGAGCCGCTGACGGTCGGAAGCCCGGCGAGCCGCCAGGCGTCGAAGCCCCCGACGAGGGCCGCGGCGTTCTCGTAGCCGAGCTGATTCAGGATGAGCACCGCACGGGCGCTCGTCTCTTCGGCGGGTCACGTACAGTACGTGACGATCTGCGCCGTTCCCGGAAGCTCGCGCCCCCGCGTCGCAATCTGATCGAGCGGGATGTTCACCGCCCCCTCCGCGTGCTCGATGGCGAAAGCCTGCTGGGGTCGGACGTCGACCAGCACGACGTTCCCTCCCGAAAGCTGCGCCTCGAGCTCGGCGATGGAGATGCGGCCGGCCGCCGAGGTCGGCGCGATGTCGAGGACGCCCGGCTGCGGGAGGCTCGTCGGCGCACTCGGGGGCGGCGCCGCGGGCCGCGAAGCCTCTGTGGCGGTGGACGGCGGGGCGGCTGCGGTCTGCTCGGATCGATCGTTGGCGCATCCGGTCAGCGCGATCGCGAAGATGGCGAGCACTACGGCGAGCACGGCGAGCACTACGGTCAGTCTCATTCGGTCACTCCCTGCGCCCGTGAATCGAGTCCGCACGGGGCGAATCTCCACCCGGAACGCGATCGACGACGCGTTCCTTCCGCCAGCGTGCTCTTTTGCATCTTACAGCCGGCTGGTGTTTCCAGGGAGCGATCCGCCGTATGCTGGCGCCGTGGACTCGAGCATGAGTGAGGCCGGCGCGGCGGGGCGGTTCTGGGATCGTGAGATCGAGGCTCAGTCGCACGTGAGCTGGATGGAGACCCCGATCGTCCGCGACTACATCAACGAGTCGATCTCGCCCGGCGATCCATCGTGGCCGCTCGACTGGTTTCAGCGGGCGTTTCCGGGACTGCGCTTCGATCGGGCTCTCAGCATCGGCTGCGGCAGCGGAGCGCTCGAGCGCGACCTGATCCGCCGCGGACTGTGCGATCGCGTCGACGCCTTCGACGGCTCGATCGCTTCTCTGGCGCTGGCCCGGCAGCTCGCTGCCGCGGAGGGACAGTCGGAGCGCATCCGCTACTTCGCCGCCGATTTCAACTCTCCCGTCTTTCCCCGCTCGCGTTACGACGCGGTCTTCTTTCACCAGTCGCTCCATCACGTCGGGAAAATCGAAAGGCTGCTCCACGCGATTCTCCGGACGCTCCGGCCCGAGGGAATTCTCTACCTCGACGAGTACGTCGGCCCCTCGCGCACCGACTGGAGCGACAGGCGGATCCGCCCGCAACGGGCCGCGTATTCGCGGCTGGCGAAGGAAGTCCGTCGCTCCGAGAAGCTTCCGTTGCCGATCCAGCCCGACGATCCTTCGGAGGCGCTCCGTTCCGGCGAGATCGTGGAGCAGCTCGCGATCGGATTCCGCAACGTCGAAAAGCGCGGCTACGGCGGCAATCTCCTCTCGGTCCTCTACCCCGCGATCGACTGGGGGAAGGGAGGGGAGAGCCTCCTGCGCTCGCTGATCGAGGAAGAGAAGGAGATGCTGGGCCGCGGCGAGCCGTCGTTCCACGCGATCATCGTGGCGAAGCCTCGAAGCGGAGTCGGAAGGTTCGTCGCCGGCCTGCGGTATCTTGCGGAGCCGAGGCCGAAACGGATCGCGTACGAGATCCGGTCGCGCCTCGGTCGGCTCAGGTGACGCGCGCTTCGGCGCGGAGGATGGTCTCCGCGAGCGGCGCGAGAAACTCGGCCCACTGCCGATGCGCCGTGACGGAGAGATGCAGTCCGTCTTCGGCGACGAGGGTCGCATCGTCCGCGGCGCGACGGGAGTGGCCGGTCACGTCGACCCAACCCGCGCCGGCGCCGAGGGCGATCGCCGATGCGGCGGCGTTGTAGTCGTCGATCGCCGCGGCGATGGCGATTCGATCGCGCTCGCGCGCGAACGGCGTCGCGCCCCAGTCGGGAATCGAGAGGACGAGCAGCCGGCGAGCCTCCCCGCCCGCCAGTCGGATCGCGCGCTCGACCAGAGCGGCGAACGACGGCTGGAACTCCTCGAGCGTCCGGCCGCGATACTGATCGTTCACTCCCGCGAGGAGCGTGACGAGCGGCCAGCCGCCGGAAAGCTCGCGCTCGTCGATCGCCGCCGCCAGCTCCGCCGTGCTCCATCCGGTGCGCGCGACGATCTCAGGCGCCCCCAGCTCGATCCCGCGCGCGCCGAGTATGCCGGTGAGCTGCCGAGGCCAGCTCTTCCCGGGATCGATCCCCTCGCCGATCGTGTAGGAGTCGCCGAGAGAGAGGATGCGGGGAGGATGCATGAGTCGGCGGTTCCGGGCTCAGCCTGCGAGTGGAACATCCTCACCGCTCTCGAGCAGATCGGCCAGGTAACGCGCCTCGTTGCTCCGCGCCCTCGCCTCGGTCTGCAGCGGCGTCGCGGAGGAAGTCGCCTCGGTGCGGACCCAGAGCTCGCCGCGCGCGCGGCAGAGCCCCGCGCACCGTTTCCGCTCCTCGGCGATCCGATCGGCCACGAGTGCCGCGATCCGCACCGCGAGATCGTGCTTCGGAGGTCGCCCGTCGTCGGCGAGATCGCTCAGGACCTCGTCGATCGCGGCTCGTATCGCATCCGAAGGCCCGGTCCGCTCCGCCATCTCGATTCCTCCCACAGGGATCTCACGAGCCGCCGGCGGCGGCGAGAATCCGGTCGATCTGGCGCAGGTGCAGAAGGTCGTGCCCCGCCGCCATCAGGACGAGCCGCTCGAGACTCTCCTCGCCGCGCTCCGAGTGCATCCCGACGCGGGCCAGATCGGCGGGCCCGGCGCCGCGCAGCAGCCAGAGGTTCCCCTTGCGGTTGATCCGGAACGAGGCGATCGCATGGTCGGGCGGCGTCTCGGAGTACCGGAGTCGCGCGGCCCAGCGGTCCTGATCGAACCCGGTCAGGGTCGGCTTCTCCTCCGCCAGCACGAGCCGGAATCGCCAGCCGTAGACGATCTCGGTGTCGGCGAGGTGGCGGAGCGCTTCCAGCGCCGACCACTTGCCGGGCGCCTCCGCCACGCGAAGCCGTTCGACCGGAGTCGCGGTGACGCGGCGCTCGAGCTCGCCGGGCGTGGCGGCGAGAACCGCGAGCGGATCGCGCTCTCCGACGAGTCCCGTCACCGCGCGGACGTAAGCCTGAGCCTCGCTCGCGGTCCGGCCGGCTCGGTTCGAGAAGACCGAGGTCATTCATTCCCTCCGATGCGCCGCGATGGAGACGTCGACGAGCGCCACGCCGACGGTCTCGAGCTGCGGCGCGGCTTCCCGCTGCACGTCGGCTTCGATCTCGCGCGTCGCTTCGCGCAGATCCGACTCGGGGCGCTTCTCGACCGACCGCTTCGCCGCCGCTTCCAGAAGACGCTCGACGAACGTCTCGAGGTCGGCCACTTCGTACGACGCACGGCGCTCGTCGAGGACGCGGAAGCTCCACTCGATCGCAACCGGCACGGTTCGCTCTTCGGCGGTCGTGAGGTCGTGGACCGCTCGCCGCTGCTGGAGCTCGAGCGAATGGCGGAACGCGACGCGGTCGAAAAGGGGAAGAGTCAGGTGGAATCCGGGGTGGAGGGTGCGGCGGTAGCGGCCGAGGCGCTCGACGATCCACGCCTGACTGCTGGGGACGATGCGCGCCGATTTCGCGATCGCGAAAGCGGCGAGGACGACGACGGCGAGGAGAAGAAAATCCATGGCGAGGTCGCGCGCGGAATCGGATCCCGGCGGATCCCATTCGGGCTGCCCGGACGATAGATCCGGCGCGAAGCGCTGTCAACGACGAGGGAATCAGAGCGTCGAGCCGAGGGCTTCCTTCGCCGCCTTCGAATCGGGGTCGAGCGCGAGAAGGCGTTCCCACGCCGCCCGCGCCCGTACGGGCTCTCCCCCCTCCGCGAGCGTCCGGGCGAGCGCCTCCTGCACGGCGGAATCCTCCGGATGCACGGCCGCCGCATTCTCGAGGAGCGCGATCGCCTGCGACACCATCTTCTGGCCCGCGAGGTAGCGCGCGATCCCCCGCAGGCTTCCGCCCGAGGCGTATCCATTCGCGCGAATCGATGCCGACTTCCTGAGATACGAGAGACCCTCGGCCCGCTCGCCGATGATCGTCAGCGTGACTCCGTAGACGCCGGTCGACTCCGAATGCTCCGGATACGCCTCGGCGGCGAATCGCGCGAGCTCGAGCGTGCCGGCCGCATCGCCCCGCTGGAACGCCGTCTCGACTCCGACCACGAGCCTGCCGGTCAGATCGGGGAGGGCGCGAGGCCTCGCCCCGGCGCTTTCGAGCAGCGATCGGATTCGGGCGGGATCGGTGGTTCCGGAAGCGAGGATCTCCTCCGCTTCGGGAGTCCAGACTCGCTCCCAGGCTGACGCGAGCTCCTCGATGCGCCGCTCGAATCTCCGTTCGAACCGGTATGCGCGAGGGATGCTCCGATCGCTCCTGTAGAGCCGGATGTAGTCTCGGATGAAGGGAAGCTCGCCACCGCGGTGGTAGCGGGACGCGTCGGCGCCGGCCCGGCCGAGAAGCCGTGAGGCGAGGTACGAGCCGACCTTCAGAGCGGGCTGGCCGGCGGCCGGATGCGTTCCCTCGCCGATCGCCTTCTCCGCACTCTCGGGCGAGCGATCGATCGCGGCGACGGCCTGGTTGAACGCCCGGAAGGCCGCGGCGAGCTCCCCGCGATCGGTCGTGGCCGGCCGTCCCGTCCGGTCGTATTGCATCATTCCGGTGTCGAAGGCGTTCTCGGCCGCGTCGCGCGCGAGCCGGTCGGCCCGATCCGGCACGTGGACCTCCGGGTTCCATGCCTCCCCGGTCAGCTCCCACCAGAGGCGGTCGCGATACGCGTTGAGCCGCGCATCCTCGAAGTTCGAAGCGAAGGCGATCGAGAGATCGAGCGACGGCACGTGCAGCAGCAGCGTGCGCGTCTCCTGCTGCGAACCGCCGTGGTTCACGTGGAAGTGGCCGTTCAGCGACGACACTCCCCACCCGAGACCGTAGGTGACCCATCGCCCGCCGCTCGTGGTGCTCGGCCACCACATGAGGTCGACCATCGAGTCGCCGAGAAGCCTGCCTTCGTCGACGGCGTCGGCGAATCGAACCATGTCGATCACCGTCCCGCGCGTCCCCCCGCCGGCGAAGCGGCTGCTGATGTTGACCCAGGTCGAGTTACGGAGCTCGTCACCGTCGAGCTGGTAGCCGCGGACGCGGTTCGGAATGATCGCCGTCGGATCGTCCATCCGCGTGTTCTTCATGCCGGCGGGGCCCCACACCAGCTCCTGCATCAGCTCTCCGTAGGGCTTGCCGGTCACGGCCTCGAGAGCGGCGCCGACGAGGTTGTAGCCGTAGGTCGAATAGGAGTATCGCGATCCGGGCTCGGCGACGAGCTCGAAGTCCTGGAAGATGGCGATCGATTCGCGGGTCGTCTTCGGCTCGCGGATGAAGCCCTCCACGCTGTAATTCCGGTAGTGGCTGATCCCGCCGAGGTGGGCGAGAAGCTGCCGGATGGTGATGGTCGAGCCCTTGTCGGGGAAATAGGGGACCCAGGTCCGGATCGGGGCGTCGAGGTCGAGCCGACCCGACTCGGCGAGGCGGAGGGCGGCGACGGCGGTCATCGGCTTGGTCACCGAGGCCATGCGATACGACGACTCCGGTTTCGCGGGAACGTGGTTCTCGAGATCGGCGTGGCCGAATCCGCGGGCCCACAGCTCCTCGCCGCGGAGCACGGCGATGGAGATGCCGGGCATCCGATCGGCCTCCATCGTCTCGCGTACGAACTCCTCGAACGAGGCGAGCTCCGCCTCGAGCGATGCGCCGTGAGCGAAAAACGGGATCGAGAGAGCGAGGGCGATCAGGATGCTGCGCACGAGACCTCCGGTTCCAAATGGTCCGATAGTGTACCTTCACCTACGACGGGGGCTGCGGGAGGTTTCAGTTCGGTGAATTCCCGGCGCGGGCGCGCCCGCGATACGATTCGCGCGATGGCCGGCAAGCCGTTTCTCGAGCTGACGCGCAGGATGATCTCGGGGGAGGCGCCGCTTCCGCCCGTGGCCGCGCTCCTCGGCATGGAGATGAAGGAGGTCGAGCGCGACCGGGCGGTGATGGAGATCGCCGCCTCGGCGCGGCATGCGAACCCGATGGGGACGCTGCACGGCGGGATTCTCTGCGACCTCGCGGACGGGGCGATGGGGATGGCATGGGCGAGCGATCTCGATGAGGGCGAGAGCTTCACCACGCTCGAGCTGAAGATCAACTACCTCAAGCCGGTGTGGGAGGCGCGGCTCACGGCGGAGGCGAAGGTGGTGAAACGGGGCCGCGCGGTCGGGATGGTCGAGTGCGAGGTGCGCGACGAGCGCGGGTCGCTCGTGGCGCGGGCGTCGAGCACGATGCTGACGCTCCGCGGGGAGCAGGCGAGCGGGCGGTGAGGGGCGCATTGGCAGGAAAGCCGCCTGTCCCGGCCGGATGGACGAGAGGAAATCCCGCATGAGCTCACGAATCGAGGACTACGCGCTGATCGGCGACCTGCTCACGTGCGCTCTGGTCGGGCGCGACGGTTCGATCGACTGGATGTGCGCCCCCCGCTTCGACTCGCCGGCGTGCTTCGCCGCGATCCTCGGGACTCCGGAGAACGGCCGCTTCCGGATCGCGCCGAAGGGAGAGGTCACGCGCGTCGAGCGCCGATACCGCGGCGATACGCTCGTTCTGGAGACCGAGCTCGAGACCGGGCAGGGGCGGGTTCGCCTGATCGACTTCATGCCGCCACGCACCGACAATCTCGATCTCGTGCGCATCGTCGAAGGGGTCGAAGGGACCGTCCCCATGCGCATGGAGCTCGAGATCCGCTTCGACTATGGATCGATCATCCCGTGGGTCCGCGCCTTCGACGGAGGCATCCACGCCATCGGCGGACCCGACAGCATCTGGTTCCGCGCCGACGTCCCGCTGCACGGCGAGCAGTTCACGACCGTGTCCGAGTTCGAGATCCAGGCGGGCGAGCAGGTGAAGTTCGACCTCACCTGGTCCTCGACCTGGGGGCCCGAGCCCCGGTTTCACGATCCGCTCGAGAGCCTGGCGCAGACCGAGGACTTCTGGCGCGAATGGGCCTCCCGCTGCAGCTACCAGGGGCCGTGGCGCGAAGCCGTCGTCCGCTCGTTCATTACGCTCAAGGCCCTGACCTATGCCCCGACCGGCGGAATCGTCGCCGCGGCCACCACCTCGCTCCCCGAGCTCATCGGCGGGGTCCGCAACTGGGACTATCGCTACTGCTGGCTCCGTGATGCGACCTTCACCCTCTACGCCCTCATGCACGGCGGATACACCGAAGAGGCGCGCGCGTGGCGCAGCTGGCTCGTCAACGCGGTCGCCGGCGTTCCCTCCGAGCTGCAGATCATGTACGGGCTCGGGGGCGAGCGGCGCCTCACCGAGATGGAGCTCGACTGGCTCGCGGGATACGAAGGCTCGCGCCCGGTGCGCATCGGCAACGCGGCGTGCAGCCAGTTCCAGCTCGACGTCTACGGCGAGCTGATGGACGCGCTTCACACCACGCGACGCGCCGGTCTCGAGCCCGACGAGAACGCCTGGCGCGTCCAGCGCGGCGTCCTGAAGTTCCTCGAGACGGCCTGGACCGAGCCCGACGAGGGATTCTGGGAAGTCCGCGGGCCCCGCCGTCACTTCACGCACTCCAAAGTCATGGCGTGGGTCGCGTTCGACCGCGCCGTCTGCGCGGCGGAGAGCGTCGGCGGCGACGGACCGGTGGAGCGATGGAAGGAGATCCGGGAGCGGATCCGCCGCGACGTGCTCGAGCAGGGTTACGATCGAGAGCTGAATGCCTTCGTGCAGTACTACGGCTCGAAGGAGCCCGACGCGAGCCTGCTC
>DATKCD010000116.1:0-4116 GCA_035544735.1 Thermoanaerobaculia bacterium
TCGCTCGAGAAGCGCGGCATCCCGGTCAGGTACGTCCTTTTCCCCGACGAAGGGCACGGATGGCGGAAGACGACGAACCGGATCACCTCGACCGTCGAGATCGTGGATTGGTTCGCGCGCCATCTGAATCGGAGATCGGGCATCGCCGAGTGAGGACGACGATCGTCGGCGTGAGGCCGCGGCTGGCCGGGCGGCACCGCCGAAGTCATCCGGCGCGGAAGGGGGAGGAGACCTCGACGGGGAGGGCGGCGGCGTAGTGGATCGCGCTGAAGGGGGCCGGGGCGAATCCGCGCCCGACGAGAAGGTTCTCGCGCCACGTCTCGAGCGAGACGCTCTGTACGCGATACGGATGGTGACGGACGCGGGCCGCCGAGACCTTCGTTCCGTCGACGGCGAACAGGGCGTATCGCTCGATGAGGAAGTGATCGAGCGTTCCGGGCGCGGCGGGGGCGGGAGTGCCCGCGGGGCGGTATCGCGCCTCGCACTCCTCGGGGCCGGAGATGCGGGCGGAGGAGAAGCGGATCGCGCCGTCGTCGACCGTCAGCTCCATACGCGCGTGCACGTAGGGGAGGCGGTACACGGCGCGGCCGGCCGCGACGGCGAGCAGACTCGACGCATCGAGGCTGAAGAAGAAGACTCCCGCCTCGCCGTCCGGCCCGCGGACGTAGGTGCGGAAGTTCAGCTCCACGAAGGCGGAGGCGGGAAGGATCGGCGCCGCCGCGCGCGGAAGGAAGGCCGGCCGCGAGCGCCGGATTCGGAACGGAATGATCGTCACCCAGCTTCTCTCTTCGTGCCGGTCGAGCTCCAGCGCGTCGGGCACTTCACGCCGAAGCGCCGCCTCCTCCACTTCGTAGTGGACGAACAGCAGATGCTCCCATTCCTGACGACCGAGGATCATCACGACCTCCGTCGAGCCGGGCCGGCTCTTCCGAAGATGAATCGTCCGCCTACCGCCCACCCTCCCGCGCGGCGCGACGCTGCGCCTCCTCGGCCGTGGGCGGAAGGCCCATGGTGCCGGTGGAAGGGGCGAAGGGATCGACGGCGGTCCGTCCGTCGCGCAGCGCGGTCTGGCCCCTGCGCGACTGGTCGATCGAATGGAGCAGCACGCGCGCGGCCTCCTGATCGGCGTGGAATCCCATCGAGTTCTCCGCCTCGATGAAATCGACCAGGAACTGCGCGCGGCGCTGGTACGCTCGCGCCGCATCGAGCACCGGCTCGGGAGCGCCCCGCTCGATCGCCTTCCGGATGTCGTCGATGAGAGCGAGCAGGGCGTCGATTGCCGCGTTCCGCATCTCGTGGGTCCTGTCCTGGATCACGTGAACGCGCTCCATCAGCTCCTGCTCGGACCAGTGATGGCAGGTCTGGCAGGCATTGCCGACGTTGAGCATCGGGCTCCTCACGTGGTGATCGCTGACCTTCATCGCGCCGACGCGGACGTACGGCATGTGGCAGTCCGGGCACGCCACGCCGGAGCGGGCGTGGATCCCCTGGCTCCAGAGCTCGAACTCCGGATGCTGCGCCTTCAGGACGGGCGCTCCGGTGAGCTCGTGCCGCCAGTCGGCGTGATCGGCGGCGGCCGTATCGTAGTACGCGATCATGTCGGTGGCGCGAAGGCCCCTCGCCCAGGGATAGGTGAGCCGTTTCTCAGCTCCTCGGAAGTAATACTCCACGTGGCACTGTCCGCAGACGAACGAACGCATCTCCTGGCGTGAAGCCATCGTGTTCACGTCGTAGTCCTCGATTCCCTGAGCGGCCTTCACGCTCCGGATGCCTTCGAGGAATCCGGGGCGCGTGATGCGGAGCGCCATCGACTCCGGCTCGTGGCAGTCGATGCACGAGACCGGATGCTGGACGTGCTTCACGGCCTCTTCGTACGGCATCCGGTTGATGCGCTCGAAGCCGGCGATCAGGTCGCCTTCGCCCGCCCGCTTGTAGGCGACGTAGACGGAGGCGTGGCAGTGGAGACAGGTTCCGGGCTGCCGGGCGACGACCTGGCGCTGCGTGAAGATCTGGTCCTCGAGCATGTAGGCGTGTCCGCGCTCTTCGCGGAAATCGGCGGCGAAGGCGTAGCCGGCCCACATAGTGCGCAGGCGCGAGTCCTCGTCGAGGCGCGACTGCGCGACGACCGAGCGGGGATCGGCGTGGTCGGGGACGCGGGGGAGCGCCTCGCTCCCTCCGTAGCGCGTCCGGACCTGATCGACCGTCCGGCGGTAGAGGTCGTACTGAATCGGGAAGTTCCGTCCCCAGATCGCGGGATCGACGGTCTCGTCGTCGATGGCGACGACGGGGTGGAACGGCGCGCGCCCTTCCTGCCTGCGCTCGAAGATGTTGACGAGCAGCGCGGTGAGCGCCGCCGCGACCGCGGCCGTCACCACGATCGTGATCGCGACCAGCGCGATCAGCCGTCCTCGCGAGGTCCCTGGTTCGTCAGCCATCGCTTCCTCCCTTCATTCGACGTGTCCCACGGTGCGGTGACAGCGGATGCACGAGAGCGGCCCGGCGCCCCGGTGAGCCTCGACCGGGTCGATCATGGCGGTGATCGCGGAGTGACATTTGCGGCATGCCTGCTCGGTGACCCTCCGGTTGCTCTCCTTGATCCGCAGCGGGTCGGGAAACCGGCCGGTCGTGAAGGCGAACGAGTGCCAGAACCCGTTCGAAGCCTTCACGGCGTACTTCGGGATCAGACCGGGCGGGGTGTGGCAGTCGTTGCACGCGGCGACCGATCGGTGCGACGAGACGATCCATGCCGAGAAATGGTCGCGCATGACGTGACAGTTCGCGCATGCGGCCGGGTCGTTCGTGAGATACGAAGCTCCCTTCGCATAGACGAACGTGTAGAGGCCGAGTCCGAGAGCGAGGCCGGCGACCGTGGCCGGAACGACGAGCGCCAGCATGAGAGTTCGTCGGCTCATGGCTCACCGAAACTGGGGTGCATCCTCCTGCAAATCGCGTCCCGCCTCAGCCGCCCCCGACGCGCTTCTCGAGGCGCTCGAGGAAACGGGCGACGGCGAGCCCGTCGACGAGCGCATGGTGCACTTCGACGGCGACCGGCATCCGCCACCGCGTGCCGTCCGGGGCGCACCTGCCGAAGACCACCCGCGGGATCGAGTCGCCGCCGAGGGGAAGAGCGTTCGTGAATCCGGTGAAGCGGATCCAGGGGAGAGTGGAGTGATAGATCACGTCGTCGTCGCCTTCGTCGGAGAGGGAGGGGCCTCCGCCGCGCGCCCGCTCCATCGCGGTGCGGCCCCGCTCTTCGAACGCCCCCGCGTCGTCTTCGGGATCGAGCCGGATGAAGCCGAAGGTCTCGTCGGGCCGGAGGATGGTCGAGCTGATGCGGAGGCGCTCGTGCACCCAGACGCGCTCGCCCCGCAGGCGCATCCGCATCTCCTCGGTCTGATTGGCCGCGTACAGCGCGTGGAAGAGCGAAGCGAGGAAGAACGAACGACCCCCGGCTCGGCACGCCTCGCGCAGCATCGTCACCTCGATCTCGACCGAAACGCTGAAAAAAGGGAGCGCGATCCGGCGGAAGTAGTCGAAGTGCTCGCGACGCTTCCAGCCGTCGAGGTCGAGAAAATGCCCCATCACCTCATTCTGCCACGGCGCTGCGGCGCAGGCATCGGTCATGGGATTCCGGATCGTTCGAATCAGGAATCAGGCCCGCCGCCGGGAATTGAGCCGGAACTCAGAGGGGGTCGCGTTGCCCGTGTCAACCCGGGACATCGTTTACAGCAACCGGAGACATCGTTTACACCCGTCCCGTGAGAAGCCGCGTACGAAGCCGACTTCTCGATCATGACTCGGTGGCATGAGGTCCCATTTCTCACTCGGCTCGGGGCCTCGCTCATTTCGCGCGAAGCTCGCGGCGCGCGCAGTGGCTCCGGTTCGTCCCTGGTGCGGACGGTCACTCCATCACCGCCCGCGCCCCTCACCCGCCTCGCTTCGCTCGGCACCCTCTCCCACCGGGAGAGGGACTGACCTTGCGGCCGGCGGGTTTTGGGACTCGCCCTCCATTCGGGAGTAGCCCGTATACGGATCCCTCTCCAACAGGACCCCGTGGTATGACGCCGCGTTCTCACATGGAGCTCGCGTTCACCAACCGCCCCTTCACCCGCCTCG
>DATKCD010000117.1:0-2423 GCA_035544735.1 Thermoanaerobaculia bacterium
CGGCCGGGTCCGCTCGCTGGCCGGACGCGGGAACCGCCGATCCGATGCCGATCGCCGCCGCCAGCGCGACGACGACTGCCGTTCTCTTGATCTCATGCCGCATTCTCGAGGATCTCCAGCAGATGTCGATGAAGGACGAACTTCTCGTCGTGCGAGGTCGACTTGAGCATCAGGTCCGCGGCCGCCAGCAGGTCGAGCGCGCGGTCGATCGACTCGGGCGTGTGGCGGCGCGACTGCTCGGCCAGGCCTTTCGCCATCCCGTACCACGAGCGGCCGGGAAGCGCCTCCATGATCGCCTTCGGGTCCTTCGACGGCAGCCGTACGACGATCCCCAGCCGGCAGAAGTGGGTCGCGAGGAGGGGCACCAGCCGGTAGGCCGACTCTCCGGCCACGAGCAGCTCCTCGAGGAGCGTGAGAGCCCGGCCGGTGTCGCGCCCGCCGACCGCGTCGCACCACTCCCACACCGTGCCGATCGCGCCGCCCGAGCAGACCGCCTCGACGTCGGCGAGCGTGATCGTGTCCGCGTCGCCGACGTACATCGCGACCTTCTCGAGCTCCGCGTAGAGCGGCTGGAGCTCGCCCGCCAGCTCGGCGAGGGCGGCCGCGGCGGCCGGCTCCAGCGTCTTGCCGAAGTCCGCACGGGCGTGGCCCTCGAGCCAGCGCGCGAAGTCGAAGTCGACCTGCTTGGAGCGCGGCGACTTCTTCGGCAGCTCGCAGACCACTCGGGCACCATGCTTCTCCCAGATCTGATACAGGTTCCCCCGCATGGAAGATCCACCCGTGCCGATCAGGCAGAGGCCCCGCGGCTCTGACTCGAGCAGCGTCTTCACGCGGTCGCGGGTGTCGGCGGGAAGCTCCGGCACGTTCCGCAGCACGATCACGCGCCGCTCGTTGACGAACGGCATCGTCGAGACGATCGACTCGAAGTCGGCGGGCGAGAGGTCCGCCGCGTCCCGCCTCTCCAGGTCGAACTGGTCCGCGCCCGGGGCGGTCACGACCCGCTCGAGGACCGCGGCCAGCACCTTGTCCACGAGGTACCGCTCATCCCCCGCGATCAGGATCGCGGCCGCGGCGAGCACGCGCGCGGGCGGGTCGGAGAGGAACGCGTCGGCCTGGATCTGGGTCATTCGGGGTCCGGATCGAAGTCGGGGGACGAGGCCGAGCTCAAGGTAGACCCTTGCTCATCGCGGTTCCAGGTTTCGGCTCCGCAAGAGCTCACGGAAGCGCGGGTCGTCCCGGTAGGGGGCGAGGATGGGGTCCCAGAGGTAGGTGGGAGAGCCGAACGGGCCGCCGAAGATCCCCGTGTCGAGCGCGGCGATCACTCCATCCCGATCGTCCACGAGCGCATGGAGCACGTAGCGGATCGAGAGCCGGGAGTCGGCCTGCAGGCTGCGCGAAGCTGCCTCTCTGTCTCCCGCGGCGAGCGCACGGACCACGAGGCGTGTCCCGGCGTCGGCGGGAGGCCTCAGCTGGTCCACGAGCGTCAGGGCCTCCGAGTAGCGCCCACGGCCGAGCAGCATGCGAAGCATGTTGTCCCGAACGAATCCCAGCGTGGAATCGATCGCGAACGCCTGTCGTAGCGTTCCCAGGGCCTGTTCGTGCTCGCCGGCGTTCCAGAGGACGTAGCCGAGAACGTTGTAGCGGATCGCGGCGAGGGGATCGAGCTCTGCCGCGCGTCGTAAGTAGGTGAGCGCCTCCTCCGTGCGGCCCATCCCTGCGAGCATCTCCCCGTACTGCTGGTTCGCCTCCGGATCGTCCGGAGCGAGTTTCAGCGCGCGGCGGTAGGAGCGCTCCGACTCCGCCCATTCCCAGCGATCCCGATGCACGTTTCCCAGCGCCACGTGCGCCGATACGATCGACGGGTCGAGATCCAGCGCCTCCTGCGCCGCCTCTTCCGCCCGTCCCAGCGATTCCGCCCAGTACGTCGAATCCACGCCGGGGTGGTAAAAGGGTGCGACGCTCCAGGCCTCGGCCAGGCCCGCCCAGGCCGGCGCGAACCCCGCGTCCCGATCCAGCGCCTGCTCGAACAGGGCTACGGCACGCTGGACCCCGTCGCCTCGCCGCCGGAGGTGCGTGCGCGCCTCGAGATACAGCTCGTAGGCGCCCATGTTGGTGGTCCGATTCCGCACCAGCCGGTCGCCGCTCGAGAGCCCGAGCGACCCTTTCAGCTCCCGGGCGATCGCCTCGGCGATCTCCTCCTGGATCGCGAACACGCTCTCCAGCTTGCGGTCGTACGTCTCCGACCACAGGTGGAACCCGTTCCGGGCGTCGATCAGCTGCGCCGTGATCCGCAGATCGTCGCCGTCCCTCCGGACGGAGCCCTCGAGCACGGTGGCGACCCCGAGCTCCCGCGCGACGTCCCGGATGTCGATCTCGCGGCCCTTGTAGGCGAACGAGGACGTGCGCGCCGCCACCCGCAGGTC
>DATKCD010000118.1:0-2438 GCA_035544735.1 Thermoanaerobaculia bacterium
CCCGTCGTACAGGAGCAGCGCGCCGTCCGTCAGGTCGGCGTACTCCTCGAGAAAGGTCTCGAGACCGCGCGCATCCGCGGGCGTCACGCGCGCCGAGGCTTTCACCTCGACCGGCAGCACGCGCGCCGGCGTCTCGATCACGAAGTCGACCTCCTGACCCGCCGCCGTCCGCCACCACAGCACCTCCGGCCGCCGCGGCTGGACGTCCCGCCACGCGACCAGATCCATCAGCACCAGATTCTCGAGGTGCGCGCCCCGCGGCTCGGTCTCCCCGGCGAGATGGAGCGCCAGCGCCGTGTCGCTCCAGTAGAGCTTCGGCGCCTTGATCAGCCGGCGCGTCCGGTTCACCGAGTACGGCGAAAGACGGATCACCTGATAGCTCGCCTCCATCAGATTGAGAAACCGGTGGACCTGCGGCTGCGCGATGCCGACGTCGCGGCCGAGCTCCGACTGGTTGAGGAGGTTCCCGATCCGGAGCGCCGCCGCCCGCATGAGGCGGCGGAAGTCGGCGAGGTTCTCCACCGCCCGCAGCGCCTGCAGGTCGCGCTCGAGATACGTCTGGACGTAGCCGGAGAACCAGAGCTCGCGCGCCGCGTCCTCCCGCAGCGCGTGCGCCGGCACGGGAAGCCCGCCGAGGCGGGCCGCGTCGCGCCACGATTCGCGCGGGGCCGCGGACGATTCGATCGCGTCACGCCATCCCGCGAACGGCGCGGCGAGAAGCTCGCTCCAGATGCCGGCCGCTCCGAGGCCGAGGCGCTCGCGCCGGGTGAGGGGCCAGAGCGTGACGTAGACCGCGCGCCCGGCGAGCGTCTCCGAGATCCGCTCGAGCATGAGGAGGTTCGCCGACCCGGTGAGGACGAACCGCCCCGGCGTCCTGCGCGGGCTGTCGTCGACCGCGCGCTTGACCGCGAGGAGGAGATCACGCGCGCGCTGCACCTCGTCGAGGATCAGCCGCCGAGCCCGGCCGACGACCGCCTCCGGATCCGCCTCCGCCTGGAGCCGGAGATCGAGGTCGTCGAGCGTGAGGTACTCGACCCCCGCGAGCGCGGGGTGCGAGCGGACGAGGGTCGTCTTTCCCGTCTGGCGGGCGCCGGTCAGGACGGTCACGGGGGCGGTTTCGAGAGCACGCGCGAGGGCCTGTGCGGCGAAGCGGGGAAGAACCTCGTATTCCATGTTAGTATGATAATCATACTTGACAGGAATGACAACGCTCGGGCTTGGCTTGTTTGCATGTGGCGACGATGCGCTCGCGTCCAACTCGTCTCCCCGACCTCCCTCCCGGCCGAACTCTGATACGATCCGCCCCTGCCCGAAACCCCAGATCGAACTGCCCGAAAACCCGGGCAAGGAGGATTGTCATGAGATCCCGTCTTCCGTCTTCCCTCGCCCTGATCGTCCTCGTTGCGCTTCCGCTCGCCGCCCAGGAGATGCCTCAGTTCGAGTGGTCCGCGATCTACGAGGAGGACGTCAAACCGTCGATGCTCGCCGAATACGAAGCGGGCACGAAGAAGATGATCAAGGACTTCAACGACAAGAAGCTCGTTTCCCCCTATCTCTACTGGGACGCCTATGCGCGCGACGACTCGTCCTACATCTTCGTCATCCCTCTGGCCGATCCGGGGGATCTCGGGAAGATGAACGCGGCGTGGATGGGCGCGATGGGCTCGATGGGCGAAGCGTGGATGAAGGAGATGATGAGCAACGCCACGAAGATCACGAATTCCTACGCTTCGATCCTCGTGGCGCGCCGTCCGGACCTGTCGTACATGCCCGAAAACCCGCGCCTCACGCCCGCGGAGGCGAAGTACGTCCATCACGATTACTACTACCTGATTCCGGGAAAGGAGATGGAGGCCGAGCAGCTCGCACGCGACTGGGCCGCCGCCTTGAAGAAGGCGAACTTCCGCAGCGGGTTCACGGTCTTCCAGGCGATGATGGGAGACGACCTTCCCGCCTGGGCCGTCTCGACGACGGCGAAAGACGCGGTCGACTGGGCCTCGATCAACCAGTCGATCCCCGCCGCGCTCGGTGCCGATCAGGCGAAGGCGCTGAATGATCGTCTGAGGAACCTGATCCGGAAGCATGAGCGGGGCGTGCTCACCCATCGCCCCGACCTGTCGCGTCCGATGCCGGAGTGAGAACGACCTGAGGGCGCTCCCTCGGCCGAGGGGGCGCCGCACTACCGCTCGCGCTTCTCGTCCTCGCCCTTTCCCGGGCGGTGTGCGGCGAAGCGGGGAAGAACCTCATACACGTCCGGAAGAATCAACGCCCCTCCATCCGATCGAGCAGAGCAGCGGAGTCGTCGAGATCGACGCCCCGCTGCAGTCTTCCGCAATGACGGGGAAGGGGCGCACGGCACTTCGCGGGCCCCGCACGGTGCCGCGCGAGATTCTCGCGAAGGGCTTCCTCGATGACGCTCGTCAGGGTCCGCCCCGTTT
>DATKCD010000119.1:0-20897 GCA_035544735.1 Thermoanaerobaculia bacterium
GGCTCTTTCGCTGGACGCCGACAACGCGGTGGCCTACGCGATTCGCGGCACCATCAATCGTGACTACCACTGGAATTTTCGACAGGCGTACACGGACCTGCAGCGAAGCATTGAACTGAATCCGGCCGGCGTTGTCGCCCAAAGGGTTCTCGGCGGGGTGTACTACCGGGACGGCAGATTTGCCGAGGCGCTCGAAGCGGAGAAGAAGGCGCTGGATCTGCACCCGACTTCCCTGATGGACCACAAATTCCTGGGCGACTATCTGATCGCCGCCGGCAGGAGCGATGAAGGAATCGCCCAGCTCAACCGTGTCATCGCGATGGGTCCCTCGTTCGCTCCCGCGTACTGGTCGTTGTGGCGGATCCATCACGCAAGGGGCGAAGAGGCGCAGGCATTCAACTATTTCATCGCGGGAAAGCAGCTCGCTCCGGGGAGCGAGGATGACGTCGCGAGCCTGAGAGCGATCTACGACGTGTCGGGGTGGAGCGGCGTGCTGCGCGCCGAGCTCGAGCAGCTTCGATCTGAGGACTCGCATGGAGGCTATTCGCCCTCCAGGGTCTATGCAGCCCAGCTCGCGACCCAACTGGGTGAGAGCGACCTGGCATTTCAGTACCTGGAAGAGGCTCTGGAACATCGCCTGATCGGCCTCTCGTACCTCAAAGTGGACCCCCTGCTGTCGCCACTGCGCAAGGATCGACGGTACGAGGACCTCGTCCGACGTGCGGGGCTATAGATGCCGCGCGATGACATCAAAGTGATCTGGAGGTCGACGGCACCCGCGAATTGCCGTTGGAGATCTTCCTTCGCCGCCTGCACGCGGGCGAGATCGTCGGCTGAGGGGGCGCACGCGACTCCAGCCCGAGCTATACTTCCGCGCAATCTCTGATTCGCATTGCGGCTCTCCTTGACGGAGGCGTATAGCATGCAACCGATCGAGCCAACGATGCCGCGGTACATCGCCGCCGTTCTGCTGACTCTCCTCACTCTCCTCACTGTGCCCCCGCCGGTGTTGTCGATCGAGGATACCGGCGCCTGGAATCCGATCAGTCCGCGCGTCGAGCGCCTTGCTGTCGAGATCGAGCGCGATCCCGAAGCGATCGAGAGGTTCTGGGCGGAGGTTCGGCAGCACGGCACGCCGCTGATCGAGCCGGCAGACTCTCCGGACGAGCGGTACGTCACCTTCCTGTGGCGCGACGACGGGCAGACGCGCAATGTGGCGATCTTTTCCGGCGTGACGATGATGTGGGGATTCACAGCCGCGGATCTCGCCGAACAGCAGATGAAGCGCCTTGCCGACACCGATGTCTGGTACCGGACCCACCGCTTCCCGAGCGATACTCGTTTTGCCTACTACCTGTCACCGAACGACTCCCTCATTCCCTCTGCTGAGGTCGCCGGTTATGAACAGTGGGAGCGCCGGTCGGCGACATGGCAGCACGATCCGCTCAATCCCCTGCGACAGGTCCGCCCCCACGGTGACCGAGAGTGGGTGATCTCGATCGGCGAACTGCCCGACGCGCCGCCGAAGCCGTGGGAGACATTCACCCCGGCCGGAGAAGGAGATCTCGATGAACATGCCATCCAGAGCAAGGTGCTCGGAACGAGCCGCCGCTTCTGGATCTACCGTCCTTCCGGAGTGGAGGGAGTGGCGGATCATCCGCTCCTGGTCGTCTTCGACGGCTCACCCGGCTCATTGACGAGAGAGCCGGGCTCGTTGGCAAGAGTCGTCGACTACCTGCACGAGAAAGGGCGGATCGAAGCTCCTCTGATCGTTTCGATTGAACAGAAGGATCGGGGCGAGGAGCTCGCCTGTTCCGATGCATGGAATCGCTTTCTCGTCACCGAGGTACTTCCGTTCGTTCGGAGCAGATACCGAGTGACGTCCGATCCTCGGCGGGTGGTGATCGCCGGCGGGAGCCTCGGCGGTCTCGCCGCTCTCTACGGCGCGCTGAAACACCCCGAGGTGTTCGGAAATGTTCTCTCCACGTCGGGATTCGTCTCCTGGAAGAGCGATTCCGATTACGGTTGGATCATGCGGCAGTACGCCGCGGCGCCGAAGCTGCCCCTCCGGTTCTACCTCGACGTCGGCATCTTCGAGCGCGACGCCGACATGCTCCTGTACGCCAATCGGCATCTCCGCGATGTGCTGACGGCGAAGGGGTACGAGATCCACTACGACGAATTCAGCGGTGGCCACGACAGCATGCATACCTCGGTCGGATACGCCAGGGGGCTGCAGAAGCTGCTATTCGAGCCCGTGCGCGAGGAAGGCGCTTTCCAGATTCTCTTCGACTCTGACCGCAGCGGTCGTGCGCAGATTCATCTGATGGACGCCGATGGCACCAACGTCCGGCAACTGAGCGTCGCCGGACGAGCGGAGTGGTCGATGCGTTTCCCCGACTGGTCGCCCGACCGCAGACGAATCGTTTTTCAGTCCACCGAACGAGAGCGCCCAGCCGATCTGTACGTCGTCGACGCCGGCGGTGGCAACCTTCTCCAGCTCACCGACACGCCCCATGCCAGTGAAGGAGGTCCGGCCTGGTCGCCTGACGGCCTGCGGATCGCCTACGACAGGGCCTCGATCGCGGAGGATGGAACGCGAGGAGGGTCTCACGTATGGATCGTTCACGCAGACGGTTCCAATCCCCGAGCGCTGTCGAGCGGCGAGAGCCGGAACTGGTATCCGGCATGGTCCCCCGACGGCTCCACGATCGCCTTCGCCTCCGACAGGGACGGTGACCTCGATCTGTACCTGATGAATCCCGACGGCTCGAATGTCCGCCAACTGACCGACGCCGAAGGTGCGGACGCCGGGCCGTCATGGTCGCCAGACGGAAAGCACATCGCGTTCGACTCCACGCGCGACGGTAACTGGGAGCTGTATGTCATGGCGGCAGACGGCTCGGACGTCCGCCGCCTCACCCACACGCCAAACCGCTCCGAGGCTCGGCCGACCTGGTCTCCGGACGGACGCCGAATCAGCTTCAATGCCGGTACAGAGGGGAATCCCGGCAGCTACGAGATCTGCGTGATGGACACCGACGGCTCGAACGAGCGCTGCCTCACGTCCAACCACTGGTTCGACGCCCATCCCGACTGGAGCTGAACGATGCCACTGAGGAAAGTTGGTGTCAGGTCTGGAAAACCAACTTTTGCGATTTCCGGAAGTCCTGATGTCCAGGGTGGGTTTCCGGTGTGTCGCGATGAGCGGAAAAGCACTCGCGCTACCGAGGCCGAAAAGTTGGTTTTCCAGACCTGACACCAACTTTTCCCGGACTCGGCAAGCTGCATGGCGAAGCTCTATGCGGCCCACGCCTCACCGAGCAAGGTTGGGCCTGATCGGGCATCATGCCCACGTTCTCGGCCCGACAAGGCCCTCGTCGGGCTGGCTTCGCCGAGGGGTCAAGGGCTCCTGGCTATCGCGAGCCCCCAGATCCCCATCAGCCCCAAAAGGAATCCCCTATCCCTGAGCCCGGCCGAGTTCGAGCGGCTTCATGGTCGAGCGGTGTGATGACCCTGCGCAGGCACGGCGGGGGATGGTGGAGTATGGCCCGCGCTGACTTCGTCGATCCTGGGGCATCCTACGAGGTCGTTTTCCGCGGCTCATCCCCGAGACGCGCTTGCGCGCGGCTCGCTACACGTTTCCGTAGGACCTCGGTGCTGGAGAAGATGGCCCCTGCACCGTTGGGTGAGACTCACAGCCGTCAACGGGCCACCGAACCGGGGCAGGTCCAAACTAACGCAGCGTTCTGGCCGGTGTATACTCTGGCCCTCCGTCGCAGTGGCGAAGGGGAGGCGTCATGGACCTCGACCTGCTCTGCGTTGCCTGCAACTGGTACCAAGACCTGTGGTGGAGCACTGCCTTTGGCGCATTCGGCGGGGCTACGGGTGCGGCGAGCGCCGCGAGTAGTGCCGGCCGAAGAGCAAGACGGCGGGGCAGAGGTGCGTGCCCCGGGCCTGAGGAGGCCGAGCAGTACGGCCCCGATCCCGCTCCGGGACCGTGGGAGCCGGTCCCGACTCTCTACTCTGACAGCGATGGCAACCCTTATTGGCCCGGCGTTAGCGAGATTCCTGCGGATGAGACAGTGTACTACCGGCCTCCTCCTGCTCCCCACCCAAGCGCTCATCGGGTGCCGCCCGGCAGCGCTCTTCCTGTGGACCGTGAGACCGGGCGGCCGGTCTTCCCGCCATCGCCGCTCAATGGCGTAAGAGTTCACAGTAGTGGAAGCGCGGGCTCGCGCGGCTAGCTCGGGCGAGAGGCAGGAACCATGACGGCAGTTGCCAGCATGTGGCAGACGGACCGGTACCGGCTGATCGCGCTGGCAGGAACGGCGCTCGCGGTCCTGGCGCTGCTCGCCAACCTCGGCTTCTTCTTCCGCGCCGGCACGGGCGATGTCCTGACGGGTCTCGTCTATAACGGCTTCGTGCTCGGCTGGCTGCTCCTGCTCACGGCCGGCTCGCGCACCGTCTCATTGCCGACGCTCGGCATCTACTGGCTGCTGGGCGTCTGGGCGGTTACCGGCCTCTCCTACCTGCTGCAGCAAGCAATGATCGGCGTTTCGGGCGTGGAACGGACGGACGCCGTCGTCGGCGTATGGTACGCGTCGATCACCGAGGAGGCCCTCAAGCCGCTGGCCGTCGTGCTCTTCTTCGTGCTCGCCGCCCGCCGCCAGCATCGCTGGCCTTCCATAAGCGATGGGCTATTGCTGGGCTTCGTCGTCGGCTGGGGGCTCAAATTCCACGAGGACGCTCACATCGGTATCGTCACGGGCCAGGGCTGGGGCGCGGTGACGCCATTGAGCATCTTCCTTCCAACGATTGAGCTCTGGAATGATCAGGTTTACAACGACCACGCGGTCCGAGGGGCGCTCGAAGGTCTCAGCATCGGCGCGGCGGCGATGCTGTGGCACTGGCGACGGACCGCCGCCTGGATCGTCGGTCTGGCCGGCCCCGTGATCATGTTCTGGGGCCACGTGATGTGGAACTATTTCGTCGACCACCCCGGACAGGCCGTGGGCGGCGAGGATGCGCCGTTCCTGTTCGCCGCGTTGCAGGTTGTGTTAGCCAGCGGCAGGCTGCCGCTGTGGGTGCTGCTCGCAGGCGCCGTGTCTGCCGTGATGGCGGAGTCCTTGATCCTGCGCTGGGTGGGCAAGCGCGACCGGATATTCCCGCCGCTGCCCGTGGGGCGCGTCCTCTCGCGGCTCAAGGGCAGGGAGGCGCGTTCCCGACTCGCAGTCCTCAACGCGGCGGATGGCTACTGGCGCCTGCGCCGGGCAGTGTACTTCGCGGCGTGGCGGACACGGAAAGCCGGCGGCTACCCGGGCTTCAATGAGTCGGACGCCGTGGCGCTGGTATCGACCGCCGACAGCTTCGGTCTGCTGGAAGTCCCGCCAGTAGAGGAGTCCCCTGCCACAGCTCCTGATGTGCCCGCAGACTCCCTCGCGCCTGGCGCGCCCAGCCCGCCACAGCGGTGACCCCTTCAACAAGCGACGCCCCGGCTGAGCAAGCCCCGCCGTCCGGATAGCCAGCCATGCCGAACAAGAACGCCCAGGTAATCATTCCATTTGTCATCGTTGTCTGGCTGGTGGCGATGCTGTTCTACGCCATCGACATACCACCGGTGTTTGGCGTGCTCGGCATCGTCGCATTCGCGATCGCCGTGCCGGTGATGGTCTTCTACCTCATGGGTGAGGCCGGCTGGCGCAGGCTGGCGAAGGACCACCGCCAGGTCACACCGCCGCCTGGCGCCGCGTGGACCCTCGTTGCCACCGGTCAGATGGCCCTCGTCAGCGTCGACCACCCCCAGTTCCAGCGCGTCAAGATGCGGTTCGTCGGTGCCCTGCGGGTCGCGACGACCGCCGACGCCCTTCACCTTTCGACGATCTTTTCGCCGCTCCCCGTCCTCGGCTGGTTCTTCCCTCCGCTGCAGATACCGTGGTCTGCCGTCGATAGGGCCCGCCCCTTCGAAGCGCCGGGCTGGTTCAGGCCCGCGTCGCAGCCGGGAGCCATCTTCCAGGCCGGCTATGACCCCAACTACACGGGGACCTTCGTCGAAATGGAGGTCGGCCAGCCACCTGTCTTCATCCAGCTGCCGGAACCTGTCCGCGGCGAAAACCTCTCGCGCCTCGGACTACAAGGGCGGGGGAGTCCTTCCTAGGTGCTCGAAGGACACAGGTGACGGAGACCAGCGACGAGACGACCTGTCCAAGATGCGGCCGCACTGACAGGCCGGTCCACGCTCCGACCGGCGACCTCATGTACTGCCGTCACTGTGGCTCCGAGATCGTAGACCGCGCCGAGTTTCTGGTCGCCTTTTCGTGTCAGCGCCGCGGCTTCTGTCCCTCGTGCGCCGCCAAGCGCGGGGCGATGTTCGGCGCGCTTCTCGCCGATGAGGTGCTCGAGGAGGTCGGGCATTGTCTGTGGACCTTCACGATCCCCAAGATGCTTCGACCCTTTCTTCTCCACCACCGTGAGCTGCTCGGCCGTTTGTGCCAGGCTGGGTGAGAGACCGGAAAGTTCGTGTCAGGTCTGGAAAGGCAACTTTTCGTTAAACTCGTCGAGGAATCCGATGCGACCTGATCCCAGATACGAAGTGATCATTTACTGGAGCCACGAAGATCATGCCTTCGTGGCCGAAGTTCCAGAGCTTCCTGGATGTGCCTCGGATGGGCCGACCTACGAAGCCGCGCTTGCGAATGTCAAGGTCATCATCAGGGAGTGGATCGAAACAGCCCAGGAAATGGGACGACCCATCCCGGAGCCGCGCGGTCGTCTTCTGTACGCCTGAACGCCGCCCAACAGGCTCTCACCATGAGGTTCGCCCTTTTCAAAGCGGTCGAGCTCGGTGCGGGAAACCAGCTCAGGCTCGAAAGCCCTCTCCGGCCATCTCATTCCGGAAAGTTGGTGTCAGGTCTGGAAAACCAACTTTTGCGATTTCCGGAAGTCACCCCGATGGCCGGCGGCTGGCCTTTACAGCCGGCGAATCAGTTGGAGAGCTGTGGGTGCTGGAGAATTTTCTGCCGACGGAGGCGGCGCCGCGTTCCAACGCTGTTGCTCGCAAGGCGCAATAGCCCGGAAATCGGGTGGCAACCTGGCCTCTCGCGGAGTCGTCGATGCGGAGGGGCGCGCTGCGAGCGCGCCCCTCACCTCCGGTCGAGTTGGCGATTCGACCCCGCCATGGTTTAGGCTGTACCTGACTCCAGGAGATCACCCATGGACCCCGCTCGCCGTCCCCTGATCGCCCTCCTCTTGTCGGCACTGGTTCTGACCCTGCTCGTCTCCGCATCACGCCGCCGGCCTTCCAGGCCCGAGCCTCAGCACCTCGACATCAACCGCTCGTTCGCCGTCACCGACACCGTGATCCTTGATGGGTTCTCGTTCGAGAGAGTGATGAACACGCTGGTGGAGCGCAGCGGCGTGCGTGGCATGAGCGCGACGATGCTCTATCAGCAATGGTTCGATACGCAGAATCCCAAGCCGGGTCTGGTAAGCGCGGACAGTCCTCATTGCGACGACTTTCTCACCGATGGCAAGCCTTCATTCAACAACTTCCCGCGGCGCTGTCCCACCCCGGAGGGAGCCCTGGCCATCACCAACCCGTTCGTACCGCCCAGCTACATTCCGCTGGCGCTCATCAATCGCTTCGACATGACGCCGGCAGACGGTTCGAACTGCGGACAGTATCGAGTCATCTTTGCCAAGACCGACAACATTGCACCGCTCGACAGAGTGCACCTGATTTTCGAGGCCGCTTTGCCCAATCCTGATCCTTCTACCGGCCTGGCCGGCTGCAAGCCGGTCGCTCAGTTCTGGGCAGAGCTCAGCTCGATTGATTCGATCGCGGAGCGGCGCGCTCGGCTCGAGAACTTCTTCTTCACTGGGATCTCCGGATTCGCGCCGGTCATCCATCCCGATCATCTCAGCCGCGCGGCCGGCGGCAGTGTTCGGTCCCTGCACTACACCAGCGGGGCACGCGTGGGTCCGCGCTTCTATCAGTTCCGGCTGGAGAAGACCTGTAGCAGCAGCGCCTGTTCTTTGACCATGCAGCCCGACGTTCTCGAGAACACGATCACCGGACGTCTGTTTGACGGCAACAACCAAACGCCGATCGCCCAACGCTTTCGGAAGGAATTCCTCAGGCAGGTCGAATCTTTGTCCATCCGCGACGTGAACGGCTACTTCATGAACATTCCGAGCGAATATCTGTTGGCCGAGAGCGATCCCGGCAGCGGGGAGTATGCCCTCTTCTACGGCATCGCGTTCACGGTCGGTCGGTTCAGCGCCGAGGGGCGCAAGTTCCATGAGGACATCCAGGCCGAGCTCAATCGCATCGGCAGCCCTCTGAAACCCCTCGACCTCGTCAGTCGCGCCGAAACGCAGACCTGTGTGGGATGTCACTTTGTGGCTGGACCCATTGGTGCGGGAGAGGTATTTCCGCGCTCGCTTTTCGGATTCGAACATCTCAGCGAGATCATCCGCGAGCCCGGCGAAGCCGGTCCGCGCTTCTCGATTTCTCCGGCCATGCGGGATGTCTTCATTCCCCACCGGATGGAAATCCTTCGGCAATTCCTGAGCGCCGGCACGGCCCCTGTGCACTCCAACAGCCCCGACGACGACGCCACCACAGCAAATCAGATCACCCTGGGCGGCGGGCGCCTCGTGCACTAGTGGACTGTAACGACAGAATCAGTACCACCTGGCTTGGTCTCGACGCCGTGAGCTTCGTTGCGGCTCCTCAGCATAGTCCCGCTATGCCTGCGTTGCCGCGCCTCGCTCACGCCGCCGATACCGGCGCCATCTGGTACCGATTCTGTCGTTACAGTCCACTAGGAAGCTCGTCCGTGCACGTTAATGCGTCTCGCACCGTGCTGGAAGCGGTTTCGCGATCTGCAGGCTTGGGTCGTTGGTCATGTTATCGGTCGCGGTGCCGTACAGAATCGCGGATCGCCGGCGCATGCCTGCGCGAGGTAGCGCTCACGCCCGAAAAGTTGGTTTTCCAGACCTGACACCAACTTTCCCCACGATGGATGCGCGACTGGCGCGATACGGGGCGCCGGTGAGGAAGGTCTGGGTTCCGCGGTCGCCTTCTCCTGGAAGTGCGCCGGCGCCCCTTCGTGCGTCGAGTCGGATTTGCCGTGCGCGCGATCTTCTGCCAGAATCGCGCACTGTGCGTACCGTTCGGCGACTCGCGGCGATCGCGATTCTGGTGTCCTGGATGTCTCCCGGCGCGGCTGCCGTGGCAGTCGGGATTCATCTGCTGATCGACGACCACCACGCCTCCGCCCGCACGGCTGCGGCCGTGTCGCACGATCACGATGTGATCGTGTCAACGGGTCACGATCACGAGCTCGTCCAATCGCGCCGAACCTTGACGCGACCTCCCGCCGTTGCCGCATTCGCCGCGCTTCTGCTCTCGCGGTCGTGGACCGCGCCTCGATCTGAGACGCTCGCGTCCAGAATCATCTCGACCTCGTCGCCGCCGGGCGTGCTCTTCCTCTCGCACTGTGCGCTGTTGATTTGATCCTCCTCCCCGCCGTGCCGGGCTCCATCCGGAGCTCGTGAGTTTCGCATCGGGAGGAGACATGTCTCGAATACTGGCGGCCGGAATCGCGTCCGCCCTCATCGCATTCGTCGCGTTCGCACAGACGACCGTCACGGAATCCGATCTCCTGTCGGTCCTGACGCCGGCGCATCCCGCCGTGGCCGCGGCGGTGGAAGATCTCGCGCTCGCCCGTGCCGCGCTGATCGATGCCGAGGCGCTCGAGAATCCATCGATCGGAATCGTGCGGGAAGATCCCCGCGGTCCCGCGGCACAGACGGACCTGATGGTCTCGTGGCAGCTTCCGGATCTCGCGCGCGCATCGCGCGCCCGAGCGCGAAGGAAGGAAGTCGAAGCGGCCGAGGCGCGGCTCGCGCACGCGCTTCTGCGGCTGCGCCTGGAGATGCAGGAGATCTACGCCGCCTGGGCGCTCGCGGCGGCGCAGCACGACCGCCTCTCCCGGCAGCTCACGCGCGTGGGCGAGCTCGCCGCGCGGGAGCGCCTGCGCGCCGAGCGGGGGGAGTCGTCGGGCCTCGAGGCGCAGCGCCTCGCGCTCGCTGCGAACGCGCTCCGCGCGCGAGTCGCGATCGCCGCCGCCGGGGCGCAGGAGCGGAGCGCGATCGCGCGGAGCTGGAATCCCGACCTTCCGCCGGACGCGCGGCCGGCGCTCCCCGACCTCCCCCCTCCCCCGGCGACGTCCGAGCGTCATCCGCTGCTGGTCGCCGCGGAGGCCGACGTCGACGCCGCGATCGCCGCACAGCGTGCGGCGGGACGCGTCCTCGAGTCGCCGGAGCTGATGGCCGGATGGCAGCAGCAGAAGACGGGAGAGGAAACGCTTCCCGGCCCGCTGATCGGCGTGAACTGGTCGGTGCCTCTGTTCCGGCGGAACCAGGCGGAGCGAGTCGCCGCGGCGGGCCGCCTCGCGGCCGCGCGCGCGAGGCTCGAACAGACGCGCCGTGAGCTGGCCGCGCGGCAGCAGGCCGCGGCCGAAACGTACCGCCGGCTCGCCGCCGAGGTCGCGACGCTCGAGGCGGCGGCGATCGAGACCGAAGCGATGCTCCGCGCCGCGGAGGCGGCATTCATCCACGGCGAAGCGACCGTCACCGACCTTCTGGAGACGTGGCGCTCCGCCACGGAAGCCGAAGTCGCCGTTCTCGAGTTACGTCAGGCGGCGCTGGCGGCGCTCCGGGAGCACCAACGCTTCACCATCCCTTCATCTGAAATCATCGAAAAGGAGATTCAGCCATGAACACGCGCTTCTTCACCGTCGCATCTCTTCTCGTTCTCACGATTGCTCTCTTCGGATGCGGCGACACCGCGACCGAGTCCGCCGCCGAAACGGAGACGAACGCCGCGACGCCCGCCCCGACCGAGACGGGAGAGGTCGCGTTCGAGCCCGCTTATCCGGAAGACGTCAGCACGGAACCCCTGACCGCCGCGGACACGGCCCAGCAGCAGACCCACCAGCATGGGGATGGAGAGGTGCACTCGCATGACGAGACCACGAAGAGCGACCATGGTCATCCGCACTGAGAACGAGCCGCGCGCGTTTCCGCTCCTCGCGCTCGTGTTCCTGATCCTCGCCGGCTGCGCCGGCGATGAAGGATCCGCAGAGGCCTCCGGCGAAAGCTGGTCGGTCACCGCATGGGGAACTCTCTTCGAAGTCTTCCCGGAGGTCGACCCGCTCGTCGCGGGGAAGACGGCTGTCGCCCACACGCACGTGACGCGGCTCGCGGACTTCTCGCCGCTCGTCGATGGCGAAGTGGACATCGTCTTTTCGGATGCTTCGGGGGAGGAGGTTTTCGGCGCGACCGAGCCGGTCCGTCCGGGCATCTATCAGATCGAGATCGATCCGCGGTCCGCGGGTCAGTACGACCTCGCGTTTCGCATTCGCACTCCGTCCGGAACGGAAGAGATCCGCGGAGGGCGAGTCCGCGTCGGGACCGCGTCCGATCCGGGCGGCGTCGTTCGCGCGCCCGCACCGCGCGGAGCCGCCGGCGGCTCCGCGCCGGTCGACTTCCTGAAGGAACAGCAGTGGCGCTCCGCCTTCGGCATCGACTGGGTGCGCCGCGGGGTGCTGTCGCAGAGCACGTCCGGGCTCGCCACGGTCCGCCCGCCTGCCGGCGGCGAAACGGCGATCACCGCCCCCGTCGACGGCGTCGTCCATCCCGCGGGCTCAACCTGGCCCTATCCCGGCGTCTCCGTCGCGCGGGGAGCTTCGCTCTTCCGGCTCGTTCCCCGCGTCGCCAGCGGCGAGAGTCTCGCGGCGCTGCAGGCCGCGGTGTCGGAGCTCGAGACCGATCTCGCCACCGCACGGACGCGGCTGTCGCGGCTCGAAGAGCTCTTCGCGCTGCAGGCGGTCAGCCGCCGCGAGCTGGACGATGCACGCGCGCGCGTGCAGACGCTGGAGGCGCGGTACCGCGCCGCGCGCGGCGATCTCGCCGCGGCGCAATCGTCGCGCGGCGGCGGCGCGGCCGGCGCCCTCGCGATCAGAGCTCCGTTCGCGGGCGAAGTCGCGCGCGTGACGGCGACTCCCGGGACGACCGTCGCGGCGGGCGACGAGCTCGCCCGGCTCGTCCGCACCGACGCCCTCTGGCTCGAGATCGCCCTCCCTCCATCCGGAGCACGTGACCTCGCGGCCGGAGTCCGCGGCGTGGCGCTCGTCGACCGCGAACGTCCGCCGATCCGGATCACCGACGGGCTGCGCCTCGTTTCGATCGCGCCGGAGGTCGCGCGAGAGAGCGGCACGGTCACCGTCCTCGTCGAGATCCCTCCCGACGCGGGACTGCCGCTCGGCTCCACGCTCGAAGCACACGTATTGACGGCGGTGGAGCGCCCGGGTGTGGTCATCCCGTCGACGGCGGTCGTCGACGACGGCGGCGTCCCGGTCGTCTATCTGCAGCTCGCCGGGGAGAGCTTCGTCCGGCAGGAGATCACGGTCCTCTCGCGACAGGGAGAGCTGATGCTCGTCGACCATCTCGTCCCCGGCCAGCGTCTCGTCACGCGCGGTGGCGACGCGATCCGGCGCGCGTCCCTCATGTCGAGCGGGGCCGCCGAGGGACACGTCCATTGAGGAGCGGACGATGAAGCCACTCGAGCGTCTGATCCGCTTCTCGCTGAGGCATCGCTGGCTCGTTCTCGTGGCCGCGATGCTCCTCACCCTCATCGGGTCGATCTGGATCGCGGGGCTTCCGGTCGACATTTTTCCCGACCTTTCGGCGCCGACGGTCACGATCATCACCGAGGCGGCGGGAATGGCGCCCGAGGAGGTCGAGCTCCTCGTGACCTTCCCGGTCGAATCGGCGGTGAACGGCTCGCCGGGCGTGCGCCGGCTGCGGTCGGTCTCCGCCGACGGGATCTCGGTGATCTGGGTCGAGTTCGACTGGGGAACCGACATCTACCAGGCGCGGCAGATCGTGACCGAGCGCCTCGGGCGCGTCGAGCTTCCCGGACAGGTCGACCGCCCCGAGCTCGGGCCGATCTCGTCGATCATGGGGGAGATCACCTTCATCGCGATGACTTCGGACACGGTCCCGCCGATGGAGCTGCGCCGGCTCGCCGAGACGATCGTCCGCCGGAACCTGCTGTCGATCTCCGGCATCTCGCAGGTCGTGGCGCTGGGGGGCGAGATCCGCCAGTTGCAGGTGACGGTGCGCCCCGCCGCGCTCGCGCAATACGGGATCGCGCTCTCCGAGGTGATCGACGCGCTCGCGGTGGCGAGCCGCAGCCCGGCGGCGGGATTCCACGTCGAGGGGGGACAGGAGTATCTCGTCCGTGGCCTCGGCCGCGCGCGCTCCCCCGAGGAGATCGCCGCCACGGTCGTCGCCGTCTCCGGCGGGGTTCCGGTGCGCATCGGTCAGCTCGCCGACGTCGCGTGGGGCGCGGAGCCGGCGCGCGGAACGGCGTCGTATCGCGACGAGCCCGCCGTGATCCTCTCGGTCCAGAAGCAGCCCGGAACGAACACGCTCGAGCTGACCCGCGCGATCGACGACGCCCTGCGGCGGATTCAGCAGACGCTCCCCGCCGGCGTCGTTCTGGAGAAGGAGAACTTTCGGCAGGCCGATTTCATCGACGTCGCGATCGGCAACGTCGTCGAAGCGCTGCGCGACGGCGCGATCCTCGTCATCCTCGTCCTCTTTCTCTTTCTCGGGAGCGTGCGCACGACGCTGATCTCCGCGCTGGCGATCCCCGTCTCGCTCGTCACCGGCGTCCTCGTCATCTCGGCGTTCGGCCTGACGATCAATACGATGACCCTCGGCGGGCTCACGATTGCGATCGGACTGCTCGTGGACGATGCGATCATCGCCGTCGAGAACATCTTCCGGCGGCTGAAGGAAGAGCGGGACGTCGCCGCGGAGGCGCGGCGGCCGGCGCGCGAGGTCGTGGCGGCGGCGACCACGGAGGTCGTCAGCCCGATCCTCTTCGCGACGCTGATCATCATTCTCGTCTTCCTCCCGATCTTCGTCCTCCCCGGGCTCGAGGGACGGCTGCTGCGTCCGCTCGGATTCGCCTTCATCGCCGCGCTGGCCGCGTCTCTGCTCGTGGCGCTGACGCTCACACCTGCACTCTGCGCGATGCTCCTCGAACCCGGGCGGGCGCTCGAAGCGAGGGAGCCGTGGCTGCTCCGCGCGTTTCATGCCGCGTACCGCCCGACGCTCGCGTGGTCGCTCGCGCATCGCCGCGCCGTGATCGCGATCGCGCTCGCGATGGTGATCGGCGCGGCAGCGCTTCTTCCCCTCCTCGGCCGGAGCTTCCTCCCCGAGTTTCAGGAGGGGTCGCTGACCGTCTCCGTCGTCAGCGCTCCCGGCATTCCGCTCGAGGAGAGCGATCGCCTCGGGAGCCAGGTCGAGCGGGCGCTCCTGGAGTTTCCCGAGGTGATCTCGACGAGCCGGCGCACGGGACGCGCGGAGAAGGACGAGCACGTACAGGGGGTGAATGCCTCGGAGATGGAAGTCGTCCTCGGGCCGCTCGACGAGGGGCGGACGAAGGAAGAGCTCGTCGCGGCGATGCGGCGCGCCGTGGCGACGATTCCGGGGACGAGCGTTTCGTTCGGCCAGCCGATCAGCCACAGGATCGATCACATGATCTCCGGATCGAAGACGAACCTGGCGGTGAAGATCTTCGGGCCCGATCTCGCCGTGCTCCGGTCGCTCTCCGCGCGCGTGGAGCAGGTCCTCGGAGGCGTGCCGGGGATCGTCGATCTCTCGAACCAGGAGCAGGCGGCGATCCCGCAGCTCGTCGTCGATCCCGATCGCGCGGCAATGGCGCGACACGGGCTGTCGCCGGCCGACATCGCGACGGCGGTCGAGGCGCTATTCCAGGGAGTGACGGCCGGAGAGATCGTCGAAGAGGGGCTGACCTCGTCGGTCGCGCTCCGTTTTCCAGCGGATCTGCGCGCCGGCCCCGAACGGCTCGATTCCCTGCCGGTCTCGACGCCGTCGGGCGCGATCATCCGCCTCGGATCGGTGGCCGAGGTGCGGCACGATCTCGGGCCGTCGATGATCCGGCGGGAGAACGTGCAGCGCGTCGCGATGATCACGGCGAACGTCGCCGGCGCCGATCTCGCGGGGACGGTCGAGAGAGCGCAGGAGGCGGTCGACTCCGCGGTCGACTTTCCGCGCGGGTATCTCGTGACGTTCGGCGGCCAGTTCGAGGAGGCGGCGCGGAGCAGCCGGACGCTGGCGCTTCTCGGGGTGCTGATTCTGGTGGGGATGTACGGGCTGCTCTACATCGAGTTCGGGTCGCACCGCGACACGCTGATCGTCCTGGTGAACCTGCCGCTGGCGCTGATCGGCGGGATCGTCGCGCTCGTCCTCGGCGCGGGGGTGCTCTCGGTAGCGACGCTGGTCGGGTTCGTGACGCTCTTCGGCATCGCGACGCGGAACGGGGTGCTGCTGGTCAACAACTATCAGCGTCTGATCGCCGAGGGAGCGTCGCCCGCCGAGGCGGTGCGGCGGGGATCGGAGGAGCGGATGGCGCCGATCCTGATGACGGCGATCACGGCGGGCCTCGCTCTGATTCCTCTGGTGATCGCCTCGGGTGCGCCCGGCAACGAGATCCAGAGTCCGATGGCGCAGGTCATCCTGGGCGGCCTCGTCACATCGACGTTTCTCAATCTCGTCGTGGTTCCGGCGCTGTACATCCGGGGTCGTGACTTCGCGGCCGGCGAGTGAAACGGAGGTCGGATGTCGCTGCGGTGCGACCCGGAGTCCGTGGGAGAAGAGGTCAATACCTTCGAAAAGTCGAAAGCGAAAAGTTGGTGTCAAAAAGTTGGTGTCAGGTCTGGAAAATCAACTTTGCGATTTCCGGAAGTCCTGATGTCCAGCGTGGGTTTCCGGTGTGTCGCGATGAGTGGAAAACCATTCGCGCTACCGAGGCCGAAAAAGTTGGTTTTCCAGACCTGACACCAACTTTCCTTCGGTCTGCGCAGCGGTGCGATGACAACGGCGGCGAGCGCTATGTGACTTGACAGGTCATATTGACAGGACCACAAATAGTCTCATGACCAGAGTGTCTGTTTCCAGGCTCAAGGCAAACCTCTCGCGTTACCTCCGGGAGGTGCGGCGCGGGGGGGAAGTGGAGATTCTCGATCGCGGCGTCCCGGTCGCACGGCTGACCGCTCTTCCGGCCGCCGAGGCCGGCTCGGAAAGGAGGCAGCGCCTGAGCCGAGCGGGGATTCTGCGCCAGGGCGGCGGAAATGCCGCCTCGATCCTCGAGCAGGAGCCGCTCGAGCTGCCGACGAGCATCCTGGCGGCACTCGAGGAAGAGCGAGCCGATCGCGCATGAAGTACTGGGACGCGTCGGCACTGGTTCCTCTGGTGATCGCAGAACCGGAAAGCGATCGCGTGCGCGAATGGCTTCGGAACGATCCGCTCATCGTCACCTGGGCCTGGACTCGCGTCGAGCTCGTGAGCGCCGTCGAGAGGAGAGCGCGCCAGGGGCAGCTCACGCGAGAGCAGCGAAGGGCGTGTTTCGAGCGATTCGAATCGATGGCGTACCAGTGGGATGAAGTAACGGATCTTCTGAGCGTGCGATCGAAGGCGCTGCCGCTTCTGGCGCGCTACCCACTTCGCGCAACCCGATGCCGCGCAGCTCGCCGCGGCGCTTCTGGTTGCCGAGGAGGAGCCATCCAGCCTGGAGTTTCTCTCTCTGGACGAGGGCCTCGGCGCTGCCGCGGAGCGCGAAGGGCTGCTCGTGCCCCCCTAGTGTCCTGTAACGCCGGAATCGATAGCACCTGGCTCGGTCTCGACGCCGTGTGCTTCGTTGCGCCTCCTCACCATAGTCCCCGCTATGCCTGCGTCGGCGCGCCTCGCTCACGACGCCGATCCCTTCGCCATCTGTTATCGATTCCGGCGTTACAGGACACTAGATCCGCTGACGAGCTGTCATTCGCCTTCCCTCCGAAGAGCGCCAGCTCATTCCGGAGCTCTCCCGGATCGTACGGCGAAACGTCAGGCGGGATCATCCAAAGCCGTCCCTTCGAGCTCGAGCTTCGTCGACCGGGCGTCCAGCAGCGGGCCGAGCTCGTAGACGTTCGTGTACCCGTAGCTGTAGAGCGCGATGAACGTCGAAAGGTTCAGCGACGCCCTGGCGATCTTCGTCGGAAACGGGCCTTCGGCATTCGCGAAATTGTTGTTGCAGTAGATCAGGATCCTCGTCCCGCGATCGGGGACGAGCTCGCGCAGACTCGCCACGGTGATGTCGGAGAAGCTCAGGTTCACCGCACCGCGGATGTGGAGCTCCTGGTACTTGTCGCGGCTGCGCGCGTCGAGCACCATCGTGCCCGGCTCTCCGCTCATACGGATGAACTCCTCCTCGGTCACCCGCCGGCTCTCGCGGTGCGCCGCCGCCTCGCCGGCCACCCGGAGATAGCCGGCCATGTCGATCGCCGGATTCTCGATCGTCTGCGCGGCCGCCGGGGAGATCCCGGCGAGTAGAGAGATCAGGACGAACGTGCGCATGGCTGAGCCTCCTCTCGATGAGACGCGCCGCGGGCGGCGGAGGTTCGCGAGGGATGCGAGATCGAATCGCGCCGGCCTCGCCGGGAGGTCCCGGGATTCTGACCGCAGGGGGAAATGGCCGCGGGACGCAATGACGGCGGCCTCTATCTTTGCCGCAATGGCCACACGCGCTCGATGTCACGCAAGGGCCGGCGACGCCGAATCGTGGTCACCGCAACCTTCTGCAGCTCGACGACCTGCCGCACCTTTTCGGGAAGGCTCATGTCGGCGCGAATCCGGCGCAGCTCGCGCTTGCCGCTCCGCAACCTGCCGAGAGTCTCTTCCAAGCGCGTCTTCATGGCTGCTCGGGTAGCTCGAGCTCATGCCGCTCGAGGACGTCGTCGAGCAATTTGCGGTCTACGCGCGCGACTTCGAGCAGCGCCCAGACTCGCTCCAGGCGTCGCCTCGTGCGCGCCGCCGGCTGCAGATACATCGCGATCAAATACTCCGCACGAATCACACGGATCGACTCTCCGTCGTACTCGAGATCGGCGGCCGCTTCCACTGCTTCCTCGGCGAGACGATCGGGCGCCGGGATGAACTGAACCGGGACACCTGCGATGACGATGTGCTCGGCCTGCTCGGGGTAGCGATGTTGGCGCGCCCAGGAGTAGATGCCCTCGAGCGAGACCAGGGTTGCGGGTGAGTGCAGGAGAACGAAAACGTCGAGATCGAAGGTCGCCGCGGGCTCGGCCCAGAAGGTGACCGCCATCGCGCCGCCGATCGCGTAATCCGACACCACGCCTTCTTCTTTCAGCATCTTCACGGCGGCAAGAGCTTCTGCGAAGTTATCCACGGGCCTTCGCGGGTCATCATGAACGAAATGAGCGGGTCTCGCCATTGAGGCTTCGCGATTTCCACGATTCTGAGGGTCAGGTCCTGAATTCGCCAGGGTTATTGGCGCAGAGGCGCTATTCGATCAAATAACCGTGGCGAATTCAGGACCTGACCCGCAGGGGGACCCGGCGAGCAACGTCGAATCGCGCCGGCCTCACCGGGAGGTCCCGTGGAAATTCAGAGCTCGCGTAAATCATCCACCCGACCTCAGCGTGCCGGCTCGGTCTCCAGGAGCGGGAGAGCGACGACCTTTCCCGCGACCGTTCCGATGAAAAGGCGGCGTTCGTCGTGACCGATCCCGCGGACGGTTCCGTCGATCGGGACGCAATCGACGGCTTCTCCGTCTTCGGTCCTGAACGAGCAGACGAGGTTGCTGCCGCCGACCGTGATGACGCCCCCGCGTACCAGGGGACGGAACGAGCTCCACGCCTCGGCCGCCTGCTCCCATACGGCGGCCTCCAGCAGCGGGTCGAGCGCCACCAGCGTTTCCCGCGCGTCTCCGGCCACGAGCGCGAAGATTCTCTCGCCGTCGGATTGCAGCGAACCGTAGATCCGCCCGTTCAGCCGCTTCTTCGCCACGACATCCCCCGAGCGGCCATCGATCCGGATGACGTGACCCGACTCGGTGGCGACGTAGATCCGGCCGCCGCCGACGACGGGATCCGCCGAGGGTGGCGTTCCGATCGGAATTCGAAGCTGCTCCTTTCCGGAGGAGGCGTCGAAGACGTGGACATCTCCATCAGCGGCGTGAAAGACGACGGATTCGCCCATCGACGCTGCGGAGATTCTCTGCCTGCCCGGAATCGTCCCTTCGGGCTCGAACTGCCACCGGGTGGAGCCATCCTTCGGGTCGGCCGAGACGAGAACGCCGTCGCCGGTCACGAACGCCAGGGAGCCGTCGAAGCCGAGAACGCGCGTCGGGACGCCGTGGGGAAACGGCCGTTTCCACGCGAGGTTCCCGGTGGCGGCTTCGAGTGCGTAAAGGTGGGCGCGTGGCGGCCCGTCGGCCCCGATGAAGACGATCCCGTCTCGCAGCAGAGCCTCCCCATGGAACTGGGCGGCGGTGCCGTCGACCCTCGTGTCGTACGACCAGTGGGACTCACCCCGTTCCTTGTCCAGCCCGTGGATCGTCCCCTCGCACGATCCGATGACCACCACGTCTCCCGCGACCGCGGGAGCCATGAAGATTCAGCCATGGGTCTCGAAGGACCACGTACGCTGGAACGGAGCCGGAGAAGCCGCCGCGCTCGCGGTCGTGAGAAGCAGAGCAAGGATGATCGGCATCGCTTTCATGCAGGTCCCTCCGTCTGTTTCGACGTTTCGGGAAGAGCCGGGTCACCGGCATGGCTTGCCCGCGCGATCTTAAGGTGAGGTTCGAACCCGGATGCGCACGGAACCTCGGGGCGAAAAGTTGTTTTTCCAGACCTGACACCAACTTTTATCGCGCGGAGATCATCGACGTCCACGGTCCGTAGATCGGCCGCCGCGCCCGGCCTGCAACGCGAAAAATCCTCGGATTTCCGGCCCTCCCGAGGTAGCCTCGGGGCATGAGCGAGAAAGTGCGCAGCGGGGCGACCTACGACGATGTCCTGGCGGCTCCGGAGGACCGGATCGCGGAGGTCGTCGGCGGCGATCTCTACCTCTCTCCGCGGCCGGCTCTCCCTCACGCGCGGATTCTGTCGGCGCTCGGATCGGATCTGCACGACGCGTTCGATCGTGGGCGCAGCGGGCCGGGCGGGTGGTGGATTCTTGACCAGCCCGAGCTCCATCTGTTCGGCGACGTCCTCGTCCCCGATCTCGCCGGATGGCGTCGTGACCGGATCCCCCGGATCCCCGACGCGCCGGCGATGGAGATCGCGCCCGACTGGGTTTGCGAGGTGCTCTCCCCGTCCACCGAGACGTTCGACCGCGAGCAGAAGATCCCGCGCTACGCGCTCGCGGAGGTGAGCCACCTCTGGCTCGTGGACATCACGCGGCGACGGCTCGAAGTCTACGCTCGATCTGCGAGCGCGTTCGTGCGGACGGAACGCCACGACGGGAACGCCGTCGTCTCGGCGCCCCCGTTCGAGGCCGCCGCAATCGAGCTCGCGCGGTTCTGGTGAGAAATTCTGGCACCCCTGCCGGGGTGCTCGGAAGACAGGACCATCGGTCGCGAACCGGGGGTCGCTGCGCGACGCCCCGGCTACCATCTGGGACGGCTTCGCCGTCCTTAGCCGCACGCGAGATGCGTGCGGCCACGCTGTGCTCCGGATCGTCCGCCGCTCCTCGTCCGTGAGCGCGAAGACGTTCTTGTCGATGGGGCCGAATCCCTCGGCGGTCGGGTCGATCCGCTTCGCGATCCCGTCGAGGCCCGCCATGAGCTGCGCTTTGGGATCAGCGCAGCTTCCTCGGCTCCGTTTCGAAACGCGGTCCGTCTGGTCTCCGCCGCCGGCCGAAGATGCGGAAGACGCAACAACCATCGCCATCCTGAAAACGCTTCTCACGCACGACTTCTCTCTCCGTGAGTCTTCGCAACGTGCTCA
>DATKCD010000120.1:0-2273 GCA_035544735.1 Thermoanaerobaculia bacterium
TCGCAGGGAGTAGCATCGGCGTGTGACGGCCCGGTTCGGCGCCTTCGAGCTCGACCCGCGCAGCGGCGAGCTGCGCCGGGACGGCCAGCGTCTGCCCCTGCAGGATCAGCCGTTCCGCCTCCTCTCGATCCTGCTCGAGCGCCCCGGTGACGTGGTGACGCGGGAAGAGCTGCGCGAGCGACTCTGGCCGTCCGAGTTCGTCGACTTCGAGCACGGTCTCAACACCGCCGTGCGGAAGCTCCGAGCCGCCCTCGGCGACTCAGCCGACGAACCGCGCTTCATCGAGACGCTGGCCCGGCGCGGCTACCGTTTCATCGCCCCCGTCACGTTCCACGACCAGGAATCGAAAACAGAGGCCGCGTCGCGGCGCCGGATCGTGCTCCCGCTGGCGATCGCCGCGCTCCTCGTCGCCGCGCTGGCCGTGGCCCTGGCGCTCCGCCGGGCGACACCGGACCAGGCGACGATCGAGGCCATCGCCGTTCTTCCGTTCACGTACAACGACGCGCAGTCGGAACACATCGGCGACGGGTTGACCGAGGTCCTCATCGACACGCTCTCGCGGCTGCCCGACCTGCGGGTCATGGCCAGCACCACGGTCTTCCGCTACAAGGACAGGCCGCCCGATCTGAAGAAGGTCGGCGACGAGCTCGACGTCGGGGCGGTCGTGGTTGGCGATATCAGGCAGCAGGACGAGCAGTACCGAATCCGCGTCGAGCTGATCAACGTCCGGGATGGATCACGACTGTGGGGCGACCAGTTCGTCGTCCCGGTGTCCGAGCTGCCGGCGGCGCAGAGCCGGATCTCCGATGCGCTGACGCAGCGGCTTCGCCACGGCCGCCGCGGACCGGGTGCCTACACGCGGAACGCCGAGGCCTACGACCTCTACCTGAAGGGAGTGCACGCGTGGAATCAGCGGACGAAGGAGAACGTGGGCGAATCGGTCGATTACTTCACGCGCGCGGTCGATCTCGACCCGACGTTCGCCGCGGCATACTCCGGTCTGGCCCACGCCTGGGGAGTGATGGTCGGGAACGGCCTCGTGGCGCCGGAAGAGGGTGCGCCGAAAATCATGGCCGCGGCCCAGAGGGCACTCGAGCTCGATCCCGCCAGCGCCGAGGCGTACACCAGCATCGCCACGACGAAGTACCGCAACCTCTGGGATTTTGCCGGCGCGGAGCAGGACTACCGGAGGGCCATCGCGCTGAACCCGAACTACGCCACGGCACACCAGTGGTACGCCGATTACCTCCGCAGCATGGGGCGATTCGAGGAAGGCCGCCGGGAGACCGAGCTCGCCTACCGGCTCGATCCGCTCTCCCGCCCCATCCACGGCGCGAAATGCTGGAGCTTCATTCACGAGCGGCGGTATCGCGATGCCATCGCCTTTACCCGTGGCGCCGCGGAACTCGATGAGCGGTACCTCTCCGTCCCCTGTCTTGTGACCGCGTATGCCGGGCTCGGCGACTACGACGCGATCGTGGCTCTGCTGCAAAGCGAGGGTGGCGATGACTCACTCGGACTGGCCGAGGCCTACCGGCGCGCAGGCGTGAGAGGACTTTACGAGCAGCGGCTCAAACTGCTGCTCGGCCATTCCCGGCCGGAGCACCGGTTTCCGGTCGAGATCGCGGAGACGCACGCCATGCTCGGCAATGGCGACGAAGCCTTCCGCTGGCTGGAGACCGCCTACGGTCACCGCGTCTCTCGACTCACCAGCTTCCATCTGCAGCCGGGATTCGACCGGTTGCGCGACGATCCGCGATTCGACGATCTCGTGAAGAGGATCGGATTGCCGCGGTTCGATCCTCCGGCTACTGCGCCGGAGCGTCGTGCCAGTGGCCATGTTCCGGCGACCAGACCTTCCCGGCCGGAGCCGGACCTGGCGGCTGCGGCTGGGGAGTAGCCGGCGCCCCGGCGGGGGCGGCCGATGGCATCACCTGAATCGGCGAGCTCGACCGCGTCGGCGCGTCGTGCCAGTGATTATGCTCCGCCGACCAGACCTTCCCGGCCGGAGCGGGCCCCGGCTGCGGCATCGGACGGCGCAGCGGCGCGGCCGCGGCGGACGAGATGTCGCTGGTCTCCTCCTTGTCGGCAAGGAGAAAAGGGATGAGTCCGATCGCCGCGATGGCCGCGATCGCCGCGATGAGCAGCACCAGGCCGCGGGGGAGTTTCTGTTTTCCGGCACAGCAGTTCTTGAACTTCGCTCCGCTGCCGCACGGACATGGTTCGTTTCGGCCGACTCGCATGGCGGGGAGAACCACGGCGCCACCCGCTCG
>DATKCD010000121.1:0-9733 GCA_035544735.1 Thermoanaerobaculia bacterium
CGAGCGGGAAGAAGCTCTCCGAGGTGGCCGAGGTCGTGATCGACGACTGCGTTCCGGCGGAGGACGCCCTGGTCGCGATCGATGGGTGGAGGGCTCCCGTCGCGGCCGGCTCCACGGTCGCCTTCATCACGATCGCGATGGCGATCGTCGCCGAGCTCGCCGCCCGACTCGCCAAACGGGGAATCGAGCCGCCGGTGTTCGTCTCCCCCAACGTCCCCGGGATCCCGGCGGACAACAACGCGAGGGTCTTCGCGGCGTTCGAGAAAGCGATCCGGCGATGAACGGCACGCATCGGAAGAGGCTCTTCTGGTCCGCCTGCGCGGGGATCTTCATGTTCGGGCTCGTCCTCGCGATCCTCGGGACGCTGTTTGGACTTCCGGAGATGCGCGAGCGGCTCGGAGGGCTCAGCCTCGCGCAGCAGGGCGACGTCTTCCTCGCCCTCTTCTTCGGCGTGTTCCTCGCGACGCTGGTCGCCGGCCCGTCCATCGACAGCTTCGGCAACAAGGTCGTGCTGACCCTCTCGGCGGCGCTGGTGACGGCGGCGCTCGCCTCGTTCGCCGCGGCCGAGTCGTTTCCGCTCGCCGCCCTCGCCGCCTTCGTCCTCGGCTTCGGCGGCGGAGGGCTCAACACCTCGACGAATGCGCTCGTCGCCGAGCTCTATGCCGCGGAGCGGGGGGCGATGCTCAACATCCTCGGCGTGTTCTTCGGTTTCGGCGCTCTCTTCATGCCTCTGGTCGCCGCCTCGGTCACCGACCGGCTGACGATTCCTCAGCTCCTTCTGATCGGTGCCGCCCTCGCCGGGGCGACCACGGTCGTCTATCTCGCCCTCTCGTTTCCGCCGCCGTCCGAGCCGGCGGGGTTCTCGCTCTTCGCGACGCTGAGGGTGGCTCGGTTCCCGGGCGTGCTCCTCTTCGCGATGATTCTCTTCTTCCAGTCGGGAAACGAGTCGTCGATCGGCGGCTGGGTCTCGACCTATCTCGGCTCGATCGGCGCATCGCCCCGCGTCGCGACGTGGGTCCTCGCCGGCTACTGGGCGGCTCTCATGTTCGGGAGGCTTTTGAGCGCGTGGCTGCTGCGGAGCATGACGAAAGCCTCGCTCGTGCTCGCGAGCGCGATCGGATCGACGATCGGAGTCCTGATCCTGCTCGTGGGAAGCTCGGTGACGGCGCTGGCGGCGGGGGCGGTCGTCGCCGGCCTCTCGTTCGCCGCGATCTATCCGACGGTGCTCGCGATGGCGGCCGACCGTTATCAGCGGCTCGCCGGGACGGTGTTCGGGCTGCTGTTCGCGGTCGGCCTGATCGGCGGCATGACGTTTCCCTGGGCGCTCGGCCACGTCTCGGAGCGATGGGGACTCCGCGCCGGGATGGTGCTTCCGCTCTTCGGCGCGATCATGATCGCCCTCCTGGTGGGCGTCGTCACGGCGAGATCGAAGCCGGCGGTCGCGGCGGGAGGGTAGGACGCGTCCGGGCAATGACGGAACGGCGCCTCGATCTCAGATCTCCTTCCGGTATTTCGGGTCGAGGGCGTCGATCAGGCCGTCGCCGAGGAAGTTGAGTCCCATCACGGCGAGCATGATGGCGACTCCGGGATAAATGGCGAGGTGGTTGGCGAGGCCGATGTACTGTCGTCCCGTGGTCAGCATGGCTCCCCAGGAGGGAGTCGGCGGCTGGACGCCGAGGCCGAGGAACGACAGCGATGCCTCGGCGAGAATCGCGCCGGCGAGGCCGAGCGTCGCCATGACGATCACGGGGCTCAGGACATTCGGCAGAAGGTGCTTGAAGATGACCCGCATCGATCGGGCGCCGAGCGCCTCGGCGGCGGTGACGAACTCCATCTCGCGCACTTTCAGCACCTGTCCGCGCACCAGACGGGCATAGCTCACCCAGCCGATGACCGACAGGGCGAGGATGACGTTGTTCAGGCTCGGGCCGAGCACGGCGACCAGGGCGATCGCGAGAAGGATTCCCGGAAACGCGAGGAGCATGTCGGACACGCGCATGATCACCGTGTCGAGCAGGCCGCCCAGGTACCCGGCGATCGCGCCGAGCAGGATGCCGATGGTCGCCGTGATCAGGACCACGCTGAACCCGACGCGGAGGGAGACGCGCGCCCCCCAGATCACGCGCGAGAGGACGTCGCGGCCGAGGTCGTCGAGCCCGAGCGGATGTCCCGGATGATCGGGCGACGGGCCCTGGAGCCGGAGTCGCGTCTCCTGCCAGTTGGGATCGTGCGGAGCGATCCAGGGGGCGAGAAGCGCAACGAGCACGACCGCGATCGTGACGAGCCCTCCCGCGAGCAGCGGGAAGTTCCCGAGAACCTTCCTTCTGAACGCTCGCTTCGCCATGATCAGTCGTACGAAATCCTCGGATCGACGAACCCGTACACGATGTCCGTCGCGAGGTTGATCAGGATGTAGGTGAGGGCGATCACGAGGATCGACGCCTGGACCTGGGGATAGTCGCGCGCGGTGATCGACTGAATCAGCAGCCGCCCGAGCCCCGGCCACGAGAAGATCTGCTCGGTGATGATCGCCCCGGTCAGCAGGGTGCCGAACTGGAGGCCGACGATCGTGATAACGGGGATCAGAGCGTTACGGAGACCGTGCACGAAGATCGCCTTGGCGCGCCCCACTCCCTTCGCCAGCGCCGTCGTGATGTAGAGCTGACTCAGCTCCTCGGCCAGGCTCACGCGGATCATCCGCGTCAGGATCGCCGCGAGCGCGGTTCCGAGGGTCACCGAAGGGAGGACGAGCGAGCGCCACCCCTCGTCGCGCCCCGAGACGGGAAACAGATCGGTGTGGATGGCGAAGGCGATGATCAGCAGCGGACCGAGCCAGAAATTCGGCATCGAGACGCCGATCAGGGCGAAGAAGCGCGCGACGTTGTCGATCCACGAGTTGCGCCAGACGGCCGAGGCGATCCCGAGCGGAAACGCGACGAGCAGCGCGACCAGCATCCCGCCGAATGCGAGCTGGAGCGTCGCAGGATAGCGGTCGAACACTTCGTCGGTGACGGCCCGCTGGGTCCGGAACGAGGTTCCGAGGTCTCCCTTCGCGATCCCGGCGAGGTAGGCGACGTACTGCTCCCACAGCGGCCTGTCGAGCCCGAGCTGCCTGCGCACCCGCTCCACGTCGGCGGCGCGAGCGTTCTCCCCGGCGATCTGGACGGCCGGGTCGCCCGGAATCAGATGGATCAGCAGGAAGATCATCGTGAGGATCCCGAAGGTGATCGGGATGACCTGGATCAGCCTGCGGATGATGTAGGTCGCCATGCTGCTCGATGCGCCGCTGCAAATAGTTCGCCGGGCGCCCCTCTCCGGGCGCTCACCCCCCCGACGCGCCGGTGAACCGCCACCTCCCGATCCGGGCGGTGGGGGCGATCGTGCCGCCCAGAGGGTTCCAGAAGGTCCCGACGGTGCGCCGCTTCCGCGTGAGCCCCTCGATCGCTCCGAGCGCCTCCACCATCGACTGAGTCCAGCGTAGATTCGGCAGCCGCGCCACCACCTCTCCGTCGCGGATCAGGAACGTCCCGTCGCGGGTCATCCCCGTCATCAGCGCCGACTTCGGATCGAGCAGCCCGTTGAGGTAGTGGAACCGCGTGACCCAGACTCCGCGCCCGGTGGAGGCGATCAGCTCTTCGACCGAATGCTCGCCGCCCGCCATCGACAGGTGGAGCCCGATGCCGCGCTCCTCGCCCGGGAGCGATGCCGCGCTGGCGGTCGGCTCGATTCCGAGGCGGTCCGAAGCGACCTTGTCGACGAGCGGCCCGCCGATCACCCCGCGGTCGATCAGCGCGACGCGCCTCTTGGGCAGCCCTTCGAGGTCGAAGGGGAAAGGGAGGAAGTCGGGATCGAGCGCGTCGTCAGCGAGCGTGAACGACGGAGAGAGGATCCGGCATCCGAGGTTGCCGACGAAGAAGGAGGAGCCGTCTTCCCACGCGCGGCCGGAGAAGGTGATCGTGTTCATCCACTCGAAGATCTCGACCAGTGCCGGGGGCTCGAGGATCACCGTGTACTCTCCGGGATCGAGGCTCTGTTCGGCGTCGCGCAGCAGCGTCGCGCGGCCCGCCGCCTCGTCTGCGAGGAGCGGGAGATCGATCGCGGAGCGGCGCCGGGCGAGGGCGGTGGCGAATCCGCTCGCCGCGCCCGAGAGCGCGATCATCGACGCTTCCGCGCTCGTGAACGCAGCGGACTGCCGGACTCCCCAGGTGTTGCCGACGGCGAGAGCGGCGCGGCCCGTGGAGAACGCTCCGGCGAAGCGGATGGCGCGGGCACGTCCGGTCTCGAAGATCGCCCGCAGCGCCTCGGCTTTCTCGAGCGGAGTCGCGGCCGCGGTCTCCGCGTCCCAGGCGGGGAGATCGGGCCCGCGGGGGGCGCTGCGGTGCAGGCCGCGGAACCCCGGCACCGGCTCGCTCCGGCTCGCGAGGTCCGCGGCGAGGCGGACGGCCGACGCGATCGACTCGTCGTCCGCGGCGGAAGTCGTCGCCACTCCGATGCGCCCCTCCCGCACGACGCGGACCGCGAGCGATGCGCTCCGCTCGCCGATGTTCTGGTGGATCCTCGACTCGGCGAAGCGCGTCAGGTTCCGGTCGAAGACCATGCACGCCGCGTCGGCCTCGTCTCCCGCCGCCGCCGCGAGCGCCCGCTCCACCACCGACTCCGCCGCGCCGAGCTCGCCCATCAGAGCATCTCGACGCCCCGGAACCGCGCGAGAGGCGCCCCGTGGGCCACGCGCATCGCCTGCATCGGATCCCCCTTCCCGCAATTCGGCAGACCCCAGACCCGCCACGTCGATCCGTCCCCCACGCCGTCGCACGAGCGCCAGAACTCCGGGGTCGAGCCGGTGTAGATCGGATTCTTCAGCATCCGTCCGAGCCGCCCGCCCTCGATCTCCCAGGCGATCTCGCACCCGAACTGAAAGTTCAAACGCAGATCGTCGATCGACCACGCCTTGTTGGTCTCGATGAAGATTCCGCGCCGCACGTCTCCGAACAGCTCCTCGCGCGAGCTGCTCCCCGGCTCCAGGCTGACGTTCGTCATCCGGATCATCGGGATCCGGTTCCCGGTCTCCCCCCTCACCGTCCCGTTCGAGCTCCGACCGATCGTCGGCGCGGTGTCGCGGCCGGTGAGATAGTCGACGAACCTCCCCCGTTCGATGACGTGGAATCGCCTCCCGGCGACGCCGTCGTCGTCCCACCCGAAGGAGCCGATCGCGTGAGGCACGGTCGCGTCGGCGGTCAGATTCACCAGGTCCGAGCCGTAGCGGAAGGTGCCGAGCATGGAGGGCTGGAGAAACGACCCGCCGGCGAGCGAGATCTCCATGCCGAGGGCGCGGTCGAGCTCGGCCGGGTGCCCGCACGATTCATGGACCTGGAGGGCGAGCTGCGCCGATCCGACGACCAGATCGAAGCGCCCGGCCGGGGCCTTCGGGGCGCTCAGCAGGGCGATCGCCTCGTCGCGGATCCGCACGCCGTTGCCCGCCAGGTCGAGCTCCTCGACGAACTCCCATCCCCGCGCCTGATGATCGCCTCCGAACGGATTGGGCCAGGTGCGGCGCTGGAACTCCCCCTCGTGGATGGCGATCACCTCGATCCCGGCGCCCGACTCGGTCGTGGTCTGCTCGATCTCGCTCCCCTCGGTCGAGACGAACGTCTTGCGCTGGCGGTAGGAGGTGATCTCGCCGCTGACCTGGTGGATGCGGGGATCGCCGCGGAGCGGCTCGGTCGCCGCGCGGAGATGGTCGATCTGGCGATCGAGCGGAACGCTCCACGGATCGATCTCGAATCTCGAGGCCCAGCTCCCGCGTGCCGGCTCGACCGGGCTCAGCACCACCTCGTCCTGCGCAGCCAGATGGCTCGCCCGCGCGATGTCGATCGCTCTCTCGGCGGATCGCTCCATCGCGGCCGCCGAATCGTCGGTCTCCCCGGCGAAGCCCCACCCGTTCCCGACCAGAGCCCGGACACCGATGCCGATCTCGGAGGAAGAAGTGAGCGACTCGACGACGCCGTTGCGGATTCGTACTTCGCGCCGGTCGGTCACCGTGCGGCGCAGGTCGGCATATCTGGCGCCCCGGCGCTCGAGCTGGCGGAGCAGATGGCGATCCATACAGCAGGCGGATTAGATGGGATCGGGCACGGAGTGTCAACGCGGAAACATCCCCGCGGCGGGCCCGCAGCGGCGGCCATGCGCCGCTGCGGGCGAAGGAAGAGGGGATCAGCGCGCGAATCGCGCGTCCGGCCGTGCCTCGCTCGCCGGACCGCGGTCCGCCCGTACGTCAGAGACCGGCCGATGCTGCCGGGGACCCGGTTCCGGGGAGACGCGGCGTCCATTTCTGCGCGTCGAATTCGAAACGAGCTTCCCGCACCGTGTCGAGTCACGAATGTGCAACGCTCGCGCCATGCGGAGTATCCTTCGCAGGCAGCGACGAGCGCTCCCTTCGTCTGCTCGCGGCATCCTCGGCGAGCGCGACCGCGACGGTGACTGCCGCGAAGGAAAGTCTCCTTGCCGTTGCCGCGAACCTCGGACCATGACCCGATCGCTTCGGATCTTCCTTCTCGTCTCCCTCTGCGCCGGGGCCGCGTTCGGCCACTGGGAGCCGGTCGGGCCCGGGATCGACTATCAGGAATTCCGGCTCCGAGGCATCCGGGCATACGTCGCCCGAATCGATCTGGCCGACGATCGAATCCGGCTCGTCGCGACCGACGAGCGGGACCGAGGTCTCACGACGAGCGACTGGGCGGCCGGCGCGAAGGCGATCGTCGCGGTCAATGCCGACTTCTTCGACGCGAACCGGCAGCCGGTCGGCCTGGCGATCGGCCCGTGCGGCCGATGGAACGGGACGGAAGACACGGCTCGTGAGGGGGTCGTCGCTGCCGGCGCCGGCCGGGTGGAAGTCCACGAGCAGGCCGGCGTGCTCGAGCCCGTACCCGACTGGGTCGAGACGGCGGTCTCGGGCTGGCCTCTGATCGTCGAGAGCTGCGACGCTCTCGACGCGGGCAGCCTCCCGGGCGGAGACGCATTCACGCGCTCGCCGCATCCGCGCACCGCGGTCGGACTGACGGCCGAAGGGCGGTGGCTGTTTCTGGTCGTCATCGACGGACGGCGGGAGGGCGTGCCGGGCGTGACGCTGGCTCGTCTCGCCGAGTTCATGCAGTCGGAGCTCGGCGTCTGCCGGGCGCTCAATCTCGACGGCGGCGGCTCGAGCACCATGGTGGTGAACGGAGAGGTCCGCAACGAGCCGAGCGACGGCCGCGAGCGGCCGGTCGCCAATCACCTCGGCGTCGTTCTCGAGGCCGATCACCCCGGCTGCCGGTCCGATCAGGCGCCGCTGCGGCCGCGCCCGCTCTCCGAACGGAAGTAGAGCCGTCTGGCATCGTGAAGGCATCGGAACTGATCCGGTCTCGTTCGTGACGCGGGCCGAGGTGGCGTCCCGGCCGTCCGTGACGGGCTCGTACCGGTTGCGCGCGCGCGAAGAGAGGATCATAAAGACGGAGAGGGAGTTTTCGATGCGAACCGAGCCAGATGGACGGAGGGGCGGTCCGAGCGAGCGGGCGCTCGACGCAAACGAGCGGATGATCCAGACCCAGATCGTCGCGCGCGGAGTCCGCGACCCGAGGGTGATCGAAGCGTTCCGCGCGACTCCGCGCGACTGGTTCGTCCCGCCCGAGCTGGGCAGCTCCGCGTGGGACGACTCGCCGCTGCCGATCGGCGGGGGTCAGACGATCTCCCAGCCGTACATCGTCGCGTACATGACCGAGGCGCTCGGCCTGCGCCCCGAGGACCGGGTCCTCGAGATCGGAACCGGCTCCGCGTATCAGACGGCGATTCTCGCGCGTCTCGCGAAGCACGTCCATTCGGCCGAGATCGTCCCCGAGCTCGCGAGGCGCGCCGCCGCCACGCTCGAACGGATCGGGGTGACGAACGTCACTCTCCGCACCGGCGATGCGCTCGAGGTGTTCCGCGACGAGGCGCCCTTCGACGCCATCCTCGCCGCCGCCGCGCCGGGCCTGATCCCGCAGGAGCTCGTCGAACAGCTCGCCGGGGGGGGGCGGGCGATCCTTCCGGTCGGGACGTGGGAGCAGTCGCTGGTCCGTCTGGAGAAACACGGCCACCGGGTCGTGCAGGACGAGCTGATCGGCGTTCGATTCGTTCCGCTGATCCGCCCGTGAGCGTCCGCTTCACCGGCGTTCATCCGCACGGTCGGCGGGGCCGAAATAGTGGCAGCGCGAGGTGCACGTCTCTTCGACGGTGACGCGGTGGAGATCGGGAAGGCGGGAGGCGAGGCGGTTCCAGATCCAGACCGCGAGCAGCTCCGAGGTCGGGTTCTCCAGCCCGGGAATCTCGTTGAGCAGGTAATGATCGAGCTGCTCGACGATCGGTGTGGCCGCCGCCTTGAGATCCGCGAAGTCGGCGACCCATCCGAGATGCGGGTCGACCCCCCCTTTCACGGCGATCTCGCCGCGGAACGAGTGCCCGTGCATCCGCCGGCACTTGTGTCCTTCGGGGAGATTCGGGAGATAATGAGCCGCCTCGAATCGGAAATCCTTGACGAGTTCGACGGAAGGGTGATTCATGGAGCCGCCAGTGTGGTGGATCTTCCTCGACGCTTGCAAGGAGGTCGCGGGGCACCCATTTTGCTCCGTCCGTCAGGGTCATGAATCACGAAGGGATTTCGGAATCGCTCGGGCGCCTCGTGAAGGGGCTGCTCGAGGACGTCTCGACGCTGTTTCGAAGCGAGGTGGCGCTCGCGAAGATGGAGATCCGTCAGGCGGTGGCGGGGTTGGGGGGGGTGGGGGCGCTGCTGGCTGCAGCGGTGCTCTTCGCTCTGCTCGGACTCGCCTTCGTGTTCGTGACGCTGGTGCTGGTGCTGGCGCTGGTGATCCCGGCGTGGGCGTCGGCCCTCATCGTCGCGATCCTGCTGTTCGCCCTGTCGGCGGCCGCGGCCCTGGCGGGCCGCAGCCGTCTGAAGAAGACGGACTTCGCACCGCTCGGCGCGATTCGGGGCGTCAGGCAGGACGTCGAGATGATCCGGCACGAGCTGCGGAGAGTACGAGGGAAGGACGACGATGAGCCCTGAGCGCGCCCGCGACCAGATCGAAACGGCAATCGACATCGCGCGCGAGCGAGTGAGCGACCGCATCGACGAGCTCGACCGGAGGCTGCGCGACCAGCTCGACCTCGGAAAAGCCGCCGGCGACCACGCGCCCCAGCTCCTCGCCGCAGGGGCCGTCTTCGGCCTGCTCGTCGGCCTCGGCATCCCGAAGGTCCTCCTTCGGAGCATCCAGCTCGGCGTCCCCATCTGGCTCGCCGTTCAGATCGTGAAGAAGCGGCGCGATGCCGCCCGCGACCTCGGCGACCCGGTCCCGTAGCCCCTTCACTCCTCCAGCCTCACGTAGCGCGCCCCCGGCAGCGCGCGGATTCTCCCCCGCATTTCGAGCTCGAACAGCCGCGGAGCCAGCACTTCGATGCGCATCCCGAGCTTCTCGGCGGCCTGATCGACGGTCAGCCCTTCGTCGGGGGGAAAGATCGCGGCGATCTCGCCATGCGGCTCGAGGGTCCTCCCTGCCGCCACCGCTGCCGCGGCAGGCGGGCGGAAAGGAAGCTCGTTCCAGAGATCGTCCATCGAGTGGAGCAGCTTCGCCCCGTCCTGAATGAGCCGGTGTCCCCCCTCGCTCGTCTGCGAGAAGATCGAGCCGGGGACGGCGAACACCTCGCGTCCCCCCTCGAGCGCGAGCCG
>DATKCD010000122.1:0-43186 GCA_035544735.1 Thermoanaerobaculia bacterium
GATCGTCGGGAAGAAGGACCTCTATCCCTCGCAGCTCTCCGGCGGCCAGCAGCAGCTCGTCGCCGTCGCCCGCGCCATCGTCGCGAGCCCCCGCGTCATCCTCGCCGACGAGCCGACCGGCAATCTCCATTCCGACCAGGGGCGCGAGATCATGGAGCTGTTCAGGCGCCTCAACGACGAAGGAACGACCATCATCCAGGTGACGCACTCCGACGTGAACGCCGGCTACGGCACGCGCGTCGTCGACCTGAGGGACGGCTGGGTGGTGGGAGAACGAAAGAGCGAGGCGGCGGGAGCCCGCGGGTAGGGCGTCATCGCCCACCCGACTCCGTGCCGGAGCAACCGGGAATCACTAGAATGACCACGATGCCGACGTCCCAGGCGAGTCCCACCGAGACGGCGCAGGAGCGCGCGCCGCGCATCCTGATCGCTGACGATCAGCCCGACGTGATCGAGGCCCTCCGGCTGTTCCTCAAGGGGGAGGGATATGCGATCGAGACGGCGAACTCCCCCGCGGCCGTGTTGCGCGCCGTCGACGCGCGCGAGTTCGACGTGCTGCTGATCGATCTCAACTACAGCCGCGACACCACCTCGGGGCGAGAAGGTCTCGACCTGCTCGCCCACATCCACGCCTTCGACAGCACACTGCCGATCGTCGTCATGACCGCATGGGCCTCCATCGAGCTCGTGGTCGAGGCGATGCAGCAGGGCGCCCGCGACTTCGTCCAGAAGCCGTGGGACAACGCCCGCCTTCTCACCATCCTCCGCAACCAGGTCGACCTGGGGCGCGCGCTCCGCAAGGGGCGCCGCCTCGAGAGCGAGAACCGTCTGCTCCGCGGAGAAGGAACCAGCCTGATCGCCGAGTCTCCGGCGATGCGCCCCGTGCTCGAGGTCATCGAGCGCGTCGGGCCCTCCGACGCCAACATCCTGATCCGCGGCGAGAACGGGACGGGGAAAGGGGTCGTCGCGCAGGCGATCCACGCCGTCTCGCGCCGCGCGCACCGCCCGATGGTGGCGGTCAACATCGGCGGGCTGTCCGAGGGAGTGTTCGAGAGCGAGCTGTTCGGCCACGTGCGGGGAGCGTTCACCGATGCGCGGAGCGACCGGGTGGGGCGGTTCGAGCTCGCCGAGGGAGGAACGCTGTTTCTCGACGAGATCGCGAACCTCTCGACCGCGCAGCAGGCGAAGCTGTTGCGGGTGCTCGAGATGGGGGAGTACGAGCGCGTCGGCTCGTCGCAGACGCGGAAGGCCGACATCCGCCTGATCTCCGCGACCAACGCGAGCCTGGAGCAGGAGGTCGCGGAGGGACGGTTCCGCCAGGATCTGCTGTTCAGGCTCAACACGATCGAGATCCGGCTCCCCCCCCTGCGCGACCGCCGCGAAGACGTCCCGCTGCTCGCGGGCCACTTCCTCGGCCAGCACGCGAAGCGCTACCGCAAGAACCTCGACGGGTTCGAGGACGGGGCGATGAAGCTGCTGCTCCAGCATCCCTGGCCGGGCAACGTCCGGGAGCTCGACCACGCCATCGAGCGCGCGGTCCTGATGTCGAGCGGCGCGCGGATCCGCCCCTCGGACCTCGCGCTCCACACGCCCGCCGACAGCGCAACCCGCATCGAGGAGATGGGACTCGAGGAAGTCGAGTATCTTCTGATCAAGAAGGCGCTGACGCGACACGACGGAAACGTGAGCCGCGCGGCCGAGGCGCTCGGCCTGAGCCGCAGCGCGCTCTATCGGAGGATTCAGCGGTACGGTCTATGAGCGATGGGCGGCCCAGGCGCCGGAAGGCGGTGGGATACGAGCGGCGGATCGTCGTGGTCTCTCTGCTCGCATCGCTGCCGGGGATCGTCGCCGCGCTCCTGCTCGTCTGGATGGGGGACTTCACCGCACGGCTCGCGTGGACCGTGACCGCGATCCTGATGCTGGTGCTCCTGATCGCGCTCTATTCGCTCCACGAGCATCTGGTCCATCCGCTCCGGACGCTCTCGAACATCCTGGCGGCGCTCCGCGAGGAGGACTATTCGATCCGCAGCCGCGGCGCGCGCGACGACGACGCCCTCGGTGAGGTCCTCGTCGAAGTCAACGAGCTCAGCGCCATGCTCCGCGAGCAGCGCCTCGATGCGATGGAGGCCGCCGCTCTGGTCTCCGCCGTCATCTCCGAGATCGACGCCGCCATCTTCGTGTTCGACGGCGAGCGTCGTCTCCGGCTCGTCAACCGCGCCGCCGAGCGCCTGCTCGACCGCCCCACCGAGCGTCTGCTCGGCTCCCACGCCGCCGAGCTCGATCTCGACTCCCTCCTCTCCGGCGACCCCTCCGGCACCGTCGAGCGCAGCTTCCCGGGAGGCTCGGGGCGCTTCGGCTACCGCTGGTCGCTCGTCCGCGAGAAGGGGATGCCGCACTCGCTCCTCGTCGTGGCGGACCTGAGCCGCGCCCTGCGCGAGGAGGAGCGCCAGGCGTGGCAGCGTCTGGTGCGCGTGCTCGGCCACGAGCTCAACAACTCGCTCGCCCCGATCAAATCGATCTCCGAGAGCCTCGAGCGCGTCGTCGCGAAGGAGCCGCTCCCCTCCGACTGGCGCGACGATCTCGGGCGCGGGCTCGGCATCATCTCTTCCCGCGCCGACACCCTCACCCGCTTCATGAGCACCTATGCGAGCCTGACCCGCCTCCCCCCTCCCACCCTCGCGCCGGTCGATCTCGGCGAGCTGATCCGGCGCGTCTCCGCCCTCGAGCAGCGGCTCGCCGTCGCGGTCGATCCCGGCCCCCGCATCCGAATCCGCGCCGACGCCGCGCAGATCGAGCAGCTCCTCATCAATCTCCTCCGCAACGCCGTGGAGGCGGCATTGCAGACCGGCGGCGGCGTTTCGATCTCCTGGCGCCGCCGCCCCGGCGCCGTCGAGATCTCCATCCTCGACGAAGGGCCGGGGATCAGCGGCGGGACCAACCTGTTCGTTCCCTTCTACACGACCAAGCCCGGAGGGAGCGGGATCGGCCTGGTGCTCAGCCGTCAGATCGCCGAGGCGCACGGCGGATCGCTCACGCTCGAGAACCGCGAAGAGCGCACGGGGGTGGAAGCGCTGCTGCGGCTGCCGGTGTGAGGGGGGACGGCGGACTCTTTCGGGGGCCGGCTCAGAACAGCGATCTCGAATCGCTCCGCGGGGTGTAGCCGAGGTGCTGATAGGCGATGCGGCTGGCGACGCGGCCGCGGGGGGTACGCTGGAGGAAGCCGATCTGGATCAGATACGGCTCGTAGAGGTCCTCGATGGTTCCTTTGTCCTCGGCGATGGAGGAAGCGATCGCGCCGAGGCCGACGGGGCCGCCGCCGAACCTTTCGATGACGGTCGCGAGGAGCTTGCGGTCGATCTCGTCGAGTCCGAACTCGTCGACCTCGAGCATGGCGAGCGCTTCGCGGGCGATCGCCTCGTCGACGGTCCCCTCGTGCCGCACCTCGGCGAAGTCGCGGACGCGGCGCAGCAGCCGGTTCGCGATGCGCGGGGTGCCGCGCGAGCGGCGCGCGATTTCCACGGTCCCTTCGGGCGTGATCGGGATCCCGAGGATCTCGGCCGAGCGGCGGACGATCACGGTGAGCGAGGCGACGTCGTAGAAATCGAGCCGGTGGACGATGCCGAAGCGCGCCCGCAGCGGCGCGGTCAGCAGCCCGGCGCGCGTGGTCGCTCCGATCAGCGTGAAGCGCGGCAGCTCGATCTTCACCGTCCGGGCCGACGGCCCCTGTCCGATGATGATGTCGAGGTGGAAGTCTTCCATCGCCGAGTAGAGGATCTCCTCGACCTGAGGCGGCAGACGGTGAATCTCGTCGATGAACAGGACGTCGCCCGCCTCGAGGTTCGTCAGGATGGCCGCCAGATCGCCCGTCTTCTCCACCACCGGGCCGGCGGTCGCCTTGATCCCGGCGTTCATCTCGTTCGAGAGGATGTGCGCCAGGGTCGTCTTTCCCAGCCCGGGGGGGCCGAACAGCAGCACGTGATCGAGCGCCTCTCCCCTCTTCCGCGCCGCTTCCACCGAGATCTCGAGGTTCTCCCGGATCTTGTTCTGTCCGATGTACTCGCGGAGGTATTTGGGCCGGAGGGAGAGCTCGACCCCGAGCTCGTCGGCCGACAGCTCCGCGGAGAGAATGCGCTCATCCATGCAGGGAGCAGTCTAAACCGGATCGTCGCGGAACGCCGGGAGGGCCCTCGCGATGGGGAGCATTCGATGAAGTGGGATCTGTCCGGCGTCATGCTCGGCTCGCGGCGCGGACCTGGCGAGGGGGAGGATTCGCGGCGCGGATCTCGCGTTCCTGCATCGCGCTCGCAATCTGCACCCGGTGACCCCTCACCCTGACCCTCTCCCCGAATTTCAGTCCCTTGCAGTTTCGGCGACATCCCGGACGGGGAGAGGGAATCGGTCGCCGTAAAGCCCTCTCGACCCAGGAGCCAACGAAGAGGCTCGCGCCGCGGATCGTGCAAGGTGGAGAGCTCGCGCAGCGGCTCAGCCATGACCGTGCGATCTCCGGCGGTACGGTCTGGGGCCGTGCCACGAGTGGATGGAACCGACCTGCGCCGAGCTCGGACCCGACTTCGAGACGCGTGGGAATCGAAGCGCCCCCCCTCACCCGCCCGAATGCCGCTCGGTCGCTTCCGCGAGATCGGGGGAGGCTGCGGGGGAGGCATCTTCGGCGCCGACCGGGAGGGCGAGCGTGATCGTCGTCCCGGCGCCGGGAACCGACTCGACGTCGAGCCTGCCGCCGTGCTCCTGCACGATCCGGTAGGAGATCGCCATCCCGAGCCCCGTTCCCGCCGGAAAGCTCGTCCGGAACGGCTGGAAGAGCGAGCGCCGCTCGCGCTCCGACATCCCCCTCCCCTCGTCGCGGAACCGGATCAGGTACGCGTCGCCGGCAACCTCGGTCGTCACCCGCAGGGTTCCCCCCGCCGGCATCGCCTGGAAGGCGTTCCGGACCAGATTCCAGAAGACCTGGCTGATCTGGTCGGGATCGCCGTGCAGGATGAACGACGACGGGTCGATGCTCCAGGCGATGGAATGATCGGGGCCGACCTCGGGGGAGTTCGAGAGGAGCTCGAGGGTCTCGGTCAGGCTGGCTGCGACGTCGAACTCGATGTGGCGCCGCTCGTGCGGCTTCACGAAGCGGAGAAACTCGGCGATGGTCTTGTTGAGGCGCTCGGATTCCTTGAGGATGATCGACATCAGCCGCTGCTCCTGAGCCGAGAGGCTCTTCGAGCTCCGGAGCACCTGGACCGAGCCGGCGATCGCGGCGAGGGGGTTGCGGATCTCGTGAGCGATCCCGGCGGAGAGCTCGCCGACGGCGGCCATGCGGTCCTTCATGCGGAGCTGGGCCTCGAGCTTCTTCATCTCGGTCAGGTCCTGGAAGATGAAGGTCAGGCCGGCGGAGTCGCCCTCGAGGGTGCGGAGCAGGGTGAGGGCGTAGCCGAGGCTGATGAGCTCCTCGCCGCGCCGGAACCCGTCGAACTCGCCGCGGACCAGGGGGCTGGTGCGGAGCTTCTCGGAGATCGACGACCACTCGGCGGGGTTGAACAGGCCGAGGTCGGTCACGTGGCGCGCCACGGCGCGGTCGGGCGGAAGGCCGAGGATCTCGCAGGCGGCGGGGTTGATGAACGCCACCACGCCCCCCTCCTCGAGGGCGAGCAGACCCGAAGGGATCGAGGCGACGACGTTCTCGTTGAGCGCCCTGAGCTGGGCGAGGTTCTGACGGTTGAGGTCGAGCTCCTCGTAGGTCCGGCGGAGCTTCTCCGAGATGTACGAGGTCAGCAGCGCCGTGGCGTAGAAGCCGGCCAGGTTGGTCGCGATGTTCAGGTAGAGGCGCATGGTCGACCACTGAGTCGGCGCGAAGAAGGTCTGGGGAGGCGCCGGAAGCACGCCGAAGTACATCAGGTCGGCCAGCCCGCCGTAGAGGATGACGGCGCCGGATGCGACGATCAGACCGCCCCGGCGGTAGAGCAGCATCGAGGCGGTGATGATGGTGACGAGATAGAGGAACGAAAAGGGGGAATCGATCCCGCCCGTGAAGTAGACGAGCATCGTCTCGATGAAGACGTCGCCCGCGAACTGGATGTAGAGGTTGGTCGCCCGGTTCCGGATCAGCCGGCCGGCGATGATGTACGCGATGGTGAGGGCGTAGCAGACGCCGGCGACGAAGTAGAGGTAGTCGAGAGGGACGACGATGTCGCCGGCAGTGAACTGGATGATGAGCGCGGCGAGGATGAGCGTGGTGACGACGACCACGCGAATGGCGATGAGCAGCCGGGGGTCGGCCTGTGGGGCGGCGGCCATTCGAGTCGGGGATCGGGAGTCCGGAATCGGGGGCCGGGAAGCGGGGGGCGGACTGCCGCCCCCGGCCCCCGACGCCTCTATCCGATCTGTCCGATGAGGGTGAACATCGGCATGTACATGGCGATGACGATGCCGCCGATCGCGACGCCGAGGAAGGCGATCAGGAGCGGCTCGAGAAGCTTCATGAGGCCTGCGACGGCGGTATCGACCTCGTCCTCGTAGAAGTCGGCGATCTTGGAGAGCATGGAGTCGAGCGCGCCCGTCTGCTCGCCGACGGCGATCATCTGAACGACCATGTTCGGGAACACGTCGGTGTCGGCGAGCGGCTCGCTGATGGTCTTCCCTTCCTCGACCGACTTGCGGGTGGCCATGATGGCGTCCTCGACGATGGCGTTGCCGGCGGTCTTCGCGGTGATCTGGAGCCCGTCGAGGATCGGGACGCCGGAAGAGGTCAGGGTCGCGAGGGTGCGGCAGAAGCGCGCCACCGCGATCTTGCGCATGAGGAGTCCGAAGACGGGCGCCCTGAGCATCAGCCCATCGAGCACGCGGCGTCCCTTGTAGGTCTGATGGTACCGGCGGAGAAAGACGATCAGACCGACGATGACGATCGCCATCAGCCACCAGAAGTCGGCGATGAAGTTCGACAGCGCGATGACGACGATGGTGGGGGTCGGCAGCTCGGCGCCGAGGCCGGCGAACAGGGCGGCGAAGACCGGGATGACCTTCCAGAGAATGATGGCGACGACGATGACGGCGATCGAGATGACCGAGACCGGGTAAATCATCGCCGACTTGACCTGCGAGTTGAGCTTGACGGCCTTCTCGATGTACACGGCGAGGCGCTGGAGGATCGTGTCGAGAATGCCGCCGGCCTCGCCTGCGGCGACCATGTTGGTGTAGAGGTCGTTGAAGATCTTCGGGTGTTTCTTCATGGAGTCGGCGAGGGTGGAGCCCGACTCGACGTCCTGGCGGATCTGGAGGAGCGAGCGCTTGAAGGTCTTGTTGTCCTGCTGGGTGGCGAGGATCTCGAGGCACTGGACCAGGGGAAGGCCGGCGTCGATCATGACCGAGAACTGGCGGGTGAAGATCGCGATGAGCTGCGGGGGAACGCGCCCGCCGAACTTCGGCAGGGCGAGCTCTTTTCCCTTCTCCTTGACCGCCGTGACGATGATCTGCTGGCGGCGGAGCATCGCGATGGCGGCGTCCTTGGAATCAGCCGTCAGAACGCCCGTCTGGTCCTGCCCTCCCCGCCCGCGGCCCTTCCATTCGAATGTCGGCATCGCTCACCTCCTGCGCCCGATCACGAGCGCGGTTTGGACCCTGCCGGCGCGCCCTGGGACTGCGCGAGCGTTCCCGCCCCGCGCGCGATCATCTCCTGGAGCTCGTCGGGATTCGACGAGCGGCTCAGAGCCGTCTGCAGGGTGATCTGCTTACGGAAGTAGAGCGTCGCCAGCGACTGATTGAACGTCTGCATTCCGTACTTGGACTGGCCGGTCTGCATCATCGAGTAGATCTGGTGGACCTTGTCCTCGCGGATGAGGTTGCGGATGGCGGCGTTGGGGACGAGGATCTCCATCGCCATGACGCGTCCCTTGCCGTTGGCGCGGGGAAGGAGGGCCTGGCAGAGGATCCCCTCGAGCACGAACGAGAGCTGCGCGCGGATCTGCGGCTGCTGGTGGGCGGGGAAGACGTCGACGATCCGGTTGATGGTCTGCGCGGCCGAGTTGGTGTGGAGGGTGCCGAAGGTGAGGTGGCCGGTCTCGGCGATCCGCAGCGCCGATTCGATGGTCTCGAGGTCGCGCATCTCACCGATGAGCACCACGTCGGGGTCCTGCCGGAGGGCCGAGCGGAGCGCGTTGGCGAACGAGTGGGTGTCGGCGTGCAGCTCGCGCTGGTTGACGATGCACGCCTTGTGGCTGTGGAGGAACTCGACCGGGTCCTCGATGGTGATGATGTGCTCGTGGCGCTCGCGGTTGATCTTGTCGATCATCGCGGCGAGAGTGGTCGACTTGCCCGAGCCGGTCGGTCCGGTCACGAGCACCAGGCCGCGGGGCTTCCCGCAGATCTCCTCGACCACTGCCGGGAGCCCCAGCTCCTTGAAGCCGAGGATCTCGTAGGGGATCTGCCGGTAGACGGCGGCCGTGGCGCCGCGCTGGTTGAAGATGTTCGCGCGGAACCGCGCGAGCCCCTTGATGCCGAAGGAGAAGTCGAGCTCGAGGTTCTCTTCGAATCTGTGCTTCTGGGCGTCGGTCAGGACCGAGTAGACGAGCTGCTTGGTCTCCGGCGCGGTGAGGGCCGGCAGATCGAGCGGCGTGAGCTTGCCGTCGATGCGGACCTGCGGAGCCGAGTTGGTCGTGATGTGGAGGTCCGAGCCTCCCCGTTCGACCATCGTCTTGAGCAACTGATGAAGCGTGACCTGAGCCATCGAATCTCCAGCGGGAACGCCTGCGCCCGGCCCCTACAGGACCGTTTCGCGCACGACTTCCTCGATCGTGGTGACGCCATTCTTGATTTTAGTCAATCCGGACCGGCGCAGGGTAATCATGCCGTTCTCGATCGCCCGTTTCTTGATCTCGATGGCCGACGCCCCCGACAGAATCATCTCCCGCAGCTCGTCGTCCACCGCCATCACCTCGATCAGACCGACCCGCCCCTTGTATCCGGTATTGTTGCATTTCTCGCAGCCGCGCCCCTTGTAGACCTTGAAGGTCCCGACCTCGTCCTTCTTGTACCCGAGGTTGAGCAGCGCCTCGGCCGTGATCTCGACCTCTTCCTTGCAGTTCGCGCAGACCCGCCGCACGAGCCGCTGGGCCGCGATCATGTGGACCGAGGTCGCCACCAGGAACGGCTCGATCCCCATGTTCATCAGCCGGTTGATCGTGGAGGGGGCGTCGTTGGTGTGGAGGGTCGAGAGCACCAGATGGCCGGTGAGCGCCGCCTTGATCGCGATCTCGGCCGTCTCGAAGTCGCGGATCTCTCCCACCAGCACGATGTTCGGGTCCTGCCGCAGGAACGAGCGGAGCGTCGCGGCGAAGTTCAGCCCGATCTGCTCCTTCATCTGCACCTGGTTGATTCCCGGGAGGTTGAACTCCACCGGGTCTTCCGCCGTCATGATGTTCACTTCGGGAGAGTTGACCTTCGAGAGCGCGGAGTAGAGGGTGTTGGTCTTCCCGGAACCGGTGGGCCCGGTGACGAGCACCATCCCCCAAGGCTTGAAGATCGCCTCCTCGAAGATGGCGAGCGATTCCGGCTCGAATCCGAGCTTGGTCATATCGAGCATCAGGTTGTCCTTGTCGAGCAGCCGGAGGACGATCTTCTCCCCGAACAGCGTCGGAAGGACCGAGACGCGGAAGTCGAGCTCCTTGTTCTTCTCGTTGAGGCGCATCTTGAGCTTGATGCGGCCGTCCTGAGGGAGGCGCTTCTCGGAGATGTCGAGCCTGGAGAGGATCTTCACGCGCGAGGTCATGGCGTCGCGGAGCTTGAGGGGCGGGTTCATGATCTCGTAGAGGATGCCGTCGATGCGGAACCGGACGCGGTACTCCTTCTCGTAGGGCTCGATGTGGATGTCGGAGGCGCCGCGCTTGATCGCGTCGGTCAGGATCAGGTTGACGAGCTTGACGACCGGCGCCTCTTCCGAGGCCTCCGCGAGCGACTCGACGTCGAGCTCCTCTTCGTCGTCCATCACCTCCAGATCGGCGCTCTCCGAGCTCTGGAGGTCCTCCATCACCTTCTTCAGCTCGAGCGAGGCGGTCGAGCCGTAGTAGGTGTCGATCGAGGCCTTGATCCCGATCTCCGAGGCGACCACCGGCTCCACGTTGTAGCCGGTCATGAACTTGATGTCGTCCATGGCGAACACGTTGGTCGGATCCGCCATCGCGATCGTGATCGTCGCCCCCGTCTTGTTCACCGGAAGGATGTTGTACTTGCGCGCGACGTCCGCCGGGATCAGCTTGATCACCGAGGGGTCGATCTCGAAATGGTTGAGGTTGATCGAAGGAACGCCGAACTGCTGCGAAAGACACTCCGTAATGTCCTCCTCGGCGACGAAGCCGAGCTTGATCAGGGCTTCGCCGAGCTTGGCCCCTCCCATCTCCTTCTGCACCTTCAAGGCGTCCTTGAGCTGATCGTGGGTGATCAGATTCGCCTTGATGAGAAGCTCACCGAGCCGGACACTCATTCGAAACTGGTTCTCCGCACCACGCGCGTGGGCCGTCGGTCTGGTCCGTCCCCCCGCACCCGCGAGAGAGAGCGTGCCAGACAAATGTAAAGTTCTGTGTGAGTTAGGACACTGATTCGATGCATGAGTCTAGCACCCGCGCCGGAAGGGGGTCAACGGACTTCTGTGAGTTATTGCGACCTCTTTCCGCCGCCGGCCTCCTCCTCCCCCTCCCCACCCCCCAGCCGGGAGGTCCGAATGGTCGCCGTGATGTGCCCGAAGTCGAGCTCCGAACGGATCCGCACCGGCACTTTCCGCGAGTCGTCGGTGTACCAGATCAGCAGCCGGTTGTTCTCGTCCCGGAAGATCCCGCCGTGCCGCATCTTCGGCTCGACCAGGATCGTGTTGAAGACCGACCCGTCGATGCGGAGCTGCTCGCGGCCGTGCACCACCGCCTCGATCTCGTAGATCTGGTCGTCCGCGATCAGGCGGATCGGGATCCGCTTCCCGGGCGTCAGGGCGACGGTCCTCAGAAAGTAGACCGTCGAGAGGGGATCGAAGATCGGGGGACTGTACGGGATCTCCTCTCCCTTCCGATGAACGATTCCGCGGACCGGATCGAAGATCGAGAGGGCCTGCCGGTGCCGGTTCCGCTCGTTGAGGATCTTCTCGAATCGCAGCGTGGAGAAGGTCTTGCGGTCGACCACCGACTCGATCTCGTCGCGGACCGGATAGAGCCGGCCGATCGCGCCGTGGCTGCGGGCGAGCGAGGTGATCCGGATCCGGTCGGGCATCGGATCGATCGTCATCACGGCGGTCCCGCCGACGATCCCGAGCCACGAGAGCGCATACTCGATCCGCTCCCCCTCGGTGAATGCGCGGCGCAGGTACGGCGTCGCCTCGAGATCGACGCCCCCCCCGGCGGCCGGAAACGCGAGGATGCCGGCGAGAAGAAGAGTTGCCGGCAGTCTCAATCGAGGATCTCCCGCACGCGATCGACCACCTTCCCGACCTGAATCGCCTTCATGCTCTTCTCACCGCCGTACGATTCGACGCACCGTTCGATCTGACCCATCGGTCCGTTCCGCCCGGGATCGGTCGGCCCGTACAACCCGATCACGTCGGTGCCGAGCGCGGCGGCGAGATGAAGAGGCCCGGTGTCCGCTCCGACCACCAGTCGGCTCCGCCCGAGCAGAAACGCGAGCTCCCGAAGATCCGTCGGCGGCGCGAGCTCTCCCTTCCCCCCCATCACGACCCCCTCGGCGAGTCGCTGCTCCCCCGGCCCCCATGCCACCACGACCCGGTGAGACAGCTCGTCCTCGACCACCGTTGCAAGGGTCCGGAACCGGTCAATATTCCATTGTTTCTCCTCCCTTCCGGCGCCCGGAACCAGCACGACCGTCCGCGGACCGACCACCCCGGCGAGCTTTCCGGACGGATCGGCGCAGAAGGGAGCGAGATCGGGCTCGACCGGCGCCGACGGCGCGCCGCCGAGCTCCCCGATGACCGCACGAGCGAGCGCGCGGTTGATCTCGATCACGTGAGCCCCCGCCGGAGCGGCGACTCGCCGATTCAGAAAGAGCCCCGCGGGGCGCTCGCGGATCGAGGCGGAGTCGAAGCCGAAGCGGCTGCGGGCGCCGGCGAGCCGGCCGAGGGAGGCGGACTTGAGGAGGCCCTGAAAATCGACCGAGGTGCCGCGGGCGGCAGCGCGGCGGAGCTCGCGACCGAGTGCGGCGAGGCCGGCGAAGGTCGAGGGGGCGAGGGGACGGCGGCGCCAGCGCCGGCTCTCGAGCGGGAGGACCTGGTCGACCGCGGCGACCGCGCGCACCAGCTCGGCGTACGGCCGCTCGACGACCCAGGTGATCCTCGCGCCGGGAAGGGAGGCGCGCAGCTCCGCCACGGCCGGCAGCGTGTGAATCACGTCGCCGAGGGCGGAGAGGCGGAGCACGAGAAGGGTCGTCATGGGAAGAATCGGCGGAATGAATATGATGATTGATTCTCACTCATAGATATCATGAGTCGTAGATGCTCATAATTAATGTTCATGTTTCATGACCGAGTCTGGCGATGAGGTCGCTCGTCGAGTGGTCCTTCGGATCGCCGACGATGACGACCTTCCCTCCCCACGACCGGACCAGCTCCGCTTCGGGAACGGTGTCGGCGGTGTAGTCGGTTCCCTTGCACTGGAGATCGGGGCGGAGCTCGGCGAGAAGAGGGGCGGGGCTCGGCTCGTGGAAGAGGGTGACGTAATCGACGCCGCGGATCGCGGCGACGAGCTCGGCGCGCTCGTCCTGGGGGACGAGGGGCCTTCCCTCCCCCTTGAGCCGGCGCGCGGAGGCGTCGCCGTTGATGGCGACGACGAGCACGTCGGCGGCGGCGGCGGCGGCCTGGAGGAAGCGGACGTGTCCGACGTGGAGCAGATCGAAGCAACCGTTCGCGAGGGCGATCGTTTTCCCGCGGGCCCGCTCCGACTCGATGGCCGCGATGAGCGCTTTCCGCTCGAGAATCGGCGCATTCATGCCGGAGCATTGTGCCTCATCGGCGTGATGGGAGATTTCCCCCCACCCGGACGCCCGCGCCACATCCGTCACTCGCCCAGGTCGGGGTCGCGCTCGATGGCTTCGCGCAGCTCGGGGGCGCTCGCGGTCGCGGTTCCCATCTTCATGACGACGATCCCGCCGGCGTAGTTCGCCAGCTTCGCCGCTTCCGCGAACGAGGCGCCCGCCGCGAGAGCGAGGGTGAAGGCGGCGATCACCGTGTCGCCCGCGCCGGTGACGTCGGCCACCTGATCGTTTCCCCAGACCGGGACGTGCAGCTCGCTCCCCCCGCGCTCGAACAGCATCATTCCCCGGCTGCCGCGGGTGATCAGCAGCGCCTCGGCGTCGAGCGCCTCGCGCAGCGACCGCCCGACCTCGGGCAGCCGCCGCTCCTCGTCGCGGCCGAACAGCGCGATCCCCGCGGCCGCCGCGGCTTCCTCTTCGTTCGGAGTCGCCGCCGTCACCCCGGGATAGTCGAGGAGCGCGCGGCGCGAGTCGAGCGTGACCGGCCTGCCGTGAGAGGCGTCGGTGAGGTTCGCCACCAGTCCGGGCGTGACCGTTCCATAGCCGTAGTCGGAGATCACGACGGCGTCGACGAGCGGGAGCTGATGGCGGAGGATCGCGGCGAGCTCCCTCTTCTCCTCCTCGTTCAGGACGAGCTCGTCCTCGAGGTCGTAGCGGACGATCTGCTGGCGCGCCGCGTGCGGCATGCCGCCGAGAACGCGGGTCTTGGTGGGAGTGCGGTAGCGGGCGAGACGGAGGATCGCGCTGCAGTCGACGCCGTTCTCGCCCAGGCGCGAGAGCAGCGCGGCGCCCTCCGGGTCCTCGCCGACCGCGCCGATCGGGATCGCGACTCCGCCGAGCGTCACGATGTTGTGGATCGCGTTTCCTCCGCCGCCGAGACGGATCTCCTCCCGCTCCTGCCGGAGGATCAGCACCGGCGCCTCGCGCGAGATCCGCTTCGGCACGCCGTGGATGAAGCGGTCGGCGACCAGGTCTCCGTAGACGAGGACCAGCTTTCCCTGAACCGCGTCGAGGAGCTGGAGCAGGCGCGCCCGGCTGAACATCCCGCCGGAAGGATAGTTCACGACCGGCGCGGACGCGAAGCGGAGCGAGGGAGAGCCGGCTCCCTCACTCCTCTCCGTCGGCCAGCCTGAAGTTCACGGTCAGGTTGAAGACGACGCTGACCGGCTTCCCGTCGGCGGTGCCGGGCGAGAAGGTCCACTGGCGGACGGCCTCGAGCGCCGCCTGGTCGAGGCCGAAGGGGAGCCCCTTGAGCACGCGGACGTTCTCGACCGCGCCGGCCTCGTTGATGATCGCCTCGAGGATCACCAGCCCGGAGACGCGCGCGAGCTTCGCTTCGGCGGGATAGATCGGATCGACGCGCACGAGCACCCGGGGCGGCGTCACGCTCACTCCGTCGACGCGGCGGACGCCTTCGGGGAGCGGCTTGCTCGAGCGGAGCGGGCCGGCGACCACGTGGATCTCCTCGCCTCGCGTCTCGAGGTGGGGGTGTGGTGCGGGCGTCCCGCCCGCCCCCGGGTGGGGGAAGCTGATCCCCGACCACCACCCGAGGCGGGCGGGACGCCCGCACCACACGCGGGGTGGGTGGGGAAGCTGATCCGAGACCCCCAACCCGGGGCGGGCGGGACGCCCGCACCACACGCGGCAGGCTTCAGCTCTGGAGCTCGGCGCTCCGGAGCTCTTCCTGCTCGTCGGGGGTGAGGATCGTCTCGGCGTCGAGCAGGAGGTGGACCTCCTCGCCGTCGGGGACGACGCCGATGAACAGCTCGCCGCGCATGCCGCGGACCAGCGGGGGAGCGGGAAGGAGCGAGTCGAGGTCGACGGTGATGATGTTCCGGACCTCGTCCACCTTGAAACCGATCGGACCTGCGGAGCCGGCGAGGATCAGCACGAGCGGGGTGCGCTCGGCGGGGCCGAGCTCGGGGCGGAGGCGGGCGCGGAGATCGATCACCGGGACGACCTGGTTGCGGAGGACGATGATCCCCTCGATGAAGGAAGGGGCCTGGGGAACGGGAGTCGAGCCGGTCCAGGCGACGATCTGGCGGATCGCCATGATGTCGAGCACGAACGAGTCGTTGCCGACGCTGAAGGTCATGAGGCGGACGCTGCGCTGATCAGCCATCGATCACCTGCGGACCCTCAAATGGCGGACCTCTTCTTCGAGGGAGCGCGCGGCATCGACGAGCTGGCGGACGGCGTCGGCGGTCTCGACGGCGGCTTTGCGACTCGCCTCGGAGATCTCGCGGAGCTGTTCCATGACGCGGATCATGCGGCCGCTCTCGGCTCCCTGGGAGGAGCCGACCTCCTGAATGTCGCGGACGAGCTGGGTGTTGCGCTCGGCGCTGGTGGCGATCATCTGGGAGCCGGATTTCTGCTCGCCGAGGGCGAGGCGGACGTAGTCGGTCGCATCGCGCATGGTCTCGACGGCGGTCTGGATGTGACCGGAGCCGGAGGCCTGCTGGGTGGTGGCGGCGTTGATCTGGCGGACCAGCTCCTGGAGCTGTTCGACCGAGCGGGCGATGCGGTGGCTTCCCTCGGCCTGCTCGCGGGTGGCGCCGGCGATCTCGCGGCCCATTTCGGAGGACTTGCGGGCGGCTTCCATGATGTGGTTGAGCGCCTTGCCCGCTTCGTGGGCGAGGTCGACGCCCGATCCGACGGTGCGGGCGCCGGCATTCATCGCCTGGAGCGAGCTCTCGACCTGGGTCTGGACGTCGTGGATGAGGACGGCGATCTCGCGGGTGGAGCGGCCGGTGCGCTCGGAGAGGTCGCGGATCTGGCCCGCGACGACCGAGAAGCCCTTGCCGTGCTCGCCGGCCTGGGCGGCGAGGATGGCGGCGTTGAGGGCGAGCAGATTGGTCTGTTCGGCGATGTCGTCGATGACGCCGAGGATCTTGCCGATCTCGACCGAGCGCTCGCCGAGGCGGGAGACCACGGTGTTCGACTCGAGGACGGTGCGGCGGATGTTCTCCATCGCGTCGATGGTCTCGGCGACGGCGCGCATGCCGCTCTCGGCGGCTTCGGCGGTGGCGACGGCGAGCTCGTACGATCGCGCGGCGTTCTGCTGCACCTCGGTGATCGAGGCGTTCATCTCGAGCATCGAGGCGCTGGTGTCGGTGACGAAGCTCTGAAGGTGATCGACGTTCTTGTCGACCTCGCGGATCGACGAGACCATCTGGTCGGTGGCGGAGGAAGTCTGCTCGACCGAGTGGAACAGCGCGTCGGTCTGCTTCGAGACTTCTTCGATCGACGCGACCATCTCGAGGATGGACGAGGAGGTCTCCTCGGAGGCGCTCGAGAGGACTTCGACGTTCTCGGCGATGCGGAGGACTCCGCCGTTGAGCCGGTCGATCGAGCCGTACGCGTCCTTGAGCACGCCGGCCCCCTGCTCGCTGCTCCGGATGATGACTCGGGTCCGGCTGTCGACCGCTTCGACGACGTTGCGGGTCTTCTCCGTCGCGAGGGTGATCTTCGCCACGGTGGTCTCGAGGTTCGCGGCCATCGCGTTGAACGACTCCGCGAGGACCCCGATCTCGTCGCTCGATTCGCGACGGGCGCGGTGGGTCAGATCGCCCGCGGCGATCAGGCGCGCCGAATCGACCAGGTCGAGGATCGGGCGCGCCATCCGCTTCGATCCGTACAGCGCGATCCCGAGTCCCACCACCAGCGCCACGATCAGCCCGAGAAGATTCGTCCAGAGCGCGTGCCGCACCGCCTCGTTCACCGCCCGGTCATTGAGCGCGAGGCGGAACCATCCCCCCACCTCCGGCGCCTCCTCCTCCGAGGCTTCCGCTCCCTGCATCAGCGGCCGGACGAACAGGTAGAGGCGGCGGCCCTCCCGCTCCTCGGTCCAGGCGCGCTCTTCCGCCCCGGCCGGCGGCGCGTCGAGTGCCGCCGGACGCCTGGCCGGATCGCTCGCGACCAGCACTTCCCCCGAGGCGGAGACGAAGTCGGCGTACTCGATGGTCTCGCTCGCGGCGAGCTCGCGCACGATCGGCTCGAGGTCGTCGGTCAGCCCGAAGACGACGTAGGAGGAGGAGGTCGACTGGATCGCGTCGGCGATCGCGGTTCCCCGCTCGGCGATCTCCTGCTCGAACCCGCGCCGGATCGCCCACTGGCCGGTCGCGAGGAGCAGCACGGCCACCAGGGCCGTCTGCAGCGCCAGGGCCAGGATGAACCGGGTCCGCAGATTCATACCCGCCGCCGCGCGAAGCCGAGTGACCAGAAGCATACGGCGCGGCTAGTGTCCTGTAACGCCGGAATCAATAGCACCTGGCTCGGTTTCGACGGCGTGAGCTTCGTTGCGCCTCCTCAACATAGACCCCGCTATGCCTGCGTCGGCGCGCCTCGCTCACGACGCCGATCCCTTCGCCATCTGCTATCGATTCCGACGTTACAGGACACTAGTGTAGCATCGCCGAGCCCGCCATCCTCCCCGCCACTCATTCATTCTGCGCGACGAAGTCGCGGGAAACTCCGCGTGCATCACCACGCCCGAGGGCTTCTCGTCGCACGAGACCGGCATCGGGCGCACCACCCTCAGCGGACCGAACTGCCGCGCGATCGTCTTCCCGTCGGTCCCGATCCACTGAAGCTTCGGACGGTCTCCCGCGTCGATCGCATCCGCCATCGCCTTCGCCTCTTCGAACGTCAGCTTCCCGGTCAGCAGCGTGAACGAGAGCCGATGATCGCTCTGCCGGTGGACGTACTTGTTGACGCACGCAGCGCGGGCGTGCGCGGTGGTCAGGACGAGAGCGGCCGCGAGCAGGGCCGTCCCGAGGACGCGAGAGCGGAACAATGAACCCCCCAACCCCAATGGACTCGGCCGGCGAACCCGACCGGTGAGTTCCGATTATAGAGGCTTTCTCCCCCGAATCCCGCCCCCGTGGCGTTGGGCTATGATCGGCGCGTGCCGATCCTTCGGTGCCAGAAGTGTGATCAGGCCTACGACGTGCCGCCTCAGGTCGCCGTGCTGCTCCCCTCGTCGCTCGCGCGCTGCCGCTGTGGCGAGCTCATCTTCGGCCTCCGCGAGGTGCTCGCCGCCAGCTACGCCGAGTCGGGCGACCTCGAGGAGCTCGATCTCACGCGCTACCGCATCGACGCTCCCGCCGGCGGAGCCGCCGCGGCGCCGCCGGCCGCGGACGAGCTGCCCGAGCCGGCGGGAACGCGGAGCCTGAGGGTGGTGGCGCGCGGGTCGGATGCGTCGTTCGAGCGGATCTTCACGATCGCCCGGCATCCGCTGGTGATCGGCCGCCGCGGCGCTCACGTCGAGCTCGACGACGCCGAGCTCTCGATCCGTCACTGCGAGATCTTCCTCCGCGGGACGCAACTGATGCTCCGCGACTGCGACTCGCACACCGGAACGTTTCTCGACGGCGAGCCGGTCACCGAGGCGGTCCTGGGCGAGGGGATGCACCTGGTGCGGGCGGGGGCGGCGCTGATCTGCATCGAGCCGACCGCGGAAGAAGGGGTCGCCGTGACGCCGATGGAGCTTGCTCCGGAAACGCTCCGCGAAGCCTCGCCGGCGCTGATGAAGAAGCTGTTCGAGGCGGGGGCGCGGAAGGTTCAGGCCGGAGGGGGAGCGCGGCGCCGCATGCTGGTCGCGATCGAAGGGCCCGCGAACGGCCGCGAGTTCGAGATCCCCGACCGCGGCCTCATCGTCGGCCGCGAGGGCGACGTCCGCGTCCCCGACGAGTTCCTCTCACGGAGACACTTCAGCCTCACGGTCGACCCGGAGGGCTCGGTCCGGATCAAGGACCTCGGCAGCCGCAACGGGACTTACCTCAACACGATGCCGGCGCGGAACACGCGCGTGCACGCCGGCGATCAGATCAAGGCGGGGGTGAGCGTGTTCCGGGTAGACGAGCGGTGAAGCGCGGGGGGGCGGCGGGATCGCGGATCCCGGTCGGGCCGCGTCAGTGCTCTCCCTCGGGCAGCCCGCCCGCCCAGACCTCGATGCGGTTGCGGCCGGAGTTCTTCGCGCGATAGAGGGCGCGGTCGGCGCAGTCGAGCAGGGCGCTCGAGTCGAACAGCTTCTCCTCGGGGACGAGGCCGAGGGAGGCGACCCCGATCGATGCGGTGACGTGGAGGTCCGAGCGGCCGATCGCCACCGAGGTCGCTTCGATCCGCCGGCGGATCCGGTCGGCGACCGGCACGGTCGATTCCAGCTCGGTCGAGGGAAGCATCAGGCAGAACTCCTCGCCTCCGTACCGACCCGGGACGTCGTAGACGCGGCAGCTCTCGCGCAGGAGCGAGCCGACCACGCGCAGCACCCGGTCGCCCGCCGCATGCCCGAAGCGGTCGTTCACGTCCTTGAAGTGATCGAGATCGACCATCAGAACCGAGATCGGCGTGCGGAAGCGGATCGCGCGGTTGATCTCCGCTTCGAGCTTCTCGATCAGGTACCCCCGGTTGTAGAGCCCCGTCAGCGCGTCGCGCACGGCCAGCTCGGCCAGCATCGAGTTCTCCGTGATCAGGCTCCGGTTCCGCTCCTCGATCTCGGCCAGCGCCCGCGCCAGCCGCGCCGCCGTCTCGTCGCTCCGGCCGAGCCACGCCACGATCTCCAGCAGCGCCTGCCGCTCCCCCTCCCCGACCTCGAACGGGAGTCGCACCGCCGGCCCCGCCGGCCCGACCGCGATCGACTCGGACGGGTCGCCCGGCTCGTCCGTGACGCTCAGCGGTCGTCCCCAGAGCTGCGAGATCGACCGCGCCAGGGCCGCCAACTCTTCGCTGCGCATCGTGATCTCCTCGAGGTGGGAAACCGGAAGTATAGGAAGGACCCGGCGGCGGCGCAAAGGGGCAAATGCGGTGCGCGCCGGAGCTCGGGCGGTCCGATTCGGCGGTGCCGGCGAGGTCCCGCCCCCCCATCCCCCCTCTTCCATCGCCCGTCCGGTCTGCTATACTCTTTACGCTTCGTTTCCGCCTCTGCCGGTTGACTTACGCCGCGTTACCGCCTATATTGGCTTCCGACGACGACGGAGGCGCCAGGCGTGACTTACCTGACCGAGCGGCAGAGAGACATCCTCGGATTCATCCGCGAATACCGGCGGGAGCGGGGCGTGGCGCCGACGCACCGGGAGATCTGCGAGGCGTTCGGATTCTCCTCCTACGGCACGGTGTACAAGCACCTGTCGATCCTCGAAAAGAAAGGTTTGATCCGGCGCGACTGGAATCAGAAGCGCGGGGTCGAGCTGGTGGAGCCGCCGGAGCGGGAGGAGCGCGCCCGGGAGCTGCCGTTCTTCGGCTACATCGCGGCGGGAAGGCCGCTCGAGGTGGAGCCGGGGGACGAGACGGTCGTCGTGCCGGAGCAGTTGACGGGGAGGGGCGAGAACTTCGTTCTGAAGGTGCGGGGGGAGTCGATGATCGAGGATGGGATTCTCGACGGCGACTTCGTGATCGTGGCGCGACGGGAACGCGCCGAGAACGGGGAGATGGTCGTGGCGAACGTTGCGGGAGAAGTGACGCTCAAGCGTTTCTACCGCGACGGGGGGCGCGTCCGGCTGCAGCCCGCGAACTCGTCGATGGCGCCGATCTACGCGCGCGCCGAGGACGTCTCCATTCAGGGAATCGTGATCGGATTGATGCGCCGGTTCTGAGACGCCGGCTCGAGGAAGGTGACGCATGGACGTGGTACTGCGACTCAGAGAGCTGCGGCGGCTGCGGGGGCTGAGCCAGAAGGAGGCCGGCGATCTGGCGGGTCTCGGGGAGAAGTCGATCAGCTCGTTCGAGACGGGGGAGCGGATCGCCTCGATGAAGCTCTCGCAGCTCGAGCGGCTGCTGCACGCGTACGGAGTGACGCTCAAGGAGTTCTTCAGCGAGAGCCTCGACCGGAGGCTCGCACCGTGGGACGTGCCGAAGGACGAAGACGAGCTCGACGCTCTGGTGAGCAGCCTCCGTGCGCTGCCGCGTAAGAGCCGTTCCTCTCTGCTCGCCAGGTTCCGGATGATGGCCGAATCGTCGACCGACATGCCGAGCATGAGCCGCCCGGCGATGCACTCCCGCGCCGCCGCCGAGCGCGACTGGCAGATGCTCAACTCGCGAAACTGACCGCCCCGCCGGCGGGGAGTTGGCCGGGGATCTCCATGTGGCCGGGGATTTCATGTGGCCCGGATTTCATGTGGCCGGGGATTTCATCCCCGGCGGGCGGGCGGTCACGCGCTATCCCCGCCGACCACCGCTGCCTCTGTTCTGCGCTCGATCCTTCGGGCGCGTGAGCCGTTCCTGTTTCGCTCCACCACCCCCCGCCGGGGATGAAATCCCCGGCCACATGAGCGCGCGCGTTCTTTGTTCTCCGCCGTCCGGAAATCCCCCCCCACCCGGGGGCGTGCGGGACGCCCGCACCACACCGCCGCGCCTCCCTCTACTCCCAGGCCGCCGCCCCCTCGGGGTCGTCGAGCCGGAGGAGCGCGACCGCGGCACGACGGCGCGAGTCGGGCCCGGGATTCGCCCGGACCATCGCCGCGATCGTCTCCCGCGCTCCGGCGAGATCCCCGCGGACGCGATGGACCGTCGCCAGCCCGAGGTAGGAGCGCGGGCTCTTCGGAAATGCCGCGATGTCGGCGCGGAACGCGTCGGCGGCCTCGTCGAACCGCTCGAGCCGCGCCAGAAGATCGCCGCGGACGAACTCGAGCGAGTCGAGCGGAAGAGCATCGGCCGCCTCCGCCTCGCGCCGAGCCTGCTCGACCAGAGCGAAAGCCTCCTCCAGCCTCCCCTGCCGCTGCATCACCTCCGCCAGGAGCACCGAGCCGATGAGCCGGTGCGAAGGATGCGAGCGGGTCCGGCGCGCGTGCTCCTCCGCTCCGCGGAGATCGCCGCGCATGAGAGCGACGTGAGCGAGGTTCTGATGGGCGGGAGCCGGATTGAGTCGCAGCGCGAGCTCGGCATGGGTCCGGGCCTGGTCGGGATCGCCGCGCTCGAGGTAGAGCTTCGAGAGGGCGAGAGCGAGCTCGGGAACGAGGCGCGGCTGCCTGCTCAGCGCGGTCTTGTAGGCGCGCTCGGCCGCCTCGAGATTTCCTTCCTGCTCGAGCAGCATCCCGAGACGGCTCCAGGCGTCGGTCAGCTCCGGATTCTCCTCGACGATCCGGCGAAGCATGCCGATCGCGCGCGGCCGGTCGCCGGTGGCGGCGGCCGCGAACGCGAGGCTCATCGCCCGGATCTGCCCGATTCCCGCTTTCGGATCGGGGAGCGAGTCGTCTTCCGCGCGGCTGCTGACGGCGCCGAGATATCCGAGCGCCTGAAGCCGCGCCGCCTCTTCAGGATCGACCGCCGCCGGAATCGCGAGCTCGGCCGGGATCGCGGCCAGCTCGTTCCTCAGCGCGGCGGCGGCGCGCCGCTCCTCTTCGATCCGATTCCGCCGCTCTCCCGGATCGGCCCTGTAATCGTAGAGCTCGGACTCGGGCGCCTCGATGTAGTGGAGTCTCTCCCCGGTGAGCGAGCGGAGCTCGCTCCAGCCGAGATGGATGCGGGGGTACATCGTCTCGGCGTAGATGGTGCGCTCGGGATCGGAGGGCGAGAACAGCGAGCGCGCGTGCGGCATCGGCGGGAGGTCGACCCCGGCGATGCCGAGCAGAGTCGGGGCTAGGTCGGCGAGACCGACCGGAGCGTCGCTCCGCTCGCCTCCGCGCGCACCCCCCGGCAGCCTGACCATCAGAGGAACGTGCAGCGCCTCGCGGTAGAGGAAGATCCCGTGCTCGTCCTCGCCGTGATCGCCGAGTCCCTCACCGTGATCGGAAAGAACCACGATCACGGCGCGATCGTAGACGCCGGCCTCGCGGAGGCGGTCGAGAAACTCGCCGACGGCGGCATCGGCGGCGGCGATCTCGCCGTCGTACGGCGACGCGGCTCCGGCGGCGAACCTCTCGGGCGGCTCGTAGGGGGAGTGCGGCTCGAACAGGTGGAGGAGAAAGAAGAACGGCCGGCCGGCGCGGGCCTCGATCCAGTCGGCGGCGATCGCCGCGGTCCGGAACCCGTCGCGCTGCAGCGCGCCGAGCGCGACGCCCGCCCGGCTCCCGATCGCGTCGTCGTAGAAATCGAACGGGGCCCCGATGCCGCTCGATCCCCGCAGCACGTACGCCGACACGGCGGCGCCGGTCGGCCACCCCTTCGCCCGCAGCAGCCCCGGAACGCTCGGGTGGACCCCGGCGTCGAATCCGTATCCGAGGTTGCTCCGGACGCCGTGCTCGTACGGCATCGTTCCGGTCAGCATCGAGACGTGAGAAGGGAGCGTCAGAGGCGCATGGCTCCAGGCGTTCGAGAAGACGACCGACTCGCGCGCCAGCGCATCGAGAACCGGCGTGTGCGCTCCGGAGCCGCCGAACGGGACGAGGTGATCGGCGCGCACCGTGTCGATCGAGACGACGATGATCGGAGCCTCGGGGAAGAGCGGATGCTCTCCGGTCGGGGTCTCGCCGCCGCCGCAGGCGAGAACGGCGATCGCGACCAGGGCGGATGCGGCTCGGCTCACGCAATCGAACAAGCCGCGGCTCTCCGTCCGCATTCCAGCGACCTCGTGAAGTTTCGCGAAATGAAAAGCGCCCCGGCCGAAGCCGGGGCGCCGGTGACGCAACCGCCCGGAGCTCAGAAGCGGAGCCCGAGCGAGACCCGATAGGTGCGCGGGAGCTGATAGTCGCCCTGCGTGAGCAGGTTCGTGGGGTTCCTCGCCTCGCCGAACCGCGGTCCGTACTGGAAGTGGATCCCTTCGACCGGGGTCTCGGTGAACGGATTGAACGCGAGGCAGGGCGCGCCCGGCTCGGGACCGTTCGCGCTCTGCAGACAGGTGGAGTTGTTCGCCGTGCGGACGGTCGTGTCTCCGCTGATCTGAGCCGATTCGTCCCACACGTTCAGCACCTCGGCCTGCACGAACAACTGGACCACCACGATCGGAAGGTTGTAGTTGATCGCCAGATCGGTCGCCGAAACGTCGTCCCAGCGGAACTCTCCCCGCTCGCTGAAGTAGTAGGGATTGTCGGTGGAGGCGGGACGGTAGCCCGGATTGGCGGGGCACTGCGGGCACACCTCGGTCTGGTGGACGTCGATCAGGCCGATCGCGGAGTACGGAGTGCCGGAGTCGAACCGCTGCAGCAGGCTGAGGTTGAAGTCGCCGAAAGGGGTCGGCTGATCCCAGGTGACCCAGGCGCGGAGCTTGTGGGTCTGATCCGAGGGGAGCGGTCCGGTGGGGTTGCGCCGCTCGTAGCTGAGCAGCTCGGGCTGATAGAGGGGAGAGGTCGTCGCGATCGGTCCGGAGCCGGCGGTCTCGCCGACCACGTTGCCGGTGAGCTCGGACCAGGTGTAGTTGCCGCCGAAGCCGAGGCGCGGCGTGATCTGGAGCCCGGCCTGCAGCAGGATCGCGTCGTAGTCCCTGGTGAAGCCATCGACGTTCTCGGTCAGCGAGACGGCGACTTCCTCACCGCGCAGCGGATCGAAGGCCCTGCCGGTGTCGAGCGTCTGGACCACGCCGTAGAAGTTCTCCCATTCGCGGTTCTGATAGTCGACGCGGAGGTAGCCGCGGCGGCCGAGCGTGGAGGAGACCCCGATGGTGAACTCGTTCATGGTCGGCGACTCGAGCTGGTTGCGGATCTGAGACTGGATGCCTGCGGTTCCGCCGCCGATCAGCCAGCCCTCGCCGGTGAAGATCGAGCCGCGGTTGTCGGCTCCTCCCTGACTCTGGAACCACGCCCACATCTCGGCGAGCGCCGTGGAAGTCGGGAGTCCGGAGATGTCCGGGCCGCCGTAGTACCAGTAGAGGAGCGAAGGGCTGCCGGCCGGCGAGGCGGCGTCGCCGACGTTGCCGTTGGCAATCTTCGAAGCGTACCCGCCGTAGGTGGCGTTCACGCGGAAGCGGCCGTTGCCGAAGGCGTCGTACGTGGCGCCGATGCGCGGAGTGAGGTTCGAGTCGTCGGCGACCTTCGCGCCGGCCTGGTCGACCCCTTCGTTCTGGTCGTACCGAACGCCGAGGTTGAAGTTCCACTTCGAGCTGAGGTCCCACTTGTCGTTGAGATAGACGGAGCGGGTGATGAACTCGTTTCCGCGGCTCTGTTGCAGGATGGGCCAGTAGATGATGTAGTCGCCCGCGGTGAAGTTCGGGTGGACGGTGCCGTCGGCGAGGCGGTCGGGCTCGGTGAAGGTGTAGATCATGTAGTCGGAGCCCGACTGGCTGTTGTTCTCGAGGATGGAGTTGGTGAACTCGTCGTAGCCGACGACGATGTTGTGCGAGCCGATGCTCGGAGTCGACAGATAATAGGTTCCCTTGAGGATGGCGTTCTCACTGTCGCGGACCTTGTCGCCCAGCGCGCTGCCGAAGACCGGAGCGCCCAGGAACACGCCGCCGAAGAAGTCGTAGATCGGCGTGCCGGTGGCGAAGTCGGTGATGGTCGAGCCGGAGTCGATGAAACGCAGATTGCTCTCGGAGTACAGCGCCTCGACGAGGAAATTGTTCGTCATGACCCCGTTGTAGGTGAAGGCCAGCTTCTGCTGAGGAACCTCGCGCGACTCGTCGAGAGTCGACGGCTCCCAGCAGCCGAAGGCGCAGTGGTTGATTTCCTCGTCGCTCAGATCGAGGAACGAGCCGACCACCGAATGCCTCGGGTTGATCTGTCCGGTGAGCTTACCTTCGATCCGGGACTGCGTCCGGCCGTAGGTGAACGGAATGGTGCTGTTCGCGAAAAAGAGTGGAGTCTCGGTCTCGAAGAACCGGCCCGCGGTGAAGAACCAGAGCCGGTCGCGGACGATCCGTCCGCCGAAGGTCGCTTCGTAGACCTCCAGGATCTCGTCGTCGCCTTCGGGCTCGTCGAGCGGCGTCTGCGAGGTCCACGACGGATTCGTGAGGCTGTCCCGGAGCGAGCCGCTGAACTCGTTCCCGCCCGACTTCGAAACGGCCGTGACGACCCCGCCCGTGAAGCGGCCGTACTCGGCCGAGATCCCGCCCGTCAGCACCGTGGTCTCCTCGAGCGCATCCTCGATGTAGACGTCGAGTGGCTGCCCGCGAAGGACTTCGTTGACCACGGCTCCATCGACGTAGAAGACGCTGTCGAACGACTGACCGCCCGAGATCACGACGCTGTTGTTCGGGCCGTTGAGGTTCACGCCCGGCGCGAGGTTCACCGTCGACACGAGCGTCCGGTTCACCGGAAGCTCCTCGACCAGATCCGACTGGACGATGCTCTGCACTTCGGTCGTCTCCACCACGGCCGGGGCCTCGGCCGTGATCGTGATCGCCTCGGCCACGGCGCTGAGCTGCATCTCGGCGTTCGCCCGTGCGGTCGTCGCCGCACTCACATTCACCGTCCGGCTGACCGTCTCCAGGCCCGCGATCTCGAACTCGACCTGATAGCGGCCCGGCGGCAGTGCGCCGAAGTTGTAATTCCCGTTCACGTCGGTGTACGCCACGCGCGTACCCTGAAGCGACGCAGACGAGATCGTGACCGTGACGCCGGGGAGTGGCGCGTCGTCGGTCGTGACGTTGCCGGTCAGACTGCCGGTGGTCTGCGCCGCCAGCGGCATGGCCGCCAGGACGAGAGCGAGCAGCAGGACTGCGGTTCGTAGCGGGCTCTTCATGAGCACCTCCTCTGGAAGTTTCGAGCGCCTGGCTCGAGCCTCCCCTCCCCTGCAGTCCGGGCGCCGCGGCGCGGCGCGCTCAAACCCGCGCCGTTGCTCGGGTTGACCTTCCGTTCACACCGCCGTCGTTCAATGAACCGAACCTGATGCGCTTCGCGAATTGGAATCGCTCCGATTTCGGGTCGACAGCCTCGCCCCGCTCCTCGATCGGTCGCGAACGTCACGAATCGTTCGCATGCGTGACCTCGCGTTGACCCGATTCGCAGACGGTTCCGTGAAAAGTCCGTCGTGGTTCGGCTACGGCGGCCTTCGTTGGGCGATTGCGAACGCTGCGCCGCCGGAACCGATTCGGCCCATTGGATCGCCGCCTGCCCGAGGCCGGCGGTCCCCCTGCGGCTTTCCGCCGCGGGCGATCACGAATAGATGTCGCGGAGAGCCCGCTTCAGATCGGGAAAGTCGAAGGTGAACTGCTCGATGGAGGCGCGGCGCGGAACGACGCGCTGGCTCGAGAGCAGAAGGGCGTCCGCCATCTCCCCGAGGGCGATGCGGAGCGCGAATGCGGGAGCGGGGAAGATCGCAGGGCGGTGGAGCACCGAGGCGAGGACGGCGATGAGCTCGCGGTTCTTCACCGGGTTCGGAGCCGCGACGTTGTAGACCCCGGAGGCGTCGCGACGCTCGATGGCCCATCGGACGAGCCTCACGAGGTCACGGCGATGGACCCACGACATCCACTGCTCGCCGCTTCCGACGCGCCCGCCGACGAAGAGCCGTACCGGCAGAGCCATCCGCGGCAACGCGCCACCATCGCGACCGAGCACGATCCCGAATCGGGTGATCACGACCCGGCCGACGGACTCGGCTTCGCGAGCCTCGTTCTCCCACTGGCGGCAGAGGCGCGCGAGAAAATCATCCCCGGGCGGCGAGCTCTCTTCGAGCACCTCGTCGCCCCGATCGCCGTAGTAGCCGATGGCCGAAGCGCTCACCAGAACGCGCCCTTCGCGCGGACGCGCGCGCATCGCGCCGACGAGCGCCCGCGTGGCGTTCAGCCGGCTCTCCACCAGCGCGCGCTTCTTCTTCTCCGTCCATCGCCCTTCTCCGATGCTCTCGCCCGCGAGGTTGACGACGGCACCCGCATCGCCGAGCTCCCCTTCCCACGCTCCTCCGGGAGAAGCATCCCACCCCACTCCCCGCCCCACTCGCACCCGCCCGGGACTCCGCGACAACACCACGACCTCGTGAGCTCCCGCCAGATCGCGCACGAGCGCCTCCCCGATGAACCCGGTTCCTCCAGAGATCACGATCTTCATCGCGCCCCCCTTCATCCGCGCCCGCGGCGAGCGCAGACCGGCAGCTTACCTCCGTCGCCCGGCGAGCGGGCGGAGAATCCCCTCACCCGCCTGCGCCTCCCTTCGGTCGGCTCCGGCACCCTCTCCCAGAGGGAGAGGGACGATTCGCAGAGGGGGCGGTTGGTGAGCGCGAGCTCCATGAGAAAGCGGCGTCGTACCACGGGTCCTGTTGGAGAGGGGATCCGTATGCGCGCTTCTCCCGTATGGAGGGCGAGTCGCAAAACCCCGTCGGCCGCAGGACGGGCCCCTGGCCCCGGTGTGAGATCGCGCGAGTTTGGTCTGGCCCTGCATGGATGCAAAGGTCGCCCGCAGGACGGGCCCCTCTCCCGGTGGGAGAGGGTGCCGAGCGAAGCGAGGCGGGTGAGGGGGACGGGCGGTGATGGTGTGACTGTACGACCACGGCCGGAGCGGAGCCACCGCGCGCGCCGCGAGCGTCGCGAAACGAGCGGCACGGAGAATCCCCTCACCCGCCTGCGCCTCCCTTCGGTCGGCTCCGGCACCCTCTCCCAGAGGGAGAGGGGCTTCTCGCGGAGCCCGAGCCGAGTGAGAAATGGGACCTCATGCCACCGAGTCATGATCGAGAAGCCGGCCTCGTATGCGAGGCTTTTCACGAGACGGGTGTTAACGATGTCTCCGGTTTGCTGTAAACGATGTCCTCGGCTCGACAAGGGAAGTGAGGCGGGCGGAGGGGGGCGGGCAGAGGGGGCGGTTGGTGAGCGCGAGCTCCATGAGAAAGCGGCGTCGTACCACGGGTCCTGTTGGAGAGGGGATCCGTATGCGCGCTTCTCCCGTATGGAGGGCGAGTCGCAAAACCCCGTCGGCCCCAGCACGGGCCCCTGGCCCTGGTGTGAGATCGCGCGAGTTTGGTCTGGCCCTGCATGGATGCAAAGGTTGCCCGCAGGACGGGCCCCTCTCCCGGTGGGAGAGGGTGCCGAGCGAAGCGAGGCGGGTGAGGGGGACGGGCGGTGATGGAGTGACTGTACGACCACGGCCGGAGCGGAGCCACCGCGCGCGCCGCGAGCGTCGCGCGAGGCGGAAAAAAGAAAAGCCCCGCGACGCGCGGGGCTGAGTGTAGGAGGGTCGGAGACTTTGTGAAGGGCTCCGTGACTGCGCTTTCATGGTTGAGACGAGGGGGGTGGGGAAATGGTTTCGCGAGGCGGGGTCGCCGGGCGGCGGAGGGTCAGACCACGCCGACCGGCATTCTCGAGGCCGCTTTCTGGCGGGCGGGGTCGCCCGCCCGCGAGCTGTCGAGGGTGAGCCCGGCGAAGGCGATCATGGCGGCGTTGTCGGTACAGAAGCGGGGCTCGGGAAGGCGGAGGAGGACGCCGCGGCCCTCTCCCCACGCCACGATTCTCGCGCGCAGCACTCCATTCGCGGCGACTCCGCCGGCGAGTCCGACCTCCAGGGGGGGTGGTCCCGGCTCCGCGGCGATCCCGTCCCAGACGCGATCGAGCCGATCGAGGATCTGATCGCAGACCGCCTTCTGGAACGACGCGCAGAAATCGGCCAGGAGCTGCGTCGGGTCGGCGCCCTCGGCGGGTCGATCGAGGCCGAGCTCCCGAGCCGTACGGGTCGCCTTCACCTTCAGGCCGGAGAAGGAGAAGTCGGGCGAGCCGTCCCTGAACCGGGCGAGCGGAAACTCGAAGCGCTCGGCATCGCCGCCGCGTCCGACCCGTTCGACGTGCGGCCCGCCCGGATACGGAAGTCCGACGAACTTCGCCACCTTGTCGAACACCTCGCCCGCCGCGTCGTCGCGCGTCCGGTTCCGCATCCGCACGACGGTCTCGCCGGCGGCGGCGACGTCGTAAATCGACGAGTGTCCGCCGGAAACGACGAGCGAGAGAAAGCGCTCCGGAAACGGGCGCGCCGCCCCCTCGCTCCGAAGCCAGGGAGAGACGATGTGTCCCTCGAGGTGATTGACGGGAATGAGGGGGATGCCGAGCCCCCAGGCGAGTCCCTGTGCGCCGGCCACGCCGACCAGAAGCGCGCCGATCAGTCCCGGCCCGACGGTCACGGCGACGGCCCCGAGCTCGCTGCGGCCGACGCCCGCCTGCTCGAGCGCGCGCTCGACGAGCGGCATCAGATGCTCGAGGTGCTCGCGCGAGGCGATCTCCGGGACGACGCCCCCGAACGGGCGATGCCGCTCGATCTGCGAGGCGATCAGGTTCGCGTGGACCGATCCGTCGCCCGCGAGAATCGCGACCGAGGTCTCATCGCACGAAGTTTCGACGCCGAGAATCGGGGAGAGCCGCATCGTTCGGAAGCAAATCGCCGCCGCCCGCCTTTATTCCGGAAGGCTCCGACCGCCGCGCCGGCTTTCCCGGACGCGGTTCGGCGCCCGTCCGCGGAACCAGTGGACTGTAACGACAGTCCACCAGGAACAGCCCCTCCGTATAATGCCGTCTTCGCCGCGTCCGAGTGACCCGATGAGCCAGCTCGAGCTGCCGACACGATTCGACCCGAAGGACTTCGAGGAGCGCCTCTACCGCGCCTGGAAGGAGGGGGGATACTTCACCCCCGAAGCCGACCCCGAGCGTCCCCGCTTTTCGATCGTCATCCCGCCGCCGAACGTGACCGGGAGGCTCCACATCGGCCATGCCCTGGTCAACACGCTGCAGGACATCCTGGTCCGGTGGAAGCGGATGAGCGGGTTCAACACGCTGTGGATTCCGGGGACGGACCACGCGGGAATCGCGACACAGATGGTCGTGGAGCGGGAGCTCGCGAAGCGGGGGATCGGGAGGCGGGAGATCGGTCGCGAGGCGTTCGAGGCGGAAGTCTGGAAGTTCAAAGAGGAGCACGGCGACGCGATCGTTCACCAGCTCGAGCGGCTCGGAGTCTCGTGCGACTGGACGCGGATGCGGTTCACGCTCGACGAGGGGCTCTCGGCGGCGGTGCGTCACGTCTTCGTCCGGCTGTACGAGGACGGGCTGATCTACCGCGATCTGTCGATGGTCAACTGGTGCCCGCAATGCGAGACGGCGATCTCGGACATCGAGGTCGAGTACGAGGAGACCGAGGGACGGCTGTGGCACATCGAGTATCCGTTGAGCGACGGCTCGCGCAGGCTCACGGTCGCCACGACCCGTCCGGAGACGATGCTCGGCGACACGGCGGTCGCGGTCCACCCCGACGACGAGCGCTGGCGCGATCTGATCGGCGAGCGCGTCCGGCTTCCGCTGACCGATCGGGAGATTCCGATCGTGGCCGACGCGGTGCTCGTCGATCCGGAGTTCGGGACGGGCGTCGTGAAGGTGACGCCCGCGCACGACCGGAACGACTACGAGGCGGGCGTGCGGAACGGGCTGCCGCAGATCAAGGTGATCGACGAGACTGGGCGGATGACGGCGGCGGCCGGGGCCGATTTCGCGAGCCTCGACCGGTTCGAGGCGCGGAAGCGGGTCGTCGCGGCTCTCGAGGAGCTCGGGCTTCTCGCCAGGGTCGAGGCGCACGTCCACTCGATCGGCCATCACGAGAAGTGCGGAACGATCATCGAGCCGATGATCTCGACGCAGTGGTTCGTGAAGATCGAGCCGCTGGCCGTTCCCGCGCTCGAGGCCGTTCGCAGCGGCCGGATCTCGCTGATCCCCTCCACGTGGGAGCCGACCTGGTTCAACTGGATGGAGAACATTCACGACTGGTGCATCTCGCGCCAGCTCTGGTGGGGCCATCGGATCCCGGCGTGGTACTGCGACGCGTGCGGCGAGATCATCGTCAGCGAGAGCGTGCCGGAGCGATGCCCGAAGTGCGAGAGCACGGCGCTCCGACGGGAGACCGACGTGCTCGACACCTGGTTCTCCTCGGCGCTCTGGCCGTTCTCCACGATGGGCTGGCCGGAGAAGACGAAGGATTACGAGACCTTCTATCCGACCGATGCGCTGGTGACCGGATGGGACATCCTCTTCTTCTGGGTCGCGCGGATGATCATGATGGGGCTTCGCTTCACGGGCGAAGCGCCGTTCCAGCAGGTGTACCTGCACGGACTGGTGCGCGACGAGCACGGCCATAAGATGTCGAAATCGAAGGGGAACGTGATCGATCCGCTCGAGGTGGTGGACGAGTACGGAGCGGACGCGGTCCGGTTCACGCTCGCGATCCTCGCCGCGGGGCGCGACATCCCGCTCGCTCGCAACCGGATGCAGGGCTATTCCGCCTTCGCGACGAAGATCTGGAACGCGGCGCGATTCGCGATGATGCACGTCGACACCGAGCTCGAGGACGCTTCGCGAATCGTGCGCGAGGATCTCCGCCCGGTCGAGCGATGGATCCTCTCGCGCCTGAACGCGACCACGCGCGAGGTCAACCGCGCGCTTTCGGCCTACCGCTTCGACGAGGCCGCACACGCGATCTACCAGTTCTTCTGGCACGAGTTCTGTGACTGGTACATCGAGATGGCCAAGCCGGTCCTGCTGGAGAAGACGGGCGACCGCAAAGCGCTCGCCCAGGCCCGGCGCGTGCTGCTCGAAGTCCTCGACCGCTCGCTGCGGCTGCTCCACCCGTTCATGCCGTTCATCACCGAGGAGATCTGGCTCAAGCTCGAAGGAGTGGAGCCGTCGATCATGATCGCTCCCTATCCGATCGCCGAAGAGGTCCTCGAGGATTCGGAGGCCGAGAAGCTGATCGCGACGATGCAGCAGATCATCACCACGATCCGGAACCTGCGCGCCGAGCGCGGCTACGCGCCGAAGGACCGGTTTCGCGTCGTCCTGCAGATCCCCGATCGACGGAGCGCCCGAGCGTTCGAGCAGAACGGCTATCTCCTGCTCGACCTGGCCCGACTCTCGGAGCTGGTCATCAACGAGCCGATCCCCGAAGGAGCTCACCGCGACCACGTCGGCGGAATCGAGATCGGAGTCGAGCTTCCGAGGAAGGAGATCTCGCCCGAGGAGATCGAGCGTCTGCAGAAGCAGATCGAGCAGATCGAGCGCGAGATCGCGTCGACTGCCGCCCGCCTCCAGGACGAGAAGTTCGTCTCGCGCGCTCCCGCGCACGTCGTCGAGGGCGCCCGCGCGCGCGAAACCGAGCTCCGCCAGCGACTCGAGAAGCTCCGCCAGAACCTCGCCGCGAGCTCCGTATGAGCGTCGACATCCATTCGCTCGCCCGTCGCCTCGCCCGAATCGAGTCGATCGCCCTTCTCCCCACCGCCGACTCCACCAACCGCCTCGGCCGCCGCGTCATGACCGAGTGCCTCGAAAACGAGCTCCCCTTCCCCTCGGCCGTCATCGTCGCTCTCGAACAGACCGCCGGCCGCGGACGCGGCGACCGCGGATGGTACGCCCCCGCAGGAAAAGGGATCTGGGCCACCACCCTCCTCACCCGCTCCGCCGCCGAGCTTCCGCTCCTTCCCCTCGAAGCCGCCCTCGCCGTCGTCCGCTTTCTCCGCGAACGCTGCGGCGTCGAGTCCCGCATCAAATGGCCGAACGACATCCACGCCGGCGGAGCGAAGATCGCCGGGATCCTGATCGAGGCACGGACACGGGAGACCGACGCCTTCGTCATCGTCGGCGTCGGCGTGAACGTCCTTCCTCTCGGCACCGGCTCGCCGCCGAATTCGACGTCGGTGACGGAGCAAGGGGGAACCGGGCACGACGTCGCCGAAGCGATCGAGGCGTTCGTCGAGGTCTGCGACCGCGAGCTCTTCCGGCCGTACGATCCCGTCCGAATCCTCGAGGAATGGCGCAGCCTGTCGGTGCACCGGGGCGGCGACCGCGTCGCGTTCCAGCTCGGCCCCGAGCGGATCGACGGGCTCTGGGACGGGATCGACGATCTCGGTCGCGCGCGCATCCTCGCCGGCGGCGAGGTACGCCTGATCTCCGCCGGCGACCTGATCGAGTTCCGCGCGTGAGTTTCCGCGCTCGCACGGTCGCGGAACGGAGGCGGCCGGCGTGCTCGGCACTCGCCGACTCGTCACTCCGCGTACGAGATTGATAGACTCCGCACGGTCATGGAGCAGCTCCTCGCGGTCGACGTCGGAAATACGAACATCGTGCTGGGGCTGTGGCGTGGCGAGGAGCTGGCGGCGTCGTGGAGGCTGGCTACGGCGCGCGATCGAACCGTCGACGAGTACGGCATTCTGGCGCGCCAGCTCGTCGGAGCGGAGGGGCGGATCGACGCAGCCGTCGTCGCCTCGGTCGTGCCGCCGCTCGACAGCATGATCGGCGAGATGCTCGAGCGGACGTTCGGAGTCCAGGCCCTGTTCGTCGAGCCCGGCGTGCGCACCGGCCTTTCGATCCGGACCGAGAATCCGCTGGAGGTGGGGGCGGACCGCATCGTGAACGCCGTTGCGGCGCACGAACAGTTCGACGGCTCGGTGATCGTGGTCGACTTCGGGACGGCGACGACGTTCGACCTCGTGACCGGGCGCGGGGAGTACTGCGGAGGGCTCATCGCGCCGGGGCTGACCGTGTCGGCCGAGGCGCTGTTCACGCGGGCGGCCCGCCTTCCGCGCGTCGACATCCGAAAGCCGGCGCATCTGATCGGAACGAACACGATCGGCAGCCTGCAGTCCGGCCTCTACTACGGATACCTCGGGCTGATCGACGGCGTGCTCGAACGGATGAAGAACGAGGTCCCCTCGATCGGGACGGTGGTGGCGACGGGAGGAATCCCGAAGAGCTTCATCGAGGAGAGCCGGCACATCGAACAGTGGGACCCGGAGCTGACGTTGAAAGGGCTCAGGATCGTTCACGAGCGAAATCGTTCGCACAGAGGGAAGAGAAGATGACGCGATGGTTTCCGGCGCTGCTGCTGGCCGTGGCGCCCGCGCTCGCCACGGCGCAGGTGGTGGCCGAGCGTGCGGCGCTCTCGACGGCCTCTCCCGCGGCGACGAAGATCGGGCTGTCGGTCCTCGCATCGGGGGGAAATGCGATCGACGCCGCCGTCGCGGTGTCGTTCGCTCTGGCGGTCAGCCATCCGCAGGCGGGCAACATCGGCGGAGGGGGATTCCTCGTTTACTACGACGCCGCGGACGATGCGGTGTGGACGCTCGATTACCGGGAGGTCGCGCCGGCGCGGGCGACGCGCCAGATGTACCTCGACGCCGAGGGGAAGCCGCGGAAGAACGCGAGCACGGTAGGGCCGCTGGCGACCGCGGTTCCGGGGGCGGTGGCGGGGCTCGCGGAGATGCACGAGCGATTCGGCTCGATGGGATGGCGGGAGCTGGTCGAGCCGGCGGTCAGGCTGGCGCGCGACGGATTCGTCTGGCGCAACATCGACGTCCTTCATCTGGCCGAGGCGCAGAAATTGCGCGAGATCGACCGGTTCCCCGCCACGGCGGAGCTGCTCTTTCCGGGTGGATCGGCGCTCGAGACCGGCGCGCTGGTGCGTCAGCCGCGACTGGCGCGCACCCTCGACCGGATCGCCAGGCACGGGGCGCGCGAGTTCTATGAAGGAGCCACCTCGCGAATGATCCTCGACGCGATGCGAAGCGAGGGCGGCATCATCTCCGCGCGAGACCTGCGCGAGTACCGACCCGTCTGGCGCGCCCCGATCCGCATCGACGATCGCGACCATCAGATCTACACCATGGCACCCCCGTCGGCGGGTGGCCTGCTCCTCGGCGAGATGCTTCAGATCCTCGAGCCGTACGATCTGCAGAGCTTCGGATTCCAGTCGGCAGGCTACGTCCATCTGCTCGCCGAGATCGAGCGCCGCGCCTTCCTCGATCGAAACCGATTCATCGGCGATCCGGCAGCGACGCGGATCCCGTATGCCATGCTCTTCTCTGCCGAGCGCGCCGCCACGTGGCGCCGCTCGATCGATCTCCACCGCGCCAGCTCCACCCGCGCGCTCACCGACACCGCCGTCACACCGGCTCCCGCCGGCGAGACGACCCACTTCTCCATCGTCGATCCCCACGGCAACATCGCCTCCATCACCACCACGCTGAATACGTTCTTCGGCTCCGGCTACCTCGTCCCCGAGGGGGGCTTTTTTCTCAACAACGAGATGGACGACTTCACCTCGGCGCCGGGGCAGCCGAACGCGTACGGCCTCGTCCAGGGAGACGCCAACGCCATCGAGCCTGGAAGAAAGATGGCGTCTTCCATGAGCCCGACGATCGTGTTCCGCGGCGGCGAGCCGCTGCTCGTCCTCGGGAGCCCGGGCGGAGGAGCGATTCCGACCATCGTGCTCCAGGTCTTCCTGAACGTGACCGAGTTCGGGATGTCGCTCGTGGAGGCCGTCGAGGCGCCGCGTTACCACCATCAGGCGTGGCCCGACGAGATCTCGTGGGAGCGCGACCGCACCGATCTGGAGTTCGTCACGACACTCAACCGGATGGGACACGCGACCAGGCAGGTCGACTCGATCGGGGACGTCCATGCTCTGATGTTCCGGGACGGGAAGATCCACGCGGTGGCGGACACCAGACGCGAGGGGCTCGCCGGTGGGTTCTGATTCGCGCGCTCTCAAGCTCGAAGCGGCCCGCGCCGCCCTCCGCGAGGTCCGCAGCGGCATGTCGCTCGGCCTCGGCACCGGCAGTACCGCGGAAGAGTTCGTCCGCCTTCTCGGGAAGGCGATCGCCTCCGGATCGATCGCCGGCATCCGGGGCGTCTGCACCTCGGCCAGGACCGAGGAGCTCGCTCGATCGCTCGGCATCGCCGTCGCTTCTCTCGCCGAGCTCGCGCCTCTCGATCTCGCCGTCGACGGCGCCGATGAGATCGATCCCCGCCTCCGACTCATCAAGGGACGCGGAGGGGCGCTGCTTCGCGAGAAGATCGTCGAGCAGGCTTCGCGGCGCTTCATCGTCGTCGCGGACCACGGCAAGCTGGTCGAGCGCCTCGGCGAGGGGCCTCTTCCCGTGGAGGTCATCCCTCTCGCCGTCGACGTCCTCCGCCGGCGGTTCGCCGACGCCGGTCTCGAACCCGAGCTCCGGAAGAGCGGCGGAAATCCCTTCATGACGGACGAGGGAAACCGCATCCTCGACGTCCGCGTCCCGGCAGATCGAGACGTCGCCGAGGTCGTCGACGAGATGCGGCGCTGGGCGGGCGTGGTCGATACCGGCTTTTTCCCCACCGAGGCGACCGAAGCCCTCATCGCCAGCCCGGGGGGAGTCGAGCGCCGCGAGCGTCCGCCCGCCTTCAGTTCGACGGATCGACCTTCTCCGCGATGACGGCGAAGTGCCACGACCCGTCCTCCCAGCGAAACGAGACCAGAGACGCGAACGGTCGATCGAGCGGCTTGTCGATCTTCGTCTCGAAGAGGTCGTAGAAACGCGTCGGACGCTCGTAATGCCAGACGAGCTCCGCGCGCGCGACGGTCGGGTCGTCGGGGTGACGGATGAAGTTGCGCAGTCCGTCGATGCGCTTCTCGGCGATGCGGGCGCGCAGCGCCGGCCCCCGCGCGCTCGGCACGGTCCCGAGGATGCGAAATCCCTCGGGCGTCGTTTCGGCGCGAAGGACGTACACATCCGACTCGGGAGAGCCTTCGTCGATCAGCCTGACGAGACCCTCCCGTTCGAGATTCCGGAGGGTCCGCACGGCGAGCTCGTCGTAGTCGTCCTTCGGCGACTCCGGGCCCCAGCGGACGACCTGGGGAACCTCGGCGTAAACCGGCGCGACCTCGAAGCTCGCTCCTTCGAGGATCTCCGCCGCCTTCCGTTCGGTCAGCTCCGTCGGGCGGGCGCAGGCGGAGATCCACCCCAGGGCGACGAGCCCGAAGAGCAGCGCGCGAAGGGTGCGGTGATCTCGACTCACTCCGCGCGGAATCGTATCAGCCCGGCGGGCGGGGCGCTTCGTGCGGCAGCGACCTCTGGTCCCGGTCGCGCGGATCGCGTCTGGACTCGTCCGGACCGGGCACGTAGAATGCCGCCGTCCGCACTGGAGATCGTCATGACCGAAGTCACCGCGCCCAGCCGCACGACGACCCTTCCGGCGTTCGTCGCCGAGCGGATCGCCGGCGAGTCGCTGCTCCGCAATGCGATCGTGATCTTCTCGGGCTCGCTGCTGCTGGCGCTCTCCGCGCAGGTCGCGATCCCGATTCCCTTCTCCCCCGTCCCGCTCACGCTCCAGCCGCTCGCCGTGCTGCTCCTCGGCGCGGCGCTCGGTCCGGTGCGTGGGTGCGCGGCGGTCGTGCTCTATCTCCTCGAGGGGATGAGCGGTCTGCCGGTGTTCGCTCAGGGTCGCGGAGGGATCGCGGTGCTCGCCGGACCGACCGCCGGGTACCTGCTGGCCTTCCCGTTCGCGGCGTGGATCGCCGGATGGGTGGCGCGCAGCGGCTGGACGCGCCGTCCGATCACGACGATCCCGGGAATGGCGATGGCGCTGGCGGTGATCCATCTCGGGGGATGGTCGTGGCTGGCGATGACGATCGGAGCCGAAGCGGCGTTCGTGACCGGAGTCGCGCCGTTCCTGGTCAATGACGTCGTGAAGGTGCTCGTCGCGGCGCTGCTGCTGCCGGCCGCCGAGGCGCTCGTCGCCCGGTTCGGCGCGTAAGGGCGCGAGCTCCGCAGGCGAATTCCTCTGGTCCCCGCGTCCGGGCCGTCACGCGGTCGTTACATCTCCTGCGCGACGGGATGCTCGTCCTTTTTCTTCTCCGGCTCGGGGAGAGGATGCGCCTCGCGCCCTTCGCGGTCGACGGTCTTTTCACCGGCGGCGTCGCGCGGGAGGAGTCCGACCTTGAGCACGTCTTCGATGTGATCGACGAAGAAGAACTTCATGTCGCGCTTGATCGGCTCGGGGACCTCGACGAGATCACGCTCGTTGAGCTTGGGCAGGATGACGGTGTTGATCTTGGCGGCGCGGGCGGCGAGCACCTTCTCCTTCACGCCGCCGATCGGCAGGATCTCGCCGCGGAGCGTCACCTCGCCGGTCATCGCGACGTTCCGGCGGACTGGACGGCCGGTGATGACGGAGATGATGGCGGTGGTGATGGTGATGCCGGCCGAGGGGCCGTCCTTGGGGATCGCACCGGCGGGGACGTGGATGTGGATGTCGTGGTTCTCGAAGAAGTCGGCGGGGATGCCCTGCTCCTCGGCGTGAGCGCGGGCGTAGGTGAGGGCGGCCTGGGCGGACTCCTTCATGACTTCGCCGAGCTGGCCGGTGAGCTGAAGCTTGCCCTTGCCGCGGACGGCGATCGCCTCGATGAAGAGGATGTCGCCGCCGACGGCGGTCCACGCGAGGCCGGTCGCGACGCCGACCTGGTCGCGCTCGAGCAGCTCCTCGGCGAAATGCTTCATCGGCCCGAGGTACTTTTCGATCACCGCGTCGGTGATCCGGTACGATTCCTTCGCCTTCCCCTCGGCGACCTCGACGGCGATCTTGCGACAGATCGTCCCGATCTCGCGCTCCATGTTGCGCAGCCCGGCTTCCTTCGTGTAGCCGGTGATGATCCTCATGATTCCGGAATCGGTCCAGGTGACGTTCGCGCCGGCGATGCCGTTCTCCTCCATCTGCTTCGGGATCAGATGGCGCTTGGCGATCATCACCTTCTCCTCGTCCGTATAGCCGGAGAGGCGGATGACTTCCATCCGGTCGAGGAAGGCGGGCTGGATCGTCTCGAGGACGTTGGCGGTGACGATGAACATCACGTTGGAGAGGTCGTAGGCGACGCCGACGTAGTGGTCGCGGAAGGAAAAGTTCTGTTCGGGGTCGAGGACCTCGAGGAGTGCGGATGACGGATCGCCGCGGTAGTCGGCGCCGATCTTGTCGACTTCGTCGAGCATGAAGACGGGGTTGGACGTTCCGGCCTGGTTGATGCCCTGGATGATTCGTCCGGGGAGAGCGCCGACGTAGGTTCTGCGATGGCCGCGGATCTCGGCCTCGTCGCGAACGCCGCCGAGGGAGAGGCGGACGAACTTGCGGTCGAGGGCGCGTGCGATGGAGCGGCCGAGGGAGGTCTTGCCGACACCCGGGGGGCCGACGAAGCAGAGGATCGGCCCGCGCATCTTGGTTCCCTTCAGCTTGCGCACGGCGAGATATTCGAGGATGCGCTCCTTGATCTTCTCGAGATCGTAATGGTCTTCGTCGAGGATGGTGCGGGCGCGCTCGAGGTCGTGGTTGTCCTGCGACATGACGCCCCAGGGGAGGGTCGTCATCCAGTCGAGATAAGTCCGGATGATGGAGGTCTCGGCCGAGTCGGGATGCGAGCGCTCGAGGCGTTTGAGCTGCTTCTCGATCTCCTCCTTCGCCTCCTCGGGGATGCTCTTCTCCTCGATCTTTTTGCGATAATTCTCGATCTCCTCGGCGAGATCCTCGCCTTCGCCGAGCTCGGACTGGATGGCCTTGAGCTGCTGGCGGAGGAAGTACTCGCGCTGGCTCTTGTTCATCTCGCCCTGGGCGGCGGTGGAGATCTCCTGCTGCATCGTGAGGAGGTTGATCTCGCGGATGACGAGCTCGTTGACCTTGCGGAGGCGGTCGATCGGATCGATGCTCTCGAGAATCTGCTGCGACTCCTCGAGCTTGAGCTCGAGGTTCGAGGCTGCGAGGTCGGTCAGTCGCGCGGGGTCGTCCAGATTCGCGGCGATCACCATCACTTCGGGCGAGATGTTCTTGCCGAGCTGGACGGACCGCTCGAGGTTCTGCTTGACCGAGCGGACGAGCGCTTCGACTTCGAGCGGGCGCTCCTTCAGGATCGGCTCCTCGATGCGCGTGATCTTCGCCTTGAAGAACGGCGCCGTCTGGATGAAGTAATCGATCCGGGCGCGGGACAGCCCCTGCACCAGAATGCGGATGCGCCCGTCCGGAAGCTTGAGCATCCGCATGATGATCGCCACCGTCCCCACGCGGTAGAGATCGTCCTCGCCAGGATCCTCGTTCTGGAAGTCCTTCTGCGCCGTCAGCATGATCACGCGGTTCTCGGCCAGTGCCTGATCGACCGCGTTGATCGATTTCTCGCGCGAGACCGACAGCGGAACGATGATGAACGGGAAGATCACCAGGTCCTTCAGCGGCAATACCGGCAGGACGTCGGGGATCTTGATCGCTTCTTCCTTGGCGGGTTCGGTCGGATCGGTCATGTCCACCTCGCGCTGCAACCCCTATCCAATCACGAGTCCACCCCCTGCAACAACCGCCCGGGGCGCAGGAAATGCAGAGGACCGGCAGAGCGGGTGCTGCAATGGCTGTACCCGGCTCCGCCCGGAAAGAGTCACTTCTCGCGGTCGCGGAGCTGGGTCAGCTCGCGGACGAACTCTTCCAGATCCTCGAATCGGCGATACACCGAGGCGAACCGCACGTACGCGACCTGGTCGAGCTCGCGCAACCGCTCCATCACCAGGCTCCCGATCTCACCGCTCGAGATCTCGCGGTCGGCCGAATCCTGCATGGCGGCTTCGATCTCGTCGGCGAGCGCCTCGAGCGTGGTGGCCGACACCGGCCGCTTGCGGCACGCGATGCGGAGCCCCCGCATGAGCTTATCGCGCTCGTACGGCTCGCGACGCTGGTCCCGCTTCACCACCTGAAACGGAACCATCTCGATCTTCTCGTAACTCGTGAAGCGCCGCTCGCACCGGATGCACTCCCGGCGCCTCCGGATCACGTTCCCCTCGCGGCTCTCGCGCGAGTCGACGACGCGGTCTTCCACATGGCCACAGTAGGGGCAGCGCATATCGATCGCGGCGGATTCCGGCTCCGCCCACCTGCCATTATCCCCCCTCCTCCCCCTCGCTCCCACCTTCCCGGATCCGAGCGAGCTGCCGCACGCTCATCCCTTCCCTGACGAACAGCGCGAGTCCGGTCAGCACGACCGGCGCGGTCCCCACGATGTGGAATACCAGAGCGACGGCGACCGAGGCGCTGACACCGAACCCGTAGAAATTGGTCAGCGCCATCTGGGCTGCCTTGTGGAATCCGCCGACGCCGCCCGGGGTCGGAATCGAAATGCCGAGAATGGTCATGCCGGTGACCAGAAAGCTGGCGACGTACGGCAGGGGTCGTCCCATCGCGTAGAGGACGAGGATGAACTGGCCGGTCAGACAGAGCCAGATGCCGGCGGTGAACACGATGACGCGCGCGAGCACGCGCGGGCTTCCGAGGATCTCGATCGCCGCCGAGAGGGAGTCGAAGAATGCGATCCATCCGCGCCGGACCCGCTTCGGAAGCCAGGTCGACACGCGCATCTGGAGCGAGCGCGCCCGCTCGCGAAAGAGATAGAGGAGAACGACGAGCGTCGCGATGGCGAGGAGCACGAGGGTGGCGACGGTGGCCGCGCTGTGGATCAGGATCGCCTTCCGCGAAGTCGCCGGATCGGCGCTCAGCGCTCTTCCTGCCGTCGACGCGAAGACAAGGAACATCGACAGGACGGCGACCAGGTCGATGAGGCGCTCGCAGACGACGGTGCCGAGAGCCGTCGCGAAGCGAATCCCGGTACGCCGGCTCAGCAACGCGGGTCTCACGACGTCGCCGGCGCGGATCGGAAGGATCGCCGAAGACATGAATCCGATCGCGGTCGAGAGAAACGTGTCGTACAGCGGCGGCCGCATTCCCGAGCTCGCCCCGAGCACGGTCCGCCACCGCGCCGTCCGGAACAGCAGGGCCGAAAAGTTGGTGAGCAGAGCGGCGACGAACCATCCCGGACGGATCGAACCGAGAACCCCGAGCACCTCCTTCGGATCGCTGTTCCTGAGGAAGAGCGCAAGCAGAAGGAGCGTGACCGCCGCGATGAGCAGGATCCGGAGAAGTTTGCTCAACTAGGGAACCTCTGCACAAGTAGGAGGGGTGTCGTTGTGGGCGCCGCCGAGGTCGAATGCGCGCCGCCGCGACGCAGGCGATGCGGGGCCATCGTCGAGGAGCGGCGGCGCGCAGTCGGCCCGGCGCCGCCCACAACCCGCAGGGCTGATGGCGATTGCGGGCCGATCTCTGCGTCGCTCGTCGTCGACGATGACACCGCATCGCCTCCTCCTCGCTCCTTGATCTCGGCCCGCAAGCGCCATCAGCGCCACCCCTCCTACTTGTGCAGAGGTTCCCTTAGCCTCTTCACTCCTCCAGCCTCACGTAGCGCGCCCCCGGCAGCGCGCGGATTCTCCCCCGCATTTCGAGCTCGAACAGCCGCGGAGCCAGCTCTTCGATGCGCATCCCGAGCTTCTCCGCGGCCTGATCGACGGTCAGCCCTTCGTCCGGCGGAAAGATGGCGGCGATCTCGCCATGCGGCTCGAGGGTCCTCCCTGCCGCCACCGCTGCCGCGGCAGGCGGGCAGAGAGGAAGCTCGTTCCAGAGATCGTCCATCGAGTGGAGCAGCTTCGCCCCGTCCTGAATGAGCCGGTGTCCCCCCTCGCTCGTCTGCGAGAAGATCGAGCCGGGGACGGCGAACACCTCGCGTCCCCCCTCGAGCGCGAGCCG
>DATKCD010000123.1:0-5831 GCA_035544735.1 Thermoanaerobaculia bacterium
GAGCGTCGTCACCTGGACCCACGGCCGCTCACCCACCCGCGTCAACTGACGCGCCAGCATGTCGATGACGCCGGCGTTGAGCAGGCCGCGGCTGAGGATCAGCACCGCCGCCACCGTGACGACCGCCGGGTGCCCCAGACCGATGAAGACCTGGTCGGGCGGCACCAGACCTGCGAGCGCGACGACCAGCAGTGCGACCAGCGCCACCACGTCGTAACGCCACCGGTTCCATACGAACAGAACCAGCGTCGCCGCGAGAATGCCGAATATGGTCAGTTGATCCGCGCTCACCCGATCACTCCGGAGGAACAGAGCGTAGCAGAACCAAGCGCCGTTTCGCCGGCGAAAATCCGGTCGGATGGCGTCCGGCCGGCGAGCTGTGAAACGATGACGAGCATCCGATGACGAACCAGGAGCACCGCCGATCGACGAGCGCGGGCGAGGTCCGGCACGAATACGCCGAGGTCAACGGAGTGCGGCTGCATTACGCGACCGCCGGGAACGGCGAGCTCATTCTGTTCGTCCACGGCTTCCCGGAGTTCTGGTACGCGTGGAAGGACCAGCTCGCGGAGCTCGGCCGGGACCACAGAGCGGTCGCTCTCGACATGCGCGGCTACAATCTCTCCTCGAAGCCCGCCTCCGTCGAGGAGTACGACAGGAAGCATCTCGTGGAAGACCTCCGCGCCCTGGCGGAGACGCTCGGCTACCGGAAGCTCACGCTGGTCGGCCACGACTGGGGAGGGGTGATCGCGTGGGCGTTCGCGATCGACCATCCCGAGCTTCTCGAAAAGCTCATCATCATCAATGCGCCGCATCCGGCTCTGTTCGCGCGCGAGCTGCGCGACAATCCGCGGCAGCAGAAGGCGTCGCGATACATGCTGGCGTTCCGCGGCGCCGGCGCGGAAGCGGCACTCTCCGCGAATCACCATGCCGCGCTCGTGCAGGCGGTGATGGGGGAAGGGCTGAAGACGGGCGTGTTCGACCAGCGGGACAAGGCCGCTTACATCGAGGCATGGTCGCAGCCCGGAGCGCTCACCGGTGCATTGAGCTACTACCGCGCCGCACGCGTCGGGCCCCCCCCGGTCGAAGGCGACCGGTCGAGCGGCACGTTCCTCGGCGACACGGCCGACTTCACCGTTCGCGTCCCGACGCTCGTCATCTGGGGCGAAAGGGACTCCTATCTGCTTTCCGGCAATCTCGACGGATTGGATGAGCTCGTTCCCGATCTGACCGTCGAGCGCATTCCCGACGCAACGCACTGGGTCGTTCACGAGAAACCCGAGCTCGTCAACGCCCTGATCCGCGGGTTCATCGAGGCGAAGAAGTGATTCGATCCGCAATTTCAACGAGGCGGCTCCGGCGTCGCGCGGATGGCTGGCCCGCGTCCCGGCTTTGCGTGTAGCATTTCGGCGTCCCGGGAATCGCCGGATCGCTTCGTTCCCGGAGGAGCCCGCCATGCGTCGTCTCGCCCTCTCTCTCTTCGTGGTCGCGTGCATCGTGGCGGCCGGCTGCCGGAGCAGCCGGCCGGCCGGCGGGTCGTGTGACTGCGCCGCCATTCCGGCAGGGACGGCGGAACCGTGCCGCGTCGAGCTCTCGCCGGACCGGCCGCCCGCCGGCGGTCCGATCGAGAACCTCGTCTTCGAGGGGGGCGGGGTCAAGGGGACGGCGTACGCCGGTGCTCTCCGGGTTCTCGGCGAGCGCGGCCTGCTCGAGCCCGTGCGCCGGGTCGGCGGCACCTCGGCCGGCTCCATCACCGCACTGCTCGTGGCGCTCGGCTATACGCCGGAGGAAGTCGTGCGGATCGTCCTCGCGATCGACTACGGCAAATTCAGAGACGGCAGGTTCCTGGCCGACCTGCGCCGGCTCTTCGACCGTTACGGCTGGTACGAGGGGGACTACGCCGAGTGCCTGTTCCGCTGTCTGGTCGAGCGGAGGCTCGGGGCGAAGGACGCGACGTTCGCCGATCTCCACGAGCGGGCGCGGACCGACCCGGCGTTCAAGGACCTGTACGTCGTCGCCACGAACCTCGACGTCGAGGACTGGGTGGTCTTCTCGCACGAGGACGAGCGCTATCGCGATGTTCCTCTGGCCGCGGCGGTGCGCGCGTCGATGTCGATCCCGTTCTACTTCGCCGCGCCGAAGATCGGCGGCGATACGTTCGTGGACGGGGGAGTGCTCAACAACTACCCGATCGGCCTCTTCTCGCCCGGCGGACCGCCGACCGCATCGACGCTCGGATTCTTCCTCGGCTCGCTGCACAAGGGGCGGGAGATCACCGGTCTGGAGGTGTTCACCGAGGAGGTCTTCGGCAGCCTGGTCGCGGTACAGGTGGATCAGGTCTGCCGCTCGCCGGAGGTCATCCGCCGGACGGTGTTCATCGACCCGCTGGGGATCCGGACGACCGACTTCAGCCTGACGCAGGCGCAGAAGTGCGCCCTGATCCGCTCCGGCGCCGCCGGCATGGAGAGCTATTTCCGGAGCCCGCCGACGAGGTGCCCGGAGCGGCTGCGGAAGCCGCCGGGCCACGGAGCGGTCGCGACGGGCGAGTGATCTCGCGCGAGTCGCAGGCCGCGTCAGACCTCGATCAGGCGGCGGTATTCCGAAGGGGTGACGCCGAGGACGCGGCGAAAATCGCGGCACATGTGGCTCTGATCGGCGAATCCGGCTTCGAGCGCCACGCGGGACAGAGGGTCGGAGTCCTGGCCGAGCCGGCCGGCGGCGGCGCGGACGCGGCACCATCGCCGGTAGGCGCTCGGAGTGATCCCGTACGAGCGCCGGAACGAGCGTCTGAGGGAGACGCGGTGCATCGCCATCGCGCGCGCGAGCTCTCCGATGCGCGCGCCGTGCAGTCCGAGGGCCCGCTCGGCTTCGGCGAGGCGGCGGCCGGGACGCTCAGGCGAGTGCCCGGATCTCGAGAGGACGAGGGTCTCGAGAGCGGAGCTCGGAGCGACGGCGAGCTTCTCGTCGTGCCGAAGGTGGCGCAGGAGCGCGATGACGGTCCTGACGCGCGCGAGATCCGACAGCGATCCGGATCCGTCGTGGCGTGGCGGGCGCCATTCGCCGGGAACGGCGATCGACAGCACGCGCGTGATCCCGTTGCCGTAGTGATTCCGGTGCGTGATTCCCCGAGGCCGGACGTAGAGGCTCCAGGGGGGGAGAGTTCGGTCCGCGACCTCGGTCGATTCGCGCAGGGCACCGCTCAGCACGATGTTGAGGATGGTCTGATCGTGCGCGTGGTCGGGCTGGACGGTTCCCGACGGGTAGGCGCGCAGCCGGAGGCTCAACCCCTCGAGCCCGGAAGCCCTTTCTTCGATCGTCCCGGCCACGGGCGCCATGATAAGGCCGATGATAAGGCCGATGATAAGGCCGGCGAGCCGTTCCGGAGGCAGCGTTCTCGCCGGAGGCGTCGGGCGCGCGCTCAGCGGCCGATCGATTCCTCGCACCGCGATGGCGCGCCGGGCGGCCGCTCGGGCTTCAGATACAGACGCTCCATCTCTTCCGGTTTTTCGGCGGCATGGCGCAGGCCGATGCTGAACCACTCGGAACCGTCGCGTGTCCGCGCGAGGACGCGGATCTCGCGATCGCCCAGGGTCGCGCACGACTCGATCTCGATCGGACCGTATCGCTCCGGCAGATTGCGAAACACGTTCTCGGCTTTTCGGGTCCGTTCGTCGGGATCGTCCACGTCCCGGTAGAACGGCTCGAACGCCGCGCTCGATCCTGCCCCCCACGCGTCGAAGAACGATTCCGCCAGCCTCGATGCGGAGTGCCGAGGCCATCGCCCCCTGCCGCAGGGAGCCGGCGAGGTCCATTCGGTCTCGACCGCGCTCCCGGAAATGACGTTGTGAATCCATGCCGAGAACGCCGAGACGCGGGTGTAGAGATCGACGGTTCCGTAGAGGCTCAGGGTCAGATCGGGAACGCCGGTGGTCGCGGAGCTGATCCCTGCGAGATGAAGAGCGCCGTCCACGTCCAGAAATGCGGGTCCGCCGCTGTCGCCCGAGCCGGAGATCGCCTCGAGCGGGGTTGCCGACGAGGGCTCGTCGAAGATCATGAAGAGGGTCGTGGCGGTCACGGCGTCTATCCGGTTCGTGCCGCTCCTCAGCACGTGATCCTTCTCCGCCGCCGGTCCCTCGCGTCCGTTGCCGGCTCGCCCGCGGCCTGCGATCGTGACGATCCGTCCCAGCTCGCCCGTGCCATCGTAAAGAGGAATGGACTCGATCCCTTCGACGGCCTGCTCGAGCTCGAGCTCGAGCAGAGCGAGATCGTGCATCTCGTGCGGGTGCGGCCAGCCGCGCTCCCAGTCGGGATGGAGGATCACGCGGCGGACCCGATGACAGCGCTCGCCGAAGCGGACGTGTGGCGCGTCGAATGGGCCGAGCATTTCCACCGCGTGCGCCGCCGTCAGAGCCCAGCGATCGGCGATCAGGACGGTCTCGATCCTCGTGTCGAGCTGGCCCACCGCCGCGAGCCGCCGATCGCCGGCGAGGTACTCCCGGGCGTCGACGTCGTGGCGCATGACGATGGCCGCCGCCGGCATCGCCGCGACGAGCACGAGCAGAGCAGCTAACCCCGGAATTCTCATGAACCCGAAGTTTAGGAAGGGAGGCTTCGAATCGTCTTGAACGGATGGAACAGGAGGATTCGACTCCGGCGGGGGAGCGTCAGGCCGGCTCGAGCAGCTTGAACGCGTGCGCCCAGTCGCCGCGGAGGAATCCCGGGATGCACCAGAGAATGCAGAGCGGCTCGATCGCCCGCGCCGCCTCCGCTTTCCCCATGTCCGCAGCGTCCCAGCCGAGCTCGTCGAGGATTCGGGTGACGACCCCTTTCGCCGCCTCGTCGTTCCCGCAGAGGAACATCGTCGGCCTGCCGCCTTTCAGCTTCGGATCGACCATCAGCGCGCTGCCGACCGAGTTGAAGGCCTTGACCAGGCGGGCCCCTGGAAACTCCTTCTGCAGACGTTCCATCAGCGACTCGTCGAGATCGGTGAAGAACTTCAGCACGCCGTTCTGCGGCGGGGCGTCGGCGATCGGGTTCGTCGCATCGATCACCGGCTTGCCGTCGAGATTCGCCGCCCCAGCCGCGCGAAGCGCCTCCGCCGCGGCGGAGCCCTTCACCGCGAGAACGACCACCTCGCCGAACGCCGCCGCGCCGGCGAACGGCGCGATCCGGGCACCGGGATGCCCGGCCGCCCATTCCGCGAGCTTCGACGCCGTGCGCGTTCCCATCGTGACCTGGTGACCATGTTCGAGAAAGCCGGCGCCGAGCGCCTTCGCCACCTCGCCCGAACCGAGTACCCCGATCTTCATGATTCTCCTCCTTCTCACCGTGACCCGACCGGGTGCTTCGTCAGTTTACCGTTCCGGGGTCGCCTCCCCCCTGCCGGGATACTGCACGAAGTGTCCGTTGGAGAAGACGATGTCGCAGTCGAAATGCGTGGTCGGGCCGGCGTAAGCGTCCAGAGGTTTTCCCTCGAGCTCGGCGTCTCGTCCGCCGCTGAGGAGCACGTACGAGTCGCACGGCGCCCCCTCGACGGTGCTCCAGCAGTCGTACTCGATCGGATTGTCCCACCCGTCCACCTTCGGGAGCTGCCGGATGTAGGTCGGGCTGAGGGCGGCCTCCAGCTCGTCGAGAGATCGGACGTCGGGATACGCATCGTGATCCACGGCATACGCCTCGGCGGCGACGGCGATCGAGCGGAGGTCGGCCATGGTTCGCTTCTGTTTGGCTCGCTGCATCGCAGTCAGGAAGTTCGGAATCGCGATGGCTGCGAGGATCGCGCCGATGAAGAGAACGAGGAGAAGAACCACGACGACGACCACGACCGTCGC